>JBCBVY010000001.1:0-858975 GCA_039817385.1 Pseudomonadota bacterium | reverse complement strand
GTTCTGCGGGTGGGGTCATGGGCGTCCCCGCCTGTCCGGGGGGGACACACCCCCCGTTCCGGGTTAAAATTTTCTTCCCGCTGTTTTTGTTGGGTTCCCAAATAGCCGGGGGGTGGGGGGGGGTGGCCCCCCAGCCGGTCGGCCCGGGCGCGCCCGGTCCGAAACCCGGGATCAGTGGCAATCGGGGCGTGTGCCGGGCAGCAGCACTTTGTCGATCACGTGGATCACGCCGTTATCTGCTTCGATGTTGGCGATCACGACATTGGCGGTCTGCCCGGTGCCATCCGCGATGGACACGCCCGACGCGCCTTTGGTGATGCAGGTGCGCTCGGAGGCGAGGATCGGCTTGAAGAAGTTCGACCCGGTCGGGATCATCTCAGCCGTCAGCTTGCGGTCGTCCACGTGGTAGAGCAGCACGTTGGTCAGCTGGCCCCGGTTTTCGGGCTGAAGCAGCGTCTCAACCGTGCCCGCGGGCAGCGCGGCAAAGGCGTCGTTCACAGGCGCGAAGACGGTGAAGGGGCCAGGGCCTTGCAACGTCTCGGCGAGGCCAGCGGCGGTCACGGCGGTGACCAGCGTGGAAAACCGCGCGTCTGCCGCGGCAATCTCGACGATGTTGGCGGCCGATGCGGCACCCGCGCTGACGGTCATGGCCGCGGCGGCGACGAAGCTATTGATCTTGTTCATCTTCTTTCCCTCTGTTATGTTTTGCGTTGTGCGAAACAGTGAACGGTTTACGCTGCGCCCGCGGCTCCGGATGGCGCGGCTCGCGCTGGCGTGATCGCGCGTGAGAATTTCCGGTGAAAACCGACACCAGGGCGCGGGCAGCGATTGCGGCAAACCTGCGAAAGCCCTAATCAGGGCACGTCACTATCACCCGGAGCCGCCCCACATGCGCCTGACCCGCTATTTTCTGCCCGTCCTCAAGGAAACGCCCGCCGAGGCGCAGATCGCCTCGCACCGGCTGATGCTGCGCGCCGGGATGATCAAGCAGGCGAGCGCAGGCATCTATTCCTGGCTGCCGCTGGGCTTTAGAGTGCTGCGCCGGATCGAGGAGATCGTGCAGGAAGAGCAGCAGCGCGCGGGTCATATCCCGATGCTGATGCCGACGCTGCAATCGGCGGATTTGTGGCGCGAGAGCGGGCGCTACGATGACTACGGCGAAGAGATGCTGCGCATCACCGACCGCGGCGGGCGCGACATGCTGTACGGCCCCACGAACGAGGAGCTGATCACCGACATCTTCCGCAGCCATGTCAGCAGCTACAAAGACCTGCCTCTCACGCTTTACCACGTGCAGTGGAAGTTCCGGGACGAGATCCGCCCGCGCTTTGGCGTGATGCGGGGCCGCGAGTTCCTGATGAAGGACGGCTATAACTTTGACCTGACCAAAGAGGACGCGCTGCACGCCTATAACCGTCACCTTGTCAGCTACCTGCGCACCTATGAGCGCATGGGCCTTCAAGCGATCCCGATGCGTGCCGATAGCGGCCCGATTGGCGGCGATGACACCCATGAATTCCTCGTGCTGGCCGAGACGGGCGAGAGCGAGGTGTTTTACGACAGCGCGGTCACCGATCTGAGCTTTGGCGACCGAGAGATCGATTACGACGACAAGGCGCAGTGCGCCGCGATTATGGAGGAGTTCACCTCCAAATACGCGCGCACGGATGAAACCCACGATCTGGCGCTGTTCAATCAGGTGCCGATGGATCGCCAGCGCGTCGCGCGCGGCATCGAGGTCGGGCAGATTTTCTACTTCGGCACGAAGTATTCCGAACCCCTTGGCGCGACGGTGCAGGGCCCCGATGGCAAGCCGGTGCCCGTGCACATGGGCAGCCACGGCATCGGTGTCAGCCGCCTGATGGGCGCGATTATCGAGGCATCGCATGACGACAAGGGCATCATCTGGCCCGAGGGGGTGACGCCCTTTCACGTCGGCATCGTGAACCTCAAGCAGGGCGATGCAGAGGCAGATGGAGCGTGCGATACGCTTTACAAAGCGCTGGAGGCCGCGGGGCTGGAGCCGCTTTACGATGACCGCGACGCGCGCGCGGGCGAAAAGTTCGCGACGATGGACCTGATCGGCCTGCCCTGGCGTATTACCGTCGGCCCGCGGGGCCTGAAGGCGGGCGTGGTTGAGCTGACCAACCGCCGGACCGGGGACAGCGAAGAGCTGTCGCCCAAGGCCGCCGTCTCGCGTGTGATCGACATCTACGCGCCGCACAAATCCCACAGCTCCGCGCATTGGGAGCCGATGGCAAAGCAATCCTTCCACACCTGGATGTAAGCGGATGCTGCGGGCGGCCCTGGTCTGGCTCTTGCTCGCAGCCCCTGCGGGCGCCGACACTGCGGCGCGGGTGCAGGAGGCCTTTCGGGGCTGGCTGGATGCGCGCGGCGGCAAAGGCGCGCTCGCGCTCTGGCGCGGCGGGCAAGAGGTTTCGGTAACAGGTCACGGCCTGGACCCCGCGCAGCGCCACGAGATGGCGTCGCTGTCCAAAGCAATCACGGCAACCTGCGCCCTGACGCTGGTGGAGGAGGGGCGCTGGAGCCTTCAGACCACGCCCGTGGGCTTTCCCGGTATCACGCTGGAGGCGCTGATCACGCACAGCGCAGGGCTGTGGCCGGATGCGACGCAGGGCGTGCGGGCGAGCGTTCTGCCCATTGCCCGCGCCCGTGCACCGCAGCGCGGGGCGGAGGCACTGGCTCGCGGCGTGGATGCCGAACGGGCAGGCCAGTTCTGGTACAACAATGAAAACTATGCCGTGCTGGGCGACATGATCGCGGCGGAAACGGGCCAAAGCTATGAAGACGCGTGCCGCGCTCGGGTTCTGGAAGCGGCGGGCGCTGTCGGCGCGCCGTCACCCCAAGTCGGCCCGATGCTGCCCTGGGGCGGCTGGACGATGACGGTCAGCGAATACGCCGCCTTTCGCCATCACTGGTACGTGGCAGATGGGCATGACCCGCTGGCCGGTCCCTCCTATGCCTTTGAAGGGCAGGGGTATTTCTACGGCGCGGGCATGTTCGTGCGCCCGTGGGGGGGCAGCTACAACGTCTGGCATTTTGGCGGGCACTGCTATCCGGCGCAGCTGAACGTGGGCAGTTTCGCCGCCAGCTATCAGGGGGATTGGTCGGTGGTGCTTGCGCATGATCTGTGCCTTGACTGGGACGGGATGATGGCGCTGGATCAGGCGCTTGTGGGTGCGGTGTTTGGAGGTGGCGAATGATCGTGCGTGCGCTCGCGGTGTCGGGCGGGGTGCTGGCGGGTGCGGCAGGCTCGCAATTTCCGGAGTTTTCCCAGCAATACGTACAGCGGCTCGGCGGCGCGGTGGATGCACTGGCCGAAGTGGTGGCTGACTTCGACGCCTCGGCGCAGGCCGTTGGCCTCAGCCGCGATGCCGCGCTGGAGCAGATGCAGGGAACGGCGTTCCTCGACCGCCGCCGCGCCGACATGACCCGGACGATTGACCGCTATCAGGCGCTGCGCGCTGATTTTGCAGCCATAAGCGAGGCGGGACCATTCATGCGGGCCTATCACGCGTCCGCTTTTGGGGATCGGGAGATTGCCGGTGCCACGCTGGACGCCTACGCGCCCGCAGTGCCGCTGACCCTGCCGGGGGCCGTCTTTGGCGGCACCGGTTTTCTGGCGGGCCTGTTGGCGGTCTGGGCGGTGATCAAGCTTGTGCTGTGGCCCTTTGGGCGGCGGCGGGTGCACGCAAGGTAAGGCGCGCCGTGAAAGCGCACCTTACGAGCTGTGTCAGGGCGGGCGCGTGGCCCGCCCGGTAAATCAGGCCGCAAAGCCCAGTTTCGAGACGTGGATCTCAAACGTCGGGTGCATCTCGCCGCCCACGATGCCGTCCTTGAAGTGACGGAAGATGGAGCGCCAGTAGGGCTGCACCACCACGCCTTCGTCCTGCATGATCTGCTGCAGCTCGGCCATCACCGCGCGCCGCTGATCCGCATCGGCGATGGACATCGCTTGCGTCAGAAGCGTGTCAAAGCGCTCATTCGCGAAGGCGGACTCGTTCCACGGCTCACCCGAACGATAGGCCAGCGCCAGAACCTGCACGCCCAGCGGACGCTGCGCCCAGTCGGTGGTGGACAGCGGATACTTCGCCCAGTCGTTCCAGAAGGTGGATCCGGGCAGGATCGTCCGCTTCACCGGGATGCCCGCATCGCGCAGCTGCGCTGCGGCGGCATCGGTGGTGTTCTTGCGCCACGTGTCGTCGATGGAGATCAGCTCGTGCTCGAAATCGGCCATGCCCGCCTCTGCCATCAGGGCCGCGGCGGCCTCCGGATCATGCATCTGTGCAGGCAGTTCCGCGTATTCCGGGTGCAGCGGGGAGACATGGTGGTTCTCCGCGACCGAGCCGTTGCCGTTGAAGCCAAGCTCCAGCAGGATCGCGTTGTCGATGGCCATTGCCAGCGCGCGGCGCACCCGAACGTCGGCATACGGCGTCTGCCCGTCCACTTCGGCGGCCTGGTTGGCGCGGATGACCACGGTGTTGGCGGTGCGCGCCTCCGACCGGACCCAGCCGATGCTGTCCATCAGCTCGGCGAAATCGCCGATGGATTCGTAGTTCATGTCGAACTCGTCGGCCTCGGCGGCCGAGAAGATCGCCGCCTGATCGGTGCCGAAATCGATATATTCGATCCGGTCCAGATAGGCGCCTTCACCCCACCAGCTGTGGTTCTCGTTCTTGATCAGGACAGCTTTGACGCCAACTTCGAAATCGCCCGGCAGGTAGGGACCCGTGCCGATGGGGTTGTCCAGCGGATCACCGGTAAAGCTCTGGTGCACGATGGCCGCCGGGTAATCGGAGAAGCCCGCGATCAGGGTGATGTCCGCCTGCGCCGGGCGCAGCACCACGGTGCTGTCGCCCATCACGGTGATCGCCCCTTCGCGCGCCGCGCCGGTCTCGTCGTCAACGAGCGACGCCATGCGGGACGCCATCGAGTTCCCCTCGACACCCTTTTCGCACCAGCGCGCGATGTTGAACGCAACATCGGCGGCGGTGAACGGATCGCCGTTGGACCAGGTGACGCCGTCGCGGACGGTCAGCGTGTATTCGGTTGCGTCCGCGTTCACTTCCCAGCCGGACAGGAGCGAGGGCATGAAGCTACCGTCGATCTGGTACTCGACCAGGTATTCCAGGTAGCCGCGGGTGTAGTTCGACATCTGCGGCCAGTCATAGGTGCGGGGGTCTTTCAGCCCCTTGACGGCGCTTTCAATGCGCAGCGTGCCGCCCGCAGCGGCGTGTGCCGCGGCGCGGACGGGCGAAGTCAGGCCGAGCATGGCGTAAGCGGCAGCGGCAGAGACGCCAAGCCCGGTGGCGCGTGTCAGGAATTCGCGGCGGCTCATGATGCCTGCTTTAACGTCAGCTGCATAAGCCCGCGCGGCGGGGTGTTGGTTCAATACTGTCATGAGAAACGTGCCCTTTTGGCAGTTGGTGGGCGCAAACTTTACGCCCGTGCGGCGGGGTTCGTCCCCTTCGCTCTGGGCCAAAGTTTAGCATTCCGGGCGGCCTTGCCAACCCGTTTGCCGCGGCAGCTTGACCTTCTGCTTCAATCTGCCCAAACGGGTGGCAGCTTGCCGGAGGCCCGCGCCCATGCCCTTTGCCCGTTTCGAATGGTTGATCGCCTGGCGCTACCTGCGCGCACGGCGCAGCACGGGCGGGGTCAGCGTGATGACGTGGATCAGCCTGATCGGGATTACTTTGGCCGTCTTTGCCTTGGTCGCGACGCTCGCCGTGCGCACCGGCCTGCGCGAAGAGACCTTGCGCATCATTCTTGGCGGCACTGCCCATCTTGAGGTCTACTACACCGAACAGGAACGCGCCGATGGCGGGTTTGACCGGCTCATCCGCGACTACGAGGCGGTCGCGGACCGGATCGTCCGCGTGCCTTTCGTGCAGGCGGCGGTGCCCGTGGTGAAGGGCCGTGTGATTGCCAATGTCCGGCAGAATAACGCCCCGATGGAGCTTTATGGCGTGGCCCCCGCGCGCCTCGCGGATTTTTCCAGCATCGCCAGACCGGAGGCGGCGCAGGGCGATCTGGCGCGCCTACCCGAGGGCATCGCGCTGGGCGAGGGGCTGGCGCGCAGCCTTGGTGTCGGGGTCGGCGCGCGGGTGCGGGTCATCAGCCCGAACGGGGTGCGCACGGCCTTTGGCACCTCCCCGCGGGTTAGCGCGTTCGAGGTTGTCTACATCTTCCGCTCTGGTCAGAGCTTCATCGACCAGACCCGCGCCTACCTGCCCTTGGCGGAGGCGCAGCGGTTTCTGAACCGCGAAGGCGCGGTGGATCAGATCGATGTCATGGTCGCCGACCCCGAGGCGATTGAGGCACAGGAGCGGGCGATTTTGGAGGCGACCGAAGGCCCCGCTTATGGCTGGACCTGGCGCGACCGGGCGGGGGGTATGATCCGGGCACTGCAATTGCAGGATAATGCGCTTTATATCCTTCTGTTCATCCTCGTGCTGATCGCCACGCTGAACATCGTGTCGGGCCTTGTGATGCTGGTAAAAAACAAGGGGCGGGACATCGGCATCCTGCGCACCATTGGGCTGAGCGAGGGGTCCATCCTGCGGGTCTTTATCCTTGTCGGCGCCTCCGTCGGGGTGGCGGGCACGCTGCTGGGCGCGGGGCTGGGCGTGCTCTTTGCGCTGAATATCGAACAGGTCTACGCCCTGATGGACGTGATCACCGGCAACGCCCGCGCGGGGCTTGAAGCGCAGGGGTTCTTCTTTCCCCCCGCCGTGCTGCGCCCGGGCGATCTGGCCGCGGCGATGGGGCTTAGCCTCGCGCTCGCATTCCTTGTCACGATCCTGCCCGCCCGGCGTGCGGCGCGCATGAACCCGGTGGAGGCGCTGCGCTATGAGTGATGCGGCACTGCATCTCAGCGGGATCACCAAAACCTACAACGCAGGGCGCCCCAACGCGGTGGACGTGTTGCGCGGCGTGGAGCTGACGCTGGCCCCGGGCGAGGTCGTCGCCCTTGTCGCGCCTTCGGGGGCAGGCAAGTCAACCCTGCTGCACATCGCGGGGCTGCTGGATACCCCGGGTGGCGGGACGCTGCGCGTGGATGGGCAGGACATGGCGGGCCAAGGGGACAAGGCGCGCACGCAGGTGCGCCGGGACAAGATCGGCTTTGTCTACCAGTTCCACCATCTGCTGCCCGAGTTCACCGCCACCGAGAACATCGTCTTGCCCCAACTGGCGGCAGGCCGCGCCCGGGCAGAGGCCGAGGCCCGCGCGGCGGACCTGCTGACCCGTGTCGGCGTTGCCCACCGCGCGGGGCACCGGCCCGCGGACCTGTCCGGCGGGGAGGCGCAGCGGGTGGCCTTCTGCCGCGCGCTGGCCAACGCGCCGCGCCTTTTGCTCGCGGACGAGCCAACAGGCAACCTTGACCCTGCTACCTCCGACACGGTGTTTGCTGTGCTGATGGACCTCGTGCGCGAGACAGGGCTGGCGGCGCTGGTGGCCACCCACAACCTTGAGCTGGCCGCGCGCATGGACCGCACGGTAAGACTTGAGGCAGGTGCCCTAACGTCCGTCAGCCGCGATTAACGCCAATCCGGAAACGCTTTGTTTTTAGGAGAATCGGCGGCGTTACCCTCGGTTCGTGTTAACCAACACCGGTTAGTGGCCCCTGTTCGGAGTGTTTTGCCATGTCTGCCGCCCTCATAATGTTCATCGCCGCTTTTGGCCCTCTCCTCGCGGCCTTCGATGACCGCGGAAGCGATGACACGGACGACATGGAAGGCGGCGAAACGCCCCCGGAAGGCGACACACTGGCCGGGGGGGATGCCACAGCGGACCTGCTGGAGGGCACCGCGGGCAATGATCTTATCGACGGGCTTGGCGGTGCGGACACGCTGTCCGGCGGCGATGGGGCAGACACCGTGCAAGGTGGCGCGGGGTTTGATATTCTGTCGGGCGGGCTCGGTGACGACGTCGTCAGTGGCGGCGCAGATGCAGACCTTGTTTCCGGCAACGAAGGCGCGGATACGCTTTATGGCGGGACCGAAGCGGCACCGCGCGACGCCTCCGAAGACACGCTCGATGGCGGGGACGGCGATGATGTGCTTTTCCTTGCCGCGGGCGATGCGGGCACCGGCGGCACAGGCGCAGACAGCTTCCAACTGACCGAAGGCGAAAACGGACAGGCCATCGTCACCGATTTCGACCCGGCCGAAGACGCGCTGGTCGTGAACGTCGCGGCGGGCGAAGAGGTCTCCGTCGATGGACAGGAGGTGACGTCCGCCGGTGTTGTGGTGAACCTGACCTCAGGGGCGAGTTTTCTACTTCAGGGCCTGACCGAGGAGATCTCGGCTGAGACGGTCAGCATCGTGCAGGCCGCGGCCGACGAGAGCGATGTTCAAGAGCCTGGAGAGGAGCCTGGTGACCAGCCCGCTGAGCAGCCTGGCGCAGCGCTTGATCAGACCCTGACCGGCTCTGACATGCTTGGCGACAGCCTCACGGGCGGCGCCGGGAATGACACGCTGAGCGGCCTGGGCATGTCGGACACGCTGTCGGGCGGTGCGGGCGATGACCTGCTGAGCGGCGGCCCGGACAACGACACGCTGGACGGGGGCGCAGGCCTCGACACGCTTGTGGGCGGCTCTGGCGGTGACCTGCTGGAGGGCGCCGAAGGCGCGGACGAGCTGGACGGCGGCGCTGGCGGCGACCTTCTAGACGGCGGCGACGGCACCGACAGCCTCAACGGCGGGACGGGCGCAGACACGCTCTTTGGCGGGGCCGGGGACGACAGCCTGACGGGCGGGGTCTCCGATGAGGCTGTGGACACTCTGGATGGCGGCGCCGGCGCGGACCTTTTTGCGCTGGGTGACGGGGATATCGCAACGGGCGGTGACGGGGCGGATGTGTTCGGCCTGAGCGGCGACGCACAGGTCCGGGTGCGCGTCACCGATTTTGACCCCGCTTTTGACAGCGTCCTGGTCACGGGCACCGATCCTGAGTTGAACGTGACGGGTCAAACCCTTTCCGAAGACGGCGTTGACGTTCAGCTGAGCAATGGTACCGTCATCGTGCTCGAAGGACTGACCGCGGAAATCGCCCCGGACCTGATCGTGTTCCAGATCACGCCCTAGGGTTTTGCCGGGTTGACAGGCTGCGCAACTTCTTGATCTGTCTGACCTTTGCAGGACAGACAAAAGAAGAGCGCGCGCCGATGCCCGACACCATTTCCGTCCCCCTCGACGAGATCGAAGCGGTCACTGCCGCCGCGCTGCGTGCGCACGGGGCCGCGCCCTTTCCCGCGGCAGAGGTGGCCCGGGCGGTGCGCAAGGCGGAGGCCACGGGCAACAAGATTTGTGGCCTCTATTACCTCGAAAGCTACTGCCAACAGCTGCGCAGTGGGCGGGTCAAGGGCGACGCGGTGCCGGTTGTGGATGCGCCGCGGGCCGCGGTCGTGTCGGTTGATGCGCGCTTTGGTTTTGCCCAGCCGGCTTTTGCCTACGGGCTGACCCCGGCGCTGGATGCGGCGCGGCGCAACGGGGTGGCGACGCTCGCCGTGGGCCATGCCCACACCTGCACTGCGCTGGGCTATTTCACCGAACAGATCGCGCGTGCCGGTTTCATCGGGTTCGGAGCGACCAACGCCTCCCCCATTGTGGCCCCGCCGGGCGGCAAATCCCGCGTCATTGGCACCAACCCGATCGCCTTTTCGGTTCCTGACGGGCAGGGCGGGCTTGCGATGCAGTTCGACATGTCCACCACCGCCGTTGCGCTCGGCAAGATCACGATGGCCAAGGCGGCGGGCGCGCGGATTCCCGAAGGCTGGGCCGTGGACGCAGACGGCGCGCCGACCACCGACCCGGAGGCGGCGTTGCAAGGCGCGCTCGTGTCGATGGGCGGGGCAAAGGGCTGGGGCCTCGGCGTGATGGCCGAACTGCTTGCCGCAGGGCTAACCGGGTCTGTGCTCAGCCGCGATGTCAAACCGCTCAAGGCGCCGGAGGGGCCGCCGCATGATCTGGGTCAGTATTACATCCTGATCGACCCCGGCACGTCGGGCGCATTTCAAGACCGGCTGACGGCGCTGACCGAGGCCGTGGGGCAAGACCCCGGCGCACGCCTGCCCGGACAGATGCGCGCTGATGCGGACCCGGTGGAGGTCCCGAATGAGCTGTGGGCGTTGGCGCAAGCGCTGGCCGCGTGAGGCGATCCTTGAAGGATCGCGCAGGGTCATTTCTTGCAAGAGATGAAGCCGCCTAGTCGCAGATGCCGTTCAGCTCCACCCCGTCCCAGGGCAGCCCCACGTCGTAGGGGCGCGATTGCGGCAGCGGCGCGACCGGCATAACCTGCGCAATCAGCGCGTGCAGCCGCTTGGTCCGCTCCGCCTCGGGCGCCAGCGCGCGGCAGCAGACAAATTCCTCCACGATGGAGCCTTGCTGCTCATAGCCGTAGTCAAGGAAACGCGGGTTCGCCTCCACATCAAACAGGTAAGGGTCCGGCTGGTTATGCTCCGCCGCGGCCTTCAGCGGGTGGTAGCCGGTTAAATCCCGGTTCTGCCACTGCCAGATATGCGTCAGCTCATGGGCAAAGAGCATCGCGGCGATCAGCCCGATGCGGTCCGGGTAATCGGGCAGGTAGTCGTCCAGATACCAATCCCGGTCATACCAGACGGCATTGAACAGCGCGACGGCGGCGGGTTTGGTGGTGATCGTCTCCGTCTCGATGGGCGGAAAGATCCGCTCCCGGCAGGTCACCCGCGGGCGCGCGGGCCTTGTAAAGGTCACCGCGCGGGTTGGCGCGTTGTCGAGGAAGCGCACCCGGTCGGTGTCGACCATGTCGCCATGAATGGACTGGACAAAGGCGCGCTCCGTCTCTGTCAGGGCGCGGCCGCAGCCCGCGAGCAGCAGGAGGATCATCAGCGCGCGGATCATATCGCGACCTTTCCCGGGGCGCACGTCATGTCGACCGCGCGAAGGTTGCGGTGGCTAGCGCCACAGTCTTGCCGCCGGGCGCGGTGGTCAGTGTGCAACGCGCAAAGATCATCGCCCGCCCGGCCCGCGTCACCTCCGCATGGGCGCTGAGCGTCTCACCGGAGCCAGGGCGCAGGAACTGCGTATCGAGCGTGACGGTGGAGACGGGCACCAGCGCGCCCAGATGCCCGATGCAGGCGAGCACCATCGCCGTATCCGCCAGTGTCGCCATCGTCTGCCCCGACACGATCCCGCCCGCCCGGGCAATGTCCGCGGTGATGGGGATGGTCAATACGGCGGCGTCTGGACCGAACGCGGTGACGTCCGGTTTCAGCGCGAGCACCCAGGGCGCAAAGGCGGTTTCAAGGAAAGTCTGGGCAGCGTCGCGATCCATGCGCGGACTGTGGCGCGGGCGCGGGGATGTTTCAAGCCGTCCCGGCGCCGTGAGCAGACGTGTTTTGCGAAGCGGCCACAGCGGTCCCACCTCATGGTCACAAGGCCGCGGCATCCCGCCGCAGGCAAACACCGCGGATGGGCCACCCCTCCGCCCGGAAAGGAAAAGACCATGACCCGTGTGATCGTACCGACTGTTGCTGCTTTTATTGCTCTGATGAGCCTTTGGGGTGTTGTAGGGGCGGTGGTGTAGGGTGGGTGGAACCCACCTGTCTGCCGAGACATGGTGGGTTGTCACCCACCCTACGCGGTTGTGCTGAGCCTACGCGGAACCAACGCCGATGGCACCGCGCTGCTCATAGCCACTTGGGCGCAGTCTTCGGTTTTGCGTAGGGTGGGCGCAACCCACCGCTTTATGGATCGTCGCGAAAAGCCCGAAAGTCGTTGCGGTTTCGCGACACGCTGTGCGCCTAAAGCGCTAAGAGCGTGAGAGAACGCCTTGACTGGGGCTACTCACCTCTAAACATCCAACTCCTCCACGAACCGCGCGTTCTCCTGGATATACTGGAACCGCAACTCGGGCTTCTTGCCCATCAACCGCTCCACAAGATCCCCCGTCTGCCCCGGCTCGTCCTCGTCAATCCGCACCTGGATCAGCTTGCGCGTCTCCACATTCATCGTGGTCTCTTTGAGGTCCTTCGCGTCCATCTCGCCCAGGCCCTTGAAGCGCGACACGTCGATCTTGCCTTTCCCGCCAAGGCCCTTCTCCAGCCACATGTCCCGCTCCGCCTCGTCGAGGCAATAGACCCGCCGCGCGCCCTGTGTCAGCCGGAAGAGGGGCGGGCACGCGAGATACAAATGCCCTGCATCAATCATCGGCCGCATCTGGGTGAAGAAGAACGTCATCAACAGCGCGGCGATGTGCGCGCCATCCACATCCGCATCGGTCATTATGATGATCTTGTCATAGCGCAGGTCGTCCACGTTGAACTTGGACCCCAGCCCAACGCCCAAAGCCTGCGTGAGGTCCGAAATCTCCGCATTCGAGCCCAGCTTCGACGACGCCGCGCCCAGCACGTTCAGGATCTTGCCGCGCAGGGGCAGAAGGGCCTGCGTCTTGCGGTCCCGCGCCATCTTGGCACTGCCGCCCGCCGAGTCGCCCTCGACGATGAAGAGCTCCGTGCCCTCGCGGGACGCGTTCGAGCAATCGACCAGCTTGCCGGGCAGGCGCAGCTTCTTCGTCGCAGATTTGCGCGCGGTCTCCTTCTCCTGCCGCCGCCGCACGCGCTCTTCGGCGCGCAGCACCAGAAAGTCGAGGATCGACCCCGCGCTTTTTGTGTCCGCCGCAAGCCAGTTGTCAAAGTGATCGCGCACGGAATTCTCGACCATCCGCTGCGCCTCGACCGTGGCGAGCCGGTCTTTGGTCTGGCCCACAAATTCCGGCTCCCGGATGAAGCAAGATACCAGCGCACCCGCCCCGGCAACGAGGTCTTCGCGCGTGATCATCCCCGCCTTCTTGTTGTTCGCCAACTCGCCATAGGCTTTGATCCCCTTGAGGATCGCCGCCCAGAACCCCGCCTCGTGCGTGCCACCCTCAGGCGTGGGCACGGTGTTGCAATAGGATTGGATGAAACCGTCGCGGCTGGGCGTCCAGTTGACCGCCCATTCCACCTTGCCCGGCGCGTTGAACTTCTCGAACGACACAGAGCCGGAGAAGGGCGCGTCGGCGTAGGTCGTCGCCTCCGCCAGTGTCTCATTCAGATAGTCGCTCAGCCCGCCCGGAAAGCGGAAGGTAGCCTCCATCGGCGTGTCGCCATCGGCCAGCGCACTCTTCCACCGGATTTCAACGCCGGAGAACAGGTACGCCTTGGACCGCGCCATCTTGAACAGGCGCGCCGGCTTCAGCGTCAAGCTGCCGAAAATCTCCGGGTCCGGGTGAAAGGTCACGGACGTGCCGCGCCGGTTTGGGGCCGCGCCGATCTGCTCCAGGCTGCCTTGCGGCACGCCCCGGGCAAATTCCATCGCGTAAAGCTTGCGCTCGCGCGCGACCTCTACCCGTAGGTGATCGCTCAGCGCATTCACAACCGAAGAGCCAACCCCGTGCAACCCGCCAGATGTTTCATAGCTGTCGCCTGAAAACTTGCCACCCGCGTTCAGCGTGCAAAAGATGATTTCCAGCGCGCTCTTGGACGGGTCCTTCGGGTGCGGGCCAACCGGAATGCCCCGCCCGTTATCCCGGACAGAGACGCGCCCGTCTTCATGCAGTTCAACCTCGATCCATGTGGCGTGCCCGGCCACAGCTTCGTCCATCGAATTGTCGATGATCTCGGCCACCATGTGGTGCAGCGCGCGGTCATCCGTGCCGCCGATATACATGCCGGGGCGCAGGCGGACATGCTCCATATCCTCCAGAACCTGGATGGAGGAGGCATCGTAATCGGATGGGCTGGACCCGGACAGAAGGTCTGACATGCGCGGCTGCTCTATTCTTGGTGTTTGCGTCACTATGCCAGAGCGCGCGGCGCCGCAAAAGCGTCATTCTCCACCCAGTTATGGCTGGAAAGCGCTGAACCTGCCCCTTCTCTGTTTCAAAAAAATCCCCCTCCCATTGCCCGATAGGCGGCTTCGCCGCCGTAAGGGGAGGGTCGGCCCGCCAAACGGACGGAGCCATCCTCAAAGGCACAACACCCGCCACAGGCCCCGTTTTCTTCCAAGAAAACGCGCCCCTCAGGGATGCCAGTCGAGCACCGCCTTCGCCACTGCGTCCGGATCCTGATGCAAAAGCCAGTGGTCGACATCCTCCAGGCTCACGCGGGTCAGGTCCGCGGCAAAGCGCTCCAGACCGTCCGTCACCTCCGGCAAGAGCGCGATATCCCCCATCCCCCAGATCAGCAGGTGCGGGCAGCGCACATGCAGCTTGTCCAGCGGCAGGGCAGGGGGCGTGACCGGCTCCCCGGGGCGCGCGACCACCAGAGGGGAAGCACGGTACCAGTTCACCATCCCGCGCAGGCGCCCGGGGCGGGACCACTCGGCAAGGTAGGCGTCCCGCGTGGCCCCGCTGAGCCAGGACATGTCCATTTTCGCCGAAAACAGCGCGAGCAGCTTCTCAAACCCGTTCGCCGTCAGCGCGTCTTCGGCGCCCGCGCCGCGCAGGTAGAGCATGTATTGCGAGGCTTGTGATTGCGCCCCGCCCTTGGCCAGCGCCTCCTGAAACGGGACGGGGTGCACGCCATTGGCGATGATCAGGCGGCTGACCAACTCGGGCCGGAACATCGCCAGCCCGTAAGCCACGCCCGCGCCCCAGTCGTGGCCAAAGACGGTCACCGGCCCGTCCGTGCCGATCAGCGCGGCCATGTCCCCCACCAGTTTGGAGGTTGTGTAGGCGCCAACATCCTGCGGCGCCCAGCTTTGGCCATAACCGCGCTGATCCGGCGCGATGCAGTGAAAGCGGTGCGACAGCCGCGTCGCGACATCCGCCCAGGCCCCGCCATATTCGGGAAACCCGTGCAGCATCAGCAGCGGCGGCAACGACCGGTCGCCCCACCGGCGGACAAAGAAATCCTGCCCGTTCAGGATGACCGTTTCGGTCTGCATCACGGCGTCTACTCGCCCGCAGCTTTCGTCTCGAACCGCAGGCCGGCGGCTGTGCGCGGGGCGAACCCGGCCCAGTAGGTGTGATCGTCCGTCGGCACGCCCGCATCATCCAGCGCGATCACCCCGTCACCGGCCACCGGGACAAGGTCAAAATAGGCGGCCCGCGATGCATCGCCCTTTACGTGCAGGTCCATAAAGGCGGTCGCAAAGTGCTGCGCGATGTTGTTCATCCGCACGGTGTCCCAGACCGCATCGGCATAATGTTCAAACGGCACAAAATCGAGCGTCTCGACCGGCTGCCACGCTTCTATCGGCGCAGGCATGGGGGCGGCGGCGTTGTGGTTGGCGTGGTCAAAGGTCAACAGGTGCCGGTCCACCCCCGTCGCCTCGTCAAAGATCGTGCGCATGGCGCCGTAGACCGACACATCGTCCGACCCGCCCGCCATCAGCATCAGCGGCTTGCGAAAGCCCGCCATGCTCATGGCGTCCCAGAAACCGGCGTTCTTGCCCCAGGGGCCGATGGCGATCACCGCCTTGATCCGGTCATCGGTGGCGAGCGCCTCATGCGTGTCCGATCCGGCGAGGTGCCGGGCGAGAAGGCCGTTGGGTGTGCCCCAGCTATACTCGGTTGAGGCCTGCGTCACCCCGGCCCCGCCATAGATCAGCGCGCCATAGCCGCCCATCGAATAGCCGATCACGCCCACATTGGACGCATCGGTGATCGCCCCCAGCGGCCCGTCAAGCGCCGCCATCTGGTCCACGACAAAGCGCTGGTCCAGCGGACGGTTCAGCAGGGTCGAGCCAAAAGCGCCCTGATCGTTATAGGTGCTGTCGGTGTGATCAATCGATACGGTGACGTATCCTTTGGAGGCAAGGTTTTCGCCCAGATGAGACATCAGGAACCGGTTGCCCGGGTAGCCGTGTGAAATGACGATTAGGGGAAAGCTGCCCGCCGCTGCGGGTGCCGCATCCCGCGCGGCGCGGCCCGTCAGGGTCACCTCCGTCTGGCCGTCGCGCAGGAAGGCGCGGTATTCCCCGCCCGGCGCGGTCCCCTCCGCCGCCGGGTACCAGACCTCGACCGTGAGGGGGCGGTCATAGACAGGCTCCGCGTCGGGGCCCGTGTTCAGGATGTCGATCTGGCCCGGGTTGGTAAAGGTCAGCGTCTGCACCCCGATTGGCAGGTCGCCATAGGGCGACAGTTCAGGCGCATCTGGCCGGATCTGGTCAATTGGATTGGCGAAGGCGGCGCCTGCGGCAAGAAAGGCAAGGCTGGCAAGGGGGGCAAGACGCATGTCGAGGTCCGATCCGGTCGTTGTTGTCCTGCAAGCATGACACATCAGATCGGTGGATCAAGCTTTTACCTCGGAACATGGCGCGGGCCGGATCGCGGACGTCATGCGACGCTTGCGGGAACCGAGGCCGCGCGATACGGCTTTGGACATGACGCAACCCCTGACATATGCCGCCCACGCCCGTGCCATTGCGGTGCTGGGCCTGCCGCTGATCGGCGGGCACCTCGCGCAGATGGCGATCGGGCTGACCGACACCGTCATGATGGGGTGGTATGGCGTTGAGGCCTTGGCCGCGATTGGCCTTGGCAGTACCTATTTCTTTGTTTTTTTCCTGATGGGGTCTGGCATTGCCTGGGCCGTGATGCCGATGGTCGCCAGCTTTGCGGCTGAGGGGGACGAGACCTCGCTCCGCCGCGCGACGCGGATGGGATTGTGGCTATCGACGATCTTCGCGGTGCTGGTCTTGCCGCTGATGTACTGGGCCGAGCCCATCATGCTGGCCTTTCAACAAGAGTCGGGCGTTGCGGCGGATGCGTCAGCCTACCTTCAGGTGGCCGGGCTGGGCCTGATCCCGGCGCTGCTGGTTATGGTTCTCAAAAGCTACCTCAGCGCTTTGGAACGGACGCAGATCGTGCTGTGGATCACGCTGGTCGCGGCCCTCGCCAACGCGCTGGCGAATTATGCGCTTATCTTTGGTAACTGGGGCGCGCCTGAATTGGGGATCATTGGCGCCGCGCTCGCCTCGATTATCACGCAGGCTGTCAGCCTTTTGGGCGTGATCATCTATTGCCACGTGGTTCTGCCTGAACACGATATCTTTGGCCGCCTCTGGAAACCTGACTGGCCAATGTTTGCCCGCGTGGCCAAGCTGGGTGCGCCGATTGGTGTTACGAACCTGAGCGAGGTCGGCCTGTTCACGGCCTCAGCCTTCATGATGGGTGCCTTGGGCACGGTGGCCCTCGCCGCGCACACGGTTGCGGTGCAGCTCGCGTCGATCACCTTCATGGTGCATCTCGGCCTGTCAAACGTGGCGACGATCCGGGCGGGGCACGCGTTTGGTGCCCGCGATCCGGACCGGATGGCCACAGGGGCGAAAGTCGTCACGGCGATGTCTCTGGTCATGGCCGCGTTAACCATCATCCTGTTTCTGGCCGCGCCGCAATTTCTGATCTTGCTGTTTGTCAACCCAAGCGATCCCGATCTGCCTCAGATCATGGCGATTGGCGTCGGCCTTTTGGCTATGGCCGCACTTTTTCAACTCGTGGACGGTGCGCAAGTCATTGCTCTGGGGTTGCTCCGGGGCGTGCAGGATACCGGAGTGCCGATGGTTCTGGCCGCCATCAGCTACTGGGTGATCGGCATTCCAGCTAGCTACCTTCTCGGCTTTACCTTCGGTATGGGCGGGATTGGCATCTGGCTCGGCCTGGTGATCGGGCTGGCCTGTGCCGGGGTGCTTCTCATGCACCGGTTCTGGGCTGTGAGTTTCCGGCGGCTCAGTCCCTCGGTGGCGGTGGGTTGAAACCCACCCTACGCACGCCCGCGAAGGGTGGGTTTCAACCCACCATCCATCACTCCTTCAGCAGCCGATCCGCCTTTTTGCGCACCAGCGTGCTGCGCAGATCGTGCATCGCCAGTAGCAGCGCATCCGTCACATCTTCGAGCTGCGCATCGCTGGCCTTCGACTGCACCCATTGCGTCGTCAGGTTCAGGTAATCCACAGCGCGGTGAATATCGTCGATATCCCGCGTGGCCAACAAGGCCGTGCGCCGCGCCATCCAGCCTTCGATCTCCGCCAGATCGACCTCTGACAGGGTCCGGTCACCGTGCGGCTTGATCTCGCCATTGCGGATGTTCACAACCGCGATCTGGTCCATCTCGATCCGGCGCTGGCGGTTTTCGGTATCCACGCGAAACACAGCGGCCCCGTTTTCCCGGACGCGGAAATAGTATTCGGGAAGCTCGCCCGCCATCGTCTGTCCTTTACGTCAGCCCGGCGCAGAAGCGCTGGATGCGCCTGCACGCCTCCGTCAAGGCCGCGTCCGAGGTCGCGTAGCTGACCCGGAAGTTGGGCGACAGGCCAAAGGCCGCGCCAAAGACAACCGCAACGCCGGTTTCCTCCAAGAGGGCGGTGGCGAAATCCTCGTCCGTGTCGATCTTGGCCCCGCCCGCGCTCGTTTTGCCGATCGTGCCCGCGATAGACGGGTAGACATAGAAGGCGCCATCGGGCACCGCGCAGGTGATCCCTTCGGCGGCGTTCAGCATCTCCACCACCAGATCGCGGCGGCGTTTGAACGCGGCGCGCCAGTCATCGAGAAAGTCCTGCGATCCGTTCAGTGCCTCAACCGCCGCCCATTGGCTGATCGAACAGGGGTTGGAGGTCGATTGCGACTGCACCTTGCGCATTGCCGCGATTAGCTCTTGCGGGCCCGCGGCATAGCCGATGCGCCAGCCGGTCATCGAATAGGCCTTCGATACCCCATTCACGGTGAGTGTGCGGTCATAAAGCTGCGGCTCCACCTGCGCCGGGGTGCAGAATTCGAAATCGCCGTAGACGAGGTGTTCGTACATGTCGTCCGTCATCACCCACACATGGGGGTGGCGCAGCAGGACGTCCGTCAGGGCTTTCAACTCATCGCGGGAATAGCCCGCGCCGGTCGGGTTGGACGGCGAGTTGAAGATCAGCCACTTGGTTTTGGGCGTGATCGCCGCCTCTAGCGCCTCCGGCGTCAGCTTGAAGCCGGTCTCAAGCGAGGTCTCCACAATGACTGGCTCCCCCCCTGCCAAGAGCACCATGTCCGGGTAGCTGACCCAGTAGGGCGCGGGGATAATCACCTCGTCGCCTGCGTTCAGCGTCGCCATCAGCGCATTGTAAAGCACCTGCTTGCCGCCCGAGGAGACGGACACCTGCGCGGGCGTATAGTCCAGCTCGTTGTCGCGCTTGAACTTGTCGCAGATCGCCTGCTTGAGCTCAGCAATCCCATCCACTGCGGTATATTTGGTCTTGCCCATCGCAATCGCGACCACGGCGGCGTCCTTGATATGCTGGGGCGTATCGAAGTCCGGCTCCCCCGCGCCAAGGCCGATCACGTCCTTGCCCGCGGCCTTCAATTCGGCTGCTTTACCCGTCACGGCGATGGTTGGCGACGGTTTGACGCGCGCAAGTGTCGTGGAAAGGAATGTCATCGGGCCACCAAAGCTGTAGAAACGTACCGGGCTTGTCATAGGACTGCCCGAGGCCATCATCAAGCGCCGAGAGGAGATTAGGGTGGACGACGCAGCAAGCTGGTACGGACAGGACGCAGCCACTTTCGGCGACCGCGTGGCCGCCGCACGGGACGCCTCCGGCATGACCCAGCGCGAGTTGGCCAAGCGGCTGGGCGTGAAACTGGCCACCTTGCAGGCCTGGGAAAACGACCTGAGCGAGCCGCGGGCGAACCGCCTGTCGATGATGGCGGGCCTTCTGGGCGTGTCGATGATGTGGCTGATGAACGGCGAGGGCGAAGGGCTGGAGGCGCCGGACGAAGAGGCGCGCGGGCCCGACGATATCTCTGCCCTGCTGATCGAGATGCGGGATATGCGCACCGACCTTCTGGCGCGGGCCGAAACGCTGGGCCGGATGGAAAAGCGCCTGCGCCGCGCGTTGCGTCCCGATGGTTGAAACGCTTGAAACAGCGCGCAAGCGGCTCGCGATGCGCTCGATGCGGCGCGGGATCAAAGAGATGGACCTGATCCTGACCGCCTATGCGGATGCCCACCTTGAGGGCATGGATGCGGGTGCGCTCGCGGCCTATGACCGCTTGCTGTCTGAAAATGACCAGGATCTTTATACGTGGGTGACCGGGCAGGTGCCCGCGCCCGACGAACATGCGGGATTGGTCGCCGACATCGCCGCGCATTTCCGCGCCTGACGGTTTCTGACGCCACTTAACCAATTATTTTCGAATACCGCGCATTTTCGGGTCAGAGCAGACTGAGTCGGAGAAACGAAATGAGTGTCCAGGATCCTGCGCTGCAGGTTACCGAGAAAGGGTTCATGGTCTCGTACCTCGAAGCCCTTTCCCTGGTCGAGCGGCTGCATCGCCTGCTGCTCGACGTCATCAAGGACGAGTTCGAGCGCGTGGGCGTGCTCGAAATCAATGCGGTCCAGGCGTTGCTGTTGTTCAACATCGGCGACAATGAGGTCACCGCGGGGGAGCTGAAGTCGCGCGGCTATTACCAGGGCAGCAACGTCAGCTACAATCTCAAGAAACTGGTTGAGATGGGGTATATGCACCACCAAAGGTGCGAGATTGACCGCCGTTCCGTGCGTGTGCGCCTCACTGAAAAGGGCCGCAACATCCGCGACGTGGTGGGCGATCTGTTCGAACGCCACGCTGGCGGACTTTCCAAGACCGGGGTGTTGGGAGAAGCCGGGATCGAAGAGATCACGGCCGCGCTCAAACGGGTAGAGCGCTACTGGACGGATCAGATCCGTTACATCTACTGAGGCAGGCATCAGGCCACATGCAGCCAGAACGGCGCATGACCTCGCTTTCATTTTGCAAGCTGATCGACCATCACGCGCCCCCGGGCGTGTTTCCTTGTTTGGGGCCCGTGAAAAAGGGGCACACTGGGCGGACGCAACTGTATCCGGGCGGGCCCTGAGGCGCGGCACGGCTCACCTTGTGGCGGTCCGCTCCGATAGGATCAAAACCTGCAACTCCCGCTCCAGTTTGGCCTGCATCGCATCGGCATAGGCGTCAAAGCCCAGCGCCGTCTGCACGAACGCGTCCGCACCCACGATGACCTGCGCGCGGAAATAGGAACTCAGTTCCGAAATCTCCACCTCTCGCGCATCGCCGCCCGCAGGCGCATCCGCGCCGATCACAAGCGCATTCACGGTGATGCCCGCGCGCGCCAGCGCCGCCTTCACATCCCCGGGGCGCGGCCCGAGGTTCGATTTACCATCGCCCGAGATATCCAGCGTCAGCCGCGCACAATCCGTCCGCTGGGCCAGAAAACCCGCGCCATCCAGCATCGCCTGACCCAGCCCGGTCCCCGGCGTGCTCGCCCGCCGCTCGGCCGCGCCAAGTGCCGCGATCACTGCGTCAAGCGCCGCTTCCCCGGTGACATCCGTCCACGGAAGCAGCACATGGCTGTCCCCCGGCCCGGACCATTCGTACACCATCAGCGCCACGTCATTCCCGGGCAGCGCCAGCAGCGCCTGGCGCACCGGGGCCGAGCCCAGCGCCGCCGTCACCCCTTCGATCTGAAGCCGGTACTCGCGCGCATCGACCGAGCCGGACACATCAAGGCCCAGCGCCAACGCCTGGCGGCATTGCGCCGCCGCGCCGCTCGCCACCACGCACAGCACCAGCGCCAGCCACCTCATCGCGCAGCGCCAAAGACGGGCGGGGCCAGCTCACGCTCCAGCTTGCGCCGCATGGCCCGCTCGTAATCCTCGAACCCCTGTGCGACCTCGATGAAGGCACCCGGCCCGTGCAGCACCTCGCGCTCATAAAAGCCGATCAGCCCCGTCTCCGCCTCGAATTCGGAGGCGTTGATCACCAGCCCGTTCACGGTCACATCGTCAAAGGCAAACTCGCGATAGGCCGCCCTGGGGCCAAAGCCTTCGTTGTTCTGCCCGTCCCCCGACATATCAAGCGTGCGCGCCCAGCAGGCAGGCGCGCGTTCGAACAGGCCCGCGCCATAGCCCAGCGCGTAGCCCATCGCGGTGGGAAACTCGTTATGCGAACGTTTGGACGAGGCCACCTGCTCGGCGGCAAAGAGCAGCGCGGCGCGGCTGGAAATCACCGTCCAGTTCAGGATCACCTCTTGATTGTAGCGCCCCGACCATTCGTAAATGGCCAGCGCCACCGGCTCATCCACCGCAAAAAACGCCTGCTGCACCTCGGGCGCGATCAGCGCCGCGGCCAGCCCGCCCCGCTGCAGCGTGTCCTCCGCCGCATCCACCGAGGAGGACACATCAAGCGCGAGAAGCAGGGCAAGACGGCACGCCTCTGCGGGGCTGGCCAGCACCCCGAGGGCCAGCGCGAGCCTTACCAATGGCCTGTGTTCTCCATGCTGGCCCACGGCTCTGCCGGGGCCTGCGCTTCACCTGCCTGCAAAAGCTCGATCGAGACATTGTCGGGCGAACGGACAAAGGCCATGCGCCCATCCCGCGGTGGGCGGTTGATCGTCACGCCATTGTCCATCAGGTGCTGGCAGGCCGCATAGATGTCGTCGACACTGTAGGCCAGATGCCCGAAATGGCGGCTATCATCGGGCAGCGCATCATCGCCATCCCAGTTATAGGTCAGCTCAACCGGGCAGTCCGGCTGATCGGGCGGCGCCATGAACACCAGCGTGAACCGCCCCGCCTCGCTCTCATAGCGGCGGGTCTCCTCAAGGCCCAGCAGCGTGTAGAACGCCATCGACGCCTCCAGGTCTTTGACGCGCACCATCGTGTGCAGGTAGGTCAGGGCCATGTGAACTCTCCTTCGTGCCTGGTCCGCCCGGAGCCTAGCACGCCCGCCCCCGGGCGCCAGTCACGAGCGGTTCAGAACTTTGACTGAATCTGAAGCCCCACCGAAAACTCGCGGCTGTCATAGCGGCTGACATTGCTGTTGCGGCTGCCCGTGCGGATGCGCAAGGCAGGGGCAAAGCCGGCATAATCGATGTCCGGAAAAAACAGCGTAACATCCGCATAGACAGACTGGTCCTGACGCCCGCCCGGCACCTCAATGAAGCCGACGCGGAAATCCGGATAGTGCACATCGCCCAGCGTCAGCGCCGCAGTGACCTGCGCCGGGCCAATCTGGCGGCCAAAGCTGTAGCCCAGCCGCAGGCTGTGCGCGGTGGAGCGGCTGTTGATATGGCCCGCATCCACGTCCCGCAGCGAATAGCTGAGCGTGATCTTGTCCCCACTGCTCAAGGTGTGGCTGAGCGCCGTGCCAAGTGTTGTGATTGTCTGGTCCTGGCTTGCCAGCTGGGCCGAGTGGCGCTCTTCCAGACTCAGGTTGAAGGACAGGCGCGTTGCCTTGCCCAGCCCAACGCTGCGCGACGCGAACAGCCGCCCAAAGTCGTAATCGTGATCGCCCCCCGACCACGCCTGCCCCAGCGCGGCGCCAAGCGTGGCCGCGTTGCCCGCTGCCCCAAGGGCAAAGGTATGGGTCAGCGCGGCTTCGGCATAGGTGCTGGCAAAATCGCCGTTCTGCGCATTTGGCGCTTGCGCCTGTGCGTCCGAGGACAGCGCCACCTGCCGCACGTAGACCCGCCCGCCAAGCTGCGTCTGCGATGTCGCCGAGCCGGAAAGCCGGTAGGACAGCTTCACGTCCAGCGTGCCCACAAGGCCCGAAAGCGCCTGCGCATCGCCGCTCAGGGAGCCCACCACCGGAACCCCGTCGATGACCTGAAGCGCGGTGTCCGCGCCGTTGTTCACATTGTTCGAAGGTTGCACGCCGCCTGCAATGCGGATGGCCCACGGGTTCATCCGGCGCACTCGCGCATAGTCGTGCGCGATGCGCCGCATGTCGACGTCTTGGCTTGCATTGGTCGCGGCGCGGCGCAGCCATATCTGGGTCAGGGTGGGCCGGTTTTCTTCAAGCGCCGCACGGGCGGCATACTGCGCCGCGCGCAGCCGGTCGGCGGGGGCGGCGCTGCTGCGATAGGCGCGCGCTGCGGACTGCCGCGCCGCCTTTGCCTCCCCAGCCTGCGCCGCAGCCCCGGCCATGATGAAATGCGCGCCTGCGTCGTTCTGATCGGCCTCCAACAGCGCCGCGCCAAGCCGCCAAGCCAGCGCGGCATCGCCTTGCGCCAGCGCGTACTGCGCCATCGCACGCGCCTCTTGCAGCGTCAGCCGCGCGTGTTCCTCCGCGCGCGCCGGACATACAGCCATCAGCAGGGCAAAGGCCCACGCGAAGGCACGCGCACGCATGGGATCAGGGTTCGACGCTGTTGCAGATCGCTGCAGTTTCAGACGGGCTGCCGCATTTGCCCAGAACGAAAGTTCCGTACTCTTCTTCAGCTTGCGTGTTTGATACAAGGTGATCGGCGATGAAGATCACGCCGGCCACAGCTTCGGACTCGGGCCCGCCAAAGATGCCGCCGTAATCGCCGCGGTCGGTCCGATCCCCCGAAAGCTCGACGTCCCCAAAGAACTCGCCATTGCCGTCGATGGTTGCCGGCACAAGGACAATATCACCCACGGCAAGATCCGTCTGACCCGGCGCAAGCGTGGCGTCATCGGCGTCCAGACGGCGGTCATAAATCGTACCCGACAGGTTGTTGTCGCCAAAATCGACGTTGATGAAGATCTGACCCGTCACCTTTGCCGACTGCCCGGGCAGCACAGCCTGGTCCGTGCCCGGAGGCACGGGGGCAAGGTCGGTCGGATCACCAGCCAGGTTGGTCAGGCCGACATAATCACCTGCATAGGTCACAAGGCCCGTGTCGCCCTGGACCGGCGGGCGGTCAAACACGCCGTCCCGCCCATAGGCCCCACCGGCATTGAAAAAGGTGAACTGGCCGCCGGTGACCACGACACCGCCCCGCGTTCCGGCAATTTCCTGCACATAGGCCGTTGCGTGCTGGTCCAGCGGATCATCCTGCGCGGTAAAGGCCACGTAGCCGGGCACGTCCAGCCCCGGGCGGCGCCGGAACGTCGCCTCGAACGGGTCTTCGTCGCGGCTGATCCCTTCGACGATCAGTGTGTCATTCGCAGGGTCATAGGTGAAGCTGTCCAGATCGCTCGCGAGCGTCGCGGGAATGCCGCTGGACCCATCACCCGGATCGGTTTCAGTCGGTGTTCCTGAGAAGGGGTTTCCATCCCCGCACGCCGCAACAAGCGCCAGCGCGGCGATACCTGCTAGATAACGGGTCATTTTGACCACCTTTGTTTAGAGCCTGCCTCTTTGACTGCAAGATGCCGGATTTTGCTTCAAAGTCAACGAATCACTTGTCCGGCCGCGGAAGGCGTGGCCGAAAAGACGCCCGGATATGGTGGTTCCCCGATGACCTTCCACAAGATAACGTAGGGGTCTGATAGATTCTGTGGAAAAAAGGCGCGAGCAATGCCGATCAGCCCCGAACAGCAGTCCGAAATCGACGCCCTGCGCGCCAGCCCGCGCCAGACCCTGCGCACCGTCTCCGAAGGGATGGAGGCGCAGCTTTATACCGCGCACCCCGTGCTCGATCACGGCTTTGTCCGGGTGATCGACTACATGGGCGACGATGCCGCGATCTGCCAGGCGGCGCGGGTGAGCTATGGCCGCGGCACCAAGTCCGTGCAGAACGATGAGGGGCTGATCCGCTACCTCATGCGGCACTGGCACTCGACCCCGTTCGAGATGTGCGAGATCAAGCTGCATGTGAAACTGCCCGTCTTCGTCGCCCGCCAGTGGATCCGCCACCGCACCGCGAACGTGAACGAATACTCCGCGCGGTACTCCATCCTCGACCGCGAATTCTACATCCCGCAGCCGGATGCGCTGGCCGCGCAGTCGGTGGTGAACAACCAGGGGCGCGGGGATGTGCTGGAGGGGCAGGAGGCGGAGCGTGTGCTCGAGATCCTGAAGTCCGACAGCACCCGCGCCTATGACCACTACGAAGAGATGATCAGCCAGGACGGCCAGTCCGGCCTCGCGCGGGAACTGGCGCGCATGAACTTGCCGGCGAACATCTACACGCAATGGTACTGGAAGGTGGACCTGCACAACCTGCTGCATTTCCTGCGGCTCCGCGCGGACAGCCACGCCCAGTACGAGATCCGCGTCTACGCCGACGTCATATGCGATCTGGTCAAAGCCTGGGTCCCCGCCACCTACGGCGCCTTCGAGGACTACCGCCTCGGCGGCGCGACCCTGTCGGGCAAAGCGCTCGACTGCGTGCGCCGGATGCTCGCGGGGGAAGAGGTGACGCAGGAGACCTCCGGCATGAGCGCCGGGGAGTGGCGGGAGTTTCGGGGGGTGATTGGGTGACGCTTTACGAAAAGCGAGTTGTAATTCCTCGTGAACTAAGGCTTGCGGAAAGCGTTTTTGATCTCAGGCTAGACCGTATTGACTTGACCTACACGGATGGGTTGACCGTTGATTTCTCAGCGTTTGATTTCGGAGAGCCTTTGCCGCTGTTGCTTTTGGCGGAGAAAATCAAAGCAATCGTTTCTCGTTTTCCGAAGTGTAGATACAGGCTTATAGCGGGCCGGGAAAAGGGCCACACATATTTAGATCATATTGGTTTCTTCAAGTATATTGGATGGGATCGCGGTCGCAAACCAGGTGAAGCTTGGGGGTCAAGGGGCTATATTCCCATCGAAACTTTTAATCTTAGTGCATATCGCTCGGCGGCGGGGAATAGACCGGTTGCGCAACTTATCAACGAAGAGGCCTCAAGACTTGCAAAAATCTTGTGTCAGTCTGATGATGGTTCTCTATTCGATATTTTGCAGTATGCTATCCGCGAGATCGTCCGCAACTCTGCTGAGCATAGCCGTGGCGAGCGAGTTACCATCTTTGGGCAGTATTGGCCTTCAAGAAACGAGGCGGAAATAGTTGTTGCAGACGACGGGGTCGGAATTCCTGAGACGCTCTATGACAATGAGTATATCGACTGCAACAACGCCCGGGAGGCTCTAAAGTTCGCCGTATTAGCGGGCGTTTCTGGGGTGAATCTTGGCGATCGCATTCAGCAGGATGATTTTTGGGGCAACTCGGGGTTTGGTCTATATGTGACTAGCCGAATTTGTTCCCAAAGCGGTAGCTTCAGGATGATAAGCGACAAGGCGGGTCTCACGTTGGCTCGGGGAAACCAGATTGAACACGAATGGTCATTTCAAGGTACTTGCATTCAAATGAAATTGAAGCTGAGAGATCCAGGCGCTATTCAGAAGTCAATACCTAAACTGATTGCGGATGCGGAGGCTCAACAGAAGAGCATTTTAACCCAACATCCAATTCAAGCCTCACGCGCATCAAAGATGCTCGCCTCAGAATTTAGAAAGAGAATTTTGAATTGAAACCTACTCTATGGATCGGTGGCGTAGCGCTTTGATTTGCCGAGTGCTTTCGGACCTGAAGTGGTACGCGCGGAATCAAGCCCGAAGGGCGCCGCGCCAGAGCCGGGCCCTCCGGCGGCCCGGCTCTTCGTCAACTCCAGCGCAACAGGCGAGCGGAAGATGACACGGCAGCCATAAAGCGCCCGGGAAACAGCGGTGCACACGCCGGTCCAGGGCCCGTCTCTGGCGCGGCTTGCGCACTATTCCGTAGGGTGGGTGCCAACCCACCGCGCTGGCGCGACGCACGCGGGCCCGCTAACCTCCCGCCATGCTCACCCTCTCCGAACTCCCCGACGGTTTCCACGAAAACCCCTTCCCGCATTACGACCGGCTGCTGGCCGAGGCCCCCATCCACCCCCAACCCGACGGCTCCGTGATCGTTTCGCGCCACGCGGATCTTGAGCGGATCTACAAGGACACCGCCACCTTCACCTCGGACAAGCGCGCCGCCTTTGCGCCCAAGTTCGGCCCCGGCACGCCGCTGTATGAGCATCACACCACGTCCCTCGTATTCAACGACCCGCCCTTGCACACCCGCGTCCGGCGGATCATGACGGCGGCGCTCGCCCCCCGCGCGATCCAGCGGCTGGAGCCGGGGCTGATCGCAACCGTCGACCGCCTGCTGGACGACATGCCTGAACGGCCCGACCTGATCGAAGACTTCGCCGCGCAGATCCCCATTCAGATCATCGGCGACCTGCTGGACATCCCCTATGCCGACCGCGCGCCGCTGCGCGACTGGTCGCTCGCCATCCTCGGCGCGTTGGAGCCGACGCTGACGGGCGAGCAACTGGCCAAGGGCCACAAAGCGGTGACGGAGTTCTCCGCTTACCTCCGCAGCCTCATCGCGCACCGGCGGCAACATCCCGGAGACCTGGAGACGGACGTGCTCACCCGCCTCATCGCCGGGGACAACGACGGCCAGCTGACCGAAATCGAGCTGATCCAGAACTGCATCTTCATCCTGAACGCGGGCCATGAGACGACGACGAACCTGATCGGCAACGCCATCGCGCTGCTGCACGATCACGGCTTTCCGCCCATCCCAGACCCGAAAAAGATGATCGAAGAGGTCCTGCGCTGCGCCTCCCCCAACCAATTTGGCAACCGCGAGGCGGCGCAAGACGTTGAGATCGGCGGGCACAAAATCCGCAAAGGCACCAACATCCACCTCTGCATTGGGGCGGCGAACCGTGACCCGGCGGTGTTCGACAGCCCCGGCACGTTTCATCCGAACCGAAGCCCCAATCGCCACCTCGCCTTTGCCGGAGGCCCGCATGTCTGCGTCGGCCTGACGCTCGCGCGGCTAGAGGGGCGGGTGGCCGTGACCCGCCTACTGGACCGCTTCAGGCCAGACATCACGGGCCGCACACATGGCGGGCGCGTCCGCTTTCGTGGTTATGCAAGCCTGCACGCGACGCTGGCCTAGGGCCGCAGCGCCGCCACCAGCGCGCCGTTCTCAAGCTCCCACGCCTTGAAAGCGCGGTAGCGGTCGACATTGGTTGTGCCGTCAAAATGCGCTTTGACCGCGTCGTAATGCACCATGCACGCCGCCCATTCCGATGGCGTGAGCGGCCGGATCGCGGCGACACTGTCGCAGGCATAGTAAAGCGCAAGAACGCGCAGGAATTCCGTCATAGCACCCTCCTGTGTTGCGCCCCCAGCCTATGCACAATGCGCTCAAAACGGGGTTAACAAACCGTGCGCGGAGGACAATGCCCAGAGCTTTGGCGCTTTTTCAGGCAGAAAAGGCTGGACCCAGGCCCGCCTGCCGGGTCACAGTCACCGCACGTTCTTGAGGTAACGAAGCGTTCGAGGGACTTAATGAAAAAGATGTTGATGATGGCCGCAGGCGCGGCGCTGATGGCAGGCGCGGCGGCGGCGGAGCCGCGCATTTACGCCTACCACACCCACCAGAATTTCTGCCCCGCAGGCCTTCAGCCGGTGACGATGGACGGCGTCATCTGCTGCGGCAAGCCCAATCAGTCGATGACGTACCAGCACGTCATGGCGCATCCTGTGGCGCGCAAGAAGGTGCACAAGCCCCGCAAGGTTTACAGCGCCCGGGCGCAGTGCGCGCCGGGCACCAAGGGGTGCAGCTTCGACTAAGGCGTCTAGAGCAGGGACAGGTCGGACGCCATTGTGCGTCCGTCACGCCCCTCGGTCATCTCGAAGCTGACCTTCTGGTCATCGGCCAGCCCGGTCAGGCCCGCGCGTTCAACCGCGGAAATATGCACGAACACGTCTTTTCCGCCTTCATCAGGTGCGATGAAGCCATAGCCTTTGGTGGTATTGAACCACTTCACGGTTCCCGTTGGCATCAATTATGCCTCCTTCATGTCTTCAATTCGACCCTGCGCGCTGCAGGGATCTTCCCTTAGGACGAAGCCGCGCAAACGCGCTTGTGGCATCCTTCTCTGGTGAAAGAAATTGACCGGTGCCGCGGAAAATCAAGTCGCACCTGTGCGAATCCGGGTGCGACAGAATTTACAAATTGGTGAGAGGGCTGCGGATGCAGATCTACGGGCTAAAGACATGTGACACCTGCCGCAAGGCGATCAAGGCGCTGCCACAGGCGGAATTTGTCGATGTTCGGGCGGACGGTGTACCGCCCGAGGTGATGGCGGCGGCAATGGCGCAATTTGGCGCTGCGCTGGTGAACACGCGCAGCACAACGTGGCGGTCCCTGTCCGAAGAAGAGCGCGGCCGCCCGTTCGAGGCGCTTTTGACCACGCACCCGGCGCTGATGAAGCGGCCGCTGATCGTGGACGGTGCGGCGATGCACCTTGGCTGGAGCGCCCAGACGCAAGCGGCGCTGCGCCTTTAGGCCATTGCCGCACGCCGCGGGCGCAGGGCACCGTCCACGCTTGCCGGGCCTGCGCCCTTGAACACAAGGATCAGCAGCAGCATCACCCAGAGCGAGCGCTGGTCAAAAAGGTCCGGCGCGCCCGAATTGAACCAGGCGCCCAGCGCCACCCCGTGGCCGGTCACGTCCACAATGGTCTGCACGAGGATGAAGCCAATCATGCCAATCGCGGCCAGCCGGGTCATGAGGCCAATCACGATCAGCACCGGCAGCACGTATTCGGCCACCGTTCCCGCGATGATAACAAGCCGCTGGAACAGGCTCATCTGGGTGACATCCCACAGGACGGCCTCAGCCGCCTTCGGAAAGATCTGGCCAAACCCGCCGGCAGAGGGCGACAAGATGCTGCCCTCGAACTTCAGCCCGGCGGAGGCGATGAAGTAGATTAGGAAGACCCCGGCAAAGACCAGGCGGGCAAGGGTCGGCAGCGCCCAGTCGCCCGCGTCATCGAGGCGGGCGGCGAAGGCATTGTAGATGCGGAGCATGGGATCAGTCCTTTGTCGTGAAGTCCGTCAGGGCCCCCTGCGTGATCAGCAGGGGGAAGGTGTCCGAAGGGTCAAACTCCTCCGGTCCGGCGGTGCCGAGGGAGGCACCGTTCATCAGGTCCTGCACCCACGCGCCCGCCGCGGGGCTGAGCGGGTGGGGCAGGGGATCATAGCCCGGGCGCGTGATCAAAACGCTCTGCGCGCGGGCCTGCGGCTTGGGCGCGCCGGGTTCCATGTTGAAACGCCAGATGTCGTAAAGTGGCCAGTCCGAGCGGATCAGCTGCGCCGCGGGCGCAAAGATCAGGCGCAGCTGCGGCAGTGCCGCCGCGTCCAGCGCGCCAAGCCGCGCGGCATCCAGCGGGGCGGCGTCCGCGGCGTGGTAGCTGCGCCGCATGGCAAGCTCCAGCCGTGCAACGTCCGGCAGGTAGCCGATATGGGCCAGCGGGCCAAACCCGCTCAGATACTCGCAAAACCCCGCGCCATATTCCATCATCAGCGGCGAGGTGGGCGGGTGCGCCCGCACATAGCCGTGGGCAAGGTTGGTGAAGTTCTCTGCCCCGATCAGCTTTTCGATGACCGGAAAGCCCGCGCGCATCGCCTCGATCAGCGATTGCACCACGTTGTTGCGGTAAACGTCAAAGCGCCGCTCCGCGACCTCGCCCGCCGGGGTCACGAGGCCCTCCGGCACCGGGCGGCTTGCGTCCAGCAGCGCGGCGCGAAAGGTGCCCTGAGCCTCCATCAGGCCAGAACCTGCGCCGCACGCGCAGCCTCGGCGCGCAGGGTCGGCCAGTCCGGCACGTCATTGTCCCATTCGACCAGAACCGGCGCGTGGCCCGTCTTTGCAAGCGTATAGCGCAGCAGGTCCCAGACGGCCTTTTCCGTGGGCGCGCCGTGGCTGTCGATCAGCAGGGGCGCGCCATCATCGTCGTCATGGTCGTGCCCGCCCACATGCACCTCGCCCACGGCATGAACCGGGTAGGCGTCGATATAGCCTTCGGCGCTGTAGCCAAGGTTGGTGGCGGAAATGAACACGTTGTTCACATCCAGCAGCAGACCGCAGCCGGTGCGCGCCACAACCTCGCTCAGAAAATCGGTTTCCGACATCGTGCTCTGCGCAAAGCGCAGATAGCTTGAGGGGTTCTCCAGCAGCATCTGGCGGCCCAGAACCTCTTGCACCTGGTCGATGTGGCGGACAACGCGGGCCAGCGTGTCTTCGGTGTAGGGCAGCGGCAGCAGGTCGTTCAGGTATTCCGCTCCGTGGCTGGACCACGCCAGATGCTCGGAAAAGCTGGCCGGTGCAAGCCATCCCACAAGGTGCTGGAGCCGGGCCAGATGCGCCGGGTCCAGCCCGTTCTCTGACCCGATGGACAGGCCCACCCCGTGGCAGGAGATCGCAAAGCGCTCGGACAGGGCCCGCATCTGGGCATGGGGACGGCCCCCGGCGCCCATGTAATTCTCTGCGTGGATCTCCAGCCATTCAACCGGGCCGGGATCCTCAAGGATCGCTTCGAAATGCTGCGCTTTGTAGCCAACGCCGGGGGCGTTCGGAAGGCGCGGGGGGGTGCGGGCGTCAAGCATATCGAAAGGGTCCGGGCTGGCGGGGGCGGGCCGGGCGACAAGCGCCCGACCCTAGGAAAGCTTATGCGGGCAAATCGCGGTCCAGCTCCTGAAGCGCGCCCTGACGCTCGGTGCCATCTGCCATTGCAGGCAGCTCGATGTCCGTGCAGGTGCCTGCGTCCACGAGGGTCCAGGCGTTGCCCTGATAGTCGACGGTGGACGTGCCGGCGCAGGTCGTGCCGGGGCCCGCGGCGCAGTCGTTCTCACCGGCCAGCGATACGCCAAAGCACTTTTCCTTGGCCTGCGCGGTGGCGGTGGTAGCCTGTGCGGTAACGGCTGCGGCGATGGCGGAGGCGAGGGCTGCGGTCTTGAAGGTGTTCATGGGTCTCTCCCTGCTTGGGTTCAGTAACATGTCTCGGGGTGGCTGCCCCTTGGTGAAAAGATAGGGGATAGCCGCGCTGGAATACCACTCACACCGCCGTGTGTCACAGCCCCGTGACAGCGCGTGGGTTTTGAAAGGCTTTGCGGAGTTCCTTTGACAGCCTTTGTTACAGACTTCAGTTTGTAAGACTGCGCGATTGTTTCAACAGCTACCGAGGCAAGTGCCAATTTGTCAGACCCGGTTCACTCTTCAGGTCTCCACTTAGCCTTTCGATGATCCTGCCAAGCATTTCAATGGAGGCACTCCGGGCGTTTGAATCAGGCGGAGAACTGCAGCCTGACAGCTCGTAGGATCTTTCGAACAACGCGTCTTTGGCTTCGCCATCTGAATACTCACGCGCGATCGGCTCCATCATACGCCATGTCTCTTCTTCAGTTGCTTCTTTGGGGGGCGATACACTGTAGACGTAAATTGGATACGCCCAATTCACCCGTCTTGATGGATGGTGCCCCAAGCGCAGCCCGTATAAGTCGATGTGCTCTTTGTTGCCGGTTATGTCGCTGAATGGGCAGGGGCGCCGTGTTGCCTCCATTCTGCTAAAGCGAAGGCCTTTAGCATAGGCAGTTGCCCCAATCATATAAACTGTCTGATCCGACAGGACGGCCTGCCCCTTAACGGCTTTTGGGTTCTGGTTCGCGTCTTTGCTTCGAGTCTCAAACGCTGGCCATGCCCAGGCCGGAGAGTGCCTTATACAGTGCGCTGAAGCGCGCACGGTCGAATGGCTTTGCTTACGCAGCACAAGATACCACTTTCGTGTCTCCCTTTCGGACTCAATGCCCAACATACGCAAAAGACGTTTTGGCTCATCTAGCACTCGTTCGAACGGACGGTGCAACAAGTCAAACAGCCCTTCGGTTTCACGCCCTGTCGCGATAGCGTCCGGAAAATAGGCAGGGCTCAAGCGTGTGTTGGACGACCGGTCCATTACTTCCATTAGGGCAGACTGCTTGGCTGCCGACAGGGCCGCAATCCGCGCAACCAGTTCTTCGCGAAATCCCTCGGGAATTTTGTCACGCTTGATGTTCTGCAGTACGCGTTCCTTCTGGGTGGTGCCATCCGCCCTTTTTATCAGGTTGACGGGATTGCTCCGAAAGGTCGCAAGGAACTTTTTTTGTGCATCATCTTGCACTGCGCAGATGAATTGCACGATGAGGTGCAACTGCTCTCGTGTCAGTGCCGTAGCGTAATTTTTCATCGCATGCTCCTTAAGTGCAGCAACACTCCCCTTTTTTCATATTCTTCCGGTCCCGCAAGCCATTTAGTCAAAAAATCCATCTTGTTTCAGAGAAAAGAGAGTGCATACTGAGTTAAGTGAGAAAAATCCAACATAAGTGAAGCGAGAACACATAAACGTAGAGATGGGAAGGGTCCAATATGCAAAATCACGACGAAGACAAAAAAGGCTCAGGTTTGCTGCCGCATCGGTCGGTGTTGTACTTCGTACAAAGGGGTCTCGAAGAGCGTGGCAGCTTTGCGCCAGCAAATGCCAAAGGGGACCCGTTCGCCAATATGGAACGGGGCGCATTTTTTACTGGACACAAGCACATCGACCGCTGCATCTGCGGTGATGATGTTCAGGACCTACGCAAATGTGCCGTAGATCGGAGCGGGGGTCCTATCTATTGTAAAACGTGCGGCACCCGGTTCGAGGGTTGAGCGAAGCAACTGACCGGCAGTGGTCGGTCAGCCGCGCAGGTCCGGCGGGGTCGCCTCCGCCGCCAGCTCCGCCGTCAGCGCATCCAGCCCCTGCACCGAGGTCTGCTTTTCACCCAGACGGCGCACGGACACGGTCCGCTCCTCAACCTCGCGCGCGCCGCAGGCGAGGATCACCGGTACCTTAGACACCGAATGCTCGCGGACCTTGTAGTTGATCTTTTCATTGCGCGTATCGGCCTCGGCCTGAATGCCCTTGGCTTTCAGGGTTTGAACAACCTCGTGCACGTAATCATCCGCCTCCGAGGTGATCGAGGCGACAACCACCTGCCGCGGCGCCAGCCAGAAGGGCAGACGGCCCGCGAAGTTTTCAATCAGGATGCCGGTGAACCGCTCAAGCGAGCCAAAGAGCGCGCGGTGCAGCATCACCGGATGCTCCTTGGCGCCGCTTTGGGTCACATAGGTCGTGCCAAACCGCTCCGGCAGGTTGAAATCGACCTGCAAGGTGCCGCATTGCCAGTCCCGTCCGATCGCATCGCGCAGCACGTATTCCAGCTTGGGCCCGTAAAACGCGCCTTCCCCTTCAAAGATCGTGTATTCGTGCCCCGCGCGGTCCAGCGCCGTGCGCAGCGCGCCTTCGGACAGATCCCAACTCTCATCGCTGCCGATCCGCTTCTCGGGCCGGGTCGACAGTTTGATCCGCACGTTCTCAAAGCCGAAGTCGCGGTAGACCGACAGGATCAGCGCGTTGACCTTCAGGCACTCCTCGGTCAGCTGCTCGGGCGTGCAGTAGATATGCGCGTCGTCCTGCGTAAAGCTGCGCACGCGCAAGAGGCCATGCAGCGCGCCCGACGGCTCATAACGGTGCACTTTGCCAAATTCGGATATCTTCAAGGGCAGATCGCGGTAGGACTTCACCCCCTGACCGTAGATCAGCATGTGGCCGGGGCAGTTCATGGGCTTCAGTGCATAATCCCGGTCGTCATGGGTCTGGGCGAGGAACATGTTGTCCATGTAGTTGAACCAGTGGCCCGAGGTTTCCCACAGCGCCCGGTCCATGATGTCGGGCGAGTTGACCTCGACATAGCCCGCGGCCTCTTGCCGCCGCCGCATGTAGCCGATGAGGCTTTGAAACAGCCGCCAGCCCGGCGGATGCCAGAAGACGGAGCCTGGCGCGACTTCCTCGAAGTGAAACAGACCCATCTCGCGGCCCAGCCGCCGGTGGTCGCGCTTTTCGGCTTCCTCAAGGAAGGTCAGGTGCGCTTTCAGCTTCTCTTTGCCGGTGAAGGCCACGCCGTAGATGCGCTGGAGCATGGCGCGGTCGGAGTCGCCGCGCCAATAGGCGCCTGCCACGCTCATCAGCTTGAATGCGTCGCCGGGCACTTGGCCGGTATGCTGCAAATGCGGACCGCGGCACAGGTCCTGCCAGTCGCCGTGCCAGTACATGCGCAGCGGCTCGTCGCCCGGAATGCTCTCGATCAGTTCAACCTTATAGGGCTCGCCCAGGTCTTCGTAATGCTTGATCGCGCGGGCGCGGTCCCAGACCTCTGTCCGGACCGGATCGCGCAGATTGATGATCTCGCGCATTTTCTTTTCGATCACGCCGAGGTCTTCGGGGGTGAACGGCTCCGCCCGGTCAAAGTCGTAATACCAACCATGTTCGATCACCGGGCCGATGGTGACCTTCGTGTCGGGCCAGATCTCCTGCACCGCGCGGGCCATGATGTGGGCGAGGTCGTGGCGGACCAGTTCGTTCGCCTGGTCCTCGTCCTGCATGGTGTGGATGGCGATCTCTGCATCCGCCTCGATGGGCCATTGCAGGTCCCAATGCGCGCCGTTCACCGTCGCGCTGATCGCCTTTTTGGCAAGGCTTTTGGAGATGCTCGCGGCCACTTCGGCAGCGGTGATGCCCGCTTCGAAGTCACGCGCGTTGCCGTCAGGAAAGGTGAGGGAGAGTGATGCCATGTCGGCCTCCTCGTCGGTTTGGCGCCTACAGAACGCCCGGTTGCGGGTTGTCCACGCGTTGTGACGGGGAGACTGGCTTGGGTCAAGGCCGCTCATCAATATCATGAGAATTATGAGAGGAGCGTCCCCACATCTCCCCTTTGCCGCGCTGCGGCGATAGCCTATATCGTTTCTTATCGGAAACTTTTGACACAAGCAGGAGCGCCGACATGCCCAAGCCCAACACGTCCTTCGACCTCAGCGTCGAAGACCTCGACCTCATTGAAACGGCCCTGCGCCAGTCCAAGGCGGAGCTGTGCGAAAAGGTCATGGGACAAGCGGATGCGGACGCCAAGGCAGAAATCGCGGATATCCACGACCTGCTGGGCCGGTTGCACAACCAAAAAACGTTCTATCGCCCGCGTGAGGGCTATATCGGCGGGTAAGGCTTTTCTTGAAGAAAAGCTGGCAAGCGATCCTTGAAGGATCGCTAGGCAGCGGATTTTTGAAAATCCGCCTTAGGCGTCATTGCTGCGCTCAGTTGCAAGTGGATCAGCGCCCCAAGCGCGCACAGCCCCGCCGCCAGACCTGTCCAGATGACCCCGTACGTCTCCAGAACCCACGCCCCGAGGCCCGACCCCAGCGCCGCCCCAACATAGATGGCGGCAGCGTTCAGGGCGAGGACAACCGGCGCGCGCGGCCCCGCAAGGCCAATCAGCCGCATCTGCTGGCCCGCCATGAAGGACCAGCCAAACACCGCCCAGGTGATCGCCACCGCATAGAGCACCGGCGCCGGGTAAGGCAGCAGCGAAAACATCGGCATCAAAAGCGCCTGCAACCCCGCCAGCAGCGTCAGCGTGCGGTACCAGCCAAAGCGGTCCGCCATCCAGCCGCCGAGGATGTTGCCCACCACCGCACCGCAGCCAAACAGCACGAGAACCAGCGTGATCCCGTCTCGGCCAAAGCCCATCGTCTGGCTCAGCAGCGGTGCGATGTAGGTGTAAAGCACGTAAATGGCGCCCAAGAAAGATCCGGTGAACAGCACCGCGAGCATCATCCGCGCGTTCGCCATCGACGCGCCCAGATCACTGAGCGTCACCGGCTGAAAGGACAGCCCGCGTGGTACCTGCGTCCAGACCAGCGCAAGACAGGGTACCGACAGGGCTACGGCTATCCAGAACGCCCATCGCCAGCCAAAAGTGTAGGCGATCCAGCTTCCCGCGGGCACGCCCACCACCTGCGCCAGCGTCAGGCCAAAAAACACCGCCGCCAGCACCCGGGCGCGCTGCGCCTCGGGGTAAAGCGCCGCCGCCGTGGCCGCAGCCACCGGTGTGAACAGCCCCGCGCCCGCTGCCGCCAGAATGCGCGCCGCTTGCAGACCGAGCAGCCCGGGCGCCAGGGCCGAGAGCAGCGCCGCGACCGCAAAGAGCGACAGACCTAGCGCCATGACCTTGCGCCGCCCGATCCGCCCGGTCAACGCGACCAGCAGCGGCGACAGGATCGCGTAACCCACCGCGTACCACGTCAAGAGTTGCCCCGCCTGCGCAACAGAAATGTCGAGGTCCGCGCCCATCGGCTCGACCAGCCCGACAATCACGAAGGCCCCCACCCCGATCAAGAAGTTGGAGGCCGACAGGGCGGGGACAAGAAGGCGGGGCGGCTGTGTCATCCTGGCACCATGTGCCGCGCCGCGCCCCTTTTGCAAGCTCAAGCGGTAAAGAACGCCCAGCCCATGATTAGGCAGCAGACCCATCCGGCGGTAAACAGGATCGGGCGCAGCGGCAGGCCCGCTTTGCCAGTGATGAACCCGGCGGCATGGGCGATGCGCAGCGTCAGAAACACCAAAGATGTCCACCAGGTCAGCCCGCTGAACCCGTCCGCTCGGTCCACCAGCAGGACGAGGATGGCGAAGGGCACGGCCTGTTCCAGCAGGTTCAAATGCGCGCGGTAGGCCCGGTGCACCCAAGGGCGCTGCAAAGATGGGTCAGCAGGGCGGGAGAAATCCTGACTGTCCAGATCGGCGGCGCTGCCGGGATCGGAGGTGTTCACGCCGATGATGTACGGGATCCAGAGCGAGGCGGCAAAAAGCGCCAGAACCCCCAGAATTTGCAACTCGAACGGCATTTCGGCCATCTTCACGTCCCCTTAATCCGGTGCCGAGATTATTCGTACGAATAATCTCGGCTCTTGACGGAAGGTGGCTAGAGCATCAGCAGCTGCACGCAGATCGCAACGGTGCAGGCCCAGCTGAGCGTGAAGATGATCGGCCGCACCGGAAAGCGCGCCACGCCCGACACCATGCCCACCGCGTGCGCCAGCCGCAGCCAGAAGAAGGCCGCCGCTGCCCAGACCGTCACCGCGGTTGACACCCCCATCACGTGGGCCACCAGCACCGCGGCGGCAAAGGGCATCGCGGCCTCGATCAGGTTCAGATGTGCACGGTTTGCCCGGTGAACCCAGGCTGGAAAGGCGGTCAGGGCAGGAGGCCGGGCAAAGTCATCGGTCCCCTCGACGGGGTGCATGTTCACCCCCACGATATAGGGGATCCACATCGACGCCGCGAGGATCAGCACCAGTGTCAGGTAGGTCAGCTCGACACTCATCGCTCAGCCCTCCACCTTAATCGGCTGGCCCGTCTCCAGCCAGCTCTTGAGCGAGGCGATGTGGCGCGCCCAGCCTTCCTTCACGCCGTCCTGGCCTTCGGGGATCTCGTAATGCTCGCAGGTCAGCAGGCAATGCGCGCCCTCCGGCTGGATCAGGAAAACAACGCGCGAATGCGCGCCTTCACCGCCAAAGAAATGCGGCTCGAACGTCTGTTCGATCCGCGTCTTGGGCTCCAGCCGGGTCGTTGTCTGGCGCAGCATCAGCGAGCCATCCGCGCGGATCATGTCCGTCGGCTGGCCGACTGCGGCATCGCCTTTCGCGGTGTTGACCATGAAGTGGTAGGCCCCCAGCTGGCGCGCCTTGGTCAGCGCGTCCCACAAAGCATCCTGCGTGCAGCGGATAGAAGTCTGGTGGACAAAATCGGGTTTCATTTCGGAATCGAACATATCGTTCTCCTTTTCAAGATGAGCCTTCAGGGCGGTGATCCCCTGGGCGAGGGGTTTGGCGATCAGCGGCTCGATCCAGCGATCAATGGCCTCCGACAGCGGGACGGCGTTGAGGTAGTGGTATTTGAACCGTCCCACTTTCCTGGGCACGACCAGGCCGGCATCTTCGAGCACCGCGAGATGCTTCATCACCCCAAAGCGGGTCATGTCGAACCCCGCCTCCAGCTCCGACAGGCTTTGCCCGTCCTTGGCGCGCAAGCGGTCAAGGATTTCGCGGCGGGCCGGGTCGGCAAGGGCTTTGAAAATCGTGTCCATGCGGGGCTTATACGTGATTCGATAGTCACGTGACAATACAGTCACCTATAAAATCCGTTTGCCCGCACCCAAACCCCGGCGCATGGTGCGGGCATGATGTATCTGGACACGCCGCAAGGCCGCACCCTTACCTATCACCGCACCGAAGGGCGGGGCCCGTGGATTGTCTTCCTTGGCGGGCTGAAATCCGACATGGCGGGCACCAAGGCCGTCCACCTGGAGGCGTGGGCCACCGCACAAGGCCGCGCCTTCCTGCGATTTGACTATTCGGGTCACGGCGGGTCCTCGGGCACGTTCGAAGAGGGGTGCATCGGGGACTGGGCCGAAGACACGGCCCACGCCATTGGCAGCCTCACCGATGGCAAGGTCATCCCCGTCGGCTCCTCGATGGGCGGCTGGCAAGCCTTGCTTTACGCCCGTGCCCATCCCGACCGCGTCCACGGCCTGGTGACCATCGCCGCCGCGCCGGACTTCACCGAAGACGGTTACTGGGCCTCCTTCACCGACGCGCAAAAGGCCGCGCTGGACGCCGAAGGCCAGATCGAGATGCCGTCGGATTACATGGAGCCCTACATCATAACGAAGCGCCTGATCGAGGATGGCCGCCGCAACCTCGTCCTCCGGGCCCCTCTGCCGCTGCCCTTCCCGGTGCGCTGCCTGCAAGGCACGGCGGACACGGCGGTCTCCACGCAAACGGCGCTGCGCCTGCTGGGCCATGCGGCGTGTCCCGACATGCGTTTGACCCTCGTCAAGGACGCGGACCACCGCTTTTCCGACGCGACCTGCCTCGCGTTGATTGAGGCGGCGATAGAGGACGTGGCATGAGGCTGGCCCTCTCCTACCTTTTCATCGCGCTCTGCGCCGCGGCCTTTGCGCTCGCCGTCTTCGGGCCCTACGAGGACGCGACGCTCGACCTCTCCTTCAAATCCGCAAGGCTGGACAGAGGGGTGGACGCTTACCTCGCGGCCGAAGAGGCAAAGATCGCGGGCCTCACACTTGGCGCGGAAAAGCGCGTGATCTGGGCGGTGGACGCCGAGGCGAAAACGCCCCTCTCGGTTGTCTACATCCACGGCTTTTCTGCCACCTCCGAGGAAATCCGCCCCGTACCGGACCGTGTGGCGCAGGCGCTGGGCGCGAACCTTGTCTACACCCGGCTGACCGGCCACGGTGCGGGCAGCGCGGCGATGGCGGAGGCGACCGTGCAGGACTGGACCCGCGACACCGGCGAGGCCATCGCCATCGGCGCCGCGGTAGGGGAACGCGTGCTGGTTATCGCCACCTCCACCGGCGCCACGCTCGCCACCTACGCCGCCACCCGCCCGATTGAGACCGAACAGGTCGCCGGTATGGTCCTGATCTCCCCCAACTACGCGCTGAACAACGCGGCGGCGGGGCTGCTGACCTGGCCCGCCGCGCGCTACTGGATCGGCCTGATCGCGGGGAACACGCGCAGCTTCACGCCCAAAAACGAGGCCCACGCAAAATTCTGGACCACCAGCTACCCAACCGTTGCCACCCTGCCGATGGCGGCGCTGGTGGGGGCCGTGTCCGAATTGGACCTCTCGGCAATCCTCATGCCCGCGCTCTTCATCTACGCGGACGCGGATCAGGTCGTCTCGCCCCGCGCCACCCGAAGCGTGATCGCGCAATGGGGCAGCGGCTGGAGCACCCGAACGGAGGTCTACCAGCCCGTCATGGGGCCAGACGATGACCCGTTCAGCCACGTGATCGCAGGCGATATCATGTCCCCCGGCCAGACCGATGCCGCCGTGCAGCGCATCGTGGACTTCGCCCGCAGCCTGGACTGAGTGCGATGCGCCGCCCGCAAAGCATGTGGAGCCTTGAGACGCTGGGCCGGGTGCGCCTGTCCAAGCATTTCTACATGCGCGACTTCCTTTATTCGGAGATCGGCAATTTCCACCGTGTCCAGAACATCCCCGATAACCCGGACCTCGCCATCGAACACGGCCGGCAGCTTTGCACGCAGCTTCTCGACCCGCTGGAGGAAACCTTTGGCCGGATCGCGATCCGGTCAGGCTACCGCAGTGCGGCGCTGAACGGCTACGGGAACGCGCACAAGCTGAACTGCGCCCGCAACGACAACCCCATCGAATGTCACATCTGGGATTGGGGGCGGGGGGACCGGGCCATCGCGGGCACCTCGCTGGCCATCCCGTGGTTTGCGGACCAATACGCGGCGGGGCGCGACTGGCGCGATCTGGCATGGTGGATCCACGACCATCTGCCCTATTCGGGCATGTGGTTCTTTCCAAAGCTGTGCGCGCTGAACCTTGATTGGCGACCCACACCGCTGCGCACGATCTCCAGCTACATCGCGCCGCGGGGGATGCTGCTGCGCGCCGGGGAAGCGCCGGGGGAGCGCCGCGCAGAGCGGCAAAAACGCTACGCCGATTTCCCGCCCTTTCGGGGCATCGCCTACCCGTAGGGTGGGTGCCAACCCACCACAGACCGGAGAAACACATGGACCTCAGAACCGGCCTCGCCGCCATCCGCAGCATGGATTTCGTGATTCTGCTCTGCAACGACATGGAGAAGATGACCGCCTTTTACCAAGGCATCCTGGGTCTTGAGCTCGAAGAGCTGACCCCCGGCGCATGGGCCGGGTTTCGGGTCGGAACGCTCTACCTGGGGCTGAGGCCGCGCGGGCGCAGCTATGATGGCGCGCCAATCCCGGACACGTCCGCGGGCGCCCAGATCAGCTTCAGGCTGTCCCCCGCCGATGTCGATATCGCATATGCCGAATTGACTGCCAAAGGCGTCCAGGTGATTGAAAAGCCGACCAATCAGGACTGGCCGCACCGCACGATGTTCCTGCACGACCCCGAACACAACATCATCGAGATCTATGCGGACATCCATCCGGACGATACGCTTCCGGCGCCGAGCGGCGTGCACCGGACCTTGCCGGACTGACGCCACACGCCCGGACGGCGCGGCCACGATGCACCAATGAACCAAGGGCTTGCGCAACCCATATACTTATCCACAGTATATGGTTTTCCGTTGACCGGGCGCCACGATATGCGGGACAGTCTTGCCCAAAGTCATTTTGGGGGATGACGGAATGAAACGATTCCTGGCAGCAACACTCGCCGCAACCATCGGCTTTGCCGCGCCCGCGCTTGCGCAGACCTGCGGTGGCACTTACACCGTTAAGCGCGGCGACAGCCTCTCGCTTATCGCGGATGCGCAGTACAAAAACGTCGGCATGTGGTCCGAAATTCACCGCAACAACCTGTCCAGCATTGGCGAGAACCCGAATGCGATCCGCGCTGGGATGCGCCTGCGGCTTGGCTGCATCAACGGCCTGCCGACAGGGCTTGAGGGCGGCACCCCCGTCGCGGCGTCTGGCGCGGCGCCAACTGTCACCCCGGCGGCGGCACCCGCGGCGGCGACCTCCTCCGGGCGCGCGCTGGAAAACACGATCAACATCGTGACCGCGGGCGACTACGCGCCGTTCACCGACAAATCGCTGGAGGGCGAGGGGCTGATGACCGAGCTGGTCAACGCGGCCATGCAAGGCTCCGGCGCGGCCAGGGGCTACCGGGTGCATTGGGTCAACGACTGGTCCAGCCACCTCGACCCGCTGATGACCTCCGCGATGATGGACATGGCCTTTCCGTGGGTGAAGCCGGATTGCGTATCCAGCCCCGAGGAATTCCGCTGTCAGAATTTCCACTTCTCTGACCCGATGTTCGAGATGCTGATCCTGCTTTTCGTGGACAAATCCCGCCCGGTGCCCTTCGCCACCGACGCGGACATTCACGGCCGCACCCTGTGCCGCCCCGCGGGCTACTTCATCCACGATCTGGACCGCTTTGACCGCCGCTGGGTGACCGACGGGCACGTCACGCTCAAGCAGCCGACAACCGTCGCTGAATGCTTTGAAATGCTGCTGGAGGGCGACGTTGACGCGGTGGCCATGAACGAATTCACCGGCCGCGCCGCGCTGAAGTCGATGGATATCAAGGACCGCGTGGATGTCGTGCAGGGCCGCCCGGTGTCGATCGAAGGCCTGCACGTGCTGGTCCACAAGGCGCACCCGCAGGCGGACACGCTGATCGCGACGATCAACGAGGGGCTCGACGAGATCCAAGCGTCCGGCGCCTACCAGCAAGTGATCGACAAGCACATGTCTGCCATCTGGGCGGATTTCTGATGCTGCGGCCCCTGATCCTTGCCGCCGGTCTGGCCCTTGGCGCGCAGGCCGCTGCCGCCTGCCAGCCCAGCTACACCGTGCAGGAGGGCGACACGCTCTTCTCCATAGCGGAGGCGCAGTTTGGCGATCTGACCAAGTGGTCGCTGATCTTCTATAACAACCCGTCGATCCAGGGTGGATCGTTGCTGGACGTGCCAGCGGGCAGGGTGCTGACCTTGCCGTGCCCCGAGGCAACCGCCAGCGCGGCTGATCCGACGCCGCTGCAACAGGCGGACGCGGAGATGAAGCTGATCACCGGCTCCAACTACGCGCCCTTCACCCACCTTACCTGGCCGGGGCAGGGGATGCTGACGGAGTTGGTGAACGCCGCGCTTGAGGCGACGGATGCGCCGGTCAGCTACTCGATCACATGGGAAAACGACTGGTCGAAGCACCTGTTCCCGATGCTCGATTCCAAGGAATTCGACATGGGCTTCCCGTGGTTCCGCCCCGATTGCGAGGGCAATCCCACCAATGAACGCTGCGCGAACTTTCATTTCTCCGAGCCGCTGGTCGATCTGGTCATCCTGCTTTTTGTCCGGGCCGATGCGCCGTTCACCTATCAAACGGACGCGGACATCGTGGGCAAGACGCTGTGCCGCCCCGCGGGCTATTTCACCCATGATCTGGACCGGCAGGGCCGCGCATGGCTCAAGAACGGCCTGATCACGCTGGAGCAGCCCGCAACGCCGGACGATTGCTTCCAGCTTTTGATGGACGGGCGGGTGGACGCGGTGGCGCTGAACGAGTTCACCGGCGTGACCAAGATGTTCGAGATGGGCCTGACCGACAGCGTCGCCCCGCTGCCCAAACCGCTGAGCGTGGAGGGGCTGCACGTGCTGATCTCCAAGCGCCACTGGCGCGGCACCACGCACCTTTACCGGTTCAACGCAGGGCTGGCAAAGCTCAAGCAATCGGACCGCTACAACGAAATCGTCAGCCGCCACCTGTCCCTGTTCTGGGATCAGGTGCGCGGCGAAAGCTAACGCGGCGCGGATAATTCGACCCGTTTGGCGCGTTCCGGCCCTTGTCCGGGCGCTCAGCTTTGTTCAAGACTGCCCAAGAGCAGACACCAAACGAGTAACCCATGCCAGAAGCTCTGGTTTTTCTTCCCGGGATGATGTGCGACGCGCGCCTCTTCGGCCCGCAGATTGCCGAACTCTCCGCCACCCAGGCGGTGACCGTTGCGCCCGTCACCCAAGGCGAGCGGATCGAAGAAATCGCCTCCGGCCTGCTGGACCAATTGCCGTCCCGTTTTGCGCTGGCGGGGCTGAGCATGGGCGGCATCGTGGCGATGGAGATCCTGCGCCGCGCGCCAGACCGGCTCACCCGGCTGTGCCTGATGGACACCAACCCGCTGGCCGAAACGCCGCAAGTCGCTGCGGCCCGCGAGCCGCAGATCGTGGGCGTGCGGGCAGGGCGGCTGCAGGAGGTCATGCGGGACGAGATGAAACCGAACTACCTTGCCCCCGGCCCGCACCGCCAGGTGGTGATGGAGATCGTGATGGACATGGCGCTGGCTCTGGGCCCCGAGGTCTTCATCCGCCAGTCCCGCGCCCTGCAACGCCGCCGGGATCAGCAGAGCACGCTGCGCAAATGCAAGGTGCCAACGATGGTGATCTGCGGCGCGCATGATGCGCTTTGCCCGCCCAAACGCCACGAATTCATGGCCGAACTGATCCCCGGCGCCAAGCTGCGCGTGATTGAGGAGGCGGGCCACCTGCCAACGCTGGAGGCGCCCGACGCCCTGATGGACGCGCTGCGCGACTGGATGGCGATGCCGCTCGTGCTGCGCTAGGCGCCCACCGACCAGGGTGGTGGGGGCGCTCTTTGCAGGCTGTGATGAAGGCGCGAAGCGGCCTGTGGCGCCCGCCGCGCCGGTCTACGCCGCCGCGTTCTTGTTCGCGGCCTTTGCCTTTTTCTTCGGCGTGTTTGCGTCGATGAACTCAAGCACCAGCGGGCGGATGTTGTTGCGCCAGCTTTTGCCCGCGAAGATGCCGTAATGGCCCGCCTTCGGCTCGACATAGCTCGCCTTCTTCTCGTCCGGCAGGCCGGTCAGAAGGTCCAGCGCGGCAAGGCACTGGCCGGGGGCCGAGATATCATCCTCGCCGCCTTCGACAATCTTGACCGCAACGGTTGTGACCTTAGCGATGTCGACCGGCTTGCCCTTGACCATAAAGCTGTTGGTCGCGATCTCGCGGTTTTTGAAGACCCGCTCGACCGTGGAAAGGTAGAACTCTGCCGTCATGTCCATCACAGCGAGGTATTCGTCGTAGAACACGTTGTGCTTGTCATGGTCGGACGCCTCACCGCGTGCGACCGCGTTGATCTGGTTCACGAAGGCGCTGGAGTGCTTTTCCGCGTTCATCGACATGAAGGAGGCAAGCTGGAGCAGGCCGGGATAGACCTTGCGACCCACGCCGGAATATTTGAAGCCGACACGCTGGATCATCAGCTCTTCCAGCTGGCCCATCGTCACCCGGCGGCCAAAATCGGTCACGTCGGTGGCGTTCGCATCTGGGTCCACCGGACCGCCGATCAGGGTCAGGGACCGCGGTTGTGCCTTCGGGTCATCTTCGGCCAAGTAAGCCGTCGCGGCGAGCGTCAGCGGCACGGGCTGGCACACGGCAATCACATGGGTGTCGGGGCCAAGGTGGCGCATATAGTCCACGAGGTAGAGCGTATAGTCTTCCACATCGAACTTGCCGGCGCTGACAGGAATGTCGCGGGCATTGTGCCAGTCGGTGACATAAAGCTCGCAATCGGGGAGCAGCGACAGAACGGTCTTGCGCAGCAGCGTGGCATAGTGGCCCGACATGGGCGCAACCAGCAGGATCTTGCGCGGGTGTTCGGGGCGGCCGACGACGTTGAAGTGGACGAGATCGCCGAAGGGCCCGGGCACTTCAATGTTCACTTCAACAAGGTGGTCCTTGCCATCCTCAAGCGGGATCGAATCGATCCCCCAGTCCGGCTTGACGACCATCCGCTGAAACGCCCGCTCCGTCACCTCACCCCAGGCGCGCATCCAGGTCAGCGCGGGGTTGGGAATGGCGGCAAAGGCCGGGTAGGAGCCCAGAGCGAGCGCGGAGGCGCCGAGCCACTGGTTTGTGTTCCTCATGGTTTCCATGAAGTCGTAAGTCATCATGTAGCGCATTTGGGGCTCTCCTAGCTCACTTCTTTATGCGGTCCAGCAGGCCGGACCATTCGTCGCGTTGCCTCTCCCCAAGCGGCACGGACACTACACACCCAGGATCACTGAGTGCACGCAGATGCATAATGCTGCGCGTGCATAACTACGAGGTTAAAGGTTCGATGACAACAAAAGACACAGGCGATGGCGAGATTGTCGCGGAAAACCTCGAAAAATTAACGGAAAATCTCGCCAAGGTTGAGGCGCTGCGCGAACGACTGACCCACGTCATGACGCATCGCAGCACGCATAACCCGGCGCTGGATGCGCCGAATCATGGGCTTTTTGCAAAGGGGGCGATGGCCTACTGGCAGGAGGCGATGCACAATCCTGCCAAGCTGATTGAGCATCAAATGGACTATTGGCAAAAGACGGTCACCCACTTTGTTGAGGCCCAGCAGGTGCTCGCGCAAGGCAAGTTGCAGGCCCCGCCCGATGACACCCCGCACGACCGGCGCTTCTCCAACCCGCTGTGGAACACGCACCCTTTTTTCAACTTCATCAAGCAGCAATACATGATCAATGCCGAGGCGATGGCGCAAGCCGTCGAAGACGTTGATGACATGACTGCGGATGAAAAGCGGCGGCTGAGATACTTCACGCAGCAGATCATCGATATGATGAGCCCCACGAATTTCCTTGCGACAAACCCGGACGCGCTGGAAAAGGTGATCGCGACCGAAGGGCAAAGCCTTGTCGACGGGCTTGAGAACCTGATCGCCGATCTGGAGGCCAATAACGGCGAGATGATCGTGCGCCTTGCTGATGAAGAGGCGTTCAAGCTGGGCGACAACATTGGCGCGACCCCCGGCAAGGTCGTGTTCCGCAATCACATGATCGAGCTGATCCAGTACGAACCCACCACGGAAAAGCAGCACAACATCCCGCTAATCATCTTTCCGCCCTGGATCAACAAGTTCTACATTCTCGATCTGAAGCCGGAAAACAGCCTCGTCAAATGGGTCACCGATCAAGGCTACACGCTTTTCGTGGTCAGCTGGGTGAACCCGGATCCGACCTACCGCGACGTGGGCATGGAGCAATATGTCGAGGACGGTTATCTAGCGGCAATCGACGCGGCGAAGACGATTTGCGGGACCAAACAGGTCAACGCCATCGGCTACTGCATCGCGGGCACGACGCTGTCGCTGACGCTGTCGATGCTGAAGCAGCGCGGTGATAAATCGATCCGCTCGGCCACGTTCTTTACCGCGCTGACGGATTTCTCCGATCAGGGTGAGTTTAGCCCCTTCCTTGAAAACGACTTTGTCGACGGTATCGAAAAAGAGGTCGCGGACAAGGGCATCCTTCCGTCGGCCATCATGGCGCGGACGTTCTCCTTCCTGCGGTCGAATGATCTTGTCTACGGTCCGGCCATCCGCAGCTACATGATGGGGGAGACGCCCCCGGCCTTCGACTTGCTGTACTGGAACGGGGACGGAGCGAACCTGCCTGCCAAGATGTCGATCCAGTATTTGCGCGGCCTGTGCCAGGACAACAAGCTGGCCGATGGGGGGTTCGAGCTGCTGGGCCACACGCTGAAGCTGGAGGAGGTGGACGTGCCGCTCTGCGCCATCGCATGCGAGACGGACCACATCGCGGCATGGAAAGACAGCTACCGCGGCGTGCAGCAGATGGGATCGGCGGACAAGACCTTTATCATGACCCAGTCGGGGCATATCGCCGGCATCGTGAACCCGCCGTCCAAAAAGAAATACGGCCACTACACGAACCCGGACCTGAGCCTTGACCACGAAGCGTGGCTCGACGGGGCCGATTTCCACGAAGGGTCGTGGTGGCCCCGCTGGGAAAAGTGGCTGCGCGGGCATTCAGGCAAGAAAGTTGCCGCGCGCATACCCGGCGAAGGGCCGCTAGAGGCGCTGTGTGATGCGCCGGGCACGTATGTGCAGGAAAAGGCGACCGACAAAATAAAGTGAATGCCGCAACGCGGCATCCTTTGGCGTACCGTCTGGAAGTCACTGGTTTGAAGCCCTTTTTTATATAGGCGCAGCAATTCTGCCGCAGTGCAGAAAAAGTCTTGAAATGCCGCGCTGCAGCATGTATGTTCTATGCAGACGCAGAAAACCACGCCGGGTGTCTCCCGGCACATGCCGAAAGGAACAGACCAATGGCAAAGACCCAGGACATGACCGCAATGTTCAAAGACATGATGGGCGCATTCCCCGTCGACACCGCAGCGATGCAGGACGCGTTCAAGACCGCGACCACGCTGAACGAGAAGCTGTCGGGCGTTGCGCTCGACGCGGCTGAAAAGTCCGCTGACATCTCCTCCAAGTGGACCAAAGAAACCCTGGCCCGCATGACCGACATGGCAAAAGCCAAGGCAGAGCCGGCGGACTACGCCAAGGCGATGACCGACTTTGCATCCGCCAACGCCGAAGCCGCAGCCGAGCACATGGCGGCCTTCGCCGAAATCGCCAAGAAAGTTCAGATGGACACCGTTGAGCTGATGATGGCCGCGGGCAAGGACATGAGCGAAGAAGCTCAGGCCGTTGTCAAAAAAGCGACCACCGAAGCGACCGAAGCGGTCAAGAAAGCCACCGCAGCTAAGTAAGCGGGGCAGGTCTACCGCGTCTCGTCCTCCTCCCTAGAGGCGCGGAAGATTGGGCGGGTCCTTCGGGACTCGCCCTTTTTTGTGCACTCTTTCTTTTTGCGCGCACGCAGCATAAGCTGCGGTGCAGCGTTGCCGAAAAGGACAGACACCGTGGCCGACACCAAATCCCCGCTGTTGATCAAGCGTTATGCCAGCCGCCGTCTCTACAACACGGAGACGTCTGATTATGTAACGCTTGAAGACATCGCAGGGTTTATCCGCGATGGGCGCGAGGTGCAGATCGTCGATCTGAAGTCGGGCGATGACCTGACCCGGCAGTACCTTCTGCAAATCATTGCAGAGCACGAAAGCCGCGGCGAAAGCGTCTTGCCGGTCGATGTGCTGAACGATCTGGTGCGCAGCTACATGACGGGCGGGCCGACCGTGGTGCCGCAATTCCTGCAAGCCAGCTTTGAGATGCTGCGCGACGGCCAGTCCCGCATGATCGAGAACATGACCGCGATGAACCCGATGGCCAAGATGCCCGGGTTTGAGGTGATGCGGGCGCAGCAGCAGGCGTTCCTGAAGGCCATGACAGGCGGCTGGCCGGGGGCCGGGTCCACCATGCCAGCACCGGAGCCGGAAGCCGAGGAAAAGGGCGAAGACCTTGACGCGATCAAGGCGCAGCTCAGCGAATTGCAGGATAAGCTGTCAAAGCTAAAGTAGGGTGTGTGCAAACCCACCACCCGGCAGGTAACACCGCCGTAGGGTGGGGTTCCACCCCACCATTTATCCGTAACTGATCTCCGTCCGGTACTCCGCCCGCGCGATCCAATCGAAATATCGCGCCCGCAGCCCCAGCGCCACGGGCCCCGCGGCCCCGTTCGAAAACGTCCGTGCGTCCACCTGTGCCACCGGAATGACGCCGCCGCCTGATGATGTCAGAAAGACCTCATCGGCCTGCCAGAACTCGTCCAGCGGAAGCGCGCGCGCCTCGGTCTTCAGGCCAGCCTCCGCCGACATGTCCAGCACCGTCTGCCGCGAGATGCCGTGCAGCACCCCGTGATCGGAGGTCACCAGCCGCTCTCCGAACACCGCAAACACGTTAAACCCCGGCCCCTCGGTCACGTTGCCGTCATGGTCCAGCAGCAGCGTCGTCTCAAACCCCCGATCCTTCGCCTCAAAGAGGCCGGAGGTGAAATCGCCCCAGTGGTAGTTCTTCACCCGCGGGTTGACGCTGTCCTGCGGAATGCGCCGCACGCCCTTTGCAATCCAGACGGAGGTGCCCGCCTGCGCCGCGTCCGGCTTTACGATATGCACATAGGGCACCGCCCAGGCATAAAGCGTGTTTACGCAGTCGCGCGGATCGCGGCTGCCGGGGACTGGATTGCGCCCCCGCGTGGCCACCATCGCCACGTAGGCATCGCGCAGCCCCGTCGCCGCCACCATCTGGTGCAGCGCCGCCTCCAGCTCCGCCGGCCCGTAAGGCAGCGCGAACCGCTGCGCCGCGACCGACGCCCAGAAGCGGCGCGTGTAGTCCGGCAGGCGAAAGAACGCGCCGCGCCACACGGGCACAACATCATAAGCAACATCGGAATGGGTCAGGCCCCAGTCCGTCACGGGCAAAGCGGCCTCGGAGATCGGGATCAGCTGCCCGTTCATCCACGCCGCACCGTTTGACAAATCACGCATGCGCGCAGTGTTCCGCGCCCGCTGGTCCCTGTCAAACCCCGGCGCTTAGGCCGCCGTTTTTGCCCCGGTCCCAAACGCGACCTCAGCCGCCCGCAGCAGCACATCCGCCACCGCATCGAGCTGCGGATCGGTCAGATGCACCGGCAGGCGCACATCGCAGGCCCGCATCAGCATCGCCCGCGTGCGCGGCAGTTCGGGCAGGTCCGCGATGAACTGCCAGTTCCAGAACGCGCGCGCGTTGTCATCCGAAAGCCCAAACACCTGCACCGTGACCCCGGCCGCCTTGGCTGCGGCGACAAAGGCGTGCACCTGTGCGTCACTTGCGCTGGGCAGGTTGAACTGGATCGAATCCGGCGCGCGCGTCTCCTGCGGCAAGGGCGCGGGCACGTCGATCATCGCATGCGCGTTCAGCTGCGCCGCGACCCGGTCATGCCCGCGCAGGCCATCGGTCACGCGGCGCGCCAGTTCGGGCAGCTGCGGGCGGATCACCGCCGCGCTCAGGTTCGACAGGCGCAGGTTGTAAAGCGGCAGGCGGTTCTGATGCGCGGCAAAAGCGTCCGCCAGCACCGGGTGCTTCTTCCAATTGTGCTCATAGGCGCCCGACATGATCACCGCGCGCGCCACAAGGTCCGCATCATCCGTGATCAGGATGCCGCCTTCGCCCGCGTTGATCATCTTGTAGGACTGAAAGCTGAAACAACCGATCTTGCCAATCGTGCCGATCTTCCGCCCGTTCCACAGTGTGCCCAGCGAATGCGCCGCATCTTCGATCACTGGAATGCCCGCGGCATCGCATAGCGCCATAATCGCATCCATGTCCGACGTATGCCCGCGCATGTGGCTGACGATCACCGCCTGAACGCCGGTCAGCTTGGCGGCAAAATCCTGCAGGTCGATCCGGTAATTTTCGCCCACCTCGCACAGCACCGGCAGGCAATCGGCGTGCACCACCGCCGAGGGCACCGCGGCAAAGGTAAAGCCGGGGATCAGCACGCGCGCGTCCCGCGGCAGGCCAAGCGCTTTGAGCGACAAGAACAGCGCCGCCGAGCAGGACGAGACCGCCAGCGCATAGCGCGTTCCCATCATCTGCGCAAACTCAGCTTCCAGCAGGGAAACCGGCGCGCCCTCCGCGGCAGTGTAGCGGAAGAGGTCCCCCGACATCAGCAAACGGTCAATTTCCACCCGCGCAGCCGCGGGGATGGGTTCGGCATGGTGCATGTTCGGGAGGGACATTTGATATTCCTTATGCGCTACTTTGGCTTTGCTTATGTCATTTGCCCGCATCAGGAAACAGAAATGTGACTAGATGCCCAATCTGTCGCGCAGCGCGTACCATGTCATCGCCAGCGCCAGCAGCGGCGTGCGCATCCGCGCCCCGCCGGGAAAGGGCGAAACGGGCAGCGCGGCCATCGTGTCGAACCCGTCCGTTTCCCCGATGATCGCCTGCGCCATCAGCTGCCCCGCATGGGTCGCCGTACCGACCCCGTGGCCCGAATAGCCCGACGCGCTCAGCACCCCAGGCGCGACACGCGCGAGGTAGGGCAGCCGCGGCATCGTGATTGCAAGCGTGCCGCCCCAGACAAAGTCAAACCGGACTTCGGCCAAATGCGGGAACACGGCGCGCATCGGCTTTCGCACGACCGCATCCAGATCGCGCGGAAAGCGGTAGCCATAGCTCTCCCCGCCGCCAAACAGCAGCCGCCCATCATGGCTGAGGCGAAAGTAATTCACCACAAAGCGGTCATCGGCCACCGCCACATCCTGCGCGAGCACCTGGTAAGGCTCCTCCAGCGGCGCTGTCGCGGCGATGAAGTTGTTGATCGGCATGACCCGTGCTGCGACCCGGCGGTCCAGCGTGCCCAGATAGCCGTTGCAGGCAAGGATGACGTGATCTGCACGGACGGCTCCCTGCGCTGTGCGCACCGTTGTCCCCTCCAGCCCCAAAACCTCACTGCGTTCATGGAGGACCGCCCCAGCCGCCACCGCAGCCCGCGCAAGCCCAAAGGCAAACCGCAAAGGGTGCAGATGCGCCGCATCCATGTCGAGCACACCGCCCACGTAATCGGGCGAGGGGCAGATCGCGGCAAACGCCTCGCCATCCAGCACCTCCGCGGTGTAGCCATAGACCCGGTCCAGATGCTCCGCCGTCGCGCGTGCCTCCCGCATCGAGGCGGCCGAAGACGCCGCATGGGCCACCCCGGGCTTCAGGAAACAGTCAATGCGATGACGCGCGATCAGGCCTTTGACCAACGCCTTCGCCTCCTGCCCCAGGTCCCACAGCTTGCGCGCGTCCTCGGCGCCGACCATGCGCTGCAGCTCTGGCTGCTCCACCCGCTGGCCGCTGCCCAACTGCCCGCCATTGCGCCCCGACGCGCCAAAGCCCACGCGCTGCGCCTCCAGCACGACCACCTTGCGCCCCGCCTCCGCCAGATGCAGCGCTGCGGAGAGGCCGGTATAGCCTGCGCCAACGATGCAGACATCCGCCCGCACCTCGCCACTGAGCGCGTCAAAGGGCGCCAAAGGCTCTGCCGTCGCGGCATACCAAGACGCCGGATACGCCCCCGGTTCATCATTCGCATGAAGCAGGTTCAGAGGCACGATCTTCCCCCTTCACTTGGCAAAGTAAACCTTCCCCGAAGGGTCGGCCCGTAACGCGCCTAAACGTTCAACAAAAGGTGCTCCCGCTCCCACGGGCTGATCACCTGAAGAAACTCGTCATACTCGGCCCGCTTCACAATCGAATAGACCCGCGCAAATTCCGGCCCCAGAACGCCGTGCAGGTCGGTGGCGCTTTCAAAGAGGTTCAGCGCCTCGCCCAGCGTCCGCGGGATGTCCCCGTTCCCGTCATAGGCATCGCCCTTGTAGCTGCGCGAGGGGCGCAATTCGGTCGTCAATCCAAGATAGCCACAGGCCAGCGACGCGGCGATGCCGAGGTAAGGGTTGCAGTCCATCCCGGCGATCCGGTTTTCCACCCGCCGTGCACCCGGTTCCGAAAGCGGGATGCGAATGCCCGTGGTGCGGTTATCCCGCGCCCATTCCAGGTTGATCGGCGCCGCGTGGTCGCGCACGTAGCGGCGGTAGGAGTTCACGAAAGGCGCCATCACCGCAAGCGCTGAGGGCAAGTGCTGCTGAAGCCCTGCGATGAAGTGAAAGAATGCGTCCGTCTCCCCGCCCTGCGGTCCGGCAAAGATGTTCTGGCCCGTCTCAACATCCAGCACCGAATGGTGGATGTGCATCGCCGAGCCGGGCTCATCCGCGATGGGCTTGGCCATGAACGTTGCGAAGCAATCGTGGCGCAGCGCGGCCTCCCGGATCAGGCGCTTGAAGTAGAACACCTCGTCCGCCAGCTTCACCGGATCTCCGTGGCGCAGGTTGATCTCAAGCTGGCCTGCGCCGCCTTCCTGCGTGATCCCGTCAATCTCGAAGCCCTGCGCTTCGGCAAAGTCATAGATGTCGTCGATCACCGGGCCAAATTCGTCCACCGCCGTCATCGAATACGCTTGCCGCGCCGCCGCAGGACGGCCAGAGCGGCCCGTCATCGGCTCGATATCCTTCGCGGGGTCGAGGTTGCGGGCGATCAGGAAAAACTCCATCTCCGGCGCGACCACGGGCGTCCACCCCTTCGCGCGGTAAAGGTCCACCACCCGTTTCAGCACGTTGCGCGGTGAAAAAGGCACCGGTTCGCCGTGCCGGTCATAGGCGTCGTGGATCACCTGCAAGGTCCAGTCGCCCGTCCAGGGCGCGGCGGTCGCCGTCTCCATGTCCGGGCGCAGGATCATGTCCTTTTCGATAAAGCCATCGTCCCCCGCGGCCTCGCCCCAGTCCCCGGTGATGGTCTGGTAGAAAATGCTATCGGGCAGGTGAAAGAAATCCTGCCGCGCGAATTTCGTCGCGGGCACCGCCTTGCCGCGCGCAATCCCGGGCAAGTCCGCGATGATGCACTCCACCTCGTCGAGGCGGCGGCCCTCAAGGTAGCTGCGCGCGGCCTCGGGCAGACGGCTGATCCAGTCCTCGGCCACGCTTACGCCGCCGCGCCGCGCAGAACCGCGATCATCTTCGCCGCGATGGCGGCATTGCCGGTTGGCTGGTCCAGCCCTGCGGCAGCACCTTCAAGCAGCGCATCGGGCACAACGCCCGGGCCGCGGTGCTTGATCAGGCCGCGCATGACGGCGGCGCCAAACTCGGGGTGCGGCTGGATGGTCCAAACCTTGTCCCCGTAGCTGAGCACCGCGTTCTCGCAGAAGTCCGAGCGGCCTTCGACCTGCGCCCCTTCGGCCAGGGCGACGACCTGGTCCTGATGCCACGCGTTCAGGTGATGCACCTGCCCGCCAAGATCGTAGGCTGTGCGGCCGACCGACCAGCCCTTCGCAAACTTCTCCACCCGCCCGCCAAGCGCCTGCGCGATGATCTGGTGGCCAAAGCACACCCCAACCAGCGGGCGGCCCGCCGCCGCGATCTCGCGGATCAGGGCCTCCAGCGGTGGGATCCAGCCGTGGTCCTCATAGGCGCCGTGCTTCGATCCGGTGATCAGCCAGCCATCCGCGTCCGTTGCCCCGCCGGGAAATTCCATGTCGACCACGTTGTAGGTGGTGAAATCGAACCCGCCGCCCGCCAGCAGGCGGTGGAACATGGCGTCATAGTCGCCCTCGGTCTGCATGACCTCTTCGGGCGCGTGGCCGGTTTGCAGGATACCGATGTGCATGTGGACCTATGTCAGGTTGATCATTGAAAGACCGATAGCGCGAAAGCCGCGCCGCGTGCAATGAGTGGTCGGACGCGCTGCCTCAAACCGTGTCGAGGTACAGTTCCGTCAGCGCCTCCGCGCTCAGCCCCGCGCAGACGGCCATTTCCTGCCGCTTGGTCATCGCGAAATTGGCGCGCAGCCTGTCCGGGAAGATGCGCGCGGCGACATCGCTTGTCTCGAACGCGGAAAGCGCGGCCTGCCACGTCGCGGGCACGCGTGGCAGGTCTTGTTCATAGGCGTTCCCGGTGATCGGGGCGACCGGATCGCGCCCGTCCTCGATCCCGCCAATCGCCCCGCCAAGGATCGCCGCGATGGCAAGGTGCGGCGACACATCCGCCCCGGAAAAGCGATGCTCCACCCGCCGCGCGGCAGGCGCGCCGGAGGGGATGCGGATGGCCGCCGTGCGGTTCTCATAAGCCCAGGCGATGCTGGTTGGCGCATGTGCGCCGGGCACCAGCCGGTCATAGGACACCCCGTGCGGCGCGAAGAGGACCGTGCAGGCGGGCAGGGCCGCGAGGCACCCTTCCACTGCATGGCGCAGCATGTCCGTTCCGGCCGACCCGCCATCGTCAAAGACATTCCGCCCGTCCTCATCCAGAACGGAGAAATGCATGTGCATCCCCGAACCTGCGCAATCCGCATAGGGTTTGGCCATAAAAGACGCGGCAAAGCCGTGCTTGCGCGCCAGCCCCTTCGTCAGCAGCTTGAAAAGCCACGCATCGTCCGCGGCCTTCATCGCGTCCGGCTGATGCTCCATTGTGATCTCGAACTGGCCGTACCCGCTTTCTGAGATGGCCGTGCCCGCGGGAATGTCCATCGCCGCGCAGCCATCGTACAGGTCGGTGAAGAAGGCGTCGAACGCATCGAGTTGGCCGAGCGACAGGATCTGCCCGCCGGGGCGCCGCTTGCCTGAACGGGGGGAGGCGGGCACTTGCAGCCCGTCCGCATCGTCCACAAGAAAGAACTCCATCTCCGTCGCGACCACGGGCGTCAGCCCCCGCGCGGCAAAACGGTCCAGCACACCCGCAAGCGCATGGCGCGGATCGCCCGCATAGGCGCTGCCATCCTCGTGGAACATCCAGACGGGGGCCAGCGCCGTGGGCGTGTCCAGCCACGGCATCGGCACAAAGCCGCGCCCCGTCGGGTGCAGCACCCCGTCCCGATCCCCGCTGTCCAGCACCAAGGGGCTGCCTTCGATGTCGTCGCCGCAGATGTCGAGGTTCAGAACCGAGAGTGGAAAGCGAACTGCGCCACCCGCGATCTTCTCCGCCATGCCCACGGGCAGGCGCTTGCCCCGGGCCACGCCATTCAGATCAGAGGCGGCGGCGCGCAAGGCCCGGATCGTGCCAAGGTCCGTCATCGGATCAGGTTCATCCGCGGGCGCCGGACCCGCGCGGTGTTCGGCAGATGGCGGTTCAGGCGCCGGCCTATCACGCCGAAGAGCGCAATAATGCCCAGAACCGCGATGATGAAGTACCCCGCAAGGATCGGATAGGGCACAAAGGGGTTGAAGGTCTTGTCCGCGAAATAGCTGGCATAATAGAGCGCATCGCCCCGCTGCTGCCACGCGGGAAAGCCGCTGAAATAGACCAGCGTGGTGGATTGAAACAGGAAGATCGCCTCGTTCGTGTAGGCGGGCCACGCCAGCCGCAGCATCGTGGGCCATGTGATCCGCCGGAACTTTGTCCAACCGGCCATGCCGTAAGCGTCCGCCGCCTCCAGATCGCCCTTGGGGATCGACAAAAGCGCGCCGTGGAAAATCTCCGCCGAGTAGGCGGCGGTGTTCAGGAACAGCACGATCAGCGCGCCCAGCCACGCAGCCGTGAACGGGTCAAAGAACGCGTATTGGCTCTTGAGGCTGAGAAAGAAGAAATAAGCAAAGAAGAACTGGATAAAGAGCGGTGAGCCGCGGAATACGAAGATGAACGCCTCTGCGGGCCGCCGCAGCGCGGGGTTTGCCGACGTCTTGGCCAGCGCCAGCCCGGTGGCGAGGAAGAAGCCGATAAAGAGCGCGACGGCGCCGAAATAGACGTTCCAGATCATGCCCGAGCCGATCAGCGTGACCTGCTCACACAGCGTGAAGTCGGTGCGCGGCAGGAGCCGTTCGCCGATGCCGATGGACCGCAGAGCGTAGTCCTGGATGGTCTGCCAGCAGCTCATTTTGAATTGTCGGAGTGGGGGCCAGCCCCCACACCCCCGGCATATTTACAGCCAGAAGAAGGAAAGGCGCTGGTCATGCCATTGCCTTTCGCAGAGCTTCGCCGCCTGCGGTGGCCTGCCCGTGGGTGAGGCGCGCCATGACGCGTTTCAAGACCTTCTCGCTGCCCCAGGTCATCAGCAGGTAAAAGACGAGCAGGGCAAGGAAGTACCACATCCGCCAGTCCCCGTGCGGGTAGTCGGTAAAGCGGGCGGTCTTGGTCCCGCCCAGCTCGCGCGCCCAGTAGACAACGTCTTCGATGCCCAAAAGGAACAGCAGCGGCGTCGCCTTGATCAGCACCTGCCACAGGTTTGAAAGGCCAGGCAGGGCGTAGACCCACATTTGCGGCACGGTGATGCGCCAGAAGCATTGGCGGCGGGTGAACCCGTAAGCCTCGGCGGTTTCCACCTGCGCGCGGGGTACCGCCTGCATCGCGCCGTAGAGCACGTTGGCGGCAAAGGCGCCGAAGACGATGGCGTAGGTGAAGACGGCGAGGGCGAAGGCGTAAAGCTGGTGAACCTCCTGCGGTGCGGAGCCAAGGGGGAGCTTTGCTTGGCTGCAGACGATGAAGTCGCTGCCCTGCCGGATGGGCTCATTCCAATCGGGGCAAAGCGTGATGTGGCGCAGGTATTCAAGGCCTTGATCGAGCGCGATCACAAAGAAAAGGAAGAAGGCGATGTCGGGCACGCCGCGCACGATTGCGATGTAGCCCTTGCCGAAAAGGGACAGGGGCAAGATGCGCGAGCGCGCGGCCATTGCCCCGGCAAAACCGAAGGCGAGCGCGACGGGGGCGGTCACGGCCAACAGGGCCAGCACCCGCAGGAAGGCGCTATAGAACGACCAATGTACTCCGGTGGTCAGGTAACAGCTGAACCAGCGGAATGTGCCAAGCGTGTCAGGATCGGTGCAAAAGGAAAACATCGTCAGGGGGCGCGGGTAGGATGGGCAATATTGCCCATCCTACAGTGTCTTAGTAGGTCTGCGTCTCGTCGCCGAACCACTTGATCAGCAGCGCATTCAGCGTGCCGTCTTCCTTCATCGAGGTGATGGCCGCGTCGAACTTGCCCTTGAGCTCGGTGTCGCTCTCGCGCACGCCCATGCCAACACCGCCGCCAAGCGGCACGGCAGGGCCAACGAACATCAGCGCGCCGCCTGAGGCCTCGACCAGCGGGGCAAGGTAGTCGCGGTCGGCAAACACAGCGTCCGCTTCTCCATTGCGCACGGCGGCGACGGTTTCCTCGGGCGTGGCAAATTCGACCAGCGTCGCGCCGCTCTCGGCGATGAAGCCCGCCTGGATGGTTGCGGTCTGGGCCGCGATGATGCCGCCTTCGAGGTCCACACCGTCAGCGGCCGCGACATAGGCGGAGGCGGTGGGCGGGAAGTAGTCCTGGGTGAAGTCGATCACCTCGTCCCGCTCGTCCGTGATGCTCATGCCCGCCATGATCGTGTCGTAGTTGGAGGACACGAGGTTGGGGATGATGCTGTCCCAGTCGTTCTTGACCCACTCGCAGGTCAGCTCGGCGCGCATGCATAGCTCGTTGCCCAGCTCGATCTCGAACCCGTCGATATCGCCTGCGTCGTTGATGAAGTTGTAGGGGGGATAGGCGCCTTCGGTGCCCATGCGGATGGTCTGGGCGTGGCCGTCCGCGAAGGCCATGCTGGCCGTCAGCGCCAGCGCGGCGGTGCCGAGAATGAGGGTTTTCATGAGTGATACTCCCGTTTGGTTTTTTGTTTACGCAGCTTGGGTGGCCGACAGGAACCCGCGCAGACGTTCGGATTTGGGCGCACCAAAGAGCGCGTCCGGCGCGCCTTCTTCTTCGATGCGACCCTGATGCAGGAAGATGACATGGTCGGACACATCCGCTGCCAGCTTCATATCGTGGGTGACGATGATCATGGTGCGGCCCTCGGCGGCCAGATCCTTGATCACCTTGACGACCTCTTGTTCCAGCTCGGGATCGAGCGCCGAGGTCGGCTCGTCAAACAGCAGCGCTTCGGGCTCCATCGCCAGCGCGCGCGCGATGGCGGCGCGCTGTTGCTGGCCGCCCGACAGCTGCGCGGGGTAAACATCGGCCTTGTCGCCGATGCCGACCTTGTCGAGGTAGCGGCGGGCGGCGGTCTCAACCTCGGCCCGGTCCCGCTTTTGCACGGTCAGCGGCGCTTCCATCACGTTTTGCAGGACAGACATATGCGCCCAGAGGTTAAACTGCTGGAACACCATCGAAAGGTTCGTGCGGATGCGCAGCACCTGGCCCGCGTCCCCGGGCCTGCGGGCGTGGCCCGTGCCGCGCCACGTCACCGGCTCCCCCTTGAAGCGAATCTCGCCCTGTTGGCTGTCTTCGAGCAGGTTGCAGCAGCGCAAGAGCGTGGATTTGCCCGACCCCGAAGAGCCGATCAGCGAGATCACGCAGCCCTTTGGTGCGGACAGCGAGACGCCCTTGAGCACATCAAGCTCCCCATAGGCTTTGTGCAGATCGTCGATGGCGATGACGGTGTCGGTCACGTGGGTCCGCGCGATTTTTCCAAGTCAGGCGGTATAAGGCGGGATTCCAGGGAACGATGCAATGGGGTTGCGTATCTTTTGGGCGTGACGCGGGGGCAGGGTGCTGATTTTGGCGGCGGTTCTGTGTGGTGGCGTTCGGACTAGGGCTCTGCCCGTCGCCATTGGGCTTGAACCAATGGCGCACAATGGCGACCCCCCGGAGTATATTATGCCAAGTGAAGAGGGGGTGCCGGGATGGGCTGGGCGAAATAGGCGTCTTCGTTCAGGACGTGGAAGGAAAGCGGGCCGCCCATCGCCATCGGGTCGGCAGGGGCAAAATTGAGGGTCGCGAACCGGAGCGCAGCGCGCAGCGGTTCGGGGTCGCGGCCTTTGGCGCAGATCAGGGGCAGGCCCGGTGTGGGATCGGTGCGGCCTTTGACGACGACCTTTTCCGCGTTGGGGTCATAACGTTTCAGCAGCCGCCACGTGACTGCGTCAAGATAGGCAACATCGGCGCGCCCTGTCGCCACGGCGGCCAGCGATTGCGCGTGGCCGCCGGTTTGCACGGTTTTGCCGATCTGCAGTGGGGCGACAAACGGTGCGGCCTGCTGCGTGACGGCCCAGCCTGATTGGCTGTCGGCGCTGTTATAGGCGAGCGTCAGTTGCTTGGATGGGGGCCGTGTGGGCTGGTCCGCGGTGATCAGGGCTGCGTCCGGGTGGGCGATGACGCAGGAATAATAGGTGCCCGGCGGTGCCTTGAGCCCATAGCCGAACGTGCCGACATACGTGACCTTGCCGCGCAGCGCGGTGCGGAAGGGCAGGCCGCACGTCATGGAAAGCGCAAGGTCGTCCCGAAGCCAGTGCTGCGCCCAGTCTGCGGGCAGGTCTTCGGGCGGTGTCAAATCGGGCAAAGGGCCATCATGCGCCGCGCGGACGACGTCCCAGAATCCCTGCCAAAGCGCGGCGGTTTCCGGGCGCCAATACATTGGCAACGACGCAATCATCCCGCGGCGCGCTGTCGGGCTTGGTGGCTGTCCATGTCCGACACGCCAAGCAGGTTGGCGGTCAGGCGCAGCAACGCGTTTTCCTCGGCTGAGCGGTCCCCATCGGAAAGCGCCACGCGCCAAAGCGCCTCCAGCACGCCAACGCGGTCCTCATAGGCGACGGCATCCTTGATCGCGCGGGTAAAGCGGACCGTGTCGGGCGCCTCACGCTCGAGCGCCTCGGCTTCACCGCGCAGGGCGTCCGCATCGCTGGGCGACAGGCCGTAGCGGTCGCGCGCGATGGCGTGGATCGTCGCTTTCTCGCCGGCATCATAGTGTCCATCCGCCCGGGCGACGCGCACCAGAAGCGCGGTCAGGGCAAGGCGGGCATCCGCATCGGGCAGCGGTTCGGGGTCGGGGGCCGTCAGGCGCGTCAGGAAATCTGCAAACATAAGCAAGATGTAGGCGTTGCGGGCGGCGAGGCCAAGCTAGCGTGTGGCGCGGCGTTCAATCTTGGCGCTGTCTTCGGGCGTCAGGCCCAGCGCGCCTTCGATCTGGTGCAGCACGGATGCCTCCGCCGGGTCCAGATCGCCATCGGCCAGCACGATGCGCCACATGTGGCCCGCAAGGGCGAGCCGGTCGGCATAGTCGACCTCGGCCCGCAGGATGTCGGCGAATTCGGGCGTTCCGGGCGCGTCCCGCTCCAGCGCCTCGCAGGTGGCGCGCAGCTTTGCGGCCTCAATCGGGCCGAGATCAAAGGTCGCGGCAAGGATGCGGTCGATCTGCGCCAGCTCTTCGGGATGGTATTCGCGGTCGGCGAAAGCCACGCGCACCAGCAGCGCACCAAGCGCCAACTGGGCGTTGGGTTGCGGCAGGGGCGGTTTCTCGCGCTTGGGAAAGAGACGTTCAAACATGGGTTTAGCTGAGGTCCGGGGGCGGTCCGAACCGCACGTTGTCGATGGCAACCCCTTGCGGGTCTTCGTTGGTGAGCACAACACCCGAGATATCCGAAAGCCCGTCCGCGCGCAGGAACGCAAGCGGCCCCTCGCCAAGGTTGCGAAGCGTGAGCGTCGTGATTTCCGTGCCGTCCGCGCGCAGGAATTGCAGCATCGCGCCGCCCGCCTCCCCGCCGCGGATGTCGATCTCCATCGCGGGTTGGGGGTTCTCGAAAAGGATGGCGATGGCGCCTTCGCCCTGCGCGTGGCGGCGCGGGAAGCCTGCTGGGCCAAAGCCGTTCAGGATGGTGTTGCCCGCGACCCACACAAGGCTTTTGGTCTGCCCGCTGGGATCAGAGCGCAGTTGCAGCGGCGCCGTTGGCACACCAGCCACGCGGTCAAAATCGCCATTTGGGACAAGCGCTTGGCCGACGAACCCTTCGCCGATGCGGGCGCCGTCAAAGGCCATGATGTCGTCCACCAGATACCCTGGCCCCTGACCGGCCTGAAGCCCTTCGAAGTCGATCAGCCGGGTCAGCGCAAGCGTGCCGGGATCGACCTGGCACACCGGCGCGCCGGTGCAGGCCAGCGCGGGGCTGGCCGCAAGGCAAAGGGCGATCAGACTAGCCCGCATAACCTTCGACAATCACGAGGTTGCCGCGGCAGACCGGATCGCGCAGCGCTTTGGCCGCCTGGTATTCATCCGAATGGTAGCAGGCGAGCGCGTCGTCATAGCTGGGAAATTCAATCACAACCGTGCGGTCATTCCACTGGCCTTCGGGGTTTTCCTGCGTACCGCCGCGGACGAGAAAACGGGCGCCGTAGCGCTCGAACACCGCACCGTTCGCCGCCTGGTAGGCGCGGTAGGCTTCGCCATCCGTGACGATGTTGTGGGCGATCCAGTAGCCTTTGGTGCTCATGCGGTGCCTTTCAGATTTTCCGCGTACCACTGTTCCAGACGTGCGGCCTCGCTGGCAAGGGGGTAGGGCGGGTTCAGGACAATCAGGCCCGATCCAACCATGCCGTGCCCCTTGCGCGCCGGGGCAAAGCGGACCTGTGAATGGAGCGCCTGCGGGTGGGCGGTTGTGATGGTTTTCACCATGTTTTGATGGGCTTGGTTGGTCAGCACCGGATACCACAGCGTGATGATGCCAACATTCCAGGCTTTGGTTAGGCGTGCGATGTGGCCGGGGATCGCGGCGTAGTCGGATTTCACCTCATAGCTCGGATCGATCAGCATCAGGCCCCGGCGCGGGGTGGGCGGCGTGCGGCTGTGGGCGAAGGCAAAGCCGTCTTCCTTGGCGATGTTGGCCCTCGGAACGGCCCCGCGCAGGGCCGCATGCTCCGCCGGGTGCAGCTCAGCCAGGTGCAGGCTGTCGGTATCCCGCAGCAGGGTGCGGGCGATAAGCGGGGAGCCGGGATAGGCGCCTTGACCATGCGTTTGCCGGGTCTTTTCAAGCGCTTGCAAATAGGGGTGATCGGGTGCGAAGGCGCGCGTTGCGCCCGCTGCGGCCTTCGCCTCACCAGTCTTTACAGCCTCCGGCGCGCCAAGGTCATAAAGGCCCCGGCCCGCATGTGTCTCGATATAGCTGAGCGGTTTGTCCTTGCGGGCGGCATATTCCAGCATCACCGCGAGCAGCGCGTGCTTGTGCACATCCGCGAGGTTCCCGGCGTGGTAGGCGTGTTGGTAGCTGAGCATTCTGGAGCCGCGCATCGAATTGAGGTCGCCATACTGTACATTTTGCTTGCGGCGGGAAGAGGTTTTTTGATGTCAGCGCTCTTGGCGACGTGTGGAGTGAGGGGCCAGCCCCTCACACTCCCCGGGATTTTTTGGAACAGAGAAGAGGGAGGGTCAGCGCGCAGTTCTATAGATCGTGATTGCGGTCGCAGCGCTGAGGAGGGCGGTGAGGGCGAGTTTGGAGGCGGGCTCCATCGTCCCTTCGATCAGCAGGGCATGGGCGACGGTGCCCGCGGCGATGGTCGCGGCAAGGGCGAGGTGGGCGCGGCGCCAGAGCCTGGGGCCGAGGCGCCTGCGCGCGGCGGCGAGGGCGGCGGCAGCAAAGGCCGCCCACATCGCGATCACGCCCCAGTGCGAGAACGGCGTCGGCGAGGTAAAGGTCAGCGCGTCGATCACATCGGGCGGGCTGGTGATCCACAGGCCCGCGACATGGGCAATGATCAGCGTGACAAGCGCGAGGCCTGAGGCGCGGTGCAGGCGGCGGCTTTGCCCGGCTGTCAGGCCGGGAAGCACGTTCAGCGCCAGAAGGGGCTGCATCAGCAAAAGGCACATCGCGCCAATGCCCGTAAGCCCCGCCGCGATATAGACCGGCGAGCGGTATTGCAGTAGCGGGCTGGCCGCGGCGAGCGCCACCGGAGTAAACAGCGCCGCGATCACCGCGCCCCAGATCAGCGCCCGCGTCACGCAGGTTCAAGCACGAAATCGGCGTTCAACGTGGTAAGCGCCGCGCTGGCCATCACCGGGCGCAAAAAGACCGTCCGAAAACCGTTCTGGTCGAACTCTGCATCATAGGCGAGGTGCCCGTGGGGCTGGCCGAAGGCGGGCACGATCTGGGGCATATCCATCTCGAAGCGGCCTTGCGCGTCTGTGAGGGTGGCGCCGTGGGAGGCCGCGTCGCGCTCGTGACCCTCTGTTGTGTGCGCCCAGATCTGGATGCGCGCGCCTTCGATGGGCGCCCCGTCGCCTGCGCGGCGCACCGTGCCGGTCATCAGAAACCCGCCGCCGCCGATCCGGGTCGTGAGGGCGGCGCCGGGGCGGTAATTGTTGGCCCCGCCGCGCATGGTTCGCGTGGGGGCAAGACCACTGGCCCGGGCGGGCAGGCCGGTGACGAGGGCCGCGCCGGTCGCGGCAAGAAAGGTGCGGCGGGGGAAGCTATGGATGGGCATTTCGGCGTCTCCTTTTGGCTTGTGATGAAGGTAAGGCGCCGCGCCCGGGCTGACGAGGGGGCTCACAAAGCGTTGAGCGCTTTGGCATGGGCCAGCGGACAAACGCCTAGGCGGGTGGTGCGGCCTGGCTTACGCTGCACTCATGGGGAGCACGCGATGACAACGCAAAGCACTGGCGCCGCGCTGCTGCGGCAGTCCGATATCCAGTCCGAGCGCCTGATCGCGGTGCTGCGGATGATCCTGGCCGCGGCCTTGTTCCTTGGGGTCAGCGGCCTTCTGATCAATCTGGATCCCGAAAGCCGGGACGTGCGCCGGACGGAGCTGTGGTGGCTGCTGGCGGGGGCGGGTGTTTACTTTGCCCTCGGTGCGGTGAATTTCTGGTTCTCCCGCCCGATGCGGTTCCGGTTTTGGTACAGTTGGCTGTTCAACGCGTTGGAAATTGCGATCCTCGGCTTTCAGCTTTTCATCGACGTGCGCGATCCGGCGACGCCGTCGCTTCTGGCGCTCGCCAGCCCGCTTTTGCTGGTTGTGGTGCTGGTGCTTGCGGTGCAGGCGCTGCGTTACCGGCTGGAGCTGCATATCTTCACGGTCGCCGGGTTGCTGACCGTCTGCATCGCGGTCACGTTTCACGCCCCAATGCTGGGCACGCCCTGGGCGCCCGAGGTGAGCCGGGAGGTGCAGGTGCTCTATTCGCCGCCGCCCAACGTGATGCGCATGGTGATGCTGACGGTCTTGGGCCTTGTCATTGGTACCGCCGTCTACCGCGCGCGGCGGCTGGTGCTGGACGTGGCGCAGCAGGTTGAGGCGGCGGAGAACCTGCGCCGTTTTTTGCCCGGCGAGCTGAGCGCGCGGCTAAGCGATGCGGCGCTCGATGATCTGCGCAAGCCGGCGCAGCGGGAGATCACGGTGCTGATGATGGACCTGCGCGGCTTTACCGCAATGACGGAGCGGTTGGGCGCGGCGGAAGTTGCCGCGGTGCTTGCAAAATTCCGCGCCCGCGTGCTGGACGCGGCAGAGCGGCATGGCGGGGTCGTGGACAAGTTTGTGGGCGATGGCGCGATGGTCATTTTCGGGCTGCACGGCGCGGGCCCGAGTGCGCAGGCGGCCTATGACGCGTGGACGGGCATCCGGGCAGGGCTGGCGCAAGACGGGCTGCAAAGCGCCGCGAGCCTGCATTCCGGCCCTGCGCTGATTGGTGCGTTTGGCGATGCGCGGCGGCTGGAATTCACCGCGCTGGGCGAGACGGTGAACATCGCCTCCCGGCTGGAAGGCTTTGCCAAGGCGGAGGGGTTGGCGCTTGCCCTGTCGCAAGCCAGCGTGGACGCAGGCGCGCTGGCGCCGCCAGAGGCGCGCGATTACGGCGCGGTCACCGTGCGCGGGGTGAAAGCCCCGATGGCGGTGCTGGGCGTGTCCTAACGGGTGCGCAGATCGACCAGATCGACAAAGTTGCGGCCCTTGCTGCAATAGCTGTCGGGCGGAATGCGACCAGCAGCCTTCCATTCGGCCAGCACCCGGTCCACCTCATCTGGTTTAAGGTTGCCGATGGAAATCGCAATCCACCCGTTCTGGCCGCGGTAGCCTTGCAGGAAGCGCTGATCGGAGATGTTGGCCCGGACATAGTCCCGCGCCGCGCCCGGAGTCTGGCGCGCCGCGACGACAAGTGCGCAATTGCCTGGGCCGATGGCCTCGGCCACGGAGGTTGCGGTGAGTGTCCGCGCCTTGGCGGCGGAAACAAGGCTCGTGTCGTCAATCCGCTGGATGTAGGAGACGAAATTGCCCCGCTCATCGACCCAGCGGATAACCCCGCCAACCCGTTGCGGTGTCCGGCAGGCCCAGGTCGAGGTGCCGTCATAAAGGTAGCAGACGGAGGTGCCGCGGATCTCATACCGGCCCGAGCGGCGCGCGCCGCTCGTGGTCTGAAAGACCGTACGCCCGTTTGCGTAAAGCCAAGAGTACCAAAGCTTGCCATTGGAGGCGAGCTTGCCGGTGATTGTCTTGCCGCGCCATGAGTTCGGGTTGGTGTAGTCGACGGACGCAGAGGGCGGCGCCTGACTGGGGCGCGGGGCTGGGGCCGCCCCGCCGCTCAGCCCGTAGCGGCGCAGCTCTTCGGGGGAAAACACATACATGTCTTCGGGCGGGGTGCGCAGCATGATCGCGATGACCTCCGTCGGCACCTGGAAATCGCCGAGCACTTCGATGATGTCAGCAAGCGCGAACTGGCCTGACACAAGGTTGCCGGAATCCGAACTGATCTGATGCACGCCCAGCTCGCCTTGCGCTTCGCGCCGCGTGCCCGCAAGGAAGATCATCGAACAGGCGGAAAAACAGCGATCCCCAGACCGGATCACCGTGCGCAAGCCAAGGCTGCGGACCCGGCTGGCCACGGCCAGCGCCGCGTGCACCGACCCGCCGGGGCTGTGCAGGATCAGCGTGTTGGCGTTTGGCACGTCCTCCAGCACCCGCTCAAAGGACAGGGGCAGGCGGAAGTTGATCTCATCGACGATGGCGATGATGCCAGCGTTCCGGTCAACGGCCACCACCGGGTAGTGCGGATTGGTGGCGTTCTGCGCCAGACCGGGCGCGGGCAACAGCAGGATGAACAGCGCCAGCGCGCATCGGTAAAAATGCATTTGGTCGAACCCCCCAGAGGATCAATAGGCAAAGCGTAGGCCGATTGATCCCCTGTGGCAATTGCTCTGGTGTGGCCCGTGCAGGTGCGCGGGGCGGTGGGTTTCACCCACCCTACACCAGATGGCTGACGTCCCGGGGGGCGGTGCGGCATGGAGGGCAGCTTTGCGGACGAAGCTGCCTTTTGTACCGATCCGATGAATGGCAGCTTTTGAGAGCACGGATTTCCGAGCTTACTACTTTTCAGCGGTCGAGGGCCAAGCACCTGACTTGAGTGTAAGTACTTCAAGCGCGGCTTTGACGTGATCGCGATAGTTTTTGTCGAATGGTTCGGTCAGTGCCTTTTCTAAAACGCAGAGCAGCGAGTTGAGGGCCCAAAGCTCTCCGTCGTGCACGGTGGCATCTTGCAGGTTTTCACCGTTCTGTTCGTCTAGCGTGCGAGATAGAAAGTCGAACAATGCTAACGCAGCGTCATCGTCAAGTTGTATCTCAATACCCATCGGCCGTTCCCCGTATGTTTGCCAAGCGGACGTTGGCTGCGTTGCAGGAGTTTGGCAATATTGGGCTCAAACCCGACTTTCGCTGCGGCGGTCCTCGGTGGGTTTCACCCACCCTACACCAGCCGGCTGACGTCGCGGGCGGCGCGGACGAAATCGGCGAAGAGGGGGTGCGGGTCGAACGGTTTGGACTTCAGCTCGGGGTGGAACTGGACGCCGATGAACCACGGGTGGTCTGGCCATTCGATGATCTCCGGCAGGCGGCCGTCGGGGGACATGCCGGAGAACGTCAGGCCCGCCTGTTCCAGCTGCTCGCGGTAGGCGATGTCGACCTCGTAGCGGTGGCGGTGGCGCTCATCAATGGCGGTGGTGCCATAGACGCCTGCGACCTTGGAGCCGCCTTCGAGGATCGCGTCATAAGCGCCAAGGCGCATTGTGCCGCCCTTGTCGTCATCGGCCTTGCGCTGGACCTTGTGGTTACCCTGCACCCATTCCTTGAGATGGTACACCACCGGTTCAAAACGCTTTTTACCGGCCTCGTGGTCGAACTCTTCCGATCCCGCCTTGGCCAGACCCGCCACATTGCGCGCCGCTTCAATCACCGCCATCTGCATGCCCAGACAAATGCCCAGGTACGGCACGCCCCGCGTGCGGGCGAATTCAGCGGCGCGGATCTTGCCTTCGGTCCCCCGCTCGCCGAAGCCGCCGGGCACGAGGATGGCGTGGAAGCCTTCGAGGTGGGGGGCGGGGTCCTCGTTCTCGAACAGCTCCGCATCGACCCAGTCGATTTTCACGCGGACGCGGTTCGCCATGCCGCCGTGGGTGAGCGCTTCGGCGATTGATTTATAGGCGTCTTCAAGCTGGGTGTATTTGCCGACAATGGCCACGCGCACCTCGCCTTCGGCGTTGTGGATGCGGTCGCTCACATCCTCCCATTTACCAAGGTCCGGCTTCGGCGCCGGGCTGATCTGGAACGCGTCGAGCACGGCCTGGTCCAGCCCTTCGCGGTGGTAGGCGAGGGGGGCGTCGTAGATGGTGGACAGATCCTGCGCCGCGATCACGCTGTCGGGTCGGACGTTGCAGAAGAGGGCGAGCTTGTCGCGCTCCTTTTTCGGGATCGGCCCTTCGGAGCGGCAGACGAGGATATCGGGCGCGATGCCGATGCTGCGCAACTCCTTCACGGAGTGCTGGGTCGGTTTCGTCTTCAGCTCGCCCGAGGCTTTGATATAGGGCAGCAGCGTCAGGTGCATGAAGATGCACTGCCCGCGGGGTTTGTCTTGGCTGAACTGGCGGATGGCCTCAAAAAAGGGCAGCCCTTCGATATCGCCCACGGTGCCGCCAATTTCGCAGAGCATGAAATCGACCTCGTCCTCGCCGATGGCGATGAAATCCTTGATCTCGTTCGTGACGTGGGGGATCACCTGGATCGTTTTGCCGAGGTAATCGCCGCGGCGCTCCTTCTCCAGCACGGTGGTGTAGATGCGGCCCGACGAGACGGAATCGGTCTTGCGCGCGGGCACGCCGGTGAACCGCTCGTAATGGCCGAGGTCGAGGTCCGTCTCCGCCCCGTCATCGGTGACGAACACCTCGCCATGCTCGAACGGGGACATCGTGCCGGGATCAACGTTCAGGTAGGGGTCCAGCTTGCGCAGGCGCACGGTAAAGCCGCGGGCCTGAAGCAAAGCGCCAAGCGCAGCAGAGGCGAGGCCCTTGCCAAGCGATGACACCACGCCGCCGGTGATGAAAATGAAGCGTGCCATGTGACTACCCCGTGTGCCTCTGTGCGCGTGGTGGATACGCGCATAATCGTCCTTGGCAGGCAGGCGCGTGTGCCCTGCCCACGGGACTATAGTTTATCAGGATTCGGATGCGCGGCGCAATATGTAGAGTGTCGCTGCGCCGCGGCGTCTAGCTTTAGGTGTTAATCCAGCTGCGGGACCAGCGGCGCGGTGTCGCCCGGTGCGGGCGGCGTCAAATCGCCCGCGGGCGGGGCCAGCGGCGTTTCCGTCTCGGCCGCGGGGCGGTCGATGCCCAGCCGGTCAATTACCGAGGACCCGGCAGAGTTCTGCGCGGCAAAGATCGTCAGCGTGATCGAGGTGCAGATAAAGAGGGCAGCCAGAACCCATGTCATCTTGCCCAGGGCCGTCTGCGGCGCGCGCCCCGAAGCCGTCGCCCCGCCTCCGCCGCCCATACCCAGCCCGCCGCCTTCGGAGCGTTGCATCAGCACGACGCCGATCAGGCCAAGGGCCAACAGCAGGTGAACGGTAAGAACAACGGTTTCCATGAGCCCTCGCGCGCGGTTTGCTGCGAGATATGCGATGGGGGGCGAAGGGGCAAGAGGATGATTGCGCATAGGCTGGACGCGGCCAGGACCGATGTGCATGAGTACCCGTATGCCGCATGATCATCACGACCACGACCACCCCCATGCCCTGCTGCCCCCCGAGCCTGCGTTGCGTCTGAAGGCGCTTGAGACGCTTTTGGTGCAAAAGGGGCTGATCGACCCCGCAGCAGTGGATGCGATCATCGACACCTATGAAAACAAGGTTGGCCCGCGCAATGGCGCCCGTGTGGTGGCGAAGGCGTGGGCGGATGAGGGGTTTCGTGCGGCGCTGCTGGAGGACGCGACGGCGGTGGTGGCCGAGCTGGGTTACTATGGACGGCAGGGTGAGCACATGGTGGCGGTGGAGAACACGCCCAAGGTGCACAACATGGTCGTGTGCACGCTGTGTTCCTGCTATCCGTGGCCGCTGCTGGGCATTCCGCCGGGCTGGTACAAGTCCGACGCCTACCGCGCCCGCGCTGTGCGCGCGCCGCGCAAGGTGCTGGCGGAGTTTGGGGTTGAGCTGCCTGAGGAGACGGCGGTGCGGGTCTGGGATTCGACCGCCGAGGTCCGCTATCTGGTGGTGCCGATGCGGCCTGCGGGCACCGAAGGCTGGTCCGAGCAGCAGCTGATGGACTTGGTGAGCCGCGATGCGATGATCGGGACGGCTTTGGCGGGTCAGCCGTGAGCCGCGTCCCCGCGAAACAAGGCGCAGACGCGTGAGCCGCGTCCACACGATAGAAGGCGTAGACGCGTGAGCCGCGTCCACGACATGGGTGGGCGCTATGGCGACGGGCCAGTTGTGCCGGAGGCAGAGGATGCGCCCGTATTCCCCGAGGATTGGCATGGGCGCGCGCTGGGGGTGACGCTGGCTTGCGGGTCGCTGGGGCTTTGGAATATCGACATCTCGCGCCACGCCCGCGAGCGGCTCAGCCCGAAGGACTACGCGCGGTTTTCCTATTACGAGAAGTGGGTGGCGGCGCTGGCTGATCTGCTGGTGGAAACAGGCGCGCTCAGCCCGGAAGAACTGGCTGCGGGCAAGCCCTCTGGTCCCTCAGAGTTGGCTGCGAAGGCGTTGAAGGCCGAGGATGTGCCGGCCGTACTGGCGCGCGGCGGGCCTGCGGACCGGGAGGGCGCCGCGCCCACCTTTGCGGTGGGCGACGCGGTGCGCACGCAGGCGCGGGCGGGCAATGCCTTTGTCGATGGGGGGCACACGCGGCTGCCGTCTTATGCGGCGGGCGCTGTTGGCCGGATCGTGCGGGTGCAGGGCTGTCACGTCCTGCCGGACAGCGCGGCGCATCGGCTGGGCGAGGCGCCGGAGCCGCTTTACGCGGTCGCCTTTGCGGCGGCGGAGCTGTGGGACAATCCGGAGCATCCGCGCGATGAGGTGGTCTTGGATTTGTGGGAAAGCTACCTTGAGCGCGTTTGATGTCCTACCGCTTCGCTACTTGAGGACGTGTTTGATGTCCTACCGCTTCGCTACTTGAGGACGTATGAAACCTGAACCCGCATTCGAAGCCCCGTGGCACGCGCAGGCCTTTGGCCTGACGGTCGCGCTGAACGAGGCGGGGCGGTTTGACTGGCCGGATTGGGCCGCCCGCTTTTCCGCGACGCTGGCGCGGCGCGGGCTGGAGCGGGATTTGAACGGCGGGGATGACTATTTTGCCTGCTGGCTGGAGACGCTGGAGGCTTTAGCGTCAGAGAAGGGCTGGGCCGAGGCGGCGGAGGTGTCCAAGCTGCGCGATGCGTGGGAGGCGGCCTATCTGCGTACGCCCCACGGGGCGCCGGTGCGCTTGGACGGCGGGTGACGTGCGCGTCTTCGCCGCGACACCCACCTTTTGATGCGCGCCTTTGGCGCGACCCACCATCCCAATGGCGTCAGTCTACCTGATCCACGTCGTCCACATCGGCTTGGCCGGACAGCCGCCGCCGGATGATCGACCAGCTAAGGCCAACGCCCAGCACTGCCGAGAGCGCGACAAGCGCGATCCAGGTGTTGAGGCCAGGATCCTCCAGCCGGATCAGCCCCAGATCGTAAAGCACCCAGATCAGCGCGCCGACCAGCGCCAGCACCAGCACCATCCCAAACGCCCCGATCGAGCGCAGCGTCGCGCGCAGGTAGATGATATAGCCGATCATCAGCACCAGCCCCGCCAGCACAGCGATGGAGAGAGTCTCCGCCCCGTGGGTCATGACCCATCGCACGTAGTTGTACGGCGTCGGGTTATAGGTCGCGGCCAGAAGGATGAAGGCAAAGGCCCAGCGGATAAGGATGGACATGGGGCGCTCCTGTGATTTTTGCCGCGAGTTAGTCTGGCGGCTGTGCGGTTTGCAAGTTTGGGGAGCCTCCTATTACCCGATAAGCGGCTTTGCCGCTGTAAGGGGCGGGGATTTTTTGGAAACAGAGAAGGGGCAGGGCGTTTGCGTGTTGTGGCAGACGCGGCTATAGCGGCGCGGGTTTGACGGATGAAAGGGCCGGTCATGGCGAATGTGGTGGTTGTCGGCGCGCAGTGGGGCGACGAGGGCAAGGGCAAGATCGTTGACTGGCTGAGTGAGCGGGCCGATGTGATCGCGCGTTTTCAGGGTGGGCACAATGCGGGGCACACTTTGGTCGTGGGCGGCGAGGTCTACAAGCTGCACGCGCTGCCTTCGGGCGTGGTGCGGGGCGGCAAGCTGTCGGTGATCGGCAATGGCGTGGTCCTGGACCCGTGGCATCTGCTGGAAGAGATCGAGACAATCCGAGCGCAGGGCGTTGAGATCACGCCCGAGACGCTGATGATTGCCGAAAACACGCCGCTGATCCTGCCGCTGCACGGGGAGCTGGACCGGGCGCGGGAGAGCCAGAATTCGGTTGCCAAGATCGGCACAACCGGGCGCGGGATTGGCCCCTGTTATGAGGACAAGGTGGGGCGCCGGGTGATCCGCGTGGCGGACCTTGCCGATGACGCAACGCTGGAGCTGCGCGTGGACCGGGCGCTGGTGCATCACGATGCGCTGCGGCGGGGGCTGGGCCTGGAGCCGGTGGACCGGGATGCTTTGCTGGACAGCTTGCGGGCGGTTGCGCCGGGCATCCTGCCCTATGCCGCGCCGGTCTGGAAGGTGATGGAGGAGCAGCGCCGCGCGGGCAAGCGCATCCTCTTTGAGGGCGCGCAGGGCGCTTTGCTGGACATCGATTTTGGCACCTATCCCTTTGTGACGTCTTCGAACGTGATCGCGGGGCAGGCCGCGACCGGCGTGGGGCTTGGCCCCGGCGCGATCGACTTTGTGCTGGGGATCGTGAAGGCCTACACCACGCGCGTGGGCGAGGGGCCGTTTCCGACCGAGCTGGACGATGCCGATGGCCAGCGCCTTGGGGAGCGCGGCCATGAGTTTGGCACCACCACCGGGCGCAAGCGGCGCTGCGGTTGGTTTGACGCGTGTCTGGTGCGCCAGACCTGCGCGACCTCGGGCATGAACGGGATCGCGCTGACCAAGCTGGATGTTCTGGACGGGTTCGAGACCCTGCGCATCTGCACGGGCTACGCGCTGGGCGGGGAACGGCTTGATTACCTGCCGACCGCCGCCGACGAACAGGCGCGGTGCACACCCATCTACGAGGAGATGGAGGGGTGGTCCGCGTCCACCGAGGGGGCGCGGTCCTGGGCGGACCTTCCGGGGCAGGCGATCAAGTATGTGCGCCGGATCGAAGAGTTGATCGACTGCCCGGTCGCGCTACTCTCCACCTCGCCTGAACGGGATGACACGATCCTCGTGCGGGACCCATTTGCCGACTAGGGAGGCCCGCATGACGCTAAGCTACAAGACCCGTAAACGGCTGTCCTTGCTGGTGCTGGTGGTTGGCGTTCCGGTCTATATCGTAACGGCGGTGACGGTGATGAACTGGCTTTATCCCGATCCGCTGGATCGCCCGTCGGTGGGCGTTGAGCTGCTGATCTATGCCCTTTTGGGCGTGCTTTGGGCGATCCCGCTGCGGGCTGTGTTCAAGGGGATCGGGCAGCCGGACCCGGGTGCCGCGCCGGGAGAATAAGCGGTGCGCTTTGGGTTGCGTAGGCTTGTTTTGGGTGCACTTCTGCCACTGGCCTGTGCCAGCGGCGCCGTGACGGAGGAGCGCTCTGCGACCGCCATAGGGTACAATGTAGCCCCCTTTGAGACGTTCAAGGACTGCGACCTGTGCCCCGAGATGGTTGTGCTTCCCCTCGGCCGTTTCAAAATGGGCGCACCACTAGAGGAATCGGCGTTTGTTTACTCGCTCTGGCACAAGCCGGAACCCGGCGTTGAACCGGGGTGGAAACACGAAGGGCCGGTGCATGAGGTGGAGATTGACATACCCATCGCGATGGGCCGGAACGAGGTCACTCGCGCGGAGTGGTTGAGTTGTGTCGCGGCAGGGGGCTGTTCGCACACGCCTGATACACGGATTTTAAAGTTTGGCGGCGGTTACTATTACGCAGATGACCCACGGCACCCGGTGATGGACGTGTCGTTCCACGACATGACGGAGTACGTGGCCTGGTTGAATTCCAAATTGGGCGCAGACGTATATCGGCTGCCGACAGAGGCTGAGTGGGAGTACGCGGCGCGGGCTGGCACGCAGACGAGGTTTGCGCAGGGAGAGACCCTGTCGCCCGACCAGGCAAATATCGCTGTGTTTCACTGGCAGGGGGATAGGCGCGTACCCGATCCCGCAAACCGACAAATGCCCGTGACAGTGGATGAGCTCGACGCTGCCAACCCGTGGGGGTTGCGACACATCGCAGGCAACTTAGGTGAACTCACGCTGTCGTGCACGACACAGCGACACTTGGGTTTAGCGACTTCATCCGAATATCTTGCCCACGCTTTGGCGAGCGCGCCTTGCCGCCGTGTTGGAAAAGGCGGGTGGTTTGGAGGCGGCGCTGATTATGCTCGGCCTGCAAACCGCGGCGCCAGCAGCGAAACACGGCGTGCGCCGCGCTTAGGCTTTCGAGTTCTTAGGGAAATGTAGGGCGGCGCGGGGTCTTTGTCGCTCAAGCCCTTGCCGCCCTCTCGCGGGCGCTCTGCGGATTGGTTTCGGCATAGTGCGCAAAAGGCCGGCCACGCGGGCCGGCCTTTTGTGGGTGGTCTAACCCGTTGCCATCAGCCCGCAGCGCGCGCGTCGGGGCGGTAGCCGGTGTCGCCCGTGGCAGCAAAGCGGCCGCCTTTGAGCTTTTCGATCTTCCCGGCGCGCAGCAACATCCCGAAAGAGCGCAGACCGTCCTCCCGGCTGAACTCGTTGCCTTCGACCATCTTCACCTTGTTCATGATCTGCGGGCGCGAAAAGGTCTCGCGGTTCTCGACAAAGGCGAGGTAGGCCGCGGCGGCTTCGAGCAGTTGGGGCAGGCTCTGCGCGCCCATGTCCTCGGCGTAGTCTGCAAAGCTGCCATCGGCGCCTGCCGCTTCCGGCGCGCTCGCGATGCGGCGGGGGCGGACGGGGCCTTTTTGCTCTGCGGCGGCCTTGGGCACGTCCACGCGCTGCTCTGCCACCAGTTTCAAAGGCGCGACTTTGGGCTGGGGGCGGGCGTCCCTGGCCTCGCCGCGGGGGGCGGGGCGGCGCGGTTTGACGACGGCTGCGAGGTCGGTGCGATAGCGGCCTTCCACTGCGCCCGCATCATCCTCTCCAAGGCCCGTGTCGGACTTGCGCGCGGCCACGGCAGCCTTGAGATGCGCAAAGGCGTCGCGGTTCTTGGCCCCTTCGGGCTCGCCCATCTCCGCATCGGCCTTGGCCATTAGCCGGTCGACATCCGGCTCGGGCTTGGAGGCCGGTTCGGCGACAGCTTCGGGCGCAGGCTCTGGTTCGGGCGCGGTCTCAGGCGCTGGGGTGGTCGGCAGTTCAGCCTCGACCGCGGCAAGCTCGCGCAGAAGGTCGGCCTCGTCCTCGGCGGAAAGAGAGGTTTCCGCGCCCTCGGGCTCCGGTAGATCGTCTTCGCTGGCGTCCACCTCTTCCAGCGCGCCCGCGGCGATGGCCGCTTCGAGGTCGGCACGCTTGACTTTGATTACGCGCGGCGCGGGTGCGGCAGGGGCAGGCTGCGGCGCGGCGTCGGCGGCGGGGTCCGGCTCTAGCGCCTCTTCGGCTGCGGCCTCTGCCTCGGGCGTGTCCTCTGCGGCAAGCTCCAGGTCTGGCGCGTCCTGTGCGGTGGTTTCTGGCTCGGGCGTATCCTCTGCGGCAAGCTCCAGGTCTCGCGTGTCCTCTGCGGCGACCTCCAGCTCGGGCGTGTCCTCAGACGCGACTTCTGGCTCGGCCGCGACATCAGTTGCCGCAGCAGCCGTGTCCTCTGAGGTGCCTGCTTCCGCACTCAGGCGCGCAAGGATCGAAGCGACATCGTCCTCCGCAACATCTTCGGCGTCCAGCGGCTCCGGGTCTTTGGCTTCGAGGCTGGTATCGGCGACCGGCTCCGCCGCGATGTCGTCCGCCGGGCCGTCCTCCGGGGTGACCGCCTCGATCATCTCGGACATGCTGGGCGTCTCGGCCATCAGCTCTTCGGCGTGCTCATCCTCGATATAAGGTACATCCTCGGCTTCGGCCTCCGCTTCGGCTTCGGAGCGGGCGACCACGGCGCGGATGCGGGCGAGCTTGTCGGCGATGGTGCTTCCTGCGGCGGCGGCGCCCGCTCCGGCCAACGCAGCGGCGGCAGCGACGCCGCCGGTTGGCGTGTCGCCGTCCTCTCCGTCTGCGGCGTCGGGGATCGCGGCGGCTTCGGCGTCGGAGGTTGGCAACGCGGCCTCGGTCAGGTCTTCGGCGGCCTCTTCTTCGGGAGCATCAATGATCTCCGCATCTGCTGGCGCCTCTGCAAGTTCGGCCACGATCTCCGCGTCTGCCAGAGCTTCGGTCGGCTTGGCCACGATCTTCGCGTCTGCCAGAGCCTCGGTCGGTTCTTCCATAGGCTCCACGTCCGCGAGAGCCTCGGTCGGCTCGTCCACGATCTCTGCGTCTGCCAGAGCCTCTGTCGGCTCGTCCGTCGTCTCCGCGTCTGCAAAAGCCTCGGTCGGCTCGTCCGTCGTCTCCGCGTCTGCAAAAGCCTCGGTCGGCTCTTCCATCGACTCCGCGTCTGCCGGTACCTCTGCAAGCTCGGAGGCCTGCATCTGAGCCATTTCGGCCTGAGGCGCGTCGATTTCAGCGGTATCAAGGGCAATGGCGGCGGTTTCCGGCGCCTCCGCGGCAGGCGCGCTGGCGGTGGCTTCGGCGGGCGCGCTCTCTGGTGCGGCGCTCAGCACCACGCGGCCCCCATCAAGGCTGGCCTGCACCCGGCGGGCAATCTCCTTTTCCGCGATGCGCGCGAGCATCTCGGCATCGGGTTGCGGCGGCTCCGCCCCGAAATATCGATCGTCAGAGGCCAGATCGCGGAAATACTCCGCAATGGCCTTCATGGTGCCAAAACTGTCCTCGAACCCTTCGAGTGTGCACGAGAACGTGCCATAGGATACGGTCAGGACCTTGTTATTACTCATCATTGGATGCTCGTCCTCTGCGGTCTGCAACCAAGCGTTTACCAAGATTGCCGCGGCATTTGCGGCCCGAATCTGTGCCGACCACGGTATCATTTGTGGGCGAGATTGTGATCTGTTTCCGAAAATTGCATTAACATCGGGTGGATGAAGGTATTGTCTTTGAAAATGCACCGGTAACGCTGGTCGGGGGCGGTTCGGCCCCGGCACGCGACGTGACCGAAGCGCTGTGCCATGCGCCGGTCTGCGTGGCCGTGGATGGCGGGCTTGCCGCGGCGCTCGCCGCTGGGGCGGCGCCGGTCGCAGTCGTGGGGGATTTCGATTCCGTGGCCGCGGCGGACCTCGCCCGCGCGCCAGACGCTGCGCAGCATAAGGTGGCCGAGCAGGACACAACCGATTTTGAAAAGGCGCTGGCCCGGGTGCGGGCGCCGTGGCTGATCGGCGTCGGCTTTACCGGCGCGCGGGTCGATCACACGCTGGCGGCGCTGCACGCGCTGGTGGCGCATGACGGGCCTGCCTGCGCGCTCTTGGCCGAAGATGAGGTGCTGTTCCACTGCCCGCCCGCGCTTGCGCTGCCGACGGAGGCGGGGGATGTCGTGTCGCTCTTTCCGCTGCAGCGCGTCACGGGGCGCTCCGAGGGGCTGGAATGGCCCATCGACGGGCAGAAGCTGGCCCCCGGGGCGCGCATCGGCACGTCGAACCGGGCGCTGGGGCCGGTGTCTCTGCATGTCGACGGCCCCGGCCTCATCGGGATCATACCGCGGGCGCGCTGGGCGGCGCTTATGCCGGTGCTGGCGCGGGCGCCGCGGCACGGGCCACGGCCCGCTCCCTAAGCACAATGTAAAGCCCGGCGGCGATGGTCACGAGGATGCCAACTGCGGCGAGCCCGTTCGGCAGGTCGGCAAAGACGATCAGGCCGATCACCGTCGCAATCGGGATCTCAAGATATTGCATCGGCGCCAACGTGGCGGAGGGCGCATAGCGCAGCGACCAGGTCATCAGCAGATGCGCCAGCGTGCCCAGAAGGCCAATCGCGGCCAGAAACGCCCAGTCCACGGCGTTTGGCGTCACGATCTCAAGCCCCGGCAGGTTCAGCCCCAGCGCCAGCAGTGGCCCCATGATCGCCACCGCCATCACGCCTGAGACAGCCTGAAGCCCAATCGGGTCGGTGTCTTTGGCGATCTGCCGGGTGATCAGCATGAAGACGGAGAAATTCACGGCCACGCCAAGCGGCAACAGCGCGGGCCAGCCGACCTCGGCAAAGCTGGGCTGCACCACCATCAACGTCCCGGCAAAGCCAACGCCGCAAGCGATCATGCGGCGTATCCCGACCTCTTCATCCAGCACGTAGTGGCCGAGCAGCAGCATGATGAAGGGCATCACGAAGGCAATAGCGACCGCGTCGGCCAGCGGCAGAAAGCGCAGGGCCGAGAACATCATGCCGATGCCAAAAATGTGCAAAATGGTGCGCAGCACGGTGAGCCACAGCACGCGGCCCTTCATCCGCCAGGGGCAACGGAGGAAGACGACCAGCGGGATCAGCACGGCCGCCTGCACGGCAAAGCGGATCAGCAAAAGCTGGCCCAGCGGCATCCGGTCGCCCAAAATCTTGGCCACCGCATCACCCATCGGGGCAACAAGGCAAAAGCCAAGCATCAGCATGATACCAAGGAGCGGACGGTCTTGTGTCATTTGCCGGACGCTAGGGGTGTTTTGCGAATCGTGCAACTTAAAGGTGAATAGATTTCGCGACATTCAGCCACAGCCCGAAGACTGCGCGGTGCATATCTGCCGGAATGCTGCCTTGAATAGAGCCCCGGAGCCGACCGCGCGGCGTTCAGCAATTTGGCACGTTCACCGCGAGCCCGCCGAGCGAGGTTTCCTTGTACTTCTCCGACATATCGAGGCCGGTCTGGCGCATCGTCTCAATACAGGCATCCAGCGGGACAAGATGCGTGCCATCCCCGCGCAGCGCGAGCGACGCGGCAGAGACCGCCTTGATCGCGCCCAGCCCGTTGCGCTCGATACAAGGCACCTGCACCAGCCCCTTGACCGGATCGCAGGTCATGCCGAGGTGATGCTCCAGCGCGATCTCCGCAGCGTTTTCGACCTGCTCGGGCGTGCCGCCCATCACGGCGCAAAGGCCCGCGGCGGACATGGCCGCCGCCGATCCGACCTCCGCCTGACAGCCCGCCTCGGCACCTGAGATAGAGGCGTTGAACTTCACGAGGCCCCCGATGGCGGCGGCAGTCAGCAGGAAGTCTTCCACATGCGCCGCGGCGCTGCCCGGCACATGGTCGAGGTAGTAGCGCAGCGTGGCCGGGAGCACGCCCGCGGCGCCATTGGTCGGCGCCGTCACAACCTGCCCGCCCGCGGCGTTCTCTTCGTTCACGGCCATTGCATAGACGCTCATCCAGTCATTGATCGTGTGCGGGGCGGCCCAGTTCATGCCCCGCTCGGCCATCAGCTTGTCGTGGATGCCCTTGGCGCGACGTTTCACCGACAGGCCCCCGGGCAGGATGCCCTCCGTCTCCAGCCCGCGCTGGATGCAGTCGTTCATCACCTGCCAAAGGCGTTTGGTGCCCGCTTCAAGCTCCGACACAGGGCGGCGGGACAGCTCATTTGCGCGCTTCATCTGGGCGATGGTCTTGCCAGCGGTCTTTGCCATCTCCAGCATCTCGGCGGCGGATTTGAACGGGTAGGGGACGGGCGGGCCATCGTCGGTGTCCTTACCGGCCGCCAGCTCTTCTTCGGTCATCACAAAGCCGCCGCCGATGGAATAGAACACCTGCCGCAGGGTGACGTCGCCCTGCGCGTCGGTGGCCATCAGGACCATGCCGTTGGCGTGGCCCGGCAGCGCCTCGTCATAGTCAAAGATCAGGTCGGCCTTGGGATCGAAGCGTAGCGGCCCGAGGCCCTTGGGGCGCAGCACGTGCGTCTCGTTCAGCGCGGTCAGTGCGGCTTCGGCCTTGCCTGCGTCATAGCTGTCCGGCGTGAACCCGGCGAGGCCAAGGATCGTCGCACGGTCCGTCGCATGGCCCACCCCGGTAAAGGCGAGGCTGCCGTGCAGGGAGGCGCGCAGGCCGGAGAAGGTGAACGGCGAGGCGCGCATCATATCGAGGAACCGCGCGGCGGCCACCATCGGGCCCATCGTGTGCGAGGAGGACGGGCCGACGCCCACTTTGAACATCTCGAAGACAGACAGAAACATCTAGGTCGCGGTCCCTTCGGGGGGCTCCGGATAGGCCGGGGCGGTGAACGGGTGGGGGCCAAGCCCCTCGGCTTTGATCAGGCGGGCGCAGGCCTCGGTCGCCTCCAGCCTGGCGCACATGCGGGCAAGGGCGGGGGTGTCGGCAAGGGTCAGGCCAACGGCGTCGCCAAGCGGATAAAGCGTACGCCAGCGCAGGCAGGCGGCAATATAGGCGTCAAGCGCCCCGGTGCCGCTGCCAAGGATCGCACCTTCCGCCGCAATGCGGTTCAGCTGTGCGAAGGCTGTGGTGATGTGCGGCGCCAGCCCGGCGCGCAGGGCTGCTGCGGCGTCCGGCGCGATGTAGCGGTCCGCATAGAACGTCTGGCGCAGGGCGGGGTGCAGGGTGTTCGACACGTAGAACAGCCATTTAAGCCACGCGCCCCGCGCCGCCGCCCCGTGGGACGGGCCGATCCCCCCATGCGTGTCGACCAACCACGTCAGGATCGCGCCGGTCTCGAACAACGGGCCTTCGGGCGTTTCCAGCACGGGGATCAGCCCGTTGGGGTTGAGCGCGAGATAGGCCGCGCTGCGCTGCGCCCCGGCCCGCCGGTCCACCAGCGCCGTTTCAAACGGCACGCCCAGCATATCGAGCGACAGCCGCACGATCATCGAGGCGTTGTCCGGGGCATAGTGCAGAACGTACATGGGCAAGCAGTAGAAAGGCGCCCGCGCCCTGTCCTGCCTCAAAACGACCATTTGCCGCGTGATCCGGCCGCGCGCGTCAAACGTCGCACAGGCGCCAGTGCAGCGCCGCGTTCAAGCGCGCGCTGTTTTGAGGAGGGTCAGGATGGCACCGCGATGCAGGCGGAGATCGTGAACGCCGACCGGTTGACCCGCACGTGCGAGGCGCCGTCACGCAGGCTTTGTCAATTTGAACGGTTTGCCTCTCGCGCCGCTGCGGGGGGCTGTGCTAGGCTCCCGCCACGACAACTGTTTAAGGCGCGCCATGACCGGAGAGCTTTCCCCCATCGACAAAGCCAAGTTTGTCGCCGCCAAGCGCGCGGCGGAACTGGTCGAGGACGGGATGCGCGTGGGGCTGGGCACTGGGTCCACCGCCGCGTGGCTGGTGCGCTGCCTTGGCGAGGCCGTGCGCGAAGATGGCCTGCGCATCCGCGGCGTGCCCACCAGCACGCGCACCGCGGAGCTGGCGCGCGAGGTCGGCATTCCGGTCATGAGCCTTGATGAGGCCAAGTGGCTCGACATGACCATCGACGGGGCGGATGAATTTGACGGATCGCTGAACCTGATCAAGGGCGGCGGCGGCGCGCTGCTGCAGGAAAAGATTGTGGCGACAGCCAGCGACCAGATGGTCGTGATCGCCGATGTCGGCAAAGAGGTCGAAACGCTCGGCGCCTTTCCCCTGCCGGTGGAGGTGATCCCCTTTGGCTGGCAGACCACGCAGGCGCTGGTTGAGGAAACGCTGATTTCGATGGACGTACTGGGCCGTCAGTCGAGCCTGCGGATGAACGGCGACCGGGCTTTTGTCACCGATGAGGGCAACTACGTGCTCGACCTGCACCTCGCGCGGATCGGCAATGCGCGGCAGTTGGCGATGGTACTGAACCAGATGCCGGGTGTGGTCGAGAACGGCCTGTTCATCGACATCTGTGACCAGGTGGTCATTGGCTACGGCGATGGCCGGGTCGAGGTGCGCGACATCAACGAAGGCACGGTGCAGACCGACCGCCTCGACTTTGTCGAGACGGACAACCTGTTTCGGGATTTAGCCGACTAGACCCGCCTAACCGCGCGGATCCGGGTAAAGAGCGCAAAGCCTGCGGGGCTGAACAGGGATATCAGCGGCAGGCAGGGCAGGACCAGCCCAATAGAGCCAGCAGATCTGCCGCAAGTCAGCGCGTTTCGGGTGTGATGACGGTTTGCCCTTGTAGGGCGCAAATTATTTGCTAATTACTTGCATCCGGAAGCGAATTGCAAGAGATAAGCCAATGCCCCACACAAACGACCAAAACGCCCTGCGCCTGCTTCAGGCGGCTGATGTGTTCCGCGCGCGCCTTGCCGGGGAATTCGGCGCGGTGCATGGGATTTCGGTGAACGAATTCATGCTGCTGAAACATCTGGCGCAAGCGCCGCTGACGCGCCTGCCGCGGGTGGAGCTGGCGCGGCGGATGCATGTCAGCGCCTCGACCGTCACCCGGATGACCGCGCCAATGGAGAAGATCGGCCTTGTCGGACGCGCCGCCGACGCGCGCGACGCGCGGACCTCTTTCGTGGTGCTGACGCAGGCGGGGCGCGGGCGGCTGGAGGAGGCGGAAGCAAGCTTTGCCAAGCACGCGGACCGCGTTTTTGAGGACCGCTGGACCGCGGAAGAGCGGGCGCAGTTCGCCGCGCTGATGCAACGCCTTGTGCAGAATGCGCCGGGGCCACTGACCTAAGCGCACGAAAGTTTGAGTGCGCGGCGCAGGCCCCCGCGCGCTCTGGCCAACCATATCCACCTGTGTGATACTTGCACACGCGGATACAGGAAGGCCCTCCCTCATGGCAGATTATGACTACGACCTCTTTGTCATCGGGGGCGGCTCCGGCGGTGTGCGCGCCGCACGGGTCGCAGCCGGTGAGACGGGCGCGAAGGTCGCGCTGGCCGAGGAAGACCGCTATGGCGGGACCTGTGTGATCCGGGGCTGCGTGCCGAAAAAGCTGATGGTCTTTGCCTCCGAATACGGCGAGATGCCCGCGCAGGCCCGTGCCTATGGCTGGGACATCGGCGATGGCGCGTTTGACTGGACGGCTTTTCGCAACAAGCTGAACACGGAGCTGGACCGGCTGGAGCAGGTCTATCGCAACCTGCTGGACGGCTCGGGCGTGGAGCGGTTTGACCAGCGCGCGACGCTGAAGGGCGCGCATACCGTCGTGCTGGCGGACGGGACGGAAAAGACGGCCAAGACCATCCTGATCGCAACCGGCGGGCGGCCTGTGCGCCCGGATATCCCAAACGCGCATCTGGGCATCGTCAGCGACGATATCTTCCACGTGGACAAGCTGCCCAAATCGATCCTCGTGATCGGCGGCGGCTACATTGCCTGCGAATTTGCCTGCATCCTTGCGGGTCTGGGCGTTGAGGTGACGCAGTATTACCGCGGCGCGCAGGTGCTGCGCGGCTTTGATGATGAGGCGCGCGGGCTGGTGGCCGAAGCGATGCGCGAGGCAGGCATCGACCTCTTCGTTGGCACGAATATCCTAGAGATGGCACCTGCGGGTGCGGACCATTCCGCCTCCAGCACCGGCACCGACAGCGACGCGGTGATGGGCGCCTCGGCCCGGGCACGCGGGGAGTTGGCCCGCGCGGACCATTCGCAAGGCACGGGCGGGCCGATCTGGGTCAAGTCCACCACGGGGCAGGAAAAGGTGTTTGACGCCGTGCTTTTTGCCACCGGGCGCACCCCGAACAGCGACCTGGGCCTTGAGGAACTGGGTATCGAAGTCGGCCGCCGGGGCGAGATCGTGGTGGATGCGTATTCCAAGACGGCCCTCGACAGCGTCTATGCCATCGGTGACGTGACGAACCGGGTGAACCTCACCCCGGTTGCGATCCGCGAGGGGATGGCCTTTGTCGAGACGGTATTCAAGGACAACCCCACAGCGCCCGATCACGAGATGATCCCGAGCGCCGTCTTCACCCAGCCCGAACTGGGCACTGTGGGGCTGAGCGAGGAAGAGGCGCGCGATGAGGGCCCGATCGAGGTGTACTGCACCTCTTTTCGCCCGATGCAGACCGCCTTTGCCGGGATGCCAAACCGGGTGCTGATGAAGCTGGTCGTCTGCGCACTGACCCGCAAGATCAAGGGCTGCCATATCGTTGCGCCGAACGCGGGTGAGATGATCCAGCTGGCCGGGGTGGCGGTGAAAATGGGCGCAACCAAAGAAGATTTCGACCGGACCGTGGCGGTGCACCCCACCATGTCCGAGGAAATTGTGACGATGCGAAGCCCGGTGCGGACGGCTTGAAAACCGCGCCCGAGGGCACAGGTTATGCGCAAGCGCCGCGGCAAAGCGGCTTAGAGAAGGACATACCAAAACATGGCTGGCAATACGGGCGGCCCCTGGGGGGGCGGCGGCAATTCTGGCGGAGGAAACCGGGGCGGTGGACGTCCCCCGTCGAATGGCGGAGGCGGCGGTGGCCGCGGGCAGGGGCCGGACGGCCCGCAAATCCCCGAGATTGATGAGCTGGTCCGCAAGGGCCAGGAACAGTTGCGCGTCCTGATGGGCGGGCGCGGCGGCGGCAGTGGCACGGGCGGTCCCGGCGGCGGCGGCGCGGGTGGCCCGAAAATCACGCGCGGCATGGTCGGCCTAGGCGTGGTTGGTGCGATCATCCTCTGGGGTCTGGCGAGCTTTTACACCGTCCGGCCCGAAGAACAGTCGGTTGAGCTGTTCCTGGGCGAGTTCTCCTCTGTCGGCAATCCGGGCCTGAACTTTGCGCCGTGGCCGCTGGTCACCGCCGAGGTGCTGCCGGTCACGCGCGAGCAGACCGAGACCCTGGGCGCGCGCCAGTCGGGCCGCGGCTCCGAAGGGCTGATGCTGACCACGGACGAGAACATCATCGACATCGACTTCGAAGTGGTCTGGAACATCAACGATCCAGCGAAGTTCCTGTTTAACCTCGCCGATCCGCAGGAAACGATCCGTTCGGTGTCGGAATCGGCGATGCGCGAAGTGATCGCGCAGCGTGAGCTGGCCCCGATCCTGAACCGCGACCGTGAGGTTGTGCAGGACGAGGCGCGCACGCTGATCCAGGCGACGCTGGATGCCTATGAAAGCGGCGTGAACATCGTGCGTCTGAACCTCGACAAGGCAGACCCGCCGCGCGAGGTGATCGACAGTTTCCGCGACGTTCAGGCGGCTGAACAGGAACGCGACCGGCTGGAGCGTCAGGCCGACGCCTACGCCAACCGGGTACTGGCGGGCGCGCGCGGTGAAGCCGCCCAGACGCTGGAGCAAGCCGAAGGCTACCGGGCACAGGTCGTGAACGAGGCAACCGGTGAGGCATCACGCTTTACATCGGTCCTCGAAGAATACCTCGAAGCGCCCGAAGTGACGCGCAAGCGGCTTTATCTTGAGACGATGGAGCGCGTGCTGGGCGATGTGGACAAGATCATCCTTGAAGACGTGGGCGGCGCAGGCGGCGGCGGTCAGGGCATCGTGCCCTACCTGCCCCTGAACGAGCTTGGGCGCCGGACCAGCGGAGGGACAAACTGATGCGACCAACCACTTACCTTATCCCGATTGCAGTGGTCCTTGTGGCGGCCATCCTGTCGTCGATCTACATCGTGGACGAGCGCGAAAAAGTGCTGGTCCTGCGGTTTGGTCAGATCCAGCAGGTCAACGAAGACCCCGGTCTTGCGTTCAAGGTGCCGGTGTTTGACGAGGTGGTCCGCTATGACGCGCGCATCCAGGCGCTCGACACGCCGGCCACCGAAGTGACGCCCTCCGATGACCGCCGGTTGGTCGTGGACGCCTTTGCGCGTTACCGGATTTCGGACGTGGTGCAGTTCCGCCAGGCCGTGGGCGTGAATGGACTGCGCGCTGCTGAGGACAGGCTTGAAGGCATTCTTAACCCGGTGATCCGGGAAGTGCTGGGTGCCGAGGGCGTGACGTCGAACACCATCTTGTCCGCAGACCGGGTGGCCTTGACGGAGCGGATCACAAGCGTGGCGCGCGTACGGGCGCAGAACCTTGGGATCGAGGTGATCGACGTGCGGCTCAAGCAGACCAACCTGCCGGAGCAGAACCTCGAGGCGACCTTTGCGCGGATGCGTGCCGAGCGGGAGCGGGAAGCCGCCGACGAGATTGCGCGCGGCGAAGAGGCCGCGCAGCGGGTCCGGGCGCAAGCCGACCGGACGGTGATCGAGCTGACCTCGGAGGCGACGCGGGAATCGGAGATTATCCGCGGTCAGGCCGACGCGGAGCGCAACGCTATCTTCGCCGATGCGTTTAACGCCGACCCGGAGTTCTTCGAGTTCTACCGCTCGCTCACCGCGTACGAGCGCGCGCTTCAGGGCTCAAACTCGACGATGGTCATGTCGCCGGATAGCGAGTTCTTCAACTACCTGCGCTCCGACCAGGGCGCGCGGAGCGCTGAAGGCGAATGAGCTGGATCCTGCTGGCTCTTGGGCTGGTGCTGATTGTGGAGGGGCTGGCGTACGCGCTGGCCCCTTCGCTGATTCCGCGGCTGCTGGAAGCGCTTGCCGCGCTGGGCGAGGCCGCCATCCGCCAGATCGGCCTGCTGGCCGTTGTCAGTGGCCTGATCCTCTTGTGGGGCGCGTTCCAACTGGGCCTGCCCTGATCCAATTGCGCGCCTGCGGCGCAAGACATGTTTTGCGGGTCCAGGCTTCTCTGTTCTGAAAAAATCCCCGCCGGAGGCATAGAATCCAAATCTTGCGATCAGATTTAGTACCTCCGGTGGGGATTTTTTCAGAACAGAGAAGAGGGGACGCTTTCACGCTTGGGTAACGGGACTTTGATCGGCGCGGCTGTGACAAGTCCGTTCATGTTGCACCCTTGCCACCCTACATGGTTCCCAAGGCGCGAAATCGCGTTACATTACTCGTCAAGGGCCGGTGTGCGGCCCACAGGATCGGAGAGAACTCATGCAATCCAAAGCTGTTGCTCGCGCCCGCCGCGCGCCCGACCAGACCCGCCTTCGCGCCCTGTGGATGGCCGCGCTTGCGCTTGCGTTTGTCGTTGCCTCTGCGCTGGCCGCCTTTGCGCGGCCGGAGAGCCTTGCGCCCCTGGCCGAGCAGATCAGCCCCTCGGTGGTGAACATCACGACCTCCACCACCGTGTCCGGCCGCACCGGGCCGCAAGGGATCGTGCCCGAGGGCTCGCCGTTCGAGGACTTTTTCCGCGAGTTCCAGGACCGCAACAACCGGGATGGCCAGCGGCCGCGGCGCTCGTCTGCGCTGGGGTCGGGCTTCGTGATTTCCGAAGACGGCTATGTCGTGACCAACAACCACGTGATCGAGGGTGCGGACGAGATCTTGATCGAATTCTTTCCGGGCGACGGCCAGCCCGAAGAAGAGCTTGTGGCGACGGTGATCGGTACTGACCCCAACACCGACATTGCGCTTTTGAAGGTGCAGGCGGATCGGCCGCTGCAATTCGTGCCCTTTGGCGACAGCGATGAGGCCCGCGTGGGCGACTGGGTTGTGGCAATGGGCAACCCGCTGGGGCAGGGCTTTTCGGTCTCTGCCGGGATCGTGTCGGCCCGCAACCGCGCGCTGAGCGGGACCTATGACGATTACATCCAGACCGACGCGGCGATCAACCGGGGCAACTCGGGCGGCCCGCTCTTCAACATGGATGGGGAGGTGATCGGCGTGAACACAGCGATCCTGTCGCCCAATGGCGGCTCCATCGGCATCGGCTTTTCGATGGCCTCCAACGTTGTGACCCGCGTGGTGGACCAGTTGCAGGAGTTCGGCGAGACGCGCCGCGGCTGGCTCGGCGTGCGCATTCAGGACGTGGATGATGATCTGGCCGAGGCGCTTGGTCTTGAGGACACCGCAGGCGCGCTGGTGACCTCCGTGCCGGATGGCCCCGCGAAGGACGCCGGGATGCAGGACGGCGACGTGATCTTGTCCTTTGCCGGCGTTGACGTGGACGACACCCGCGGTCTCGTGCGGCAGGTGGGCAACAGCCCCGTGGGTGAGACGGTTCGCGTGGTCGTGTTCCGCGATGGCCAGACGATGACCCTGCGCGTGACGCTGGGCCGCCGCGAGGAAGCCGAAGGCGCGGTGCCTGCCGCCGCGCCCGCACCGGCCGAGGAGCCGGAGGCCGAGCGCGAAGTGCTGGGCCTGACGCTGAGCCCGCTGACGGACGAGATCCGCGAAGAGCTTGGCGTGGACGGCGATCTGGTCGGGCTGGCTGTGGTCGGCGTAGATGAGGCGACCGAGGCCTTTGAAAAGGGCCTGCGCACCGGCGACATCATCACCGAGGCGGGCCAAAGCCCGGTGGAGACCATTGCCCAGTTTGAGACCCGTCTGGACGAGGTCCGCGATGCAGGCCGCAAGTCGCTTCTGCTGCTCGTGCGGCGCGCAGGTGATCCGCGCTTTGTCGCACTGAGCGTCGAAGAGTAGGCGCGTTTACCCATTTGCGAGGGCCGGGCTGCTGCGCCCGGCCTTTTGCGTTTTCAGGTGGGGAAGTTCGGGCGGTCGACAATTTCGACAATCGCCCGCGCGTCATGATCTCCGTCAGTCACGGCGGTGTCCCGCTCGGCCACGATGGTTTCCACGTTGAACCGCCAGGCGCCCTTGTAGGCGGCAACGTCATTGCAGCCCATCGTCTGCTAGTACCCCAGAACGATGCCTCAGGCGCTCACGCAGGCTCCGGTTTCACCGCGATTAGGCCAAGGCGGCGGGCCGCGGCGGTGCTGAGGATGCCGCTGTCTAGCCCCTCGGGCGCCTGAAAGCTGCGCACGGCGGCGCGGGTGCGTGCGTCCATCTCTCCGCTGATCGGGCCTTTGTAGAGGCTGCGCGCGGCGAGGGCACGTTGGACTGACGAGATGAATTCGGGCGTCATCGCGGCGGCGCAGGGCACTTCGAACCACGTTTCCTGCCGCGGGATGACAATCTCCTGCCGCCGCTCTTTCTTGTAAATCGCGGGCTGCTGGATGCGGCCATCGCTGCTGATCTGCGCCGGTTGCAGCAGGATGTCCCGCTCCACCGTCTCGATCACGGCGGGGGATACTTTCTGGCCCCAGCAGGTGCCCGCCTCGGCCCCCGGCGGCGCGGTCGCGACAAGCTGGATCACACCGGGCTCGTTCATGGTGGCCACGGTCGGCATGGCGTCGCAGGCGGCCAGAGCCGCGGCGGCGCAAAGAAGGGGATATCGCATCGGACTGCTCGGCCTCTTTATTTGGACCCTTTGCGCGCAGACTACTGGAACGGCGCGGTTTTGCCTAGCCGCCCTTGCGGCTTTCCCAACTGTCGGTGCGTGGCTCGGCGCTCAGGGACAGGCCGGTACCAGGGGCGAGCAGCAGGTCCAACATGTCCGAGATGTCTTCGATCTCCTCGGCCAGCACATGGGTCACGCCATGCCCGCGCTGCACCCGCCCCGTCACGCGCAACATGCGCCCGGCGATGACGGCGCGGCGAAACCGTTCATACATGGCGCGCCAGACGATGATGTTGATGACGCCGGTTTCATCCTCCAGCGTGATAAAGATCACGCCCTTGGCCGTGCCGGGCCGCTGGCGCAGGATGACCAGCCCCGCCACAGCCACCCGTGCGCCCTCGGGCGGCAGGTTGAGCTGCCCTGCACGCAGGCAGGCGGGGGGGCGGGGCCAAGTGGACATATGAACAAAAATAGAACAAATGCGCTGTGACGCAAGGGCTCGCAAAAGGGGGTGGTGCGGCCTATATGGCGCTTCTAGATACTGGAAAACGTTCTGAGACGGGGGAGCCGCAAATGGCCAAGATCACCTATATCGAGCATAACGGCACCGAACATGTCGTGGATGTGGCAAACGGGCTGACCGTGATGGAAGGCGCGCGCGACAACAACATTCCAGGGATCGAGGCCGATTGCGGTGGCGCCTGCGCGTGCTCGACCTGCCACGTTTACGTGCACCCGGACTGGGTCGAAAAGCTGCCCGCGAAGGACGACATGGAAACCGACATGCTCGACTTCGCCTATGAGCCCGACGCGGCCCGCTCGCGCCTGACCTGCCAGCTGAAGGTGTCGGACGCGCTGGATGGTCTCGTGGTGCAGATGCCCGAAAAGCAGATCTAACGTGCGCATGTCAGGGAAAGTGGAACGCGGTTTCCCGCCCGGACATGCGACCATAAAAGACGTGCGCATGTCAGGGAAAGTGGAACGCGGTTTCCCGCCCGGACATGCGACCATACAAGACGTGCGCATGTCAGGGAAAGTGGAACGCGGTTTCCCGCCCGGACATAAGACCCACAAAAGGAGGGCGCCGCGTTTTCCGTTGCGCGTGTGGCGCGGTCTGGCCCGCGGCGCGGGGCTGGCGGCGGCGCTTGTGGCAGGCGGTGCCAGCGCCCAGAGTGTTGAGATCCGCGAAGACGGCTTTGTCGCGCGCTTCGAGGCGCCCACCGACCGTTACGGCCACGCGATCATGGGCGACTTGCCCGAATGGGGGCGCCTTTGCCTTGGCCCCGCTGGTGCGGAGGTCTGCACAACGCTGCCGCAAACCCGCGTCTTTGAAGACATCGCGCCGCGGCTTGCGGATGTAGACAGCGATGGGGTGCCGGAGGCCGTGGTGGTCGAGGCCAGCTTCAGCGCAGGGGCCGCGCTGGTTGTCTACCGCTACGGGCCGGAACTGGAGCGCATCGCAACACCGCCCATCGGCACGCGCAACCGCTGGCTGGCCCCGGCAGCAATTGCAGACTTGGACGGTGATGGCACGGTAGAGATTGCCTATATCGACCGACCGCATCTTGCGAAGACCCTGCGCATCTGGCGCTACACTGGCAGTGCGCTGGAGCCTGTTGCTTCGGCCCCTGGCCTGACCAATCACCGCATTGGCGATCCGTTTATCGAAGGGGGCCTGCGCGATTGTGGGGCAGGTCCGGAGATCATCACCGCGGATGCAAGATGGCGCAATGTAATGGCCTCGCGGCTCGTGGAAGGGCGGATCGAGACCCGAGGCCTGGGGCCATACTCGGCTCAGGCCATGATGGATGCATTGGGCTGTTAGCGCGCAGGCTTTCCCTTCTCTGTTCTGAAAAATCCCCGCCGGAGGCACAAACTCTCTGGCATACCCTTTGGATTCCGTGCCTCCCCTTTCAGCGGCAAAGCCGCGTATCGGGCAGTGGGCGGGGATTTTTTTGAACAGAGAAGCCTGGACCCAATAAAACATGTCGTGCGCGATAGCGCGCCTTTGGATCAGTCTGCGTCCTGCTCAAGCCCGTAGGTCTGGAAGAAACCGGCATGCGCCATGAAGAAGCCAAACAGGGCGGCAGGGATGCCGAATGTGTCGAAATAGACGTACACCTCGGTCGAAAAGAGGCGCCAGACGAACTCGTTGGCCGCCGCCAGCGCGAAAAACATCCACATCAGGCGGCGGGTAAAGATCATCCAGCCCGCTTGCGTCATCGGCATCAGCTCGTCCATCACGAATTGCAGCCAGGACCGCCCGCGCGCAAGGCCGATGGCCAGCAGCAGGCCGAAGGTGCCATAGACCAGTGTAGGGCGCATTTTCACGAAGCGTTCATCGTTGAGCCAAACGGTCAGCCCGCCAAGCAGGACGACAAGCACCAGGGTTGCGATCTGCATCCGGCTCAGCTTGCCGGTCAGCCACCACAAGATGCCGGAACTGACCATCAACAGCGGGATCAGCGCCGCCGTCACAACGATGAAACCGGAATACTCGGTGCCTGCAATCGTGAACGTGTCGTCTTTCACCCGAATGTAGGCGATGAAGAACAAGACCACCGGGCCCAGTTCCAGAACCATTTTCAGGATCGGGTTAATCTCCCGGGGTTGCTCGTTCATCCGCCCATCTCCACGATCACGGCGCCTGCTGCGATCAGGGCCATCAGCGCCATGCGGCGCGGGCCCACGGTTTCTTTCAGCACCAGCCAGCCGATTAGTGCGGCAAAGACTGTTGAGGTCTCGCGCAGTACCGCGGCTTCACCAACCTTGTCCAGCCGTGTGGCTAACATGATGGAGCCAAAGCTGGCAAAGGCAACCAGCCCGCCGATCACGCCTTTGAGCATCAGCGGGCCGAGCGTTGGCGCGTCATCGCCCATGCGGACCCAGCGGCGCGCCGCCACGAACGGCATGAAGACACCATCAATCATGAAAAACCACGCAAGGAAGGTGAACGGGTTCGCCGTCGCGCGGATACCGTAGGCGTCATAGGTGGTGTAAAGCGCCACGAAGAGGCCTGTGAGCACCGCAAGACCCAGCGCGCTGCGCAGCGTGTCGCGCTGGGCCGTGGTGTGGCGCAGGTTGTAGCCTGCAAGGCCAAAGATGCCCGCCATCAGCACGCCCACGCCCAGCCACTGGACCAGGGTGAAGGTTTCCTCGAACAGAATATAGGCGCCGATCACCGTGAAGAATGGCCCGCAGCCCCGGACAACCGGGTAGACTACGGTGTAGGCGCCCTTGGTATAGGCCCAGGCCTGCAGGCATTTGTAGATCACGTGGATCACGAACACGGTCGCAAAGATCGGCCACATATGCGCCTCCGGCCACGGCACTATGAGGAGCGCAAAGGGCGCCGCCATAACCCCGTAGCTGGCATCGATCGCGCCGCGGGTCAGCCAGGGATCGTGCCGGCCCTTCTGAAGCGCGCCGAAGACCGCGTGCAGGAAGGCGGCAGCGATGGCGAGGGCGAGGGCGACCCTGTGGCCGGTCTCGGTGCCTTCGATGGAGAGGAGCCACTCTGTCATGCTTGTGCCTTGTTGGCATCCGCTGGGTGGCCAGCCCCCCAGACCCCCCGGGATATTTGGAACCCAAAGAAGGGGTGGGTCAGTTTGCGCCTGTCAGGGCTTTGGCGAAGTCTTCGGGATCGAACGGGGCGAGGTCGTCGATTTGCTCGCCCACTCCGATGGCGTGGATCGGCAGGCCGAACCGGTCGGCGAGGGAGACGAGCACGCCGCCCTTGGCGGTGCCGTCGAGCTTGGTCATCACGAGGCCCGATACATCGGCGACCTGCTGGAAGATCTTGACCTGGCTGAGCGCGTTTTGGCCCGTGGTGGCGTCGAGCACGAGCAGGGTGTTATGCGGGGCGCTCTCGTCCTTCTTGCGGATCACGCGGACGATCTTGGCCAGTTCCTCCATCAGGTCCTGGCGGTTTTGCAGGCGGCCCGCGGTGTCGATCATCAGAAGGTCGGCGCCGTCCGCTTGCGCTTGGCTCATCGCGTCAAAGGCGAGGCTCGCGGGGTCGGAGCCTTCGGGCGCGGTCAGCACGGGCACGCCCGCGCGGTCCCCCCAGACCTGAAGCTGTTCGACGGCGGCGGCGCGGAACGTATCCCCGGCGGCGATCACGACGGATTTGCCCGCGGCGCGGAACTGGCTGGCGAGTTTGCCGATGGTTGTCGTTTTGCCCGATCCGTTGACCCCGACAACCAGCACGACCTGCGGCGTTTTGGGGTAGAGGGGCAGCGGCTTGGCCACCGGTTCCATGATCTGCGCGATCTCGGAGGCGAGCAGCGCCTTAATCTCGTCTACCGACAGCTTGCGGCCCATATGCCCTTCGGCGAGGCCTGCTGAGACGCGCAGGGCCGTCTCAACGCCCATGTCGGCGGCGATCAGCACCTCTTCGAGCTCTTCCAGCATCGCGTCATCGAGCGTGCGGCGCATGACCGGGCCGGCGCCGCGGCCCAGGAGGCGACCGATGAGGCCGGGTTTTTGCGGCTCGGGTGCCGTGTCCGGTATCGGCGTGGGCGGGGTGTCTGGCTCCGGTTGCGGCTGGGGTGCGGGGGGCGTGTCCGGCTCAGGCTTGGGGGTCGGGGCGGGCGGTAGGTCCGGCTCTGGCTGCGGTTTGGGTTGCTGAGGCAGGTCCGGTTCAAGGTGTGGCTCTGCCTGCGGCGCGTCGGTGTGCTGAGCGGGCGCTGGCGTAGGGTCCGGGACCAACGCCGGTTCCGGCGTTGGCGCGGGTTGCTCGGGGCTCAGCGCCGGGGGCGCCGCGTCGATTTCGCCGCCATCTTCGACCAGTGCTTCGAGCCCTTCGTCCAGTTTGGAAGAAGACTTAAAAAGCCGATCCTTGAGTTTTTTGAAAAAGGCCATGCGCGGTTCCCGATTTGCTGCCCCTAGTTAAGCGAGGATGCGGCGGATCGGAAGAGGCGGGCTTCAGGGCTCAATTGCTTCTGCAGCTTCGAAAAACCGTTTGAAGGCCAGGCGAACATCAGCCGGTGCTTCGAAGGACGGATCGTTCAAAGCCTCCGGCGTGAGCCAGTCAAAGCGAAGCGGTGCTGCGGCATCGCATAATTGCGCAGATTGTTCGGATGTGAGTTGCGCCCCAAGAAGCTGCGCCAATCCATCGGGGCGCTGCATGACCTCTGCCAAGAGTTGAACGGACGGCATCAGGTCCGCTTGCTGCGCATCTTCCGTGAATGCTTCTGCAAGGGTCGTCAGCCGTTTGATGTCCGCGACCGGATCTGCGCCGCAGCCCCAGGTGATGGCCATCGGTGTCAGGATGTAGTCGAAAAACGCAAATTGGTTCGGCTCAAACGCCGCCGCCTGACCCGCGGTCAGTACGGCAAGGCAGGCGGCTCTAAACCTCATCCGGGAAGTGCTTCATCGTAAGGCGGATGGGGTTCGGCGCCGCTTGCCCCAGCCCGCAGATGGAGGCGTCGGCCATCGCGGTGCACAGCTCATCCAGCAGGCCGGTGTCCCAGCGATCCGCCTGCATCAGCTTGACCGCCTTTTCGCACCCGACGCGGCAGGGGGTGCACTGGCCGCAGGATTCGTCTTCGAAGAACCGCAGCATGTTCAGCGCGGCATCGCGGGCGCGGTCCTGATCCGACAGCACCACCACCGCCGCCGACCCGATGAACGTGCCATGCGGCTGGAGTGTATCGAAATCGAGCGGGACGTCATCCATCGTGGCAGGCAGCAGGCCTGAGGACGGCCCCCCGGGCTGGTAGGCTTTGAACACGTGGCCCTCCGCCATGCCGCCCGCGGCCGCGATGATGTCGGTGATCGTGCTGCCAGCCGGCAGCAGGTACACGCCCGGATGCCGCACCCGGCCCGAGACGGAATAGCTGCGGCGGCCCACGCGCCCGTTATGCGCCACCGCGTTCAGCACCTCCGGCCCCTCGCGGCACACCCGGGCAACCCAGTGCAGCGTCTCCACGTTGTGCACCAGCGTCGGCTGACCAAACAGACCCACCTGCGCCACAAAAGGCGGGCGGTGGCGGGGCATCCCGCGCTTGCCCTCGATGCTTTCGATCATCGCGCTTTCTTCGCCGCAGATATAGGCGCCCGCGCCGCGGCGCAGCTCGATATAGCCTTTATCCACATAGGCTGCGTCTTCCAGTGCCTTGATTTCACGCCGCAAAATCGCCAGCACGGCCGGGTATTCGTCGCGCATGTAAATGTAGCATTTGTCGGCCTCGACGGCCCACGCAGCGATCAGCATCCCTTCGAGAAAAAGGTGAGGTGCGCGCTCTAAGTAGTAGCGATCCTTGAAGGTTCCCGGCTCACCCTCGTCCCCGTTCACCGCCAGATAGCGCGGGCCGGGATTGGCGCGGACAAAGCCCCATTTCTTGCCAGAGGGGAACCCGGCGCCGCCAAGGCCGCGCAGGCCGGAGGCGTGCACCTGCTCTTGCACTTTTTCCCAGTCACCCTTCGCACGAAGGTCGAAGAGTGCCTCGTAACCGCCTGTGGCGACGTAGTCTTGCAGCGTCTCAAAGTCGGGCATGTGGGTGTGCGTATCATTTGCCGCGATGGCCGCGTGGACCTTTTCGGGCGTGGCAAAGTCGATGTGGTTGTGCCCAATCTCCAGCGTTGGGGCGGTGTCGCAGCGGCCCATGCACGGCGCGCGCACCACGCGGACGTCTGCCGGGTCCAGCCCGTCTTCGAGCGCGGCTTTCAGCGCTTGCGCCCCGGCGAGTTCACAGGACAGGGAATCGCAGACCCGGATGGTGAGCGCGGGGGGCGGGGCCTCGCCTTCTTTCACCACGTCGAAATGGGCATAGAAGGTCGCAACCTCATAGACCTCGGCCATCGACAGCCGCATCTCTTCGGCCAGCGCGCGCAGGTGCGCAGCGGACAGATGGCCGTAGCGGTCCTGGATCAGGTGCAGATGTTCGATCAGCAGATCGCGGCGGCGCGGCGCATCGCCGAGCAGCGCGCGCACCTCGCCCCAGGCCTGATCCTCCAGCGCGCGGCCTTTGGGGCGCACGCGGCCCTTGCCGCGGCCTGATTTCCAAACGCCGTCCTTGCTCCGATCGTCCAGTGCCATGCGGGCCTCCCCTTGATCCGGGTTGCATAATAACGGCTGGCCGCCGGGCAACGACGCTCAAAAACGACCTCTCGCGGCGCGTTTTCGGGGCGCGGCGCCATCGCCTCTTCAACCTCAGGCCCGAATGTGGTCGAAATTCCGCTATAGGAAACGCGCGACGCCACCCAAGCCTCGGTCTGAGCCGGAGGAATGCCATGCACTTTCTGCCCTTTGTCATCGCGAGCCTCGGCCCCGCGGTTCTCCTCGCGCTCGGCGCGGTTTGGGGCGGGCTTTGGGCCGGCGCGGGGCTGTTTGCGATCACGGTCGCGGTGTTTTTCGCCGACAAGTGGGAGGTGGCGCTGGCGCCGTCCGACACATCGGGCGATGTGCTGTCCGTCCTTATTGCGCTGACCCACTTTGCCCTTTTGATCATCGCCGTCATCGCCCTGACCGGGCCGATGGAGACGGCGGCGAAAATCGCGCTGTTCGTGGGGCTGAGCCTCTGGTTCGGTCAGGTCAGCAGTTCTAACGCCCATGAGCTGATCCACCGGCCGCAGCGCGGGCTGCACCGGCTGGGCGTGGCCGTCTACACCACGCTGCTTTATGGCCATCACGCGTCGGCCCATCCGCTGGTGCACCATGTGCACGCGGCGACGGATGCGGACCCAAACTCCGCGCCAAAAGGCATGGGGTTTTGGCGCTACGTGCTGCGGGCATGGGTTGGCGCGTTCCGCGCAGGCTGGCGGGCGGAGCGCAAGCGGTATCGCGGGCTCGCGCATCCTTACGTGGCTTATGGCGTGGGTGCAGTTCTGACGCTGCTGGGCGCGGCCCTGTTGGGCGGTTTCGCCGGAGTGCTGATTTTGGTCGGATTGGCGCTTTATGCACAGGTCCAGCTGCTTTTGTCCGATTATGTACAGCACTACGGCCTCAGACGCCGCATTTTATCCACAGGAAAGCCGGAGCCGGTGGGCCCCGCCCATAGCTGGAACGCGCCGCATTGGGCCTCGGCGGCGATGATGCTGAACGCGCCGCGCCACTCGGACCACCACATGCGTCCGGGCCGCCACTATCCCGCGCTGGAGCTGACCGAGGAGATGCCGATGCTGCCGCAGTCGCTGCCGGTGATGGCGGTGATCGCGCTGATCCCGCCGCTCTGGCGGCGGATTATGGACCGGCGCGCTGCGGCGTGGAGCGAAGCCTAGCGCGGCGGCTTGCTGCATGGCAGGGTGGGGCCATGCGATACGCTTTTCTGCTTCTGGCCCTGCTGGCCGCACCTGTGACCGCCGAGCCGATGACCGGCCCGGAATTCGAAGCCTATACCACCGGGCGCACGCTGTTTTTTGGCCAGAATGGCGCGCCTTACGGGGCGGAGATTTACCTGGAGAACCGGCGCGTGCGGTGGTCTTTCCTCGATGGGGAATGCAAGGACGGGTATTGGTATGATGACGGCCCGTTGATCTGTTTTGTCTACGAGGACCGGCCCGAGCCGCAATGCTGGACCTTTGAGCTGGGCAGCGGCGGGCTGATCGCGCGGTTCGAGAACGAGCCGAATGCGACCGAGCTGTATGAGGCGCAGGATTTGGGCGAAGAGATGCTGTGTTTGGGTCCAAAGATTGGGGTGTAGAGGGGGCTCTGCCCCTGCGCCTCCGGCGCCCCCCGGAGTTTTTCGGGCCAAGTGAAGGTTAAAAGAGCGAGCCTTGTTCGGGCGATTTAGGCTTTGATTTTGCAGGGGTTTTGCCGCCGCCCAGCTTGAGCCGACCATCGGCGAATTCGATCTCGAGGCCGGAAGCCGTCTCTGCCGCCTGCTTGGTCGTGACCACCGCGCCGTCGCCGCGCACCACTGCGTAGCCGCGGGCAAGGGTGGCCTTGTAGCTCAGCGTCTCGCGCAGGCGGTCCATCGCTTCCAGCTTGCGGCGCAGGGCGTCCAACTGCGCGGTGCCGGTGCGCGCCAGCCCGGTGGCCGCGCGGGTCAGCCGCTCGCGCGCGGCGCTGGTTTGCTGGCCAAGGCGCGCGGGGTCAAAGCGGGCACTGCGCGCAGCGATCCGTTCGGACTTGGCCGCCACCAGCCGGTCCAGGGCGGGGGCAAGGCGCGCGGCGAGCGCATCCAGCCGCCGCCGCTCATTTTTGGTGCGGCGCATCAGCGTTGCAGGGCGCAGGGCGCCTCCGGCATCGGCCAGCTGCACCTTGCGTTTTTGCACCGCGCTGGACAGCGCGGGGCCAAGCCGGTCTGCTTGCCGGTCAAGCCGCTGGCGCGGGTTGTCCAGCAAGCTGTCGGGCCGGGGCAAGGCACGCGAAAGGTCCGCAAGCCGTTGGCTGCGCCGCGCCAGCCCTTGCGAGGTGGCGGTGGAAATCCGTGCGCCCTGGCTTTCCAGCCACGCGGCCAGCTCGTGCCGGACGGGCACCGCGGCCTCAGCCGCGGCGGTGGGTGTGGGCGCGCGCAGGTCCGAGACGAAGTCGATCAGCGTCGTGTCCGTCTCATGCCCCACGGCGGAGATCAGCGGAATGTCTGACGCGGCAGCCGCGCGGGCGACAACCTCTTCGTTGAACCCCCACAGGTCTTCGACCGACCCGCCGCCGCGGGCGACGATGATCAGGTCGGGCCGCGGCACCGCGCCCCCGGGGCTGAGCGCGTTGAAGCCCTGGATCGCGCGGGCCACCTCGGGCGCGCATGCCGCGCCTTGCACCGCGGCGGGCCAGACCAGAACTTTGCGCGGAAAACGGTCGCGCAGCCGGTGCAGGATATCGCGGATCACAGCGCCCTGCGGCGAGGTCACCACCCCGATTATCTCTGGCAGGTAGGGGATGGGCTTCTTGCGGGACTGCTCGAACAGCCCTTCAGCGGCGAGCGCTTTCTTGCGCTGCTCCAAGAGAGCCATCAGCGCGCCTGCGCCCGCGATGGTTACGCGCTGGGCGTTCAGCGAATATTTTGACTGGAACCCGGCGGTCATGCGCCCTTCGGCAACGATTTCCATGCCTTCCTCGGGCACCACGCCCAGCCCGCTCAGCTGGCCCTTCCACGTCATGCAGGCCAGAGTGTTCCGGTCGTCCTTGAGGTCGAAATAAAGATGCCCGGAGCGGGCGTGCATGACCCGCCCCACCTCGCCCTTGACCCGGACCCAGCCCAGCTCCCCCTCGATCAGCTTCTTCACCGTGCCGGAGATTTCCGAGACGGTGAATTCGGGCGTGTTCGAGCCGGGGGTTGGATCGTCGAGGAGGTCCATGCGGGTGCCTTGTCGTTATCTGCCCCGCAGCCTAGAACGCGGGCGCGGCAAGGCCAAGGGAGCGCGCGATGAACATTTTGATCCTCGGTGGGGGCGGGCGTGAACACAGCCTTGCGTGGGCGGTGCTGCAGAACCCCAAATGCGATCGGCTGATCGTGGCGCCGGGCAACGCCGGGATCGCGCGGATCGCTGAAATCGCGGCGCTGGATGCCGAAGACGGGCGCGCGGTGGTCGGCTTTGCCGAGGAAGAGAGCATCGATCTGGTGATCGTCGGGCCGGAGGCGCCCTTGGCCGCCGGGGTTGCGGACCGGGTGCGCGACGCGGGGATCCCTGTGTTCGGCCCATCGGCGGCAGCGGCGCAATTAGAGGCGTCGAAGGCGTTTACCAAGGCCGTGTGCGATGCGGCAGGTGCGCCGACGGCGGCTTATGGGCACTTCAGCGATGCGGCAGCAGCCAAGGCATATGTGCAGGCGCAAGGCGCGCCGATTGTCGTGAAGGCAGACGGACTGGCCGCGGGCAAGGGCGTGATCATCGCGCAGACCGTGGCGGAGGCCGAGGCCGCGATTGACGACATGTTTGGCGGCGCGTTTGGCGGTGCTGGCGCGGAGGTCGTGATTGAGGAGTTCATGGCCGGGGAAGAGGCGTCGTTTTTTGTCCTCTGCGACGGGGAGGACGTGCTGCCCATCGGCACCGCGCAGGACCACAAGCGCGTGGGCGAGGGGGATACGGGGCCGAACACGGGCGGCATGGGCGCCTATTCGCCCGCGCCGGTTTTGACAGACGCAGTGGCCCAGCGCGCGATGGACGAGATCATCCGCCCCTGCATGGCCGAGATGGCGCGGCGCGGCACGCCCTATCAGGGGGTGCTTTATGCCGGTCTGATGATCAAGGACGGGGCGCCGCGGCTGGTGGAGTATAACGTGCGCTTTGGCGATCCCGAATGCCAGGTGCTGATGATGCGGCTGGGCGCGCAAGCGCTGGACCTGATGCACGCTGCCGCCGAAGGGCGGCTGGCGGACGCGCAGGTGAACTGGGCCGATGATCACGCGATGACGGTGGTGCTGGCGGCGAAGGGCTACCCCGGGAGCTATGAGAAAGGCAGTGAGATCAGGGGCCTGGACGCGCTGGAGGGCACCAGTTTCGAGATGATGTTCCATGCCGGCACGTCGCAGGCGCACGGCAAGATCGTCGCGACCGGGGGCCGGGTGCTGAACGCGACGGCGCGCGGTGCGAGCCTGGCGGAGGCGCGGGAGCGGGCCTATGCGCTGGTGGATGCGGTGGATTGGCCCGAGGGGTTCTGCCGGCGCGATATTGGTTGGCGTGCGCTGTAGGATGGGCAATATTGCCCATCCTACTTTTTGAACAGATCGCCCTTGGTCGCTTGCTGGACTGAGGCGCGCTTTTCAGCTGCCAAAGCGCGGCCCCGTTGAACGGCGGGGCGGGCGCCGACCGTCTCCAGCCAGCGGGCGAGGTTTGGAGTCGTCTCGATGTCGTGCTGCTGGCCCTTCCAGAGGGACGCCCAGCCCCAGATCGCCATATCCGCGATGGAGTAGAAATCGCCCGCGACGTATGCGTTGTCCGCAAGGCGACGATCCAGAACACCGTAAAGGCGCGCGGTCTCTGACGCGTAGCGGTCCTTGGCATAAGGCAGGTCGTGGCCCATCGCGGGAGCGTATTTCCAAAAATGATGCGTCTGCCCCGCCATCGGACCCAGCCCGCCCATCTGCCACATCAGCCATTCGGTCACCGCAATGCGCTCCCGCGCGGTGGCGCCGCCAAATTGCCCCGTCTTTTCCGCGAGGTATTGCAGGATCGCGCCAGATTCAAAGACAGAGATCGGCGCGCCGTCCGGGCCGTCCGGGTCGACAATCGCGGGCATCCGCCCGTTGGGCGACAGAGCGAGGAAGGCGGGCGCTTTCTGGTCCCCGGCGGTGATGTCGATCAGGTGGGTGTCATAGTCCAGCGCCATCTCCTCCAGCGCGATGGACACTTTCCACCCGTTGGGCGTGGGCCAGAAGTAAAGGTCGATAGGCATGGGGCACTCCGGGTTGCGGAGCGTCAGGATGCCGCCACGTTTGCAGAAGGCAAGCCCCGCGCGCGGCTGCGCAGCGGCAAAAGATGCGCAAAGCGGGGGGTGCGGGCCCCGGGCAGCATGTGTTGCAGCGTTGCCAGCGGCAGCCGTTCGGGCGCGCGCATCGCGGTCTGGTAGAAATCCAGCACACCGGGGCGCAAATAGGCGGACCAGTGGCAGATCCGGCGGCTGGGCGCGGCAATCGGCCCTGCGAGCTGGGACAGCGCACCCAGCGTCGTGTGGCAGTCGATCTGGATCGTGACCGCGTTGCGGGCGCTGAGCCCGGTGCCAAGCGCGCGGTCGCCGCGCTGGGGCGCGCGCACGAGGCACTCGAACGCGGCATCAAAGATGTCATTCTCGCCGCTGGTGATGTTCAAAAGCTCCGCCGTGCGCCCCGCGTCAGTTGCCAGCGCCTCTTCGGCGCGGCTGCGGTAGCTCGCGGCGGTCAGGGCGAGGACGCGGGCCACCGCACCGCGGGGCAGGTGATGCAGCGCCGACAGCGCCACTTCGGAGCCCATAGAGTGAGTGATGATGTGCACGGGCCGGTGCGGAGCGGCGCGGCTCAGGATGCGGATGGCGCTGGCCAGCACCTCTCCCGCCGCCACCGCGCGGGCGGCCACATCCCACAAGGCGCCGCGCGCGTCCCAGCCAAAGGCGATGGCGAGCCCTTCGTCCGGGTCTCCGCCACCAAAGCCCAAGTTGCGCGGCCAGCACTGCACGTGGGTGGCGCCGGATTTGAAGATGCTGACATGGGGGCAGTGGCGTGGATGCCCGGGCAGGTATTTGTAGCCGTGGATCATCACGATGATCGGCCCGGTCCCTGCCGCGGCGCGGCGCAGGGCGCCATCGGCGCAGGCGGCAGAGCCGTGGATCGCGAGCCCCTGCGGCCGTGCATTCAGTCTGAGGACAGGCATCGCAGCGCCTCCTACCACATTTGGTGCGGCTGCTATGGTGTGGTCATATGACGGGCACATGAAGGATGCGTTACAGCACCGTGACGGTGTTGACGTGCAACACTGGGCCGCATAGGCAGGAGGCGTGGCGATTTGTTACCGGATTGCGGGCCACGTTAAACACTTCCGCTAAAAGGTCATGCAAGGGCTCCCTGCGCACGACCTGCGTTCGGGGGCTTTTTTGGTGGTGGGCCCTTCACCTGCACCGCCAGTGGAGACGGATTATGGACAAGCGAACGAGGGCGGTGCATTCCGGCACGCGGCGCAGCCAATATGGCGAGGTGTCGGAGGCGATTTTCCTCACACAGGGCTTTGTTTACGACAGCGCCGAGGCGGCGGCGCAGCGGTTTGAGGCGGCGGGGACCGACGAGTTCATCTATGCCCGCTACGGCAACCCCACCGTGCGCATGTTCGAAGAGCGGATCGCGGCGCTGGAAGGGGCCGAGGACGGCTTTGCCACGGCAAGCGGCATGGCCGCGGTCAGCGGCGCGCTGATGAGCATGGTCAAGGCCGGGGACCGCGTTGTGTCGTCCCGTGCGCTGTTCGGCTCGTGCCTTTACGTTCTGGAAAACGTGCTGCGCCGGTTCGGGGTGGAGGTGGTGCTGGTCGACGGCACCAACATGGACGCGTGGCGCGCGGCGATCACGCCCGAGACGGACGTGGTTTTTTTTGAAAGCGTGTCGAACCCGACGCTGGAGGTGATCGACATCGCCGCGGTCTGTGATTTGGCCCATGCGGTGGGCGCGCGCGTGGTGGTGGACAATGTCTTTGCCACGCCGGTCTGGTCCGATGCGATTGCGCAGGGGGCGGATGTGGTGATCTATTCCGCCACCAAACATATTGACGGGCAAGGCCGCGCGCTGGGCGGTGTGATCCTTGGCACCGAAGCGTTCATCCGCGGCACGGTCGAGCCGTACATGAAGCACACGGGCGGTTCGATGTCGCCCTTCACCGCCTGGGTCATGCTCAAGGGGCTGGAGACGCTTGATCTGCGCGTCCGGGCGCAAACCGCGAGCGCGCAAGCCATTGCGGAGGCGCTGGAGGGGACGGTCAAGGTGATCTACCCCGGCCTTCCCTCGCATCCGCAACACGCGTTGGCGCAGCGCCAGATGGGTGCAGGCGGGACGATTCTATCGGTTGATCTGGGCAGTCAGGACGCGGCGTTTGCCTTTTTGAACGCGGTGAAGATCGGGGTGATCTCCAACAACCTCGGGGATGCCAAAACCATCCTCACCCCGCCTGCGACAACGACCCATCAACGCTTGCCGCAGGACCAGAAAGAGGCGCTGGGGATCACCCCCGGGCTGGTGCGCATTTCGGTGGGGCTTGAAGGCACGGAAGATCTGATCGCGGACCTGAGACAGGCGCTCGCCGCGGCCTGACCCGAAAAAAATATTTCGGAATCAACACGTCCGCGTGATCCACCTGCCGTTTGTGGACGTATTTCTGATGTTAATTGGAAAAGCCATGCCGGCGCGCTTATGTTCGTGCGGCACACAGAAAGGGGGGCCACTTCCATGAACATTCATGCGCCCGAATTGACTGCAATACCCGAACGCAACGAGGCAGAGGCGGCGTTGGCCGTCCTGCGTAAGTGGGCCGAACAGGCCAGCGCAACCGAGATTTTCGAGCTTGATCCCTCCGTCGCCCGTCTCGTTCCGGGCGCGGATGGTGTCGCCTACCCGGCGTTCTCGCGCGACTACCCCGAGGGGTTTGACGTGGACGCGTCGTATAAAGCGGGCCTGCCCGACCTTCAAAATGGCCCGTCCAGCCTGATCCGCGGCGCGCGCCAGCAGATCCAGCATGTCGGCATCTCGAACTTTCGCCTGCCGATCCGCTACCGCACCCGCGACGCGGGCGAAGTGATGCTGGAGACGTCGGTGACCGGCACGGTCAGCCTTGAGGCGGACAAGAAGGGCATCAACATGTCCCGGATCATGCGGTCCTTTTATCGCCATGCGGAGGAAACCTTCAGCTTTGAGGTAATCGAGGCGGCGCTTGACGACTACAAGGCGGACCTTGAGAGCTTTGACGCCCGTATCCAGATGCGCATGTCCTTCCCGATGCGGGTGGACAGCCTGCGGTCGGGCCTGAGCGGCTATCAGTATTACGACATCGCGCTTGAACTGGTGGAGACCGCGGGCGTGCGCAAGAAGATCGTGCACCTCGATTATGTCTACTCCTCAACGTGCCCATGTAGCCTTGAGCTTTCCGAGCACGCGCGGGCCACGCGCGGCCAGCTGGCCACGCCGCATTCCCAGCGCTCCGTCGCGCGGGTCTCGGTGGTGCTGGAGGAGGGCGCGGATGTATGGTTCGAAGACCTGATCGAGGCCTGCCGCCGCGCGGTCCCGACCGAGACGCAAGTCATGGTCAAGCGCGAGGACGAGCAGGCCTTTGCCGAGCTGAACGCGGCCAACCCGATCTTTGTCGAGGATGCGGCGCGCCTCTTCTGCCAGCAGCTTCTGGCAGACGTGCGCATCGGCGATTTCCGTGTGATCGCCTCGCATCAGGAAAGCCTGCATAGCCATGACGCGGTGTCGGTCCTGACCGAGGGCGAGACCTTTGCCCAAGACAGCCTCGACCCGCGCCTGTTCCAGAGCCTGTTCCACGTTGGCTAAAACGTGAGGTGCACCCTGCGGGGTGCACCTTGATCTACACACCAATTGTGTGTATAACTCAGTGCATGAACCAGGCTATAAAAAAACGCACCAATGTCACCCTTGATGCGCACGCGCTCGACCGCGCCCGTGTGCTTGGGGTGAATGTTTCCGAAGTTGCCGACGGTGCGCTCCGCCGCGCTGTCAAAGAGGCAGAGGCCGCCGCCTGGAAAGCGGAGAACCAGGAGGCGCTCGACGCCCACCGTGCGTGGATCGAGGAAAATGGGCCGCCTTTGGCCAAGTGGCAGGTTGTGAAGCTTCCCGATTGATGCAGTACAACGTCTACGACCTTGGAAGCGGTGCGCTCGTTGTCGACGTGCAGACTGACTTTCTGGACACCGGCACACGTATCGTCGCCCCCCTCATACTTGCCAAAAATGCACCGCCGCCGATCCCGCGCCTCAAGCCGCAGTTCGAACTCGCGAACCACACCTACGTTTTGCACCCGCAGGAACTCGCGGCTGTTCCAACAGCCGCCCTGCAGATGCCGCTTGCCGATCTGTCCCTCTACCGCGACGAGATCACCCGCGCGCTCGACATCGTCTTTCACGGCTTCTGAGCGCCGCTTGACAGGGCCGCGGGGCCGCGTCACGTCTGGCGCATGGATCTGCGCCCCGTCGGATATGTAATAGGCCTTCTGGTGACCGTGCTGGGGGCGGCGATGCTGATGCCCTTGCTGGTCGATCTGGCCGAAGGGCGGGGGCATTGGCCCGTCTTTGCCCAATCGGCACTGGTCACGATCCTGACGGGCGGGACCGTCGCGCTGAGTTGCCGGAACGGGGTGCGCGAGGGGCTGACGATCCAGCAGACCTTCCTTCTGACCACGGGCGTGTGGCTGACCCTGCCGATCTTTGGCGCGCTGCCTTTTGTCTTCGGCGCCACGCAAACCGACTACACGGACGGCTTTTTCGAGGCGATGTCGGGCCTGACCACGACCGGATCGACCGTCCTTTCCGGGCTGGAGGCGCTGCCCAAGGGCCTTCTGCTCTGGCGCGGGCTGCTGCAATGGCTGGGGGGCATCGGCATTATCGTTGTGGCGATGGTGTTCCTGCCCGAATTGCGCGTCGGCGGGATGCAGATTTTCCGCTCCGAAGGGTTTGACACGATGGGCAAGATCCTACCCCGCGCGACCGAGATTTCCTCGCGTATTTCGACGATTTACCTCGGCCTGACCTTGCTGTGCACAATTGTCTACACGCTCTGCGGCATGGACCTGTTTGACGCCACCGTGCACGCAATGACCACCATCGCGACGGGCGGATTTGCCAATTACGACGCGTCCTTCGCGGCCTTCCCGCCTGCCGCGCAATATGCGGCGTCGGTGTTCATGGTGCTCGCCGCGCTGCCTTTCGTGCGCTTTGTGCAGCTGAGCGCGGGCACCGCGCGCCCCCTTTTGGCTGACACGCAAATCCATGTCTTTCTGATGACGGCAGGGGGCATCGTTCTGGTCATATCGCTGTGGACCTGGGCGCATTCCGGGATGGGGGCGGAGGAAGGCTTCCGGCTGGCCCTGTTCAACGCCGTCTCTCTGCTGACCGGGACGGGCTATGCCAGCGCCAACTACATGGCCTGGGGCAGTTTCGCGGTTGCCGTCCTGTTTTTCACCGGGCTGATTGGGGGCTGTGCGGGCTCCACCGCCTGTTCGATCAAGGTCTTCCGCTACCAGCTTTTAATCGCATCGATCCGCGCGCAGCTGATGAAGACACGCTCGCCCCACGGCCTATTCACGCCCCGCTATCAGGGCCGCCCGGTGAGCGATGAGGTGCTGAACTCGGTCATGTCCTTCTTTGTCTTTTTTATCGTCACGCTGGGGCTGGTCGCTGTGTCACTTGGCATGACGGGGCTGGATTTTGTGACGGCCGTTTCGGGCGCCTCCGCTGCGCTGGCCAATATTGGCCCCGGTCTGGGCGATATCATCGGCCCTGCGGGCAATTTTGAGCCGCTCAACGACACGGCCAAGTGGATCCTGGCGATTGCGATGCTGCTGGGGCGGCTGGAGTTGATGGCGGTCTATGCCATTCTCACCGTTGGCTTTTGGAGAGCTTGAATGGAACGACCGCTTGGCGCGCAAATCTCCCACATGCTGAAAGATCGCGGGGTGGACGTGATCTTTGGCATTCCCGGCGTGCACAATCAGGAACTCTATCGCGGGATCGAAGAGGCCGGGATCACCCACGTTCTGGCGCGGCACGAGCAGGGCGCGGGCTTCATGGCCGACGGCTATGCCCGGGCGACGGGCAAGCCGGGGGTGGCGTATGTGATCACCGGGCCGGGGCTGACGAATATCATGACGCCGATGGGGCAGGGCTATAGCGACTCGGTTCCGATGCTCGTGATCTCCTCCTGCCTTGACGAGACGGCGGCGACGCGCGGCCAGCTGCACCAGATGAAGAACCAACGCGCGGCGGCGGCGACGGTCTGCGACTGGTCCGAAGAGGCGCGCAGCGCAGAGGCGGCCTATGCGCTGATTGATCGGGCTCTGATGGAGTTTGAGACCAACCGAAAGCGTCCCAAGCACATACAAGTGCCGATTGCGCAGCTTGAGAAAGTTGCTCCGTCCGCTCCCGATGCCGGGTATGCACCGACCGGAAACGCGGCGCATGTGAGCGACGTAGGCGACCTGCGCCGCGCCTTGGAAAGCGCCGATCGCCCACTTTTCATTATTGGGGGTGGGGTGAGCGCCGATGTAACACCGCTCCTGGAGGAACTGGGCGCGGCCGCGTTCACTTCCTATGCCGGGCGCGGCTCGGTCGCACCTGACTACCCCCTTTCTTTCAGCGCGACACTCGCGCGACCTGACAGTGCGCGGGTCATCTCGTCCGCCGATCTGGTCGTTGCGGTTGGATGCGAACTTGCGGAAGTGGATCTCTGGCGAGCCGCATTGGGTCATGAGGGCGCGCCGCTTTACCGGATCGACATTGACTCTGAGGTTTTGTCTGACCGCCACCGCGCAGATTGGACAATCCTGGGGGATTGGCAGGATGTTTCAGCGGCACTGGCGCTCACACCAATCGCGCCAGCGCCGGGCTGGTCGTCGTCCGAAGTGGCGGAATTGCGCACCCGATGGCGCGCCGAGGTGATGGCCGAACGCCCCGGCATCGTGCCCGTCTGTGATGCGCTGCGGGACTGCCTGCCGGGTGGCACGATGATCTATTCGGACATGACCCAGTTCGCCTACACCGCCAAGGAGGTCTGGGACATGGACCGGCCCGGCCACTGGCACCACCCCACGGGCTTTGGCACGCTGGGCTATGCGCTGCCTGCCGCCATCGGCGGGGCCGTGGCGCGGCAGGGCGCACCGACGCTTTGCATCATCGGCGATTACGGCTTTCACTACACGATGGCCGAGCTGGGCGTGGCGGTTGAACTGGGCCTGCCGCTGCCGATCTTCCTTTGGGACAACGGCAAGCTTGGCGAGATTGAGGACAGCATGATTGCCGCGCAGATCGCGCCGAACGCGGTGGTTCAGCGCAATCCGGATTTCATCGCGCTTGCCCGTGCCTTCGGCGCCCACGCGGAGGCACCTTCCAGCTTGACGCAGATGCAGGACGCTGTCCGCGCCGCCTTTGACGCAAACGGCCCGACACTCATCCGCGTGACGCCTGAGATCACCGCCTAGCGGCGCACCAGCGGGCCGTGCGCGGCGTAGTTGCTGGGGCCGCTGTGTCCTTTGATATAGGTCGGGCAGCCGGGCTTGGACGTGTTGATGATCAGGAACCACATCGTCTGCCCGGGCAGGCCCGCGCGGCTGTACTCGCAGCCCAGCGCGTTGGTCCACCACTGCCCGCCAAGGTTTGCAGGGGGCGTTTCAACCGCCGCAGAGGCCGGGATTGCCAGAAGGGTCGCCGCAATCGCGGCCAGGAAAGTCTTGGTCATGGGTCCACTCCACTCGAAACGCGCCCCCACGCGATGGGGAGAGGAGTAGGCCCTAAACCGTTAACGCGGGCCTAATGCGGCCCTGCGCAAGTGCCGACAATTTACCGCGAAGTTAATCCCAGCAGCTGACCAGCACGGTCATGCCCGACGCGCGGGCGGCGATGTCTTGGGGCGGCAGGCTTTGGCTGTCTGCGCCTGATGCCCGGGCGGAACGGCCCGCTTCGGAAATGACTTCGGCCAGTGTTTCGGCCTTTGCAGCAAAGGCGACCTCGCCGGGCAGGGTCCGGGCCCCGCTTTCGGGCGGCAAGAGCATCCCGACGACCGCGCCACTGGCATCCAGAACCGGACCGCCCACGTCCCCGGGCAATGTCTGTGCCGCGAGCCGCGCGATGCGCGTGTTGCCGTCAAGGCCCTTCACATCCGCAAGCGTGCCAAAGGTCACCGAAGGCGCGGGCAGGACGCCTTCATAGCTATAGCCCGCCACCGCGATATCGGAGCCAAGCCGCGGATCGCGCAGGCTCAGCCGCGCGACGTCCAAAGGTGCCAGCGCATCCAGCGGGCGCAGCACAGCGACGCCGTCGCGATCTGTCATGAGTTCGGCCTGCAGCTCCTCGTCCAGGGTGATCCGGGTGCAGCCCTGCACCGCCTCCGCCGTGGTCACAACCGTGCCCGCGTCGTCCACAAAAAAGCCCGAGCGGGACAGGCGCGGGGTGCGCACGGCTAGGCCCGCCACAAGGTCCACCGCTTGCGCGGTGTCCTCGCCCGCCGCAGGGTCCAGCGCGCCGGGCAGGGTGCGGAAGCTCGCGTTCATCTCTTCCAACAAGCGCGTGCGCCGCTCTTCATCGCCTGCGGGCCAGATCAGCGTGAAGCCTTTCACCGCGCCATCAACCACCCGGGCGCGGGTCTCGCTTACGATCCGGTCATTCTCGCCCTTCAGCACAAAGCTGTCCCGGCCCCGCTCGCGGTCCCCGTCCAGCGGCACGATTTCGAGCGTTTGCATGATGTCATAAAGGCCGAACAGGGTCGTGCGATCCCCGGGTTGCGAGATCAGCAGCACGCGCGCGCCGGCGATCTTGCCGGTGCCGTCATACTGCGCAAAGGGGCTTTGATAGCGCGCAAGGGACACGACTTCGGTCGGCAGCTGCATCTCGATCCCCGCTTGTGCGTCCGTCACGGTTTGCAGGCCCAGCCCCTCCAGCACGGCATTGTACTGGCGCAGCAGCTCCGCACGCTGGGCTGTCGTCAGGATGCCGGTTTCCTCCAGCCCCTGCGCCGCTTGCCAGCGGGCCATTGCCCCGCGGGTGCCCCGGCCATAGGCGCCATCAATCGCCCCGGTATAAAAGCCCGCCCATTTCAGCGCGATTTGAAGCTCTTCCCGCTCCGCCCGGGTCAGGCGCTGTTCAGAGCGTCGCGCTTCGGCGGGCGTCTCGTCTGCCGGCGCCGGTTCGGGGGCCGCCGCGGGGGCTTCGGGCGCTTGCACGGGCGCCTCGGCGGCGCGGCGGTTCAGGACATTCGCGCCCACAGGCCAGAACTGCTGCCGGTAGGCCGATGCATCCGCAAGGTAGCTGTCGCGCGCGATCAACCCGTCGGCGCGGTAGACCCGCAGCACCTGCTGTGCATCCGCGCGCCGGTAGGGGCCAAGCGCCAGCGCATACCAGCCGCCGCCGAGGGAAAAGCCGTTCACATCCTCGATCCGGCCCGCGAAAAAGCGCGCCCGTTCCGTGGCTGTCGCCAGCGATGGGTGCGCCTCGATCTGGACCCAGACGATGTCGTCCGGTGATTGCGACAGTGCTGCCGTGCACCACATCGCTGCACCGATCAAGGCTGCCCAAACGCGTGTCATGTTCCAATTGCCCCCACCGCGGATAATTGCCCGGCACATAAGCAGGATTTCCCGGGATTGGCCAGTTGCCGCGCGTGCAAATTCGCGTGGGCGGGCGCGTTGACCTCCCCTTGGTGCGGGCGTAGGACAGGGGCGCTGAAACCGTCCCCGATGAGGCCGCCCATGTCCGACGCGCCGCGTTCCTTTCAGGAGATCATCCTGCGCCTTCAGTCCTACTGGGCTGCGCGCGGCTGCGCGATCCTGCAACCTTACGATATGGAGGTCGGCGCGGGCACCTTTCACCCGGCCACCACGCTGCGCTCGCTTGGGGCCACGCCGTGGACGGCGGCCTATGTCCAACCGTCCCGCCGCCCGACCGATGGGCGCTATGGCGACAGCCCGAACCGCTGGCAGCATTACTACCAGTACCAGGTGATCATCAAACCCAGCCCGCCGGACCTGCAGGAGCTGTATCTGGGCTCTCTTGCCGCGATCGGGATTGACATGGACCTGCACGACATCCGCTTTATCGAGGATGATTGGGAAAGCCCCACGCTGGGGGCCTGGGGCCTTGGCTGGGAGGTCTGGTGCGACGGCATGGAGGTAAGCCAGTTCACCTATTTCCAGCAGGTGGGCGGGCATGACTGCGCGCCCGTCTCGGGTGAGCTGACCTACGGGCTGGAACGTCTGGCAATGTATGTGCTGGGCTTTGACGATGGCAACGCGATGCCGTTCAACGATCCGCAGGCGCCGATCCCGCTGACCTATGGCGACGTTTTCCGCGAGGCGGAGGCGCAATATGCGCGCTGGAATTTCGATGTGGCGCACACCGACACACTGCTTCAGCATTTCAAGGATGCGGAGGCTGAATGCGCGCGCATCCTCGAAGAGCCGCATGACGATCCCAAGACCGGGCGCCGCATTGTCATGGCCCAGCCTGCCTACGATCAGGCGATCAAGGCGAGCCACCTGTTCAACCTGCTGGACGCGCGCGGCGTGATCTCTGTGACCGAACGGCAGGCCTATATCGGCCGGGTGCGCGCGCTGACCAAGGCCTGCGCGGATGCTTTTGTGCAGACCGAAGCGGGCGGCTGGCGCGCGGGGGATGCCGCGTGAATACCCGCTACGCCCCCCAGCTTGCCGATCAGGTGCCGCGGGGCCTTTTCGAGATGTCAATGGCCTGGGGGATGCGCAACCTGCCGCAGCCGCTTGCCTATCGCTGTTTCCGCAAGTTCAAGCGGCGGATGCGCTGGCGCAATGAGCATACCTTTGATGCGCTGCTGGCCGACCTGCGGCCCGGGGATGTCTGCGTCGATCTTGGCGCGAATGAGGGTGTCTTCACGAACAAGATGGCGGACAAGGGCGCGACTGTCTTTGCGTTCGAGCCCGACCCGGACACGTTTTCGCGCCTAAGCGCCAATGTCGGGGACCGGACCGGGGTTACGCTGTTTCAGAAGGCCGCCGGGGCGCAGGCGGACACGCTGACGCTCTACCGCTCCGCGCGGCTGAACGAGGACGTCTCGCGCCACTCGCAAGCGGCCTCGCTTGTCCGGCAGGACCGGGGGTGGCGTGGGCTGAACGCGGATGACGGCGTCGCGGTCGACGTGGTGGACTTTCCGGCGTGGCTGGCGGCGCAGGACACGGATGTGCGGCTTTTGAAGATCGACATCGAAGGGTCCGAATGGGACCTGATCCCGCGGCTGATCGACCACCCGGTCGCGGCCCGGATCGACGCGATCTTTGTCGAGACGCATGAATGGATGGACGTGCCGCGCTACATGCCTTTGTCATTGTCCTTGCAAGCGCGGGCGCTGAAGATGCAGCGCCCCTATCTCAACCTCTTTTGGGTCTGAGCCATGAGTGGAAAGGTTATCGGTATCGTGCTTATCCTGTCTGGCGCCATTGCGGGCATCGCCCTCTATTATCTCCAGGTTTACGGTTTTTATGAGCCGGTCACGCGGGAGGAAGTCTTGCTGACGAACCTCGTGACTGGGGAGCCGGAGGCGATCCTGATCACCGGGTTTCAGGGCATTGACGCGGACAGCTCTCCCATCCGCTACCGCGCCTGTTTCGAGACCGGCGCGTCGCTGGCCATGCTGACGGAGACCTATGTGGGCCTTGACCGGGCCGAGCCGCGCAATGCCCCCGGCTGGTTCGACTGTTTTGACGCCGAGGCCATCGCGGCAGAGCTGCGCGCGGGCACGGCGCTGCCCTTTCTGGGGGAGAAGAATGTGGGCTTCGGCGTGGACCGGGTCGTGGCCATCACGGAAGACGGGCGCGGCTATGTCTGGCATGAGCTGAACGATTGCGGTGAGAAAGCCTATGACGGGACGATTGTGGGCGAGGAGTGCCCGGATCGGAACGGCGAGTAGGTTTGCGAGGTTTTTCGGACCGCTTGCGCGGCCCGACCGGCTGGGGGGCCAGCCCCCCAGACCCCCCGGCATATTTTTGGCCAGAAGAAGACAAGGCCATTTGGAACATGAATGGAAAGCGGCACGATGCCTGACCTGCTGATTGAACTTTTCTCCGAGGAAATCCCGGCGCGGATGCAGGCGCGGGCGGCGCAGGATTTGCGGAAGCTGGTCACGGACGAGCTGGTGGAAGCGGGGCTGACCTATGCCGGTGCGCGCGCTTTCGCGACGCCGCGGCGGCTGGCGCTGGCGGTGGATGGGTTGCTCGCGGAAAGCCCGACGACGCACGAGGAGCGCAAAGGGCCGCGCGCGGATGCGCCGGAAAAGGCGATTGAGGGGTTCTTGCGCGGTGCGGGGCTGAGCCGCGATCAGGTGGAAGAACGCGAGACGCCAAAAGGCAATGTGCTGTTCGCGGTGATCGAAAAGCCGGGGCGCCCGGCGGCGGAGATCGTGGCGGAGGTGCTGGAAGGTGTTATCCGCACCTTCCCCTGGCCCAAGTCGATGCGCTGGGGCGCGGGCAGCCTGCGCTGGGTACGGCCGCTGCATTCGATCCTGTGCGTTCTGAGCGCCGAGGATGGGCACGAGGTGGTGCCGCTGGATGTGGACGGGATCGTGTCGGGGGATACGACCTGGGGCCACCGCTTTATGGCGCCAGCCGCGATGACCGTGCGCAGTTTCGAGGATTACGAGGCGCAGCTGCGCAAGGCCTTTGTCGTGCTGGACGCGGAGGAGCGCGCGCAGGCGATCTGGAACGACGCGACCAACGTCGCCTTTGCCTCGGGCCTTGAAGTGGTCGAGGATAAGGGCCTATTGGCCGAAGTTGCCGGGCTGGTCGAATGGCCGGTGGTGCTGATGGGGCCGATTGGCGCGGCCTTTCTGGACCTGCCCGCGGAGGTGCTGCGGACCTCCATGAAGGAGCATCAGAAGTTCTTTTCCGTGCAGGACAAGACGGGCAAGATCACGCGGTTCATCACCGTGGCCAACCGGGAGACTGCCGATAACGGTGCGACGATCCTTGCGGGCAATGAAAAGGTGCTGGCGGCACGCCTCGCCGATGCGGTGTTTTTCTGGGAGAACGATTTGCGCGTGGCGCGGGCCGGGATGGGCGACTGGCTGGAGCGCCTTGAGGCGGTGACCTTCCACAATAAGCTCGGCTCGCAAGCTGATCTGATCCGCCGCATGGCTGCGCTGGCGCGAGAGCTGGCGCCCGTTTGCCGTGCGGATGCGCACAGGGCGGAGGAGGCCGCAAAGCTGGCTAAGGCGGATCTGTCCTCCGAGATGGTCTTTGAGTTCCCCGAATTGCAGGGGGTGATGGGGCGCTATTACCTTGAGGCCGCAGGCAAGGATGCGGCTGTTGCTGCCGCGGCGGAGGAGCACTATGCCCCGCTTGGCCCCTCCGATGATGTGCCGACCGCGCCGGTCTCCGTGGCCGTGGCACTGGCCGAGAAGCTGGATAAGCTGACGGGCTTCTGGGCGATTAACGAGAAGCCGACAGGCTCGAAAGACCCCTTCGCCCTGCGCCGCGCCGCGCTAGGGGTGATCCGGTTGGTGCTCAAAAACCAGCTGACGCTTCCGCTGCTGGAGTATAGGGTGAACGACGATCTGCTCTCCTTCTTCCACGACCGGCTAAAGGTCTACTTGCGCGACATGGATATACGCCATGACGTCATCGACGCGGTGCTGACCGCCGAAGGGTCGGACGATCTGGCGCGCCTGACCGAGCGCGCAGTGGCTTTGCAAGCGGCGCTCGACACCGAAGAGGGCACCAACCTCGTGCAAGGCTACAAACGGGCGGCGAACATTCTGTCCCAGGCCGAGGAGAAAGACGGGGTGGAGTACTCGTTTGGTGCGGACCGGAAATTTGCCGACGCCCCCGAAGAGATCGCCTTGTTCGATGCGCTGGACACCGCGGAACAGAAAATTTCAGAAGCGCTGGAGACACAGGATTTCGCCGCCGCGATGGCGGCAATGGCGTGGCTGCGCGGGCCCATCGACGCCTTTTTCGAAGCGGTCAAGATCAATGCCGATGCCGAGGTCGTGCGGCGTAACCGCTTGAATTTGCTTAGCCGTATCCGGCAAGCCTGCGACCGGGTGGCCGATCTGGGACGCATTGAAGGGTAGGCCCTATGTCCTGTGACATGCAGCCCTCTTGTTGCGCGCCCATAGCTGCATATGCTGCGCGCCGGTAAGACAGGTGCGCGCGGTGCAGGACAACCCACATACGACTTTGGTAACTTCGGACGCTCCGATTGCGACCGCGACCCACGGCGGGCGGGCGAAGTGTTTGCAACGGCTGGTGCGGCTGGAGATGCCGGTGCCGCCCACGGTCGCGCTTAGCTTTGGCGCGGTGCATGACATCGCCACCGGCGCGCTGCCGGACATCGCCGGGATCGAGGCGCAGTTTCCCGAGGACGCACTGCTGTGCGTGCGCCCGTCGTCCGAGGACCCAGATTGGGGCGGGCCAAACGCGGTGCTCAACATCGGGATGAACGATGCGCGCCATGCCGCCCTGTCGGACCGGATCGGACGGGATGCGGCGACGCTGATCTACCTGCGTTTTGTGCAGTCTTACGCTGTGGGCGTCGCCCGCCTCGACCCGGACCTGTTCGAAGGGGCCTGGGCCACGGACGATGTCGCGCTCGATGCCTGCCTGCGGGCCTATGCGGATGAGATGGAAGAGGCCTTTCCCCAGGACCGCGCGGCGCAGCTGGGCGGCGTGCTGCGCTCGATGGCGCGGGCGTGGGAAGGCACTTCCGCCCGCCTTTTGCGCATGGCGAAGGGCGCGCCCGCGGATGCGGGCCTCGGCCTTGTGGTGCAGCAGATGGCGCTGGGCGTTGGGACCGAGGGGGAGAACGGCGCGGGCGTTCTGCAACTGGTCAGCTCCTCCACCGGGCACGCGCAGATCACCGGGCGGTACCTGCGGCAGGGGCAGGGGCGCGAGGCGCTGGCGGGCGGCGCGGAGGCGATTTTCCTGACCAAAGACCCCCGCGGCCCCTCGCTCGAAGACAGCCAGCCGGAGATTTTCGCCGCCCTCGTCGCCCATGCGCAGCTGATGCGCGCCCGCTTGCGCGAGGAGATGGAGGTCGAATTTACCATTGAAAACGGCCGCCTGCACATCCTTGACGGGGTGCGCGTGGCGCGCGGGGCGCGGGCGGCGGTGCGCATCGCGGTGCAGCTGGCGCGCGAGGGGATCATCCCGCGCGAAGAGGCCGTCATGCGGATTGAGCCGCGCGCGCTCAGCTCGCTGCTGCACCGCCAGATCGCACCGGGCGCGCCGCGCGACGTGCTGGGCCGGGGCATCGCCGCCAGCCCGGGTGCCGCAACGGGCCGCATCGTTTTTTCCGCAGCCGAGGCGCAAGCAAGCGCCGCGCGGGGCGAGGCGTGTATCCTCGTCCGCCGGGAAACCGCGCCCGAAGACGTACGCGGGATGCACGCCGCCAGCGGTGTGATCACGGAACGCGGCGGGATCACCAGCCACGCCGCCGTGATTGGGCGGGGCATTGGCTTGCCCTGCGTCGTCGGCGTGGGGGATATGCGATTCCAGACGGTGAAAAAACAGCTGGTGACCGCCGATGGCCGCGTGTTGCGGGAAGGGGACGAGATCACCATCGACGGCGCCTCGGGCGAGGTGCTGATGGGCGCGCCCGACACGCAGGAGGCCGCGCTGGATGACGCCTTTACCGACCTGATGGACTGGGCCGATGCGGCCCGCGACATCAAAGTGCGCGCGAACGCCGACACGCCCGCCGACGCGCAGACGGCGCGCAATTTCAACGCGCAGGGCATCGGCCTGTGCCGGACCGAGCACATGTTCTTTGAGCCGGGCCGCCTGCGCGTGATGCGCGAGATGATCTTTGCCGACACCGCAGACGGGCGGCGCGAGGCGCTTGAGCAGCTTCTTCCGATGCAGCGCGAGGATTTTACCCAGCTGTTCCGTATCATGCAGGGTCAGCCGGTCTGCATCCGCCTTTTTGACCCGCCGCTGCACGAGTTCTTGCCGACCCACAAATCGGGCCACCGGGAGCTGGCAGATGCGCTGGACCTGCCGTTGCCGGAGGTGACGCGGCGGATCGAGGCGATGATGGAATACAACCCCATGCTGGGCCTGCGCGGTGTGCGGCTGGGCGTGACGGTGCCGGAAATCTACGAGATGCAGGCGCGTGCGATCTTTGAGGCGACAATTGACGCCAGCGTGGATGGCGCGCCGGTCGTGCCGGAAATCATGATCCCGCTTGTGTCCGCCAAACGCGAAGTGGAGCTGGTGCGCACCAGCATCGACGGGGTCGCGGCGGCGGTCCGGGCGGAGCGGGACGCCAGCTTTGACTACCGCCTTGGCGTGATGGTTGAGACACCGCGCGCGGCGCTGCGGGCCGGGGAAATCGCGGATCACTGCGCGTTTCTGTCTTTTGGCACCAATGACCTGACCCAGATGACCTATGGCCTTAGTCGGGACGATGCGGGCCGGTTCATGTCGGATTATGTGCGGCAGGAAGTCTTTGCCGAAGACCCGTTTCACGTGCTGGATACGGACGGCGTCGGCGAGCTGTTGCAGATCGGCGCGGAGCGGGGCCGCGCGGCGCAGCCCAATCTGACCCTGTCGATCTGCGGCGAGCATGGGGGCAACCCCGAATCAATAGCATTCTGCCGCGCAGCGGGGTTTGACTACGTCAGTTGCTCTCCTTTCCGGGTGCCTGTTGCGCGGCTGGCCGCCGCTCAGCTCGCGATTGGCCACAAGACTGGCTGAGCCCAGGGGCGGTGACCGCAACATGTTGAGGGACGCTGCGGCGCGGCCCGGCGTCAACTGGACGTTTACCATGTATTGATCTAGGTGCATCGCACCGAAATGATGTAGCCTGCCTGCCATGCGTTTTTTGCTCGCCCTGTTTTTGTCCCTTGTTGCAACCCTTGCCACTGCCTCCGAAAAGTCCGGGCAGGCGCTCATGAAGGTGGAGCGTGAAGGGCTCAAAGGGCTAAGCCGGGAGCGGTTGCAGGCGATGATCACGGAACCCGGCACGCAGCATAGCGGGCTCGCGTTTAGCGTGGCCTGGCTTGATGATCAGCCCAAGGCACGGGGCGGCGCCGAATGGCAGTGCTTGTCCGAAGCGCTCTATTTCGAGGCGCGCGGGGAGACGGTGAAGGGCCAGTTTGCCGTCGCCGAGGTCATCATGAATCGGGTGAAATCGGCGCGCTTTCCGGGGACCGTCTGCGGAGTGATCAATCAGGGCACCGGCAAGCGCTACCAGTGCCAGTTCACCTATACCTGCGATGGGCGAGCGGAAAACATTGGCGAGCCGCGCGCGTTCGAGCGGGTCGCAAAGGTTGCCCGCGCGGCGCTGGACGGCAAGGCGCCTGCGCTGACAAAGGGCGCAACGCACTACCACACGACAGCCGTGAACCCATCCTGGAGCCGCGTCTATACCCGTACCGCCCGCTACGGCGTTCACATCTTCTACCGCCATACCTTCCGCACGGCCTCCAACTGACGCATTTGCGCCTTGGCGCGCCGCCTGCGGGCGTCTAAACCGCGTCTGCTCGTGCGAATAGCGCGGGAGTTGAACCGTGCGAAGAGCGCGGCGACACGTGCAAACCGAGGCGCAGCGCATGGCATCCGAAGTCTACCTGGCATTTGCCCATCCCGAAGGACGCGCGGCCGCAACCGCGGACGCGCCGCTAGACCGGATTTCGGTCCGCGATCATGTGGTCGAGGTCGAGATTGGCGCCTTCCAGGCAGAGCGCGGCGTCACCCAGCGCATCCGCTTTAACATCGCGGTCGAGGTGCAGCCGCTGACCGGCCCCATCGACGATGATGTCGACCGTATCCTGAGCTATGACAAGGTCACCGAGGCGATCGCCGCCGAGCTGGCCGATGAGCGCCTGAACCTGCTGGAGACCCTTGCCGAGCGCGTCGCCGACCGCATCCTGCTGGAGCCGCAGGCCGTGCGCGCCTTTGTCCGCATCGAAAAGCTGGACCGGGGACCGGGCGCGCTGGGCGTTGAGATCGTGCGCCGCCGCATCCCCGAAGACGCCGCACCTGCGGGCGAGGATGCGCCGCACCCGCAGCTGGTGTACCTGTCGAACGCAGCCATCGCCTCGCCGCATCTGGGCGCGTGGATCGACCAGTTGCACCAAAGTGGTCAGCCGCTGATCTTCTGCGTCGGCGCGCCGGACACGCCCGCCCCGCAAACGGGCCACAAATGGACTCAGCGGCGGATTGACCTTCTGGCCATCGAGCAGAACGCGTGGCTCCTGGCCAGCAAGGACGCGCGCTGCGTCGTCGTCTCCACCCGGACGGAGCTGGATTGGGCGATGAAGAACGGCCAGACCTGCGTTTGGGCCCCGTCCAAGATCGTGCTGGATGCCGTGGATGGCCCCTCCGCGCAGCCCCGCGACGCGGTGGCGCTTGCCGCGTGGTTCGCCGCCACCTTCGAGGCGTCGGAGATGCTGGTTATCGGCGCTGAGCTGCCCGAGGCTGCCTCGGTGCCCCTCCGCGCGGCGCCTGCTGAGACGGCAACGCTTTGAGCGCAGTGGACTACTTTCGACCGCTGGTGCAGGTCGGCCCCGCCCGCGCGTCGGGCGCCTGCTGCATCGCATGGGGTTGGGCCAGCCACGCAGAACACCTGCGCCGCGATGCGCCGGCGCGGGTCATCCCCATCGACGCGGCGCCGTCCGACTGGCGGGCAGCGTGGGCCGCTCCGCGCCCGGACGCGCAGAAACCGCGCATCATGGGAGTCGTGAACGCCACGCCGGACAGCTTTTCCGACGGCGGGCGCAGCTTTGAGGCCAGCCTCGCGCACGCCATCGCGCTGTCGCGCAGCGCGGACATCCTCGACATCGGCGGCGAGTCCACCCGCCCGGGGGCTGAGACCGTCGCGCCCGAGGAAGAAATCCGCCGCACCGCCCCGCTGATCAAAGCGCTGCGGGAAGCCGGTGTGACCACGCCCATCTCCATCGACACGCGCAAGGCAGCGGTGGCAGAGGCCGCGCTGGACGCGGGCGCCAGCATCGTCAACGACGTGTCGGGCTTCACCTATGACCCCGCGCTGGCCCCCCTGTGCGCCGCGCGGGGTGTCCCGGTTTGCGTGATGCACGCGCAGGGCGACCCCGAAACGATGCAAATCGCCCCGCATTATGACAATGTGTTACTGGATGTTTACGACTTTCTCGCCGCTCGGATTGCGTCATTGAAGGCGCTCGGCATCGGTCAAATCATCGCCGATCCCGGCATCGGCTTTGGCAAGACGATGGACCATAACCTCGCCATTTTGGCCCGATTATCCCTGTTTCACGGGCTTGGCGTGCCGATTTTGCTGGGCGCCTCGCGCAAACGCTTCATTGGCACGATCGGCGGCGCGGACGCGGCAGAGGCGCGCGATCCCGGCTCCATCGGGGTGGCGCTGGCGGCGCTTGGACAGAGCGTTCAGCTAATCCGCGCTCATGACGCGGCGGGCCACGCGCAGGCCATTGCCCTCTGGCAAGCGAGCGTGGCAAACCTGCGCGCATGAGCAAACTATTTGGCACCGACGGGGTGCGCGGCACCGCCAACACGGGCGCGATGACCGCGGAGAATGCGCTGCGCATTGGCGCGGCAGTGGGGCGTTATTTCAAGCGTGGGGATGCGGGCGAGCACCGCGTGGTGATCGGCAAGGACACGCGCCGCTCGGGCTACATGTTCGAAAGCGCGCTGGGTGCGGGGCTGATGAGCACGGGCATGAACGTCTTTTTCATGGGCCCGGTGCCGACCCCGGCGGTGGGGCTTCTGACCCGGTCGATGCGCGCGGATCTGGGCGTGATGATCTCCGCCAGCCACAACCCGGCCCATGATAATGGCATCAAGTTCTTTGGCCCCGACGGGTTCAAGCTGTCCGACGCGGCGGAGGCAGAGATCGAGGGCCTCGTCGCCTCCGGCGTTGACTTGATTGCCCCGCGCGACATTGGCCGCGCGAAGCGGATCGATGACAGCCGCTTTCGCTATCTTGAGCGGGTGAAGTCCACCTTTCCCCGGCAGATGCGCCTCGACGGGCTGAAAGTGGTGATCGACTGTGCCAATGGCGCCGCGCACCGGGTCGCGCCCGAGGCGCTGTTTGAACTGGGCGCGACGGTGATCCCGGTGGGGGTCGCGCCGAACGGGCACAATATCAACGAGGGGTGCGGATCGACACATCCCGAAACAGCAGCGCAGATGGTTGTCGCGCATGGGGCGCATGTGGGCATCTGCCTTGATGGCGATGCGGACCGTGTGATCCTCGTGGACGAGACGGGCAAGGTCGGCGATGGCGACCAGCTGATGGCGCTGCTGACGGCGCGGCTGGCCGATGAAGGCCAGCTGAAAGGCGGTGCTTTGGTGGCCACGGTTATGAGCAACCTTGGCCTCGAACGCTTTGTCGAAGGGCGCGGGCTGCGGCTGGAGCGCACGCGGGTCGGCGACCGCTACGTGGTCGAACGGATGCGCGCGGGCGGGTTCAACCTTGGCGGGGAGCAGTCGGGCCATATCGTGATGACCGACCATGCGACCACGGGTGACGGGCTGATGGCGGGCCTGCAATTCCTGGCCGAACTGGTGCGCAGCGGGCGCAAGGCGTCCGAGCTGTTGCACCAGTTCGATGCCGTGCCGCAGCTCTTGCGCAATGTGCGCTTCGGTGCGGGGCAAGCGCCGCTGGAGTCGGCAGCCGTGCAAAAGGCGATCACGGCGGCAGAGGCGCATTTGGCGGGCAATGGCCGTTTGCTGATCCGCAAATCCGGGACGGAGCCTTTGGTCCGCGTGATGGCCGAAAGCGAGGATCCGGCGATCCTTGAGGCGGCTGTGTCCGGCGTGGTTGACGCGGTCGAGGCGGCGCTGAAAGAGACCGCCTAGCGGCCAAAGAGCCGCCGCAGCGCGCCGAGCTGGCTGAGCGCAACACCGCCCAGGATTAGCGCCATCGCCGACAGCAGCGTCGGCGGCAGCGGCTCATTCAGCAGCCACGCACCGAGCAGCACGGACCACAGGGGCACCTGGTAGTTGGTCAGCGACATGAAGACCGGCCCCGCGGTGCGGATCACCATCACCCGCAGGAAGTTGGCCATCGCGGTCGGCACCAGGCCGAGGAAGGCAACGATCAGCAGCGTGCGCGGGTCGGGCAGGGGCGGGGGGCCTTCGAGGGCGAAGGCAATGGGGACGGTCATGGCTGCGGCGATGATCAGCAGGACCGTGGCGAGGCCAATTGGGTCCACAGTCGGAAGGCGCCGCATCAGGATCGAAGAGATGCCGTAGCAGCACGCCGCGCCAACGCAGGCGATGCGGCCCAGCGTCTCCAGCCGGGCGCCGGTGCTGTCCATCGCCGTGCCGCCGATCAGCACGCAGACCCCCGCGAAGCCAATGAGGAAGCCGATGGTGCGGCGCAGCGTCATCCGCTCCCCGGGGACAAAGACATGCGCAAGCGGCAGAACGATCAGCGCAACAGAGGCCATCGAGACGCCCGCAAACCCTGCGGTGACGTATTGTTGGCCCCAAGCCAACAGGCAAAAGGGGATCGCGGTGGAAAACCCGCCAATGGCCAGCACCGACAGCCACGTGCCGCGCGCCGGCGGCGCGTGGAACAACGCACCCCCGCGCAGGCGCCAGATTGCCACCATAACACAGGTTGCAAACACGATGCGGCCCGCGGCAAGCCAGAACGGTGTCAGCCCCTCAAGGCCAAGTTCGGTGACAAGAAACGTGCCGCCCCAGGTCAGCCCCAGCACGGCAATCATGGCCCATGAGGCGGCGGTGATGCGGGGGGCGGTCATGGCGTCGGATTACTCGGGTCAGGTGACAGGATGTGGCAGCACAAAAAAGCGGCCCGCCCCGAAAGGCGAGCCGCACACGTCAGAGACAGGGCTTAGTTCTTGGCCTTGTCGACCATCTTGCCCGCGCTGATCCACGGCATCATGCCGCGCAAGGTCTCGCCGACCTCTTCGATCTGGTGCGCGTCGTTCATCCGGCGCGTGCCCTTGAAGAAGGGCTGGCCCACCGCGTTTTCCTGCATGAAGTCACGCACGAACTTGCCGGTCTGGATGTCCGTCAGGATCGCTTTCATCCGCGCCTTTGTCTCATCATAGGGCAGAACCCGCGGGCCGGAGACATATTCACCATACTCCGCCGTATTGGAAATCGAGTAGTTCATGTTCGCGATGCCGCCTTCATAGATCAGGTCGACGATCAGCTTCACCTCGTGCAAGCACTCGAAGTAAGCCATCTCGGGCGCGTAGCCTGCCTCGACCAGCGTCTCGAAACCCATGCGGATCAGCTCAACAAGGCCGCCGCACAGCACTGCTTGCTCACCAAAGAGGTCGGTTTCGCACTCTTCTCGGAAGTTCGTCTCGATAATGCCCGAGCGGCCACCGCCGATGGCGGAGCAGTAGCTGAGGCCAATCTCAAGCGCGCGGCCCGAGGCGTCGTTGTCGACAGCCACAAGGCAGGGCACGCCGCCGCCCTTGGTGTATTCGCCGCGCACGGTGTGGCCGGGGCCTTTGGGCGCCATCATAATGACGTCCACGCCTGCCTTCGGCTCGATCAGGCCGAAATGCACGTTCAGGCCGTGGGCGAATGCGATGGCCGCGCCCTCGCGGATGTTGTCGTGCACGTATTTGCGGTACGTCTCCGCTTGAAGCTCATCGGGCATGGTGAACATGATCAGGTCGGCCCAGGCCGCGGCCTCGGCGATTTCCATAACCTGCAGCCCTTCGCCTTCGGCTTTGGCCTTGGACGGCGAGCCAGCCCGCAGCGCAACCGCCACGTTTTTGGCGCCGCTGTCGCGCAGGTTCAGCGCGTGGGCGTGGCCCTGGCTGCCATAGCCCAGGATGGCCACTTTCATGTCCTTGATCAGGTTCACGTCGCAATCGCGGTCGTAATAAACGCGCATATCTTGTCTCCCTCTGTATGCTGGGGGTGCTTTTACGCGGGCGTTGCACGGTTTTCAGCGTTGTGTTTTGAGTTTATTTGGCAGAATGAAGTGCGGATCATTCTTCATTTGAACAGTCTTGAGGAAATTCATGCTCGACGATGTGGATCGCCGCATCCTGCGCCAGTGGCAAGCCGACCCCTCGCTGGCGCCAGCGGAACTGGCGGAGCGGGCGCGCGTGTCCCCGGCACAGCTGGCGCGGCGGCAAGGGCGGATGCGCGCGGCGGGGGTCGTGAAAGGTGTGAGCGCGGGCGTGAATTGGGCCGCTTTGGGCTATGCGGTTGAGGTCTCGTTGCGCATCACCCTCGACAAGACAGAACCCCGCGCCTTTGACGCCTTTCAGGAGGCCGCGCGCGAGGTGCCGGAGGTGGTGGAGATCCAGACCTTTCTGGGCCGCGTCGATCTGCGCTTGTCGGTGATTGCGCGGGACATGACCCATTACCAACACCTCTACCGCACGCGCATTCTTGCCTTGCCGCATATCGCGGATATCGAGGCGCTGATGCACGTGGCGAAGGTGAAGGCCGAAGAGGCGCTGCCGCTGTGATGGACCTTGATGACACCGATTGGGCAATCTTGCGTGCGATGGCCGAGGATGCGGGGCAGGGGGCAGGCGCAGTTGGGCGGGCCGTGGGCCTGTCCCAGCCTGCCGCGTGGCGGCGGATCAAGCGGCTGCGGGGTGCGGGCGTGCTGAGCGCGCCGCGCCTGCGGCTCGATGCGGAAAAGCTGGGCTTTGGTGTTACGGTCTTTCTCGGCGTGAAGCTGGCGCGCAAGGGCGGGGTGAGCCTTGAGGATTTCGAGCGTGCCGTCTGCGCCATCCCCGAGGTGCAGAGCGTGGAGCACGTGCTGGGCCTTTATGACTACCGCTTGCGCGTGGTTGCGCGCGATCTGCCCGATTTCGAGCGTGTCTTGCGGCGGCGTATCATGACCCTGCCCGGTGCGGGCGAGGTGGAGGCAAACGTGCTACTAAGCGAAGAGCGGCGGCCGGGGCCACTTGGTATACTGACGTAGACTTTGCACCCGTCTGCGCGGCCCGGTAAATGGAAGGAAACGGAGGACAAAATGGCACTTCTTGATACGGTGGACCCTGCGGGGCTGGACGAATTCTCGGTCGTTTTCACGGACCGCTCCCTAAATCACATGAGTGCGGCCTTTCGCGGCGTGATGACCGACATTTCGGCCATGCTGAAAGAGGTCTATGCCGCGGATGCGGTTGCGCTGGTGCCGGGTGGCGGCACGTTTGGCATGGAAGCTGTCGCGCGCCAGTTTGCGCGAGACCGCAAGGCGCTGGTGGTGCGCAATGGCTGGTTTTCCTACCGCTGGTCCCAGATTTTCGAGGCGGGCGGGCTGACATCTGAAACCCGCGTGATGAAGGCGCGGATGCAGGGCAACGAGGCTCCGGCGCCCTTTGCCCCGGCCCCGATCGAGGATGTGACCGCAGCGATTGCGGAGATGAAGCCGGACATCGTCTTTGCCCCGCATGTGGAGACCTCCGCCGGGGTGATCCTGCCGGATGACTACATCACCGCGCTGGCGGCAGCGGCCCATGAGGCGGGTGCGCTGCTGGTTTTGGACTGCATCGCGTCGGGCTGTGCGTGGATCGACATGCAGGCGCTGGGTGTGGATGTGCTGATCTCTGCCCCGCAGAAGGGGTGGAGCGCGTCGCCCTGCGCAGGCCTCGTGATGATGTCTGCCCGCGCCGTGGAGCGGTTGGAGCAGACAGCGTCGGACAGCTTTGCCATCGATCTGAAAAAGTGGCACGGCATCATGCAGACCTACGAGAATGGCGGGCACGCCTACCACGCCACAATGCCCACCGACGCGCTGCGCGATTTCCGCGACGCGATGTTGGAGGCGAAAACGTTCGGCTTTGACAAGCTGCGGGGCGCGCAGTGGGCGCTGGGGGACGGCGTGCGTGCGATGCTGGCCGCCCGGGGCGTGGTGTCCGTGGCCGCGCCGGGTTTTGGCGCGCCGGGTGTGGTGGTCAGTTATACCGCGGATCCCGGGGTGCAGAACGGCTCTAAATTCGCGGCGCTGGGTACGCAGATTGCGGCAGGAGTGCCGCTGGAATGTGATGAGCCTGCAGACTTTAGCACCTTTCGCCTTGGCCTTTTTGGCCTCGACAAGCTTTATGACGTGCCTGCGACGCTCGCACGGCTGGAGCGGGTGGTGGATCAGGTGCTGTAAACCGATCCTTCAAGGATCGGGGGCAGGCATTTCTTCAAAGAAATGCGGCGCTCAGACCCCGAGGCCGAGGCGCATCAGACCCGTGCGCACCGGCTTCATCTCGTAAAGCGCTTGCAGCCCAAGGCCCCGCGCATCGCGCAGCAGGATGTTTTGCGCCTGGCTCGCCCGGTTCAGCAGGTCGATGCCCGCCACGCGCACTGCGATGTCGCCGCGGCGGGCCTTGGCGTAAGCGTCCAGCATCACCGCATCGCCGAGCCCTTCGGGCCGCGCCGTCGCAACATCCAGCAGGCATTGCAGATCGGCGAGCGACATGTTCAGCCCCTGCGCACCGATGGGCGGGACCACATGCGCGGTTTCCGCCATCAGCGCGATGCGCTGCGCGGTCAGCCGTTCGGCCCGCTGCGAGATGATGGGCCAGAGGGATAGGGGCGAGGCCAGCGTCAGGTCGCCGAGGATGCCGCAGCTGCGTTCGGTCATCTCCTCCTCGAACTCCGGCACGTGCAGCGCGGCGCGGCGGGTCTGCTCCGGCCCGTCATCCATCCAAACGATCGCAGAGCAGGGCACGCCGCCCTCATCCGGCAGGGGCACCAGGGTGAACGGCCCGCCGGTGCGGTGAATCTCGGTCGAGACATTGTCGTGTGGGATCGGGTGCGTCACGGCAAAGGCGAGGGCCTTCTGGCCATAGCGCGTTGTGGTCGCGTCGATCCCTGCCGCCTTGCGCACTGGGGAGTTGCGCCCGTCTGCGGCCAGCGCCAGCCGCGCCCGCACCGTGCTGCCATCGGTCAGGCGCACGCGCGCCTCGTTCAGGCGGGTCAAGACACCTGCGGTGCCCACGCCTGGGCGGAATTCCACGGTGTCCAGCCCCTCCAGCCGCGCCACCATCTCGCGGCGCAGCGCCCAGTTGGGCACGTTCCAGCCAAAGGGCAAGTCGGAGATGTCGGCGGCGCGAAAATCCTTCGTGCGGCGCGGCACGTTCTTCGCCCCGCCCGCATCGATGATCCGCATGACCTCCAGCGGCATGGCGTGGGCGGCAATCGCGTCCCACAAGCCCGCTGCCTCCAGCAGCCGCCGAGCCGGTTGCAACAGCGCGGTCGACCGCATGTCGGCGCCTTCGGCGTCCCGCTCCGTTACGGGCGGGGCCGGGTCGACGCACAGAACAGTGAAACCGGCGGCGCCAAACGCTGCCGCAGCCGTCAGGCCCGCGACACCGCCGCCTGAAACAAGGAGATCAACTTGGTTTGTCATGACCCAAACCTAATCATGGCACGCGCCGCGAAAAGGCGGCAATCCGTCCTAACCCGCGACCTGCGACAGGAAGTCCGTCAGATCATCCGTGTGAAATTCGATATGTGCGCCAGCCGCCCGGGCCGGGGCCACATGCACGGTCCGCATTCCCAGCGCGTGCGGCGCGCTTAGGTTGCGCGGCTCGTCTTCAAACATCGCGGCACGGGTGGGATCAAGCGCGTCCGCGGCGAACACGGCGGCGAAGGCTTCGGGCTCGGGCTTGGGCAGGAACCCGGCATGTTCCACGCCGTATACTGCGTCGAACAGCCCACCGAGGCCCCGGGCCGCAATCACGTTCCGCGCATAAGGCGCTGTGCCGTTGGTGTAGATGATCTTGCGCCCCGGCAGCGCCGCAATCCGTTCGGCCAGCCTTGGGTCAGGCGACAGCACGGAAAAGTCGATATCGTGCACATCGGTCAGGTACGGGCCGGGGTCCACCCCATGCTCGCGCATCAGCCCTGCCAGCGTGGTGCCGTATTGCCGCCAATAGGCCACACGCAAGCGCTCTGCCGCGTCTCGGTCCACGCCGAGGGCCTGCATGACCCACGCGGTCATCCGCACTTCGATCTGGTCGAAAAGGCGCATGTGCGGCGGGTAGAGCGTATTGTCGAGGTCAAAGACCCAGGTGCTGACGTGGGTGAAGTGGTCGCGCGGCATCCGCCATACCTAGCGCAGCGTCAGGGCTTGCGCCATAGCGCGGAGGCCCTATCATTCGGTATACAATTGTACGGAAGGGTTCGCATATGGCGGCGCAACAGACCGATGCATACGGGATGATCCTTGAGGCCATTGACGTTGGCGTCTTTCGCCCGGGCGACCGGCTGGTGGAAAGCGATCTGGCGGAGCGGTTTGGCGTCTCTCGCACGCCTGTGCGCGAGGCGCTGCAACGGCTGGAGACGCAAAGCCTGCTCACCCGCGACGGGCGCAGCCTGATCGTCGCCTCGCTTGATCACAACCAGATGGCGGAGCTTTATGTCGTCCGGCGGGAGCTGGAGGGGCTGGCCGCCGCGCTCGCCGCGCAGCACGCCACGACCGAAGAAAAGCGCATCCTGCGCAACATGGTGGAGGCGGATAACGCGCTGGTGGACGACCCGCCCGCGCTGGCCCGCGCCAATCGGCGCTTTCACAAGCAGATCCACCTCGCCTCGCACAACCGCTACCTCGTGCAGCAGCTGGACCTTGTCTACCGGACGATGGCGCTGATGGCGACGACGTCCCTGTCGGCGCAGGGTCGGACCAAGATTGCGCAATCCGAACATGACGCAATTGTCGCGGGGATCGAGGCCGGGGATGCGGAGGCGGCGGGCGCAGCGCTGCGCGATCACATCTCTGTCGCGTTCATGACGCGGCTTCAGCAGGATGCGGCGCGGCGCGAGGAAGAGGCGTAGCGCCCTCTTCGGCAAAGCCATGCTGGGTCTTGTCCCAATAAAACGGCTGGCCGATCATCTCGTACAGCGCTTTGTAGGCCGCCAGGGCGCCCAGCATAAAATAAGCGGGCATGCTCGGCGTCCAGACCAGCAAATGCCGCCGCGCCGGGGCCCAGACCGCCACGCCGTGAAGAAGCAAGTTCAGCAGCTCGGTCCCGATGAAGAGCCACATCAGAGCACTGACAAAGCCCGGGCCCAGCGTCGTGACGACCGGGTGCCCAACTCCAAGCGCGACGAGCCAGAAGGACCACAGCAGGGGACCGGCGGCAAACTGGCTGAAGGTTGCGAGAAAGATGATGTGCAGCCCCATCGTGCGCTTCCAGCCCAGCTCGCGCAGGACCTGCCGGGGCTGGCGCATGTGTACCAGCCAGGTGATCAGGAACCCTTTGAGCCACCGCGAGCGCTGCCGCACCCAGCGCCAGGGGCGGCAGTTGGCCTCCTCGTAGGTGACTGAGGGCAGCAGCTCCGTCCGGTAGCCGTGGCGCGCCAACCGCACGCCCAAATCCGCGTCTTCGGTCACATTATGCGCGTCCCACGCGCCCAGTTTTTCAAGGATGTCGCGGCGAAAAAACAGGGTTGTCCCGCCCAGCGGGATCACAAGGCCCAGCCGCGCCATCCCGGGCATCACCAGCCGCCACCATGTTGCGTATTCGATGGTAAAACACCGCGCCATCCAGTTGGTGCGCGGGTTGTAATAGTCCAATATGCCCTGCAGGCAGGCCACATTGCCCGGGGCAGCGGCAAAGCGCATCACGACCTTTTCGATCTGGTCCGGCTCTGGCGCGTCCTCCGCGTCCCACACCCCGATAATCGAGCCACGGCAGAAATCAAGCGCGTAGTTCAGCGCGCGGGGCTTTGTTGTGACGCTGCCATCGTCGGGCACCTCGATCACGCTGATCCACGGCGGCAGGTCAGTGGCTGCGATCGTCTCGCGCGTCATCTCGTCCTGCGCCTCAAGCACCAGGACAACGTCCAGCAGGGATTTGGGATAGGTCAGCCGCGACAGGCGTGCGATCAGCGCGCTGGCGATTTCCGTCTCGTGAAACAGCGGCACCATGACCGACACGCGCGGCAAACGAAACGGTGGGGGCCGCGCGAGCGGTTCGGTCTGGCTGACCGGGCTTCGGGTCACGAGCTGTGCGCAAAGCGCCGCCGCTTTCAGCCCCGCGGTCAGGACCAGCGTGAGGATACACCACAAGATCACCAGCGTCAGCGTCCAGGCCGGTGCCATGATCAGCGCCGCGAGGGCAGCCGCGCCCACAAGCGCCGCCCAGGCCCCGCGCCGCCGGGTTGTCGTGGCCCAGCTGCGGCAGCTTTCCGCGCTGGGCACCCGGGCGACGGCCTTTGCCTTCAGCTCTGCTGCGTAAAGTCGGTTGATTTGTGTGCGGATGGTTGCGTCCTCGGCCACGACGGGCAGCACCTGCGCGCCTGAAGGGTCCAGACAGCGGCGCAACCGGTCAAAAAGGTCGGGCCGGGACGTGGCCACAAGCAGCGTCCGGTCGACCCAAAGCCACGGCACCACCCCGTGTTGCAGGCACAGCGCCGCGGGGAGCGCATCCGCCATCTCGAGCCGCGGCGGGTCCGCAACAAGGTCAACCTGTTGCGCATTGTGCTGCCGGGCGAGCGCGGCATGCAGGCTGTGCGGCGTCAACGCGCCTTCGGCCACAAGAATATCACCCAGCTGCGAGTCGATGCGCTGTTGCAGGCTGAGCGCGTCAAGCAAGTCTTTCTGCGTGATCTGACCGTCCTGCACAAGCTGCCGCCCGAGCGGCAGTATCGCCTGCTCGGGCGCGATGCCTTCCGGCAGGGCTAAGCGCAAGCGAGGATCGCTCATGGTCGTGCGCGCATCTGGTCCATATGGCCAGATGTGACCAAAAGCGGTTAATCAATCGTTAACCTCTACGCATTGTCTTAAGATTTACCGTGCGGTGTGGCCTTTACCCGGCTTTGCGTGCTGCCATTGCGGCTGCAAAGCGCGCGAACAGGTAAAAACTGTCTTGCGGGCCAGGGCTTGCCTCGGGGTGGTGCTGAACCGAGTAAACCGGGCGACCTTTCAGCCGGATGCCGCAATTGGAGCCATCGAACAGCGACGTGTGCGTCTCAACCACGTCTTCGGGCAAGCTTTGCGCATCGATGGCAAAGCCGTGGTTCATCGAGGTGATCTCGACCTTGCCAGTCTCGTGATCTTTCACGGGGTGGTTCGCGCCGTGATGCCCGTGGTTCATCTTGACCGTGCGCGCACCAAGCGCGAGGCCCAGCATCTGGTGCCCCAGGCAGATGCCAAAGACCGGCAGGTCGGTGGTGCCCACGATGTCTTTGATCATCGGCACGGCATAGGTGCCCGTGGCCGCCGGATCGCCGGGGCCGTTAGACAGGAACACGCCATCAGGCTGATGGGCCAGCACCTCTTCGGCCGATGCGGTCGCGGGCAGGACCGTCACATCGCAGCCTGCCGAGGCGAGGCAGCGCAGGATGTTGCGCTTGGCGCCGTAATCCACGGCGACAACCTTGTGCTGTGGCGCGGTCTGGCGCGGATAGCCATCTGGCCAGGCCCAGCGCATCTCGTCCCAGCGGTAGGATTGCGTGCAGCTGACGTCTTTGGCCAGGTCCAGCCCCTCAAGCCCCGGAAAAGCGCGGGCCGATGCGACCAGCGCGCCCGTGTCAAACTTGCCCTCCGGGTCATGGGCCAGTGCCACATGGGGCGCGCCCGCCTGCCGGATCGCGCGGGTCAGACGGCGCGTGTCCACCCCGCCGATGGCGATGCGCCCGCGGGCGGCCAGCCAGTCCGAAAGGGGCTGCACATTGCGCCAGTTCGACGGGCCCGTCGGCATCCACTTGACGACCATGCCCGCGGCAACCGGCGCGCCGGTCTCGTCATCCTCGGGATTGGTGCCCACATTGCCAACATGCGGAAAGGTGAAGGTCACGATCTGGCCCGCATAAGACGGGTCGGTCATGATTTCCTGATAGCCCGTCATCGCGGTGTTGAAGCACAATTCGGCCTGCGCCGTGCCCGTGGCCCCAAATCCGGTGCCAAAAAACAGCGTTCCGTCGGCAAGGGCGAGGCAGGCGGTGGGGTGCGACATGGGCGGTCCTTGGGCAGGTGTGGCGGCAAACGGGCCGTGCTTAGACCGCCGCCTGCGGGCGGTCAAGCGTGGCTCGGTGCTTGAAGCGGGCGCGCTCCGGCTCTATTGTCGCAGGCTTGAGAGCAACCCGTGGGGATGGGACTGTGACGGAAGACTTACGTGGCCGCATTCAGGCAGGCCTGAAACAGGCGATGAAAGACAAGGACAGCGCGCGGCTGTCCACGCTGCGCCTGATCGGCGCGGCAATCAAAGACAAGGACATCGAGGCGCGCGCACAGGGCGGCGAAGATGCGCAGGTGGGCGAGGACGCTGTGCTGGGGATCCTTGCGCGCATGGTCAAGCAGCGGCAGGAAAGCGCCAAGGCCTATGAAGAAGGCGGACGCATCGACCTTGCGGAGGCGGAGCGGCAGGAGATCGGGATCATCGAAGACTTTCTGCCCCAGCCCCTGAGTGACGAAGAGAGCGCAGCGGCGGTCGACGCCGCGATTTCGGAAGTTGGCGCCACCGGCATTCGCGATATGGGCAAAGTCATGGGTGCGCTGAAAGCGCGTTATACCGGGCAGCTCGATTTCGGGGCGGTGGGTCCGATGGTCAAGGCACGCCTGTGTGGCTGAGCGGCCCAGATTATTGGAAATAATCTGGGCGGTGGCCGGGGCGCGGGCTGCGCCCGCGTTTTGGCGCCCGAGTTTCGAACGTTCGTTATTGAAGTCACCGTCGGACTGGGGCTCTGCCGTCGCCATTTGGCTTGAACCAATGGCGCGTCCATTGGCGCCCTCCGGGATTGTTTGAAACAGAGAAGTGATGGATACGCAGTATGCTAAGCAGGGCGGCGGAGCGCGCGGCTGAGGTCGTCATAAAGCGCGATGCGCTCGTCCTCGCTCAGAAAGGCGCCGATTTCAACCTCGCGGCCCGCGCCGGACAGGGTGACGTAGTGGGGGACGGGGCCTTGGTCGTCGTATTTCGTGACGCGGGCCCAGTAGCGGTTGCAGTCCCAGGTCTTGCGGGCGCCGTTTGGCTCGGTCCGCGTGAGGGTTGCGGAGCCTTCGTCCAGCGTCAGCTCTTCGACGATCTGCCGGTCTTTCCAGTTGCTTTGCAGGGCGAAATAGACACCCCAGACCGCCGCCAGCACAAAGGGCAAGATGCCCCACAAAAGCGGGGAGCCAAGCAGCGTCAGCGTTGGGATCAGGATCAGCGTGAAGGTCGCCAGCACAAAGGCCGCCATGCCGCGGGCGGGCAGCGCGTTGTGGGGCCACAGGCGCATGACCTGGGTTGGCTCGGCGGGGTTTGACGTCCAGCGATAGGGCATGGGGGATATTTGCGCCGCCGCCCGGCGATGGCAAGACAGGCGGGCGTCATGCGGCGAAAAGTGCGCGTTGCGCCGGGCGGGTGAGTCCTGAGGCGACGCAAAAAGGCCCCGGAAATGGTCCGGGGCCTTTGGGGTGTTCATATGCGCGGTGCCTTAGTGCGCCGGCATTTTGTCCCAGTCCTCGCGCTTGGGCAGCTGCTCGAACGTGTGCTCGGGCGGCGGGGAGGGCAGGGTCCATTCCAGCGTGTCCGCATATTCGTTCCACGGGTTCGCCTCGGTCACCCGCGCGCCGCGCATAAGGGTGTAGAGGATAACGCCGAAAAAGAACACGAAGCTGGCAAAGCTCAGGAACGCGCCCCAGGAGGAGACGTAGTTCCAGAGCGCATAGGCTTCCGGATAGTCGATGTAGCGGCGGGGCATGCCCTGACGGCCCAGGAAGTGTTGGGGGAAGAAGGTCAGGTTTGCACCGATGAACATCGTCCAGAAGTGCAGCTTACCCGCCCATTCGGGGTACATCCGGCCCGTCATCTTCGGCAGGTAGAAGTAGATGCCCGCAAAGATGGCAAAGACCGCGCCAAGGCTCATCACGTAATGGAAGTGCGCCACGACGTAGTAGGTGTCGTGATAGGCACGGTCCACGGCGGCCTGGCTCAGCACCACGCCGGTCACGCCGCCGACGGTGAAGAGGAACAGGAAGCCAAAGGCCCAGAGCATCGGTGTCTTGAACTCAACCGAGCCGCCCCACATCGTCGCGATCCAGCTGAAGACCTTCACGCCTGTGGGCACCGCGATGACCATCGTGGCCAGCATGAAGTAGGCCTGCTGGTTCAGCGACATGCCAACTGTGTACATGTGGTGCGCCCACACAACAAAGCCGAGGAAGCCAATCGCGATCAGCGCCCAGATCATCGGCAGGTAGCCGAAAATGGGCTTACGGCTGAACGTGGCGATCACGTGGCTGATGATGCCGAAGCCGGGCAGGATGATGATGTACACCTCCGGGTGACCAAAGAACCACAGGATGTGCTGGTAGAGGACCGGATCACCACCGCCAGCTGGGTCAAAGAAGGTGAAGCCAAAGTTGCGATCCATCAGCAGCATGGTGATCGCGCCCGCCAGAACCGGCAGGGACAGAAGGATCAGCCAGGAGGTGATGAAGATCGACCACGCAAACAGCGGCACCTTGAAGAGCGTCATGCCAGGCGCGCGCATGTTCAGGAAGGTGGTGATCATGTTGATTGCGCCCAGGATCGACGAGGCGCCCGAGACGTGCACTGCAAAGATCGCGAGATCCATCGAGATGCCCTGCTCCAGCGTCGACAGCGGCGGGTAGAGAACCCAGCCCACGCCCGAGCCCAGCTGGCCGTTGCCGCCCGGTGCCAGCACCGAGCAGACCGCAAGGGTGGAGCCTGCAACATACATCCAGAAGGAAAGGTTGTTCATGCGCGGGAACGCCATGTCCGGCGCGCCGATTTGCAAGGGCATGAAGTAATTGCCGAAACCGCCAAACAGGGCGGGGATCACCACAAAGAACATCATCAGGATGCCGTGGCCGGTGATCAGCACGTTCCACAGGTGCCCGTTGGGCGTACATTCGGACGTGGCGGCCGGGAAGAGGCGCGCGCCTTCTTCGCACATATACTGGACGCCGGGGTCCATCAGCTCCATCCGCATGTACACGGTGAAGGCGACCGAAACAAACCCGACAAGGGCCGAAACGATCAGGTAAAGGATGCCAATGTCCTTGTGGTTTGTTGACATGAACCAGCGGGTGAAAAAGCCCCGGTTGTCTTCATGCTCGTGGCCGTGGATGGCTGCGTCTGCCATGCTGCGTTGCCTCCTGATTGCGCTCTGATACGCGCGCCATCACTCGCGGGCACGCGGATTCCCATGTCGTTCTAAGGATTGGGCTGCGCGCCAGCAATGGGCTTTCCTGCCGCAGGCATGGTTCGGACACCCTGTCGCAGGCATCGCGGCGTGGCAACGATCACAGGTGATAGGGCGGAGTGTTTCCGGATTGGCCTCATTGCCTAATTGTTAACGCAAATTGACCTTTGCGAGGTCACGCCCATCCCCCCACGCCGCCAGAATTGGCCGCCACACCCTGCCCCGCGTTGGAACGAAAACAACGCGGACAAGAGGTGACAGGGCCAATGGCGAGCAATGACAACACGAACCCCGGCACGCAGGGGGATCAGGTAATCTCTGGCACCACAGGTGCCGACACGCTGACGGGCGCGCTGGGCAGCGACCAGATCGATGGCGGCGCGGGCGCAGACGTGCTGAGCGGCGACAATGCGGTGGACGGCACGTGGCACTATCAGGCCTTTAACTACAACTTCTCCAGCGCGGATGGACAGGCCTTCGTTATCGAGAACGGCACGCTCATCGGCTCCGGTTACGTCAGCGACTTCAACGAGGGTGGGCTCACCAATAGCTTGCGTGGCACGACCGGCAATCCAAGCGACTTCGGTGTCATCTACACCAGCACGCTCAACACGGTGCAGGGCGGAACGTACCGGCTCAACCTGACGTCAGATGATGGCTCCGCGATCCAGATTTTCGACAGCAGCGGCAATGCGCTCAGCTTCAGCAACCAGACGGGCGGGACGCTCGACTATCTGAACAACGATTTCCACCAGGCCTCGACCACCCGCTGGGGCGATGTGGTGCTGGACCCGAACGAGACCTACACGATTCAGATCCGCTACTGGGAAAACGCGGGCCAGGACAATCTGAGCGCAACGATCAGCGGGCCGGATACCGGGGGCGCCGCGGAAAGCCTGCTTACCTCGAACATGATCGGCCCGGCAGTCGATCCCGAATATAGCGTGACCGGCACGCCTGCTGGCGTTGCAGGCAACGACACGATCGATGGCGGCGCGGGCAACGACACCATAACCGGCGACGGCGGCGACGACAGCCTGTCGGGCGGCGCGGACAATGACGTCCTTTACGGCGACAGCCCGCAAGGGGCAACGCTGATCACCGAGGAACGGTTCGAAGGCCTTGATGTCGGCACATGGAGCAATCCGGGCACGAACACGACCCCGGGACCGGATGGCTTTCTGGGCCAGTTTGGGGCTGGCGAGACGACCACCAACAGCTACGCGCTCGATCAGAGCCAGGACTACGCGATTGTCGAGTTCGATGCGCTGCTGCTCGACAGCTGGGATGGCGAGCAGTTCATCATCACGCTGAACGGTCAGGACGTGGCGGTCAGCCACACGTTCAACCAGCCCTTTGCCGATCAGACGCAAACGGTGGTCATCGGCGGATCAACCTACACGATCGACTTCACCAATGACGGGCAGACCGATACCTTCGGTGCGGGCGGGTTCAATGACCTGAACCTGGGCGTGCGGATCACCATCGATCAGCCGCCTGCGACGCTGGACATCGGCTTTCGCTCCACCACCGATCAGAACATCGGTGACGAAAGCTTTGGCATCGACAATTTCACCATCATCGGGACCAACAACCCGGCGGACACGTTCGACACGGCGACCTTTGGCAGCACCGGCAGTGGCAATGACACGCTCGACGGCGGCGCGGGCGATGACCAACTGACGGGCGGCGCTGGGAACGATACCTTTGTCTACCAGCCGGGCGGCGGTAATGACACGATCACCGATTTTGGCACCGGTGAAAGCGGGTCGATCTCCGACGGCAACCAGTTGAATAACGACTTCATCGACCTCAGCCAGTATTACAACAGCCTGAACGCGGTGCGTGCGGACCTGGCCGATGACGGCATCCTGAACCAGAGCCAGGGCGTTGGCGCAGGGCGCACAGCGCTGGGCGGGACGATCACGCTGGAGGGTGTGGACGCTGCCGATCTGACCTTAGACAATACGAATGTCGCCTGTTTCACCGCCGGCACGCGCATTGAGACGGTGGATGGGCCTGTGCCTGTTGAGGCGCTGCGCCGCGGGACGCGTCTGCGCACGGCCTCCGAAATTGACCGCCCCGTGCGCGCCGTGCTGCGCCGCGAAGTGGACGGGTCGGGCCAGTTTGCGCCCGTGTGCATCGCGGCGGGCGTTCTGGGCAATGCGCGCGACCTGATCGTGTCGCCCGCGCACAGAATGCTGCTGAGTGGCTGGCAGGCAGAGATGTTCTGCGGCGCGCCGGAGGTCCTCGTCAGCGCATCGGGGCTGGAGCGCGGCGATCTGGTCTACCGCGTGCCTTGTGCGCGGGTTGCGTATTTCCACATCCTGCTCGACCGGCACGAGATTATCTATGCCGAAGGCGCACCAACCGAAAGCTACCATTTGTCGTCCGAGGATGCCGAAGCCGTGCAAGCCGGGGAGGCGATTCCCGTGGCCTCGGAGATTGCGGCGCTGTTCCCGGAACTTCTGCAATGCGCATCGCGGCCTGCTCGTCCGATCGTGAAGGGGTTCGAGGCGCGCGCGCTGGCGTCGGGCCTAGGCTGAGACATCGGGGCGGGGCGAATTTTCTGACGCAGAAAATTGGCCCCTTGGCTACAGTGCGCGCTGCCTTCGCCTTTGGTTTGCGTGGTTTGGGGGAGGAGCCTCCGGCGGGAATATTTTTGGCCAGAAGAAGATTTCGGAGCGCGGCCTTTGCCTAGAACATCGTCCGGGCAAAGCTGTCTTTCAACGCCACGTCCAGATCGTTCATCGTGACCGGCAGGCCGAGATCCACGAGGCTGGTGACCCCATGCTCTGCGATGCCGCAAGGCACGATGCCGGAGAAGTGTTCCAGGTCCGGCTCCACGTTGATCGAGATGCCGTGGAAGCTGACCCATTTGCGCAGGCGGATGCCGATGGCGGCGATCTTGTCTTCGGCGGGGGCGCCGCTGGGGAGGGGTGGTTTTTCGGGGCGCTGGACCCAGACGCCAACGCGGCCCTCGCGGACCTCGCCCTTGACAGCAAAGCTGTCCAGCGTGTCGATCACCCAGTGTTCCAGGCTTTTGACAAAGGCGCGCACGTCGCGCCCGCGTCGGTTCAGGTCCAGCATCACATAAGCGACGCGCTGGCCCGGGCCGTGATAGGTATATTGGCCCCCCCGGCGTGTCTGGTGGACCTCAAAGCGGTGCGGGTCGGTCAGGTCGGCCGGGTTCGCGGACGTGCCGGCGGTGTAGAGGGGCGGGTGTTCGACCAGCCAGATCGCCTCGGACGCGGTGCCGTTTGCGATGGCGGTGGCGCGGGCCTCCATCTCCGCCTCTGCCGTGCGGAAGGGGGTGAGGCCGTGCGAGGTGATCCAGTCGGGCGCGCTCATGCGGCCTCGGACGCGGCGCGGGTGAGCAGGCCCGCGTAAGATCCAGCGCCTTGCGCCCCTGTGACGAGGTATTTTCCGCCAAATACCATCGACAGCACGCCCGAGATCCCGCGGGATGTCCAGAAGCTTTGTTTGTCGCGCACGGTGGCGGCGAGCGCGCCGCTGGTCAGCACCTTGTCCGCATCGGCCCGGTCAATGCCGACCGAGGCCGCGATGTCCGACAGAACCGCCATGTCCGAGACATCACGCAGGTCGGTGAAATGCGGCTCGAAGAGGGCCAGTTTGAGCGGGTGCTGCTTGCCGAGGGCGAGGGCGAAGTCAAGCAGTTGATGCGCGAGAAACGAGTTCACGATCCGGCTGTCCGCATCGGTGTTGAATGTGATGCCAAGGCTTTGCCCAAGCGCTTTGATCTGGGCGTGGTTTTGGGCCATCTGTTCGGGACTGCTGCCGTATTTGCGGGCGATATGCACGCCGATGGGCTCGCCTTCGGGCGGCATATCCGGGTTCAGCTCGAACGGGTGCCACCGGACAAGCGCACCCAGGCCGGTCTGGCCAAGCGCCCGTTCAAGCTGGCGGTAGCCGATGATGCACCAGGGGCACATCACGTCAGAGACGATGTCGATCTGGATCGGGCGGGCGTCGGTCATGGGAGCACCATCGGCGCGCTGGGCAGCATTTGCAAGCGGGCGCATTTTCCGGCTTCACATCCCCGGGCCCGCGGTCTATAGCGCCTGCACCTTAGCGTGCGGCCGTGGCGGAATTGGTAGACGCGCAGCGTTGAGGTCGCTGTGGGGTAACACCCGTGGAAGTTCGAGTCTTCTCGGCCGCACCAGTTGAACTGTTCTTCGCTAGACCCCTGTAAGGCTCTGAACAAGAGTGATAGGGCGCGGGTTCGCATCCCTGCTTTCTAGTGGTACCTGAGCGGAGTTAGGACCAGTTTTACAATGGTTTGGCGCTGGGCGGGGCGCCTAGAAATTGCTCAAGCGTTCGGCGCGGTTTTGCGGGCGTTTGGGTCCCAAAAGACGCGTGCGGTCTGACATTGCGTAAGTCGTATCGCCAGAGCGCAAGGTTTCGCCGTGCATTTTCCAAGCTGCCGGGCAGGGGTTGTCGCTGGCAAGGCTGGTGGGCTTGCGTTGCACACCCGGCCTCCTTGTCAACTCAATTGCTCGTCGTCAGTGCCCGATTTGTCGGGCAGATCGCCCAAGTAAAGTTGGTGCAGTTTGTCCGGGTTCTGGAGCAGCGGATCGCACGCGCCGTCGTAGACCATCTCGCCGCGCCGCAGGACATAGCTGCGATCCCCGATGGACAAGGCGAGCGCCGCAAACTGCTCCACCAAGACCACAGCGATGCCGGTATCTGCGAGCGCACGCACAGCTTTGATGAGGCGTTGGAAGACGACGGGGGCAAGACCGGTCGACATCTCATCGATCATGATGACCGATGGCTGCCCTACGAGCGCCCGGGCAATAACGACCATTTGCTGCTCGCCGCCCGACAGCATCGCAGCTTTGACATGGCAGCGCGGTAGAAGCTCCGGAAAAAGATCAAAAGCCGCTTGCAGGCTTGCACCGTGATGACGCGCCACTTCTAGGTTTTCCGACACGGTCATGTCGCCGAATACGGTGCGCCCCTGCTCCACATGGGCGAGGCCCGCGCGCGCGCGCAGGCTGGAGCTCTTTCCCGTCAGGGTGGATGTGCCAACGGCGATCTTGCCCGCTTGCGCGGGGATCACGCCAGAGATGGCTTCGAGCAGGGTCGTTTTTCCTGCGCCGTTCGATCCAAGCAGCACGCTCACCTCGCCGGGCTGCGCGATGAGAGAAACGCCACGGACCACGGGGATACCAAAGCGTGCGACTTCCAGGTCGCTCACAGCCAAATTGCTCATGCCGCGTCCCCTTCGATGTCTTCACCGAGGTAGGCCTTTTGCACAACAGGCATCGACAGAACGTCTTGGGGTGCGCCGGTGGCGATCACCTTGCCGAAGTCGATCACCGTCACTTCGGAACAGGCGTGCCGGACAAGGTCCATGTCATGCTCGATCAGCAAAACCGCGCTGCCAAACGTGTCCGGGATCGCCCGAATCCGTTCTGCCAACTTGAGCGCCTCATCGTAGGATTGCCCCGCCGCTGGCTCGTCCAGCAAAACAACGGGCGGGCGTGCGGCAACAACTGCTGCCACGTCCAGCAGCCGGCGCGTTCCGGCATCGACCGACGCGATGAGGGTGCCGGGTGGCGGGCAACCCCACCAGTCCAAAACCGCGGCGACCTCTGCCGCGTTCAGGTCACGGGCAGCCAGGCGGATATAGGCCTCTACCGTCAATTCCGGCGCGATGCGGGTGGTTTGCCACGTGCGGCGGATGCCGGCGCGCGCCCGGGCGGTGGCCGATACCCCTTCGAGCGGCTGGCGCGCGAGGGCGACCGCGCCGTCATAGGCTGGCAGGAACCCGGCAATCGCGTCCACCATCGTGGATTTTCCGGCCCCATTCGGCCCGATAAGGCCGACGACGCGGCCGGCGGGCAGGCTTAGATTGACGGCTTGAAGGGCAACGACGGCGCCGTATCTCACCGTCAGATCTTTGATGCGCAAGGCTTCGCCCGCGCCATGTTCGGCCTTGGCAGGAAGTTTGGTTTCGCCCTGTGCGCCAACCGGAGCGGCACGGCGGCGGCGCCCAAAAACGCGCGCGAGTGTTTCACTTATGGATTCGCCGGTCGACAGCGCCTGCACCGCGCCCACCGCGAAGATCACCGTGCCGAGGTCTTGGGGGAGGCCCAACCGGCGCAAAAGCTCTGGGAAAAGGGCGACAAGCACGCCGCCGATCAGAGCCCCCGTGCCGAAATGTGCGCCGACCATCATGGCCACGGCAAACAGGACAAGCGACTGCATCATATTGAAATTGTCAGACAACAGCGTTCCCAGGTATCCGGCCAACAAGCCGCCAGACACGCCCGCCACAAATGCGCTGATCGCGAAGGCTGTCAGCTTGGCTGCGGGAATACCGACGCCATGTGCGGCCGCCGCCCGCTCGGAATGGCGCAATTGCCCCCAGGACGCGCCCAATCGCGACTGGTTGAGCAGCGCCAGCACCACGGCAATGACAGTGTACACCAGAAGCACCAGCACGAAGTACCCTTGATCAGAGGCGAAAAGGTCCGGCCGCTGCACCTGGATGAAACGCGTCTGCCCTGGAAATGTGATCGTCGCGAGGATGGTGTCAAAAGCGGCCGCGAAGCCCAGCGTCACAATGGCCAAGTTGATCCCGCGCAGGCGCAGGGCTGGCAATCCGACAGCGATGCCGATTGGAACCGCAGTCAGGCCGCCGATCAACACCCAAACAAGCAGCCCGCCCGGTGCATCCGCGACATTGAGCCAACCTGTCACCCATGCGCCCACAGCGGCAAAGGACATCTGGCAAAGCGAGATCATGCCCGCACGTCCCGTCACCAGTCCGATACTCTGCAGGGCGATCCCGATGATGAAGACCGCCGTCATCAGGAAGACCCAGTAGCTGGGCAGCAAAAGCAGGACCAAAGCGCCAGCGGTCAGGATCGGCACGGAGGCCTGCAACGCGGTGCGCACCGCAGGCGCGAGCGGGCGCGCTTTCAGGACTGGGCGCGGCGTGTCATCCGTCATGTCAGCGCGCTTCATCCCACCGAGCCTCCCGTTGCGACCAAAGCAGAACCAGCAGGATGATCAAAAATGGAACCACGCCACGATACTGGCTCATCCCTTCGATGGCGCTTACCAGACCTTCGACGACGCCGATCATCAGCCCGCCCACAAGGGCGGCGCGGAAACTTGCAAAAGCGCCGATAAGCGCGGCGGCAAGTGCAGGAACCACCAGCAGGCTAAGGGCTGAAAAATCGGGCGCCCGGATTGGCGCAACCAAGATCAGCGACAACGTCGTCAGGGCGCCCGATACGGTCCATACCGCCAAGGACAGCGCGGTCACGCGGACACCGATGAGCGCTGCCGCGCCGGGACGCTCGGAGAGCGCGCGCAATTGCAGGCCAACGCGGGTCCGCTCCAGGAACTGTTCGGTCGCGACCGTGAAAACGGCAGCGAATACCAAAATGGTAAGCGTGGCTGCGGTTACGTTCACGCCTGCCAGCTGAAACGCCGTGCCGGGTACCAGTTCGGGAAAAAAACGTGGGTTCTGCCCCCCGGTCAGGCGTAGGCCAAGGGCGATTATGCCCACCAGCATTGCCGCGGTGACGGCAGCCTTGGTCGTGGCATTGGCCCCGGCAAACCAGATGGTCATAACGCATCCAACCAAAAAAGAGGCAAACGCCCCGGCCAGAACGCCCGCACCCGCCGAAACCGCCAGCGGCACGCCCGCCTCGTATAGGATAACCATCAAAAACGTGCCGACGGCCCCGGTGGCCGCACCGCTGAAATTGACAACGGCGACCAGCCGGTAGGTGAAAATCGCGCACACACCGAGAACGGAATACGCGCCGCCAGCAGAGAGGCCAGCGATTGCAGCGGTTAAAAACGGGTCCATTGCGCCTCCTGCCGGGCCTGCCGCACCCTGCCAGACCAACCGGCAGGGTGCCGTTCGGATTATTGCCCTGCCAAGCGGTACCAGTCGTCCGTCACGACCGTCCATGTGCCGCCATCCAACTGAACGACTTTGGTCGATTGCATCGGCGCATGGCGATCCTTATCGCCAAATGTCCAGGGATTTCCCGCGATCGGGCTCTGGAATTCCGCCCCCTTGAGAAGCTGTTCTGTCACGCTCTCGCGGGTCACGGGTCCATCGATCCGGCTTATGGTGTCGATCAAAGCTTGCGCCGCCATATAGCCGCCTTGGGCGAAGGCCGTCTTTTCCAGACCCGCCGCATCCATTGCAGCGATCCACTCGGCGTTGGCGGAGCTGTCGACGGTGAAGGGTTCCCACTCTGTGCCGACATGGACCGATTGGCTGGTCCCTGCGAGCGCTTCGGCGACACCTTCGGTATAACCCGGCGCGAGGAAGACCCAGTCGATGCCACTGATCTCCTGCGCGTCGGCCGTGTTCACCCACTGCACGACGCCGGTATAGATCTGGTTGGTCATAACTGCATCACAGCCCTCGTTGCGCGCCTTGATGACGTAAGGCGTCATGTCACCCTGAAGAGGCAGGGTCATGTCCACAAAGCCCATCTGCTGACCGCTGGACGCTTCCCATGCTTCGACTGCGCCCGCATAGGCTTCCTGCGTGCCGCCGACGATCACGAAGAAGGCACAAACCTTTTCGGCGTCCAACTCGCGCGCCGCAAAATCGAGCATGATCGTGGTCAGCGTGTAGGGTCCGACATTGACGGGCGCGACACTGGGCGCGTTAAAACACAGGGGATCAACGCCCACGCCCGGAATGGATTTCAGCCCGCGACGTTCATAAGTGACCGCATTGACAGCACATTCCAGCAGGCTTGCGCTGCCCGCCATTGCGACCACCTCACGGTTGTCCAGCAGATCGCGCGCAGCCTGCGCCGCCACCTGCGGATCGCTCCGGTCATCGGCAACGAAATATTCGATCATGCAGCCGTCAAACCCTCCGGCCGCATTGAACTGATCGAATGTCGCCTGAGCCGCGTCCGGCGCGTCGGAAAAATCAACAAGCCCTGTCAGGGTGGAGATCGACCCCACGGGGATGACGCCATTCTCGCAGGTCGGCCCCGCAGCCGCCATGCCGGCGGACATGCAGACGCCTGCCGCAGCGATCAAAATTCTCAGTTTATTTGACATTGTCTTACTCCCTTTCGGTGTTGTTTGTGATCGCACTGAATAGGTTTCCGTCGCCGGGCTAGGCGGCCTGCGCGTAGACCGTGCGACCCTCGAAAACGGTGGTGGCCACCTGCGTCTTGCCGATGTCGGAAGGCGCGCACTCAAAGAGGTTGCGGTCCAGAACAATGAAGTCCGCCGATTTGCCCGGCTCCAGCGAACCGGCGAGATGATCAATGCCCATCGCGGTCGCGGAATTGATCGTGTAGGCGCGCAGCGCGGTTGTGACGTCGATGGCCTGATCCGCCCAAAGCGACACACCGGGAAATTCGCCAAACGGGTTTTGCCGCGTGACCATGCCCTCGATACCGATCCAGGGGTTCGGCAAGGGGATAACCGGCCAGTCGGACCCCCCCGCAATCAATGCGCCCGCCTTGACCAAATCGGCGATCGGCCAGAACCGTTCGGCCCGCTCAACCCCCATGACTTCTTTGTGGCCCTCAAGGAAGGCGGTCGGAAACCACATGATGGGGCAGAGGTCCGCAACCACGCCCAACGCGGCGAAGCGCGGGATGTCCTCGGGGCGGATATAGCTGGCGTGCGCGATTTGGTGGCGCACAGTCGTCGGTCCTGTCAGGTGGCGCACGGCCTCAACGGCGTCGAGCACCATAGTGACCGCAAGGTCACCGGTGCAGTGCACCTTGAGCCCCATGCCCGCCTCTTCGGACCGCGCGACATGGCGGATGAGCTCAGGCATTTCCATCAGCGGCTCCCCGCGGTGACCGTGGGGCACGCCGGGCGCATCCAGGTAAGCGTCGTGAAACGCAGCGGTGCGGGTGCCCGGAATGCCGTCGAGGAAAATCTTGGTGTAGGTCGGCATGACGTGGGCGGTACGGAAGGCGTCCCGCTGGGCAAGCAATCCCTCGCCCGCCTCGCCAAACAGAAATCCCGGCGGGACAAGCGGCAGGGACGTCACCGCGCGGGCGGACAATCCGCCGGCGCGGTCCAAATCCGCGAGCGCGCGCAGAACCGGCAAGGTCGTCGCGGCTTCCTGAAAACCCGTGATCCCGAAGGAGTTGGCGATGTCGACGGCGCGGGCCACGGAGGCGGCGCGCATCTCATCCGTGGTGGCGTTTTCGATGGCCAGCTCGGCAACGCCTGCGGCGGCCTCGAGCAAAACGCCTGTGAGGCGGCCCGATGAGGGGTCGCGCGCAAATGTCCCTTGCTCCGGGTCCTCGGAGGTTTCGGTGATGGAACACGTTTTAAGGGCGACAGAATTTACCCAGCGGTTGTGCTGCGACTCGTCGCGCAGCATCACGGGATGGTCGGGGCTGGCAGCGTCAAGCTTGCGCAGCGCCTCGTCCGTGTTGAGCGCGGTTGTCATGTCCGCGCCCCAGCTGTTGCCGGCGATCCACTGGCCCGCAGGAAGCTTGGCCGCCTGCTGCGCAACGGCTTCGCAGATCTCGTCGATTGTGGCGGAAGCGGCAAACTGCAACTCGTAAAGCGCAGCTTTGCCGGAGAGCAAGATATGATTGTGCACGTCGACAACGCCAGGCATGACCATCTGGCCAGCCAGATCGGTGACGTTTGTATCAGCGCCGCGATGGGCCATCACGGCTTCGGCCGTGCCCGCCGCGAGGATCCGTCCGTTTGCGATCGCCATCGCGTCTACAACGGTGTCCTGCGCATCTGCCGTGTAGATAACACCGTTGATATATAGATGGTCTGCAGTTTGAGCTGCCACGGTCTTGCTCCTTCGTCTGTAATCAGGCGAAGATACAAGGCGCGCGATGGTCCGTTTATAGTGCTAATGCACTACTGGTCGACATTGAGCTGCAGCCGGGCGCGATTGAGAAACTTGGCGCGGCTGTTCACACCCGTTTTGCGATAGATTGAGGCGATTTGGTTGCGCACAGTGTTAGGTGACACGCATCTTTTCTGGGCGATTTCCCGAACCGAGAAGCCTTGGATGAGCAATTCCGCCACCACCCGTTCTTCTTTTGGCAGACTCAGCAGAGCGCCCTTCGGTGACAGCGTGACCAGTATCCAGTCTTGGCGATAAGGCGTGCCTTCGACAACCAAAGCCTCATTTTCCCACCGGTTGCGGCCAAAGGAAAAATCTTCGATGAGGTGGGCAATGTCTTTCTGGCTCAGACCCTCTGCCACGAGGCGTGCGTTAAATCCGCGAGTCGTCCGGATGACCGCACCGCCGATACAGATAAAGGCGGCCTCACCTTTGGGTGGGGCAAGCGCCCGCAGCTCCGCACGCAGCGACAGGGACAGGTTCTGTTCAAGATGGCGCAAGACGAAGCGAAAGTCGCGGGCTTCGGTTTCGGTAAAGCGTCCACTGCGTTTGCACCTGTAAAGCGACAGGAAGAAATTGAAATGTGTGTCGCCCTGCAAGCGGCAATGCCCCGACAGGATTGCGTTGATCTGAAAGTCTGAAAGGGTGCGTTCGAAATCGGGCTGCAATACGTCTTCGCCAACATGGATCGTTTTGCTGAAAACCGCCAGATCGCGCCCGTGCCGGATCAGGGGATCGGTGTGCATAATCGCCCGGACTGCCGCGCTAAAGCTGCTGGGTAGGCCAAACGTGCCCGTGTTGATAAGCCGGTTTTTACCAGCCGTGAAATTCGACCATCCCCACCATGCTGAATCGAACGGAATGGTATCTTTGAGAAACTCGATCTGAGCGGCCTCATGGTCTTCGGGGCCGCTTTCGATGGCCGACTTGGTCAGTCGGTGAATGAGTTCACTGAACGCGCTTATCTCCATACCGGCAATCTTTGCCGTATCCTTGCCACCTTGCAAGACAAGCCGCTTGCCCAGACGTCACGCTGCGGCGCCAGGTGTCTTACATGGTCTACGCCGCGGAGGCGCCTTGATACCGCGCCGCGAGGGCCCGTGCGATTTGCACATACCGTGCGTTCCGTGTCTGTGCACCGGGCTCGTGCATCCTCGGGACGATCCAGCCGACATAGGTCAGCGCACGCAGCAAAACGAACACGTCCAAAGCGCTCAGATCAATGTCGCGCATCGCGCGGTAACCGTCGAGGCAGGCCTTTTGCAATGCCTCGTAATCAGGCTCCGCCCGGTTTTTGAACAAGAAGGTTGCAATGTCAAAAAGCCGGAACCCGTAGCCGAAATCGTCGAAGTCGATCATGCGCACCTCGGCCCCGTCGATCATGATGTTCTCGCGCACGAGGTCTGCGTGGATCAGGCCAAAGTCCAAATCTGCTTCATATTTGGCGAGTTCGGCGTCGAGCGCGGATCGAAGACCCCTGAATAGCGCGCGGTCTTTATCTGACAAAGCCGGACTGTCCCAAAACCGTCCCCAAAGCGGTGTATCACCCAGCAGTCCGGCGCGGTCCCAGCGGCACCTTTCGAATTCGGGGGGCGGGGTCCAGCTATCTGCCACATCGTGAAGCCGGGCCATCTCCGAACCGATGGTCCGAAACAGATCGCAGCGGTTCGCAATATCCAGCGGCACGCCGGTTTGCCCCAGCGGCTTGCCCGAAATCCACGACAAAACACTGACCTGCACGCCGTCCACGAGGTGCAACAACTGGTCCGTTGCCGAGGTAATGGGCCGCGGCACGCCGAGACCACGTGCGGTCGCCGCCTGCATCCAGGCCAGTTCCGAGCGAAGCTCCACATCGGTCCGATATCCGCGCCGGTGCAGGCGCAGCGCACAGCGCACATCGCCGCGCTCAACGCGGTAGACGTGGTTTTCGCGCGCCGCGATCAGGTCCCAGGTCGCGCCCTGCAAATCCCATAATGCGAGCGCCTTTTCGACGGTTTCCGTCATGGCGCGACCGGCACGTCGGCCAGCACCGCGTCCAATGTATCAAACAACACGTCCGCATCTTGCGTCGAAAAGGGCATGGGCGGGCGAATCTTGAGGGTGTTTTTGTGCCGGCCGAGTTTCGACAGCAGAACGCCTTTGTGGCGCATCTCATTCACGACGCGGTCGGTGAATGTTGTGGCCGGCGTCTTGGCATCGCGGTCCAGCACCATTTCTGCGCCGAAGATCAGGCCCGACCCGCGCACATCGCCGATAACGTCGTGCTTTTCCTTCAGCGCCAGCAAACGCTGCCGCGCGTGCGCACCGACGCGGTGTGCGTTCTGAACAAGCTGCCGGTCCTGCAATTCATCCAGCACGGCCATTGCCGCGGCGCAGGACACCGGATTGCCGCCGAACGTGTTAAAATAACGGTATCCGTTGCGGAATGTGGTCAGTGTGTCCAACCCCGTCACGACCGCGCCCACAGGATGCCCGTTCGCCATTGGCTTGCCTAGGGTTACCACATCCGGTGTCGCGCCCAGTTTTTCGTGCGCCCACATGTGCGTGCCCGTCCGGCCAAAGCCGGACTGCACCTCGTCGCAGATGAGCAGGCCGCCTGCGCGGCGCACCACCTCGGCTGTGGGTTTCAGCCAGTCGCCCTGCAGGTCCGGAAACGCCTCATTCACGAAGTAAGGGCAGACGACGAGGGCCGCAAAACCGACCCCGGAGGCCTCGTGCGCGGCGATCTGCTCGGCCACGGCAGCGGCAAATTTGCGTCCGTCAGGATCGGGGGCGCGGTAGCTGTCCGGTGCGGGTACGAAGCGAAAATACTGCTCAAGGCCGAACCCCACGGTCGGCACGTTGGATCGGCTGAGTTGGCTCACCAGAACAGTGTTGCCGTGATAGGTCGCGTCGGTGCCGATGATCCCGCGTTTGCCGGTCATCGCTGCGGCCATGCGCAGTGCGATGTCGTTTGCCTCGGACCCCGTGCAGGTCAGGATGGCGCAATCCAAGGTTGGCCCCAGCGTGCCCGTCAGCGCCTCCACGTAGTCAACGATGCCCTCGTGCAGGTAGCGCGTGTGGGTGTTCAGCGTCGCGGCCTGTTTGCAGATCGCCTCGACCACGCGCGGGTTGCAGTGCCCGACATGCGGCACGTTGTTATAGCAATCGAGGTAGCGGCGACCGTCCGCGTCCCAGACCCAGACGCCGTCGCCTTTTACGATGTGGACCGGATCGTCATAGAAGGTCGACACGTTCGGGCCCAGCAGGCGCGCGCGGTCGGCGATAAGGGTTTGGGTGTCGCGTGGCACGTCAGATTTCTCCGGGATGGTTGGGTTTGGCGGGGTTTTCAAAGGACACCCAAAGCGCCGAAAGCGCCTCGGGGACGGTGCCGCCGCAGGACTGCGTGATCGCACGGCATGCGTTCTGCATCGCCGCCAAGATCGCAGCCCGGACAGGCGCGTTCAGGCGGGATTTTGGCAGCGGCACGGCCAGCGTTCCTATGGCGTCGCCATGCGGACCAAAAAAGGGCATGCCAAAGGACGCGATCTCGCGCGTGAACATCTCGTCGGAAAAGCTGTAGCCCTGGCCGCGGAACGTTTCGATCAGATGGAGGAGGTCGGATCGGTTGACAACCGTGTTTGGCGCAAAGGTCTGCAACTCGCGCGCCCAGACCAATTCCATGACATTCTCGGGTCCAAACGCCAACATCGCCAGCCCGGACGCCGTGGCATGCAGGGGCAGCACTTCGCCCTCGTCGAAGATCACCCGCAAACCGTGCTTCAGCGGATCCTTGTGATAGACCGGTGACATCACCCCGCGCTGAAAAAGCGAGGCATGTACCAACTCGCCCAACTCCGCGGCCATGACGTCCACAACCGGGGCGATGGCTGTGCGCACCGGAAAATGCAGCTCGCGCACCGAGGCCAGCCGCAAAACGGTCGGGCCAAGGCAATAGCCGCGCGTTGTCGGATTCTGTTCCAAAAAACCGTTCTGTTCCAACTCGACCAGGTGCCGCCGGACAGTCGCCTTGTCGCGCCCGCTCATGCGCACGAAATTCGCGAGCCCGATCTCCCCGCGGGTGGTGGAGAAATAGGTGAGAAGCTCCAATGCCTTGGTGATGGTTCCCATTCCAATTCCAGACGGCTCAGTCGGGACAAAGTGGAACGGCGCTTGCCGCTCCGTAAATTTGACTATATGGTATCAAATAATGACACACAAGTCGCAATCGACGGTGGAGGATCGCAATGTCGCGCTTTGAAGGGAAAACGGCTCTGGTAACCGGTGCCGGAACGGGGATCGGGGCCGCGATCGCGCATCGGTTTGCCAAGGAAGGTGCGAATGTCGCGCTGATGGGCCGGCGGGCAGAACCGCTTGAGGCGGTCGCGGCACAGACAGGCGGGCTTGCCTTGCCCGCCGACGCGTCTTCCGCCGACGCGGTTGGTGGGGCGCTGGCGCGGGTGCATGAGCGATTTGGCCCAATTGACGTTCTGGTCTGTAATGCGGGCGGCTTTGGCTTTGGCACGTTGGTCGAAAACACCGACGCGGACTGGTCCAGGTCGGTTCAGGCGAACCTGAACACCGCGATGGTCACTGCCCGCGCCTGCATGCCGGACCTCATTGCGCGGCGTGGAAATGTCTTGATGATGTCGTCGATTGCCGGGTTGGCCGCCGGGCCGGAAGCCTGCGGCTACGTGACGATGAAGCACGCGCTTATCGGCCTTGCAAAATCGATCACGCGGGACTTCGGCCCCCAAGGCGTGCGCTGCAACACGATTTGCCCCGGCTGGGTGCGCACGGAGATGGCCGACACCGAAATGGCGGAATTGATGGAGCGCCGCAAGCTCCCGTCAACTGACGCGGCTTATGATCTTGTCACGCGCGACGTCCCGCTCGGAAGGGCCGCCACGAGCGAGGACGTCGCGGCAGCAGCGGCCTTCCTGTGCTCTGCTGAGGCTGCAATGATCACAGGGGCCGTGCTGACCGTGGATGGCGGCGCGACAATCGTCGATGTTCCAACAATCGCGTTCGCCGAAGCGTAGTCGCCACCCGCGAGGATACCGCCCCTATGACCAACACAAAAACCGTCCTTGTCGTCGGAACCTTTGACACCAAGGAGGACGAGCTGACCTTCATCTCCGGCGTGATCCGCGAACAAGGCGGCCGCGTGATGACGATGGACGTCAGCGTGCTGGGCGATGCGACAGTGCCCGTCGACATATCTAAACATGACGTTGCAACCGCGTCCGGCCAGACCATCGCTGACATTGTCGCGGCAGGTGATGAAAACGTCGCCATGCAGGCAATGGCACAGGGCAGCGCCCTGCTCGCCTCTGATCTGCACAGCTCCGGTGCATTCGACGCTGTCCTGGTATTGGGCGGCTCAATGGGCACCGATCTTGCGCTTGATCTGTGTTCGGCCCTGCCCATCGGCGTGCCAAAGCTGGTCGTCTCGACTGTGGCGTTTTCGCCAATGATCCCGCCCGAGCGCATCCCAGCCGATATTCAGATGATCCTGTGGGCGGGGGGGCTCTACGGATTGAATTCGATTTGCGAAGCAACACTCGCGCAGGCGGCGGGGTCTATTCTTGGTGCCGCGCGCGCGGCCCGGCCCCGTACCAGCACGCGCCCCGTCATTGGCATGACGTCATTTGGAAAAACCGTGCTCCGGTATATGGTCCATCTAAAGCCTGAGCTTGAGGCCCGCGGTTACGAACTCGCCGTATTTCACGCAACTGGGATGGGGGGACGTGCGTTTGAGAGCCTCGCGGCGAAAGGTGAGTTTGCAGCGGTTCTTGATTTCGCGCCGCAGGAAGTTGGCAATCATATGCTCGGCTCGGCCATCAGCGCGGGACCCGATCGGCTGACGGGCGCTGGACGCGCAGGCGTGCCGCAAATCGTCTCGATCGGGTGCTATGATCTGGTTGACTTGGTGGGCTGGCACGACATTCCGGTAGCGCTGCAGGGCCAGGAGATCCACGCGCACAACCGATTGATTTCCGCTGTGGCGATGACCCAGGCGCAGCGCCGCGCGATGGCCCGTATGATGTGCGCGAAACTTGCGGAAGCGACGGGGCCAACAACAATATTGCTGCCGCTGCATGGCGGCAACGAATGGGATCGCACAGGCGGAATTCTTGAAGATAAAGAGGGGCTTCAGGCCTTTATCGAAGAACTCAGATTATCATGCCCGAAGAACGTCATACTCGATGAAATCGACGCGCACATAAACGATGAAGGTTTCGCGGTACGAACACTTAAGTTGATCGATGATTGGAGACGTGCGGGAACGATTGAGTAAACGCCAACCAACTCGGCGGACATCCACAGCCTGCATCACCACGCGACCGTGTCTTTGGCTTCAAACAGACCGTTGCAGACCTTTTAATTATCCAGTCTGAGCGAACTGCGGGATCGTCGAAAGGTAAGCGTGACCCGTCGCCTGCCTCGCATTTATCGAAGGCCGGTACACCCCTCGCGCCGCTTTGCGGCTTTGGGCGACACGTCATCTGTCACCCACGAAAGGAACGCCCCTAGAAGGCAAGAATGCCCAAGCCCGTAACCGTGCACGAAACCGGGGGCACGCCAGCGCCAAACTGCGTTTGTCTAAAAGCAGCCCGCGCCAATGCGCACAAACGCGACCGGTGCGCCCCGCATCAGGCCCTTTTCGAATTGCACGGTGCCGATTGGCTCCGCTGCGCAATCCGCAGGCAGATCGCGGCGTCCCACGTAGAGTGCAGGCAGATGCTCCGGCATCGCGGGGCGGGTCATCTCGTAATGGTTCCTCGGCCCTCCGGCAGGCGGCCAGGCGCGGACCGAAAGGCCATGCGGTTTGGCGTAATAGGCCAGCAGCCCAAGCGCCGCCCGCTCATCCGCGATGAGGGTTGACAGGCCCGCGCCCTGCGCGGCGGTGATGGCCTCGGCGGCAAAGCGCTCCGTGCCCGACAGCCGGTCGAACAGGCCCCGGCCGCCAAAACGCAGATGATCGGCGGCAAGGGGCGCCAGCGCGAGCGTGATGCCCAGCGCAGCATTGACCGAAAGCCCGATCCCGAGCCAGTTGCGGCCCTTTTGCGCGAGCCACAGCGTGCCCAGCACGCTTGCCGCGGCAAAGGCCGGGGCGGCCCAGTTGCCATGCGCGTCGTTGATCAGCGCTTGCAAGCCGACGCCGATGAAGACCGGTAGCGACAGGGCGGCCAGGAAGCTGCGCGCCGGGGTCCGCCACCACAGCGCCGCGATATAGGCAAAGGCGAGGACTGGCCCGAGGGCGATGAGCTGGGTGCCGATGAACTCGCCTACCGCGGACCAGTTCCATGCAATTCCGGCCCAGCCCGCGTTATCGGAGGTATGGGCAAAGGTGATCCACCCGTTCTGCGCGTTCCAGATCAGGTTGGGGCTGAGGATGAACAGCGCGATGGCCGCGGCGGCGGCCAGCTTGGGCCAAGGCACCCGCCAGCCCGGGACAGCCTGCAGGGCAAAGAGCAGGACGAGGATATAGACCATCGCGTATTTCGCCAGAAGGCCCAGACCCAGCGCCGCGCCGAGGATTAATACCCAGCCCGCTCCCGCGCCGGCGCGCAACCGCAGATAGGCCAGCAGCGCGAGCGCGGTAGCAGGCAGCAACAGATCGTCGGTCGAGACAAAGAGCGACAGCGCGCTGACCCCCGGCAAGCTGGCATAGGCCGCGCCCGCCCAGACCGCCAAGGGCAGGTCGGGCCTCAGGACACGTGCCACGAAACACAAGGCAATCGCGGCCCCTGCATGGCCCAGCACCGCGGGCAGGCGCACCCAGAACGGGCCGTCGCCGCCCAGGGCCGTGCTCAGCCCGATGGCCCAGCCGATCAGCGGCGGTTTTGAAAAGGTGCCAAAGGCAGGCTCCTGCCCCCACAGCCAATATTGCGCCTCGTCCAGGAACAGGGGCAGGTCCGCGACCGCATTGACCGCCAACCGCAGGGCTGTGATGGCTGCAATCGCCAGCAGGGCGGCGGGCAGGGGGCGGATCATGGCCGCGCGCGGAGCGGCAGGAACAGCGCTTTGATCTCGGCCTTGGGCGGCGCAAGGGCGCGGCAAATGTTCACCACCGCAACGCCAAATGCGCGCAGGGCTTGCCACGCCCGCCACAGATCGCCGGGCAGCACGTCTATGAAATAGCGCAGGCCGGTGACCGCATCCGCGCGCAGGCTGCCCGGGCTTAGCGCTTCGCGCGCGGCGCGGATGCGCAGCCAGTGAAACAGGGCCAGCGCGATCAGCGCCATAAACAGCAGCGCCATCACCGTGTCCGACAGGAAGTGCCGCCCCGTCATCACCCGCATTGCCGCGCCACAGACGGCCAAGCTGGCAAGACCCGCCAGCGCAAAGGGCTTCGTCCGAAGCCAGCGCCAGGCGAGGACGCCCACAAGGATGGCCAGCATAAAGATGCCGCTGCCTTCCCCCGACACAAAGGAACAGTTCGACGCGCAGTGATCGACTTTCAGCGCGGCGGGGGTAAAGGGATGCGCGCCGCCGAAAGGGATCACATCGGCGGGGCGCGCGCGGCCCCAATGCTCTTTGAAGAGGGAATTCGCGACCAGCCCCGGCCCGATGATAAAGGCCATCACGACAAAGCCCCACAGCCGCGCGGGGATCTGCATGGCGCGGCTCAGCCGCAGGCTCAGCAGCCAGAACACCAGGGCGCCAAGCAAGGCGGTGTACATGGCGAGGAAGTATCCCTCGCGCAGGGCGGCCAGCAGGTGCGACTGCGCCAGCAGAAAACCTTCGCCCGCGGTGTAGAAGCGGCGAGAGACCCACAAATCCACCCCCGGCATCGTCTGAAAGACGAAAAGCGCGATCAGCGTCGCCGCCATCAGGCGGGTCAGCAGCGTCATGTCCCGGCGCCGCAGCGGTGTGCGCGCCAGCGTGTAGGCCATCGCGCTGCGGCGCGCCCGCTCGGCCAGCGCGTCCCAGCGGCGGGAGGCGCGCGGGGGGAGGGTTCCGTGGCTCAGAAGCAGGATCAGCATCGCGGCGGCAACCACGATGCCAAGGCTCAGCCCCGCGTAAATGTCGGAGGCAAAGTGGTTTGCCGTTGTCACCCGGGTCAGGGCAATCACCAGCGCACCCCCGACCCACCAGCGCCACAGCTGCGGCCACAGCCACCACAGCAGGATCGCCAGCGCCCCGACGGTGGAGGCGTGGCCGGAGGGAAAGCTGTTGAACGACACGCTCATCTCCAGCGGGGAAAAACTGTAGGCGCCGTGGGTCTCGAACAGCCACGGGCGCGCCCGCCCGATCAGGTGCTTGAGCACTTGCGTCAGCACGCCCGCGATCAGCACCGTAAAGAAGGTAGCGACCGCCATGTGCAGCGCAAGCCGCCCATGCGCCCGCCACGCGGCCTTGGGCGCGGTGCGCCAGACAACCGCAGAGACCAGCGCAATGGTCAGGACCACCACGGCCATCCAGTCGGATTTGCCGAGCCGGGTGATCGGTTGGCTCATGGCCTCGACCCAGCTGGGAAGCGTGAGGACCAGCGCCTTGAGCGGGGCATCAAGGATGAACAGAACCAGCAATCCGGTTAACCAAAGGGCGATGGCCCGCCAGAGCGCGGGGGCCGAGACCGGGGCGAGCGTCAACTGCATGGGGCCTCCTCGGCGGGGCGGTCAGGATAGAGGAAAAGCTGCAAGGACACAGGACGCCCGTTGCTGTAATTCGTGCCCGCCACACGGATGCCGCCGGTTGTGCCGGGGCTGTCGATCCATGCAAGCGCGCCGGGGGTGGCCGCCAGCGCGGCGCGTGCGCCCTCGGGGCTGGTCAGGACGATGTCGGTGCCCATCAGGAAGGCCGCGCTTGGCTCGCCATAGCCGCCGATGATGATCTGCCCTTCGTGGCAGGCGCTGAGCGCCGCCAGCCGCTGAGAGATCAGCACGTCCTTTGCCGCAGGCATGGCGAGGGCAACGACGGTCCAGATCATCGCAACGCTTGAGACGGCGATGGCGGCGAACCCGGCGGTAAAGCGGCGCTGCCCCGGCGCGGCCGTGCGCACGGCCCAGATCCCGGCGGCCCCGATGCCGAGGCTGAGCAAGGCGGCGCTGCCAGCCAGCCATGCGCCGCCATCCCCGAGCGTGTAAGGCAGAGCAAAGGTGGCGCCTGTCAGCACAGCGCCGCCCGCGAGCCACAGCGCCACCGCCGCAACAAGGCCCCACCCGCGCGGCAGGCCAACCCGGCTGACAGCCAGCGCGATCAGCAGCATCAGCGCCGGATAGACCGGCATCGTGTAGTGCAGCAGCTTGGTCGGCACGATCTCCAGCACCAGCCAGAACGGGATCAGCCAGCCCAGCAGGAAGCCAACCTCCGGGCTGCGCCAGTCGCGCCACAGGGCCCAGGCTGCAAAGGGCGCGAGCGCGGCCCAGGGCCAGCCCGTCACCCACAGCGCCAAGAGGTAACTGCCCGGCGGCGCGCCGTGGCTTTCCTGCGGCCCTTCGATCTTGGCGGCGAAATCCCGGCCCAGCGATTCCGCCCAGAACGCCTCGCCCGCGACAAAGGTGATGGCGATGAACCACGGCGCGGCGAGCACCGCGCACCAAGCGAGGCCGGGCAGGGGCTTCAGGCTGCGCAGCCATGCGGCAGAGCGGCGTGACAGGCTGGTCCAGAGCGCGGCGCAGGTCACGGGCGCGAGGATCAACGGCCCCTTGATCAGGATACCCGCGGCGATTGCGGTCCAGAACACCGCTGGCACCTGCCAGCCTTGCACGGCTCCCATTGCCGCCCGCGCCAGCGCCCCCATCGCCAGGATTGTGGCCAGCAAAAGGGCCGCATCGGTCTTCGCAATCCGCGCCTCCGCCCCCAGCACGATCGTGCTGGCCATCATCACCCCCGCCGCCAGCGCGGGCATCGCCCCGACAAGCGGCGCACCGGCCCAGGCCAGCGCGAGAATGCACAGCGCCGCCGCGATGACGGACACCATCCGGTACTGCGCGATGTTGCTCGATCCCGCCGCGCCAATCGCGGTCGTCAGCCCCGCCTGCAGCCAGTAGATGCCAACCGGCTTTTTGTAACGGGGCGCGTCCTGCAGGCGGATGTCGATCCAGTCGCCTGAGGCCGCCATCTGCTTGGACGCTTGCGCAAATCGCGCCTCATCCCGGTCCGTGACAGGCATTCGTGCAATGCCAAGCGACAGGCAAAGCAGCGCCGCGGCAAACAGCAAAAGCCCCTGCACCGCGCTCATGAGAGCTCTTGCTTGATCTCTTCATCTCGGGCGCGGGCGCCGCGGTAGATCAGCATCAGATTGCGGACATAGACCGTCAGGCCCAGGGTCTGGCCCAAAACGATGACAATGTCCTGCCTGAGCACACCATAGGTCGCAAGGCAGAGCCCCCCGCAGATCGAGATATACCAAAACGCGACCGGCACGTAAGACCGGCCCGCGCGTTCGGAGGCGATCCACTGAATGATGAAGCGGCACATGAAAATCGCCTGCGCGCACAGACCAAACAGGGCCAGCGCGACCTCGGGCCAGCTGTCGACAAGGAGCAGGCGGAAAATCAGATCCTCCACGGCGCGCTCCCCAGTTCGATCCGCTCAACCTCGCGCGGCAGGACGCGGCGCTTGCGCCGGATCAGCCAGGCCACGCCCAAAAGGTCCGACACGCCGACCAGCGCGCGGCCAAAATTGGTGTATTTGGACTGCCCGGTTTCCCGTTCCCGGTGCGCCACGTCCACATGGGCAATGGTCCAGCCATCGCGCTGGAACAGCGCGGGAAGGTAGCGGTGCATGTGGTCGAAATAGGGCAGCGCGAGGAACGCCTCGCGCCGGAACGCTTTGAGCCCGCAGCCCGTGTCGCGCGTGCCGTCCGCCAGCAGGGTGCGGCGCAGCCCATTGGCCAGCCGCGAGGCGATGCGTTTCGAGGCACTGTCCGCGCGTTTGATCCGTTGGCCAGCCACGAGGCCCAGCTTCGGGTCCGCACCCTCGGCCAGCAGCGGTGCCAGCAGGTTCGGCAGCTCCTCTGGCGGGTTCTGGCCATCGCCGTCGAGCATAACGATGATTGGCGCGCGCGCTGCGCGCACCGCGGAGTGCACTGCCGCCGATTGTCCCGCCGCGGTCGGGTGTCGCAGCACGGTCATCGCGATATCGGGCCGCGTGTCGGCCCAGGCCCGCAGTTTTTCGTATGTGCCATCGCTGGAGCCGTCATCGGTCACGCAAATCTCGAACGGTGCGAGGGTCGAGACCGCGTCCGCACATCCGTCAAGCAGTGCCGTGCAGGCGTCGGCTTCGTCCTTCATCGGGATGACAATAGCAAAACGGGGTGCTGTATTTCGCACAGGCGGGTCCTTGCGCTAGACCATTCTTGGGGCACCTACGCGTGCAGTGTAACGAAAATGCGACAACGCGCATAGCCCTTACCGCGGGCATGGCGCGGGTGCCGCGATGAGGTTTTGGGTCGCGACCCCAGTGTTCCGGTGTGATTGGGATGCACGTATTTGCACAGGGGGCGCCCGCCGCGCAGAGCGGCGGCAGAGGTGGTCTTTACGGCGCCGAGCGTCCGCGTGCCGACAGCGCATGTGTCAACATGTCATAGAACAAAGCCTTGCGCGACGCCCAGAGCGCGGTATACGACGGCATACAATTCTACGGACGCCCGCCGAGCCCACCTCTCGCCTGCGTCGGCAGAGAGCCCAACGCCAAATGCCAGGACACCGCCATGAGCCTTTACACAGCCTATCTTGAAGAAATCGAAACCCGCAAGGCAGAGGGGCTGAACCCCAAGCCGATCGATGACGGTGCGCTGACCGCCGAAGTCATCGACCTGATCAGCGACACCGCCAGCCCGCACCGGGCGGATGCGCTGCACTATTTCATCTACAACACCCTGCCGGGCACAACGTCCGCGGCCGGGGTGAAGGCTGCGTTCCTCAAGAAAATCGTGCAAAGCGAGGCCATCGTGCCGGAGATCAGCCGCGATTTCGCGTTTGAGCTGCTCTCGCACATGAAGGGCGGCCCCTCGGTCGAGGTGCTGCTGGACCTTGCGCTGGGCGCGGATGCCGCCATCGCGGCGCAGGCGGGCGCCGTGCTGAAGACCCAGGTGTTCCTCTACGAGGCGGACACGGACCGGTTGAAGGCGGCGCTGGACGCGGGCAATGCCGTCGCAAAAGATGTCGTCGAAAGCTACGCCAAGGCCGAATTCTTCACCAAGCTGCCCGAGATCGACGAAGAGATCGAGGTTGTCACCTATATCGCCGCCGAAGGCGACATTTCGACCGACCTGCTCAGTCCCGGCAACCAGGCGCACAGCCGCGCGGACCGGGAACTTCACGGCAAGTGCATGATCTCCCCTGAGGCGCAGGCCGAGATCGAGGCGCTCAAGCTCAAGCACCCGAACGCGCGCGTCATGCTGATCGCCGAAAAGGGGACAATGGGCGTGGGCTCCTCGCGCATGTCGGGGGTGAACAACGTGGCCCTCTGGACCGGCAAGCAGGCCTCGCCCTATGTGCCCTTTGTCAACATCGCCCCGGTTGTGGCCGGCACTAACGGGATTTCGCCGATCTTTCTGACCACCGTGGGCGTGACCGGCGGCATCGGCGTTGACCTGAAGAACTGGGTGAAAAAGGTGGGCGAGGATGGCAAGCCCATCCTCGATAACGCGGGCAATGAAATCCTCGAACAGCGCTATTCGGTGGAAACCGGGACGGTGCTGAAGATCAACACCAAGGCCAAAAAGCTTTATAGCGCGGACGGCGAAGAGCTGGTGGATATGGCAGGCTCCTTCACGCCGCAAAAGATGGAATTCATGCGCGCGGGCGGGTCCTATGCGATTGTCTTTGGCAAGAAGCTGCAGACATTTGCCGCCGAAGCGCTGGGTGTGCCGCTGCAAAGCGCCTTTGCCCCCAGCCGCGAGATAAGCCACGAAGGTCAGGGCCTGACCGCGGTTGAGAAGATCTTTAACGCCAACGCACGCGGCGTCGCTCCGGGCACCGTCCTGCACGCAGGGTCCGACGTGCGCGCAAAGGTCAACATCGTGGGCAGCCAGGACACGACGGGCCTGATGACCATGCAAGAGCTGGAGGCGATGGCGGCCACCGTTGTCTCCCCTTCGGTTGACGGCGCCTATCAGTCGGGCTGCCACACCGCTTCGGTCTGGGACCTCAAGGCGCAGGCGAACACGCCGCGGCTCATGGCTTTCATGAACAAGTTCGGCCTGATCACCGCGCGCGATCCGAAGGGTGAATACCACTCCATGACGGACGTGATCCACAAGGTGCTGAACGACATTACGGTGGATGACTGGGCGATCATCATCGGCGGCGACAGCCACACGCGCATGTCCAAGGGCGTGGCCTTTGGCGCGGATTCGGGCACGGTGGCGCTGGCGCTGGCCACGGGTGAGGCGTCGATGCCGATCCCCGAAAGCGTGAAGGTCACCTTCACCGGCGAAATGGCCGATCACATGGATTTCCGCGACGTGGTGCACGCCACGCAGGCGCAGATGCTTGCCCAGCACGGCGACAACGTCTTTCAGGGCCGCGTGATCGAAGTGCATATCGGCACGCTGCTGGCCGATCAGGCCTTCACCTTCACCGACTGGACGGCGGAGATGAAGGCGAAGGCGTCGATCTGCATCTCGGACGATGAGACGCTCATTGCCAGCCTTGAGATCGCCCGCGACCGCATCCAGGTCATGATCGACAAGGGCATGGATAACGATGTGGCGATGCTGCAAGGCCTGATCGACATCGCGGAGGCGCGCATCGCGATGATCCGCTCGGGCGAGAAATCGGCCCTGCGCCCGGACGACACCGCGAAGTATTTCGCGGAGGTTGTCGTCGATCTCGACGCCATTCAGGAGCCGATGATCGCCGACCCGGATGTGAGCAACCCGGACGTCTCCAAGCGCTACACCCACGACACCATCCGCCCGATCAGCTATTACGGCGCGGAAAAGAAGGTCGACCTCGGCTTTGTCGGCTCGTGCATGGTGCACAAGGGTGACATGAAGATCGTGGCGCAGATGCTGAAGAACCTTGAGGCGGAGACGGGGACCGTCGAATTCAAGGCCCCGCTGGTCGTTGCCGCGCCGACCTACAACATCATCGACGAGCTGAAGGAAGAGGGCGACTGGGACGTGCTCCAGCGCTATTCGGGCTTTGAGTTTGACGATGCCGCACCCAAGACCACCGCGCGGACGGAGTATGAGAACATCCTCTATCTTGAGCGTCCGGGCTGTAACCTGTGCATGGGCAACCAGGAAAAGGCCGCGAAGGGCGACACGGTGCTCGCGACCTCCACACGCCTGTTCAAGGGCCGCGTGGTCGAGGACAGCGCGGAGAAGGCCGGGGAATCCCTGCTCGCCTCCACCCCGGTTGTGGTTCTGTCCGCCATTCTGGGCCGCACGCCTACGCTGAGCGAGTACAAGGCCGCGGTGCAAGGCATCGACCTGACCAAGTTCGCGCCGCCGGTGGCGAAGCCGGGGCTGAGCCGGTCGGTCCATTTCTGATCCGCTGAGCTAAAGAGTGGGGGCGCGTCCGGGCACCGGGCGCGCCCTTTCCTGTTTCGCTGGCCGGATTTGCATCACGCGTGTGCATCGCTAGGCTGCACACCGAACCACGTGAAAGGCGCCGCATGACCTGTGCCAGATCCGGGGCCGCGCGCCCATGAGCACCTTGCGCCAGATGCGCCGCTGGGGCCGCGCGATTGGTGCCTCGTTGGAGGCGCTGGATGACAAGAACCTCTTTCTGGTCGCCGCGGGCTGCGCGTTTTATGGCATCCTGTCGATTTTCCCTGCGCTGTCCGCCGTCATCGCGCTGTGGGGGCTCGTGTCGGATGCGGGCGTTGTCGCGCAGGAGATGGAGCGGTTCAGCGCCCTGATCCCGGACGAGGTCTATGCCCTGATCCGCCAACAGGTGCTGCAACTGACCAGCGCGAGTGGCCAGACGCTGGGCTGGGCCGGTGCGGTCTCTCTGGGCGTTGCGATCTGGACGGCGCGGGCCGGGGTGGCGGCGCTGATGCGCGGGCTGAATGCCATTTACGGCGTGCCAAACCGCAAGGGGCTGTCGCATGCGCTGCGCGCGCTGGCGCTGACGCTCGCGCTGATCGGCGTGGCGCTGGTGGCGCTGGCGGGTATTGTGGTGGCGCCCATTGCGCTCGCCTTTGTGCCGGATGCTTTGCTGGGCGGGCCGCAAACGGTGGTTCTGCTGAACACGCTGCGCTGGGCGCTGGTGATTGGCGTGCTGCTGGCGGGCTTTGCGCTGATCCTGCGGATCGGGCCGAACGTGACGGGGGCGGGCGGCGCGTGGCTGTCGCCGGGCGCACTTGCCGCGACGCTGGGCTGGACGGCGGCCTCGGCGGGGTTTTCGATCTACCTCGCGCAGTTTGCGCAATACAATGAGATCTACGGCTCCATCGGTGCGGTGATTGCGCTGTTGATGTGGTTGTTCCTGTCGGCGCTTTTGGTGCTGCTCGGCGGGGCGCTGAACGCTGCGCTGCGGGATTGATTAGCCGAGCACCACCAGCCAGCCCCAGGCCGTGAGCACCGAGGCCGCCGTGGCCACCAGCACCGCAGAGGCCGCAACCCGCCGTGCGCGGCCGTAAAGATCAGCAAAGATATAGGCGTTGAAACCCGGCGCCATCGCCGCCGTCAGCACCGCGGAGCGGAAGAGGTCTTGCGGCACCTCCAGCGCGCTGCCGAGACCCCAGGTGATCGTCGGGTGGAGGACAAGGGCAATCACGCAGATCATCGCGATGATCGTTTTGTCCCCCTCGGGCCGGTATTGGTAGAGCACGCCGCCAAGCGCAAACAAGGCCGCAGGCAGCGCCGCGCGCACAATGAGGTCCAGCGCGTCGTCGATCACGCGGGGCATGGTAAGGCCCGAGAGGTTCACCGCAAAGCCCAGAAGGATGCCGATCACCAGCGCATTACGGAACATCGCGCGCAGCACCGCGCGCGCCATTGCGGCGGGGCGCTGGCCGCGGTTGCGCACGACCTCCATCACCGTGATCCCGAGGCCGTAGCAAAAGGGCGAATGCAGGGCGACGATGGCAAAGTTGCCCGCCATCGCATCCGCGCCATAGGCGCGCTCGGTGATCGCAAGGCCCAGCAGGACCGAGTTGGAAAAGAGGCAGGCAAAGCCGATCACCACCGCGTCTTCCCAGTCGCGGCCAAGCGCCCGTGCGCCAAAGATGCCCAGGGCAAAGCAGGTGCCTGCGCCCACGTAGAAGCTGGTCAGAAGGCCGGGATGGAAGGTGGCCCCCAGGTCGATATTGGCGATGGCCTGAAAGAGCAGGCAGGGGATGGCGAAGCCCTGGGTGAACTTCATCACCCCGTCGATCCCGCTGATCGGGAAGTAGCCGCGCCAGGTCAGCACGTAGCCGGTCGCGATGACCAGAAAGACCGGGAGGATAACGTCGAGAAGAGCCTGCATTGGGCGGAGCTTAGCCTCTAACCGGCCCTCCGGGGGGAGTTTATTTTGCTAAGTGAAGGGGTCTCAGGCCGGAAGCTCAATGGTCATGCCGTCGAAGGCCGGGGTGATGTGGTCCGCGGTTTCGGCGGCGACCGTTTCATAGTCCAGATCGATATGCATGTTGGTGAGCACGGCGCGTTTTGGGGCCGCGCGGTCGATCCAGTCCAGCGTCTGGGCGAGGTGGCTGTGCGTCGGGTGCGGGTCGCGGCGCAGGGCGTCGACGATCCAGACGTCAAGGTTTTGCAGCACGTCCCATGACGCATCGGGGATGCTGGCCACGTCGGGCAGGTAGGCCAGATCGCCGATGCGAAAGCCCAAGCTGTCGATGGAGCCGTGGTTGACGTCGAAAGGCGTCAGAGTGATCGCCCCGCCGGGGCCATGAATCGTCACGTCGCCGTCAATCTCGTTGATGTCTAGGATCGGCGGGTAGGGGGAGCCGGGCGGTTGAAGGAAGGCATAGGCAAAGCGCGACATCAGCGCCTCGGTTGTGGCGCCATCGGCCCAGACCGGCAGGCGCGCGCGCATATTGAAGACGATCATGCGCAGATCGTCGATGCCGTGCACGTGGTCGGCGTGGCTGTGGGTGTAGACCACCGCGTCGAGCCGTCCGACCTCGGCGTCGAGCAGCTGGCTGCGCAGGTCGGGGGAGGTGTCGATGAGGATGGTGGTTGTGCCCTCCGGCCCCACCCGCTCCACCAGCATGGAGCAGCGGCGGCGGCGGTTTTTGGGGTTTGCCGGATCGCACGCGCCCCAGTGCCCGCCAAGGCGCGGAACGCCCCCCGATGACCCGCAGCCAAGGATCGTGAAGCGCATCATGCGGCCTGCTCCCACGTGGCGGCCTTGGAAAAGAGCGCCTTGAAATTGGCCTCCACCTGCGCGGCGAAGGCGGGATAGTCCATGCCAAAGACCTCCGCTCCCTTTTGCGCGGTATGCGCGACATAGGCGGGCTGGTTGCGTTTGCCCCGGTGCGGGGGCGGGGCGAGGTAGGGCGCGTCGGTTTCCACGAGGATGCGGGTGATCGGTGCGGCGGCGAAAATCGCGCGCAGTTCGGTCGATTTGGGGAAGGCCGCGATTCCCGACATCGACAGGTAAAAGCCCAGATCGAGCGCCGCCTCGGCCAGCGCGCGGCTGGAGGAAAAACAGTGCATCACGCAGGTGTAGGCGCCTGCGCTGTGCTCTTCGGCCAGGATGCGCGCCATGTCGTCATCTGCGTCGCGCGCGTGGATGATCAGGGGCAGGCCAGTGCGGCGCGCGGCCTCGATGTGGATGCGCAGGCTTTCTTGCTGCACCGCTTTGCTGCCTTCGGTGTAGTGGTAATCAAGCCCCGTCTCGCCGATGCCGACCATTTTGGGGTGGCGGGCAAGGGTGGTCAGCGCGTCCACCGTGGCCATCGGCTCGTCCGCCGCGCTCATCGGGTGGGTGCCGGCGGCATAGAAGACCGGATCGTGGGCCTCGGCGATGGCGCGCACCTGCGGCTCAAGGCGCAGCTTGGTGCAGATGGTCACCATCCGGTGCACGCCCAGGCCCGCGGCCTCGGCCAGCACCTCGGGCAGACGGCCATCAAAGTCGGGGAAGTCGAGATGGCAATGGCTGTCGGTGATCAGCGGGGTCATGCGGGGGCCTGAACGGGAAGGGCGGCGCGGGCCGCTTCGGTTAAGTGTCGGAACGTATCTAGAACGAGCGCGGCAGGGTCAAGGTTGACTGCCAGCCCATGCGCCGCGCGGGCAGAGATCGTCTGCGCCGCCTGCGCCCAGATGCGGCCCGCGTGCGGGGTGGGGGCGAGGCGGGACAGCACGGTGCTTTCGTGGGGGGCGGCCTGCACCTCGGGCGGACGGCCTGAGGCGCCGGTGCGAGCGAGGCGCGCGAGCGCGATGTCCAGCAGCGCAAAAAGCAGGCGGCGCTTTTCTTCGGCCCCGCGCTGCGCCGCCGCTTCGGCAAGGGCCAGGGCGCGGGCGCGGTCCAGCTGGGGCAGCGTGCCCACAAGCGCGATAATCTCGGCGTAGATCTCAAGGCCGCCGCTTTGCACGAGGCCAATCGCCGCCCCGGCAGAGCCGCCCGCCAGTTCGGCCAGTGCAGGGCCGCTTTGCGCGCCGTTCAGCCCCGCTTGCGCGAGCGCAGCGTCCATGTCCTGAGGCAAGAGCGGCGCGAGGGGCAAGCTGCGGCAGCGGGACCGGATGGTGGGCAAAAGCCGCGCGGGCTGATGCGCGATCAGCAGCAGCGTGGTGCGCTCGGGCGGCTCTTCCAGCATCTTCAGAAGGGCGTTGGCGGCCTGCACGTTCATCTCGTCCGCGGCGTCGATGATCACCACCCGGCGCCCGCCATCGGTGGCAGAGAGCTGAAAGAAGGACGCGAGCGCGCGGATGTCGTCCACCACGATCTGGTCGCGCATCCGGTCGCCTTTGTCGTTCGCGCTGCGCGTCACCGCGCGCACGCCCGGATCGGAGCCTGCGGCGAGGCGGCGGGCGACGGGGTGACCCGGCGCGATGTCGAGCGTGGCCGGAGCAGGGGCCGCGAACATGCCGCCGTCATCATCGGGCGTGGCCAGCAGAAAGCGCGCGATGCGCCAGGCCAGCGTCGCCTTGCCCACGCCGCGCGGGCCGGTCAGCAGCCAGGCATGGTGCAGACGTCCGCTGTTGAAGGCATCGAGGAACGCGGCCTCTGCCGCGTGTTGTCCAAATAGCTGCGCAGTGTCGCGCGGGTGCGGCGCGCCGGCAATCTGGTCAGGGGCGGGAAGGTCGGCCATGCGCTCTACCTAGCGGGCGGCGGCGGGCGGGGCCAGCCCTTCGGCGCCCTATAGAGGGGGCAGGGCGGCGCGCACGCGGGCAGCCACGCTTTCGGGGTCTGCCGCGCCGTCGATGGTGCGGAACCGGTCCGGAAACTCGGCGGCCAGCGCCAGAAACCCGTCGCGCATCTGGGCCTGAAGGCCCGCGCCGAAATCCTCGAACCGCTCTTCGGCGCCTTGCCGCCCCTTCGCGCGGGCAAGGCCGACCTCGGGGTCCATGTCGATCAGCAGGGTCACGTCCGGCTCGCGCCCGATCATCAGCGTGTGCAGCGTGTCGACGATGCCGCGCAGATCGCCGCGGCTGAGGCCCTGATACATCCGCGTGCTGTCAGCAAAGCGGTCGCAGATCACGATCTGGCCCGCGGCCAGCGCGGGTTCAATCGTGCGTTCCAAATGGTCCCTGCGCGCCGCGGTAAACAGCAGGATTTCGGTCCGGGCGGACCACCGGTCCGGATCGCCCTGCAGGACCAGCGCGCGGATTTCCTCCGCCCCCGGGGAGCCGCCGGGCTCGCGGGTCAGGACCACGTCATGCCCCTCGGCGCGCAGGGCCTCGGCGAGCAAGCGGGCTTGCGTGGATTTACCGGACCCGTCGATCCCTTCGAAGGAAATGAATCGTCCAGACATGGTGCGTTAGCTGGCCGGGGCCTCGGCCCCGCGGTTCTGGAAACGGTCCAGAAGCACCCGCGCCACGGTGCTGACGCGCGGGATAAAGCCGCCTTCAGGTACATCGGTTTCCGCAACCAGCGGCACACGCCGCTCGGGCAGGCCTTTGGGCCGCAGCACCAGTTCCGCCACCGGATCACCCGCGGCGATGGGCGCGCGCAAGGGGCTGGTATAGACCACTTCGGCCTCCAGCGTGTCACCTGCGAGAATGGGCAGCAGCATCCGGATATCTTCGGCGGGCACCAGGCCGACGCGGGGGGCATCGCCCATCCAGACCTCTGCCGTGGCCACGCGCGTGCCCGCATCCAGCACGTCATGCTCGGCGAATTGGCGGAAGGCCCAGTTCAGGATCGCTTCGCTTTCCTGCTCTCGCGCGGCTTCGGTCGCAAGACCCGAGATCACAAAGATCACCCGCCGCCCGTCGCGCAGCGCGCTTCCGACAAGGCCGTAGCCCGCCTCTTGCGTGTGGCCCGTCTTTAGCCCGTCCGCGCCCTCAACCTCGCCCAGCAGCGGGTTGCGGTTGAACCGGTTGGCGCTTTCCTTGGGGTCGAACAGGAACTCTGTTTCAGAGAACATCGGGTAATATTCAGGGAAATCCGTGACCAGGCGGCTTGCGAGCAGCGCCAGATCGCGCATCGACATCAGATGTCCGGGCTGCGGCCAGCCATTGGAATTGGTGAAGACCGAGTTGGTCATGCCCATCTGCTGCGCGCGCTGGGTCATCAGGCGGGCAAATCCCGCCTCCGTGCCTGTGGGCGAGAGCGCCTCAGCGATCACCACGCAGGCATCGTTGCCCGATAGGACGATGATACCGCGCACAAGGTCCTCGACCGTCACCCGCTCACCAGCCCGCAGGAACAGGGTTGACCCGCCATAGGCCATCGCCGCCTCGCTCACGCGCAACTCTTCGCCCATGCTGATCCGCCCGTCGCGCAGCGCCTCGAACGCCATATACAGCGTCATCAGCTTGGACATGGAGGCGGGGGGCAGTGGCTGATCGGCGTTCTTGGCCAGCAACACGGTGCCCGTCGTCTGGTCGATCACGAAAGCCGACGAGGCGCGCGTGTCAAAAGCAGCGGCGGCGCAGGTCATCAGGATCAAGGCGAATGCAGCGGCGATCAGACGCATCAGATGTTCCCTGTTGGGTTAGACCTTAATTGGTCACAGCATAGGCGTCGGAGAACCCTTCTTCTTTGATCTTGTCAAGCAGCGCGCTGCGCTCGCCCGTGCTGGTCGCGGGGCCGACAATAACACGGTGGAAGGTCTTGCCGCCATTCTCAAAGGTTTTGACCGTGGGCACGATCCCCGCGCTGCGCATTTGCTGTGCGGTGCGGTTGGCATTGGCCTCGACGCTGAAAATACCGATCTGAATGAAAGGTTTGTCGAGCGTGCTGGCCCGCGGGGCAGGGGCGGCTGCAGGGCTGGGCGCCGCAGCGGGAAGCGAAGCGGGCGTAGGTTCGACCGCGTCGAGCGCGGCGCCCGCGGCGGCAATCGGGTCCAGCGGAGTTTCGCTGATCGGTGCGGGCTCTGCCACGGCTTCGACCAGCGGTGCCTCGGGCGCTTCGGTCACCGTTTCCTTGCGCAGGGCGGTCACCTCCAGCGCGACCGGGGCGCCCGCCAGCATGCCCAGCTCCGTCGCGGCGTCGGAGGACACCTGAAGCCGCGGGCCAGGAATGTCCCGCTCGCGCCGGAACAGCGCACCGACAACAAACTTGCCATTTGCGTTATTGCGAATGATCACGCGTTCGGGGTCCTGCACATCTGGGTGCGCGACCCACACGCCGCCAAGGCTGGGGCGGCCATCCCAGAGGCCCGCCTCATTGGCAGAGAAAATCTCAGGCGCTTCGACATCGCGTTCGATCGTGGTGCCCGGGGTGGCGGCGCGGCTGACGGTGCCGTCTTCGGCAGCCGTGGCACCCATGCCAAGCGACTGTCCCAAGGTGAATTGGCCTGCCTCGTCGCAGCCCGCAAGCGCAAGTGCGCTAAGAAACGTAAATGTCGTGATGCGCGCCATGCCTGCCTCGCCGCTTTCCTACCAGATCTGCCTCAACCCCGGCTCTTTGGCCGGTGGTGATCCCATCATAGCGCGATATGCCCGCTGCGCCAAGCGCCACGTTGCGGGTGGGCGGCTTTCGTCGTGTCGACCTGAATTGCCGAATCGCGCCGCGCCGGGTTAGGGCACGCAGACCGGAGGTTTGGCAGAGTGGTCGAATGCGGCGGTCTTGAAAACCGTTGGGCGTGAGAGCGTCCCGTGGGTTCGAATCCCACAGCCTCCGCCATTCAAAAATGTACTTCATGATCAATGGCTTGAGAGATTTCGAGTGTAACACGTGTAGCTGTTTTGAGTTACACTTCAGCCGCACATGGCTGGGAAAACTCACAAGGCTTTAGCACGCTGAGGCGACTCAAGAGGTTAGCTCTGCGTCTTGTGCGCTCACACTGGCTCTGGCTCATTCGATTGCCGCTTCCCGCGCTTGGGCGAGTACTTTCTCTCTTTAGAAGCTCTGAAAGGCGAGGGGATACGGGCATTTATTACTGGCAGTCAGCAGCGGACGTACATCGCCAAATACGCCAAGTGCTAATATCAAAGGCGCAGCTGGATCATGTTCGGCGGGTCGAAGGATAAGCAGCCTGCGGTCACCGGGGACAGAAATGCCCGAAGGGCTTCCTCGAAGCCATCGCCCTGGCAGCGCGCGTCATTTACGGGCGATGAGCCCTGAGCCTAACGCGATCAGGTTGTGCCACGCTTCTTCAAGTGCCGGGCCGCGGCGGCGGATGGTGCGCACGCCGACCAGTTCCAGCAGCGTGCTTGGAAGGTCGCCCGACAGGTCGTGCAAATGGCCCGCAGCAACATCCGTGCGCACCATTGTCTCGGGCAGCCACGCCGCGCCGGAGCCTTCGCGGGCCAGCGAATGGGCCGCAGGCGCGAGCGCGGTTTCGGCGCGCGGGATCAACTTCAGCGCTTCGGGCAAGCGCGGCGCGATCCGGTCGGCAAAGACTTTGCCCAGGAACACGTCGCCGGGGAACGCCACGAGGCGCAAAACGCCGGTGCGCAACCGGGCGGCCTCGGCCTTGGTCGCAACCGGCACCAAACGTTCGGCGGCAACGCCGATCACTTCCACTTCGGACGGGCGGTGCCAGACCTGCTCGGCTGGCAGGCGGTGCACGACGGCGATGTCGGCCTCCCCGACCATTAGCATCCGGATGCAATCGTCCCGATTGGCCGACCGCAGGCGCACGCCCCGGATGGCAGGCACTCGGTTCATCCGGTCAACGATGGCGGCCGCGCGTGTGGTGGCAAGCGAGTGCTGCGCGGTCACAACGATGCTGCCCGCCTCGTCCGTCGCTGCAAGGCGCAGGTCGACCCTCAGCTGCCGGATTTCCGCCGCAGCCGACCGCAGCCGCGGCGCCAGCGCCGCAATCCCCGGGCGCAGCCGTGCCGGTTTTGAGCCGCGGTCGATCAGCTCGGTACCCAGCGCCTCTTCGGCAGCGCGCAGGCGCCGGGAAAAGGCCGGTTGGCTGACATTCCGGTGCCGCGCCGCCTCTGTCAGAGAGCCGGTTTCAAGCACCGCCACGAGGTCTTCGAGCCAATCGAGGCGCATCGCTTCCCCTATCATGCAACATTTGCATATTGTGCGCCCAAGACAGTATTTGCAACCTGGGTCCAAATGCGCGCAGGATGCTGCAACCTACTGCCGGAGGACCACATGCACCTTGCCCGATTCCCGCGTTTGCACCTCGCGCATCTGCCCACACCGCTGGAGCATATGCCGCGTCTGTCCAAGGAGCTTGGCGCGGATATCTGGATCAAGCGGGACGATTGCACCGGCATGTCCTCGGGCGGGAACAAGACGCGCAAGCTGGAATTCCTGATGGCCGAGGCCGAGGCGCAGGGCGCGGACATGGTGATGACCCAAGGCGCGACCCAGTCGAACCACGCGCGCCAGACGGCGGCCTTTGCCGCGCGGCTCGGCGTGGCCTGCCACGTCCTGCTCGAGGACCGCACCGGCTATGACGACGCCAATTACAACATGAACGGCAACGTCCTGCTTGACCATCTGCACGGCGCCACGACCGAGAAGTTCCCCGGCGGCCACGATATGCCCGGTGAAATGGAGCGTGCGGCGGAAGCTGCCCGTGCGGACGGCAAGAAGGTCTATGTCATTCCCGGCGGCGGCTCGAACGCGGTCGGCGCGCTGGGCTATGCGAACTGCGCGCTGGAGCTGGTGAACCAGGCGAATGAGCGGGGCCTGCGCATCGACCGGATCGTGCACGCGACGGGCTCTTCGGGCACGCAGGCGGGGCTGGTCGCGGGCCTCAAGGCGATCAGCGCGCACATCCCGCTGTTGGGCATCGGCACCCGCGCGCCGCAGCCGAAACAGGAACAGATGGTCTATGACCTCGCGCTGAAAGCGGCGGAGTTGATGGGCACGCCCGCGCCGGACCGCTCGGACGTGATGGCGAATACCGATTACGTGGGCGAGGGCTATGGCCTGCCGACACAAGGCGGCATCGAGGCCATCAAGATGTTTGCGGAGCTTGAGGGCATCCTCCTTGACCCGGTCTATTCGGCCAAGGGTGCGGCGGGCCTCATTGACCTGATCCGCAAGGGCCAGATTGGACAAGACGGCGAACGGGTCGTGTTCCTGCACACCGGCGGCTCGGTTGGTCTTTTCGGCTATGACTGGGCGTTTGAGCGGGGGCACCTGCACCGCGACGCCCCGGCACTGGCAGCCGAGTAGGCGGCGCATGGGGGCGCGCTTTACCAAGCCGTTCATCCGGCAGGAGCCGATCCCGGAGGAGGGAATCGCCGCCGCGGTAGACGTCATGCGGTCGGGCGCGCTGCACCGTTACGGCTGGCCCGAAGGGACCAGCCCGGCCGAAGCGCTGGAGCGGCGATATGCCGACTGGCAGGGCGCGCGCTATTGCCTTGCGGTCACCTCCGGCGGGCAGGCGATGCGCCTTGCCCTATCGGCGCTGGGGATCGGCGCGGGCGACAAGGTGCTGACCAACGCCTGGACGCTGGCGCCCGTGCCGGGGGCCATAGCCTCTGTCGGGGCAGAGGCGGTGCTGGTGGAGACAACCGAAGACCTGGTGATCGACCTCGCCGATCTTGCCGCAAAGGCAGAGACCTCCGGCGCGCGTGCGCTTCTGCTGAGCCACATGCGGGGGCATCTGGTGGATATGGTGGCCCTGATGGCGTGGGCGGATGCGGCAGGCGTCACGGTGATTGAAGATTGCGCGCACACGATGGGCGCCGAATGGGACGGGCGCAAAAGCGGCGGCTTTGGCCATGTCGCCTGTTTCTCCTGCCAGACCTACAAGCACATGAACGCGGGCGAAGGCGGGCTGCTGACGACCGATGACGCCGAACTGGCCGCGCGCGCGACGATCCTGTCGGGCAGCTATATGCTGTGGCCCCGCCACGGCGCAGGCCCGGATGCGGCGGCCTATGCCGATGCACGGCTGGATATGCCCAACAGCTCGGCCCGGATGGACAACCTGCGCGCCGCACTTCTCTTGCCGCAGCTTGAGGCGCTGGACGAGAACCTTGCCCGCTGGGACGTGCGCGCAGAGATCGTGCGCCGCGCGCTGGAGCCTGTTCCGGGCATCGCGCTGCCCGCCGCCCCGGCAGCGGCGCGCCGCATCGGCTCCTCGATCCAGTGGCGCATTCCGGCGCTGGATGCAGACGGATGCCGCAGGTTCATCGCGGACTGCGCCGCACGGGGCGTGGAGGTCAAATGGTTCGGCGATGCCGACCCGCACGGCTTTACCTCGGCGCATACCTCCTGGCGCTACGTGCCAAGGCAGGCCCTGCCGCAGACGGACAAGACACTCGCCACGCTTTTTGACATGCGCCTGCCGCTGACCTTTACCGAAGAGGATTGCGCCCTGCTGGGCCAGATCGTCGCCGAGGTTGCCGCGCAGTCGGCGCAGGTGGCTGCGTGAGGACGGTTGGCGTGATCGGCGGGATGGGGCCGGAGGCGACGGTCCTGTTCATGTCGCGCGTGATCGCCGCCGTGCCTGCCGCGGACGATGGGGACCACATCCCGCTGCTGGTCGATCAAAACCCGCAGGTGCCCAGCCGCATCAAGGCGTTGCTGGAGGGGGGCGGGGATGACCCGGCGCCCGTACTGGCCCGTATGGCGCAGGGGCTGGAGGCGGCGGGCGCGCAGGCGCTGGTTATGCCCTGCAACACCGCGCATCACTACGCCCCCGCGATCCGGGCCAAGACGCGCCTGCCTTTCCTGTCGATGGTCGACATGGCAGCGCAGCACGCCGCCGCGCTGGCCCCCGGTGGCCCTGTCGGCCTGCTGGGATCGCCCGCGCTGGCGCGCGTGGGCGTGTTCGACGCGCCCATGACCGCACGTGGCCTGCCGCTGGTTCCGCTTGCGAACCCGGACGCGACGCTCGCCACCATCCGCGCCATCAAGGCGCTCGGCCCATCGCCCGCAGCCATCCGCCAACTGCGCGACGAGGCCACCGCTCAGGCAGCGGCAGGGGCCAGGGCCATCTGTATCTGCTGCACTGAATTCTCATTGGTCGCGTCGCAAATCGACGCTCCAGTTCCGGTTTTCGACGCGCTTGACCTTTTGGTCGGCGCGACGATCCGGTTCGCGCGTGACGGGGACAACCCCGCCGCTTCCGCTGCCTCACGGGCGGCACACACCTCCAACAGGGAGAAAGCGACAACATGAAAACGCTTACACTGACAGCCTCCGCCGCTCTGATCGCGGCCGCGGGCACCGCCTCGGCGGCGGACCTCGTCCTCGGCGTGCCGAACTGGCCCGCTGCGAACGCAACCTCGAACATCCTCAAAATCGTGATCGAAGAAAACTTCGGCCTCGAGGTCGAGCTTCAGAACGGCACCAACCCGATCATCTTTGAGGCGATGGACAGCGGCTCCATGCACCTGCACCCCGAAGTGTGGTTGCCCAACCAGGCGAACCTGCACCAGACCTACGTGCAGGAAAACAAGACCGTCGTGGCCAACCAGAACCCGGTGCAGGCCGTGCAGGGCATGTGCGTGACAAAGCACACCGCCGACACGTATGGCATCACGTCGATCAACGACCTGACCGATCCCGACAAGATGGCGATCTTTGACAAGGACGGCAACGGCAAGCCCGAGGTCTGGATCGGCGCGCCCGGCTGGGCCTCCACCGTGATCGAGCAGATCCGCGCGAAGTCTTACGGCTACGACCAGATCTTTGACCTGGCGCAGTATGACGGCACCGTCGCCTGGGGTGAGCTGGGCGCGGCCGCAAATGCAGACGATCCGTGGATCGGCTTCTGCTATGAGCCGCACTTCATCTTCGTGGCTTATGACCTCGTCTACCTCGAAGAGCCCGCGCACGATCCGGCGACCTGGACCATCATCCAGCCCACGGACGATCCGGACTGGCTGGCCAAGTCCGAGGCCTCGACCGCATGGAACGGCGCGAAGCTGCACATGCACTACGCCGCGAACGTCCGCGAAAACTTCCCCGAGGTTGCCGCGATGCTCGACAACTACGCGATGCCCCCAGCGGTTCTGTCCGAGGCGGGCTTCGAGCTGTCGGTCAACGATGTACCGGTCGAAGAGTATGCGGCCAAGTGGGTGGCCGAGAACGAGGACGTGGTCCTGAAATGGCTGACGGGCGAATAATCGCAGCCCTTTGACAGCAGCGGCGCGCGGGACATCCCGCGCGCCGCATTCCGGGACGCTGGCCGGTCAATGATGCCAGCGCCCGACCCCGACAAGGAGTGCCCCATGACAGAGAACGTCGTTGAGCTGAACGGCGTCTGGAAAGTCTTTGGCGACCGCGCCCAAGAGACGATCCAGGCCGCCAAGACCGAAGGCATCGGCAAGCCCGAAGCGCTTGAACGCTTCAGCACCGTGATCGGGGTGCGCGACGCCTCCTTCGAGGTCGCACGGGGCGAGATTTTCTGCATCATGGGCCTGTCCGGTTCCGGCAAATCGACCCTTGTGCGCCACGTGAACCGCCTCATCGAGCCCTCCGCGGGGACGATCCGTGTGCTGGGCGAGGATGTGTCGGCAATGGGCAAGACCGCCCTGCGCGAGATGCGCGCGCGGCATATCGGCATGGTGTTCCAGCACATGGCGCTGATGCCGCACCGCTCCGTGCGCGAGAATGTCGGCTATCCGCTGGAAATCCGCAAAGTGCCCAAGTCCAAACGCTGGGCCATTTCCGACCACTGCCTGAGCCTTGTGGACCTTGACGGCTACGAGGACCGCTTGCCCAAGCAGCTTTCGGGCGGGATGCAGCAGCGGGTTGGCATTGCCCGCGCGCTCGCCTCGGACCCGGAAATTCTGCTGATGGACGAGCCGTTTTCCGCGCTTGACCCGCTGATCCGGCTGCAGTTGCAGGACCAGTTCAAATCGCTGGTCAAGGAGCTGAACAAATCCACGCTTTTCATCACCCACGATCTGGATGAGGCCATCCGCATCGGCACCCGCATCGCCATCATGAAGGATGGTGTGATCGTCCAGATCGGCACCCCCGAAGAGATCGTGACCGCGCCTGCTGACGACTACGTGCGCGAGTTTGTGCAGGGCATCAGCCGCCTGAAGCTGGTCAAGGCGCACACCATTATGGAGCCGCTGAACGGCGCGGGCGTGCCCGAAGGCGCGCCGCATGTTCCGGGGGACAGCGACCTTGATGCGCTGATCGACATCGCGGTGGACACCGACGGCCCGCTCGTCGTCGAAGAAGGGGGCGTGCCGGTGGGCGTGATCTCCAAAACCGTGCTTTTGCGCGGCATCCAGGGAGGGCGCTGATATGACAACCGTAGACCCATCCGAGCTGACGGGCCATCAGGGCGCCGTCCGCGACATCGAAGTGGACCGCGCCGCGCTCGACGGCTCCATCGGTGACTTTGCCGGGCCGCGCGCGGATTATTACGCAAACGCCTTTCACACGATCCACGACACGACCTCGGGCGTGCCGCGCACGTTCAACCTTGGCGCCTTTCTGGCCGGTCCCTTCTGGGCCTCGGCCCGCGGCGTGTGGGGCATGTTTTGGGCCTTCATCATCCTCGAGATCATTGCCATTGTGCAAATTGGGCGGGGCAGCTGGGGCCAGCTGGGCGCGGACGATCTGGCCAATGCCGAACGGCAGCAAGCCCGTGCGCAAGAGTTCCTCGACCGCGCGGCAGAGGCAGCGGCGGCAGGCCAGGACGGCAGCCGGTTTGAAACGCTTGGCAACAACCTCATGCGCGCCGCCGAACGCTCCCGCGAGGCCGCAGAGGCCGCGGCGGGGGATGCCACAATGATCCTCGCGATGGGGCTTGGCCTGTTGCTGGTGCTGCGGCTGGTGCAGGCGGTCTATTCCAACATCGCCTATGAAAAGCAGTACGCCCGCTGGCGCGTTGATCCGGAGGCGACGCCGTCGGGCTTTTCGATGCGCAACCTCGCCCTCGGCCTTGGCCTTGGCGCGGTTGTTATCCCGCTGACGGTCTACCGCTTTACCATCGAAGGGGTGCCGGAGTGGATGGCCGAATTCCCCGCCGACCCGGACCACTATTCGGTCAGCGCCCGCTGGCTGGAGGGCGTGATTGACGATGCGGCGCGCAACGGGGCAGGGGCCTTTGACGGCATCGTGCTCTTGGTGCGGCAGGTGCTGGACGGGATCAGCCTTGCGTTGATCGGCACGCCGTGGCCGGTGGTCATGACGGTGATTGTCGTGGTCGGCTGGCGCTCTGCGGGCCCGCGCGTGGCGATCTTTACCGCTGCCGCGCTCGCCTACATTGCCTTCCTCGGATATTGGGAAATCGCGATGGAAACGGTCGCGCTGGTGGGCGCCGCTGTGGTGCTGTGCGTGATCATGGGCATCCCGCTGGGCATCTGGTTTGGCAAGTCCAAACGCGCCTACGGCTTTGCCGAGCCGGTGCTCGACCTGATGCAGACATTGCCCGCCTTCGTCTACCTGATCCCGATCATTGCGTTCTTCGGCACCGGCAACCCGCCGGGGATCCTCGCCACGATCATCTTCGGGATGCCCCCCGTGATTCGCCTGACGGCGCTGGGCATGCGCGGCGTGCCTGACAGCATCAAGGAGGCGGCGACGGCCTTTGGCGCGACCCGCTGGCAGCTGCTAAAGGATGTGGAGCTTCCGCTCGCGCTGCCGTCGATCATGACGGGCGTGAACCAGACGATCCTGATGTGCCTGTCGATGGTTGTCATTATCTCGCTCATTGGCGGGGGCGGTCTGGGGCAGGTGATCCTTGAGGCCCTGCAATTCGCGGCCAAGGGCCCCGGCCTTCTGGGCGGCTTTGCCATCCTCTTTGTCGCGATGGTCATCGACCGCATCGTGCAAGGCGCGTTCCGCCGCGCGGATCAGAAGGAATAAGGCCAATGGCGCATCCGCATTCTCCCGCCTGGCTGACACGGCGACGAGGCGCGCGCGCCCGGGCGTAGAGCCCGGTCTTGCCCTTGTTCCATGTTACCAGACCGGAGGATGCGCCAATGGCCGTCACCTACCTGAAGAAGGCCGCCAAGACGGCGGAAGATGCACAAACCGATGTCCGCGCCACGGTGCGCGACATGCTTGCCACCTTGCGCACCGGCGGCGACGCCGCTGCGCTGAACTACGCGGCCGAGCTGGACGGCTGGTCTGGCCCCGCCCTTGCCAGCCGCGACCAGATCGACGCCGCGATCGCCCGCGTGCCGGAGCGGCTGAAGGACGACATCCGCTTCGCCCACGACAACATCCGCCGCTTTGCCCAGATGCAGAAGGGCACCATTCAGGACGCCCAGATGGAGGTGCGCCCCGGCTTTATCGCGGGGCAGAAGCACATCCCGGTGACCGCCACGGGCTGCTACGTGCCGGGGGGACGGTATAGCCACGTCGCCTCCGCCCTGATGACGATCACGACGGCGCAGGTCGCTGGGGTGGAGCACATCACCGCCTGCTCCCCGCCCAAGCCGGGGCAGGGGATCCCGGATGCGATCCTCTTCACGATGGACCTCGCGGGCGCGCACGCGATCCTGAACATGGGCGGCGTGCAGGGCGTGGCGGCGATGGCGATGGGCCTTTTTGGCCTGCCGAAATCCGACATCCTTGTCGGCCCCGGCAACCAGTTCGTGGCAGAGGCCAAGCGGATGCTCTTTGGCGAGCTGGGCATCGACATGTTCGCCGGCCCGACCGACAGCATGGTGATTGCCGACCGCACCGCCGATCCGCACCTTGTGGCGTGGGACCTCGTGGGGCAGGCGGAGCATGGCTACAACTCCCCCGTCTGGCTGGTCACTGACCACCGCCCGCTGGCCGAGGCTGTGATGGCCGAAGTGCCACAGCTCATCGCCCAGCTGCCGGAGCTGAACGCGCAGAACGCCGAAGCGGCGTGGCGCGATTATGCGGACGTGATCCTGTGCGAAGACCGCGCAGAGATGGCGCAAGTCTCCGACAGCTACGGGCCCGAACACCTGCACGTGCAATGCGCCGAGCTGGACTGGTGGCTTGACGCGCTGACCGCCTACGGCTCCCTCTTTCTGGGGGAGGAGACGACCGTGGCCTTTGGCGACAAAGCGGCGGGGCCAAACCATGTCCTGCCCACCTCTGGCGCGGCGCGCTATACTGGGGGGCTGTCGGTACAGAAATACATGAAGACGGTGACCTGGCAGCGTGCCACACGCGAAGGCGCGCGGCCCGTGGCGGAAGCCACCGCGCGGATCAGCCGACTGGAAGGGATGGAGGGGCACGCGCGCACCGCTGACATCCGCCTTGCGAAGTTCTTTCCGGGCGAACGCTTCGATCTGGGCACAACCGAATGAGCCTCGCCCGAGCGGCCCGCGCGGCCTTGCCCGGCGTGGCCCTTGCCGCGCTGATCGCGGGCGCCGCCGCGGGGCTGGCCAGCCATTACGGCGCGCCTGCGATGCTCTTTGCGCTGCTGATCGGCATGGCTTTCCACCATCTGAGCGCAGAGCCGCGTTCAGCGCCGGGGCTGGACTTCGCGTCAAAGGGCCTTCTGCGCCTTGGCGTCGCCCTGCTGGGCCTGCGCCTCAGCTTCGAGGATATCGCCAGCCTCGGTTGGGCGCCCGTCCTTGCGGTGATCGGCCTTGTGGCGGGGACGATGGCGGCGGGGCTGGGGTTTGCCCGGGCCACGGGCCGCGCGTCGGCCTTTGGCACGCTGGCGGGCGGGGCCGTGGCAATTTGCGGCGCCTCCGCCGCGCTGGCGCTGGCCGCGGTTCTGCCGCGCCATCGGGTGTCCGAACGCGATGTGCTGTTCGTGGTGGCCGCCGTCACCGCGCTGTCGACGCTTGCGATGGTGCTTTACCCCATCCTCTTTGCCGCGCTGGGGCACACCCCGCAGCAGGCCGGTTTCCTGATCGGGGCGACGATCCATGACGTCGCGCAGGTGGTTGGTGCGGGCTATTCGATGTCCGAGATGACGGGCGACACCGCGACCTTTGTGAAACTGCAACGGGTGGCGCTGCTGCCCCTCGCGGTGCTGGCCGCGGCGCTGATCTTTCGCGAGGGCAAGGCGGGCCTTGCCCCGCCGTGGTTCCTCACGGCCTTCCTCGTGCTGGTCCTCGCGAACAACCTAGCGCCGATCCCGGAGGTCATCCTTGAAGCCGCCCGCGCCGCCTCCGGCTGGCTGCTGCTCACGGCGATTGCAGCGCTGGGCGTGCGCACATCGCTGCGCGAAATGGCGCAGGTCGGCCCACAGGCTGCAACGGTCGTGGTCGGCTGCACGCTCCTTTTGCTCGGCGCCGCCCTCGCCCTCGAACAACTGATCTTCTGAAAGGACAGCCCATGAGCATCACCCGCCACCACGGCACTGGCCGCATGAGCCGCATCGTCATCCATAACGAGACGGTCTACCTCTGCGGTCAAGTCGGCACCCGCGGCGACAGCGTCACCCGCCAGACCGAGGAAGCGCTGGAGAAAATCGAGGCGCTGCTGGACGAGGCCGGATCGGACAAGGACCATATTCTGCAGGCCATCGTCTGGCTGTCCGACATGGCGGACTTTGCGGAGATGAACGCGGTCTGGGACGCTTGGGTCAATAACGGACACGAGCCCGCCCGCGCCTGCGGCGAGGCGAAGCTGGCCAGCCCCGCGCTCAAGGTCGAGATCATCGTGACCGCGGCGGTAAAGGCAGGCGGGTAGGGCGCGCGCCAACGCGCCTCATTTAATCGCGACGCGCATCGTGTAATTCGTGCGTGCCTCAGCGGGGGGGCGCGGAAAGCGTGCGCGGCGGAATATCTGGACCGCGGCCTTGTCGACCTGTGCATTGCCCGAGCTGCGCGCAACCCGCGCGAAGGCAAGACGGCCATTTGATGCGATGGAAAACTCGACAGCCACCGACCCCGTCACGCCGATGGACGGCTTGCGCACGCGGTTGATCGCCCGCGCCACAAGGCCGGGGTAGTTTGAGGCCGCCGCATTACCCGCCTGCCGCGCGGGCGTGGACCCAGCGGCGCTGGTGTTGGCGGAGGCGCTGGCCTGCCCTGAATTGGAGCCTCGGGTCTGGGCCGGTTGCGCGCGTCCCGCCGGAGGGTTGGGCCGCGGTGTTTGTGCTGCCGCCTGCCGCCGTGCCGCGGCGCGGGCCTCCCCGGCTTCTTCAATGGCGCGGGGGCGCAAGGCGGGGCGCGCGGAGAGGATCGGTGCGGGGGTCTCTTCGGCTTGGGGCAGGGCGGCAAGGGTTTGTGCCGGTTGGACGGCCTTGGCCTGAGCGGCCCGCACAGGGGGCGCGGTCACGGGCTGAGGCGCCACCGGCTGCACTGCCACCGGGCTTTGCGTGATGACCGGCTGTGCCTGCACGGGCGCGCCCGGCGTGATCGGAGCAATAGACGGCGTGGCCGCATTGGCGACAACGCGGGCGGTGAGGGTTGGGGCGGGCCGCGCCTTGGTCGCCTCGGGCTCTATCGGACGTGTCGCTTCGGGGACCGGTTGCTGCGCCTGCGCCTCCGGTGCGGCGGGTGTGGCCTTTGGCGGCGCTGCGGGCTGTTGCACGTCCAGGGCCTGCACCGGCGGCGCGGTTTGCGTGATCTGTTCGGGCGTTTGCGCGGCATCCGGCTCCACCGGCACCTGCACACCCGCCGCGACATCCTGAAATGAATCGCCCAGCCGCACCACCGTTGCACCGCCCGCCTCCTGGACGGGGGGCGGTGTGGGGATCAGGGACAGGCCAAGGCCGCCATGCACCACAAGCGACAGCCCAAGCGCCACAAGCGCGCCGATAAACGACCCGCGGATCATCGCCGCGCCTGCTCGGTCACGATCACGACCCGGTCCGCCCCCATGTCGCGCAGGGTCCGGCCAAGGCGCAACAGCGCCACCGCGGGTGCGTTGCGGTCGGGCATGATCCGCACGATCTGGCGGCCATGTTCTTCCAGATACGCCTCCGGCCCCGCGACGTCCGCGCCGCGGTATCGCAAGGTGCCATCCGCAGTCAGCACCAGCGCATAGGCGGGCGCGCGCCCCTCCAACTCCCGCGTGTCGACCAGCGCAAGCGCGCGATCCACGGGCGGGGCAAGCGTTCCGGCAACCATGAAGAAGATCAGCATCAGGAAAACGATGTTGATGAGCGCGATCGTCGGCTCGGCCTTTTTGCGCGGGGCCCGGCGCCGCATCACGCGCCCTCCAGCACAGAGAACGCAAGTCCCGGCACCGAAGAGACGGCCACGATAACATCCGTCAGCATCTGCGCCGTTGTACCCCTAGCCACCGCGATCAGGAGGGTGGGATCGTCTTCTTCAAGCAGCCGCAGCGCAAGGGCGTCCACGGGCACGGGCTGCCCGTTCAGCTGCGCGCCTTCCGCGGTCAGCCGAAGGAACAGCACGCGCTCCGGCGGCGCACCCGCCAGCGCGCCGGTGCCGCCGGTATGCAGGTCGACCTCCGCAAAGCGCGAAAAGGTGGACGAAAGCATGAAAAACAGCAGCAAAAGGAAAATGACATCGATCAGCGACGTCATCGACAGGCGTTTTGCGCGGCGGCGTGCCCTAAGCATGGACCGGGAGGGCGGCGCCCTCTGCGTCTGCCTGCGGGGACAGCACGGTGGTGATCGCCTTGTCGGCAAAGACCCGCTCGGTGTCCATGCGCGCTTCGAACCAGGCCAGAACCATCGCGGTCGGCATCGCAACGGCCAGCCCAACCGCCGTGGTCAGCAGCGCCACCCAGATGCCGCCCGCCAGCAGCGACGGATCCACCGCGCTGCCCGCGTCCTGCAGCGCCTGAAAGGCTTCGATCATGCCCAGCACCGTGCCGAAAAGGCCCAGAAGCGGCGCCAGCTGCGCGACGGTGTCGAGGGTGCGGAACCCCGCCTCCAGCCGCTCAAACCGCGCCTCCGCCTCTGCCGTCAGGCGCGCGGCAAGGCCGGGGCTGCGCGGTGCGTCTATGGCCTGGCGCACGACCGGCGCGAGATAGCTGGTCGAGCGGGCGAGCGCCGCGCTTGCGCCCGCCGCATCGCCCGCGTCCCACGCCGCCAGTGCGGCGCGGATCGCTTTGTGCCGGTGCACGCCCGCCGTGCTGTGCTGCCATAGTTTGTAAAGCACCAGCGCGAAGGTCAGCACCGACACGGCGATCAGGATCGCAACAACCGGGCCGCCAAGCTCCAGAACGCCCTGCACCTGGCTCAACAGGTCCATCCCACTACCCGTCCACGCCAATGTCGATGCGGCTGGACACGACAAGGCGCTCCGCGCAGGCAGGCGAGGCAGCGCCGGCGACCGTGCAGGTGGCAACACCGTTGATCAGCACTTGCCCGATCCCGGTGCAGGCCGTCCCCGGCACCTCGAACTGGCGGACGCGCGGGCGGCCAGCCGGCAGGATGCCGAAGTCAAAAAGCGTCAGCAGGATAACGCCGCCCTCGCTGGAAAAAAGCACCGTTTCGGCGACCAGCTGTTCGATCTCCTGCGCCAGCCCGTTTGACAGCACAAAGGTCAACCGGCAGCTGTCCCCGACCAGATCGGCGGTGTTCAGCTCCAGCCCGAGGCGGGCTTCGCTTTCGGCGGCAGCGGCGCTTGCGATAAGCCCTGCGCAGATCATCGAAATCAGTCGTTTCATCATCTTTCCTATTCGGATGGGGAGAGAAGCACCTGCGCGCCGCCCCGTGTCAGAACGTGATCCTTGTAGGCTCATTTAGGGGAATGGCTCATGTGATGTCGATCCTGCCCGCGCACCGCCCGGCACGGCTGCTGCCAAAGGGGGGGCGCGTGTCGGCCATCCCAAAGCGCGAGGTCCTGCGGTTACGCTGCATCACGTCACGGACGCGATTGTCTGGATCGCACGGAAGCCTTCGAAGCTGGGCGCGCCTTCGTACAGCTTTGCGGTCTCGCCCGCGTTTTTATGGGCCTGCCGGAAGGCGTCCGACCGGGTCCAGGCGCGGAACGCATCTTCGGACGCCCAAACCGTGTGCGAGGCGTAAAGGATCGTGCCGCCCGCGTCTTCGGGGCCTTTGAGCATGTGGAACTCCACAAAGCCGTCCATGTCTTTCAAATGGCTGTCCCGGCCCAGCCAAAGCGCCTCGAAGGCGTCAGCGTTTTCGGAACGGACGGTGAAACGGTTCATGGCGAGGTACATATGCGGGATCCCGACCTGAGTTGAGTATGTGGCAACGGCGCGCCGGTCTTGGCAGGCTGCGCGAGTAGATCAGCAGCCAGCTGGCCAAGTGTAACAGTGGCTGCCGCCGCGCAGATATCGAAAAATGTCGCGGGTCACCAGTTTCACGTTTTGGCCCGATTGGACCCGTTCAGTGGGATAGATCGTGCCGGCTTTGCGTAGATGTTCGCGCGCCCGACTCCAACCTCATGCGCCCGCGCTGTGAGCCACTGCGCCGCGCAGGCACGGACGGGCGCGGAGCGTGGCCTTGATGGTCCGGGGGCGGCGCGCCGAAAGCAGTCGCCCGCCCTGTTGTCCGTGCCGGAGCTTTCTGCGGCAGAGAAGCTTTGCCTGCGCGGCCCAGGCTCTTGCGCGGCACTCACCGTGACCGGCGCATGCGTTTCTGGCTGAGATGTCACCGCCCTGCGCAACACGCTTTCGCCCCCCTTCCGGTTCGCTATGCTGCGGAGCATGACACATGTCTTGCCCCCTGTTGCCGTTTTCCTGGCCACCCTGATCGCCGCCGCGGGTCTCTCGATACGCATCGCGCCGTGGCAAGCGACCATGTCGCAGAGGGCGGGGGAGATCCTCGGGGCCGCGACAGGTGCGGATGGGTTTGACGCGGAGGCGGTCCTCTCCGCGGTTGGCGATCCGGCTTATGCCGCTTTGCAGCGCTGGGCACGCGCCGCGGAGGCCGGGGTGTTTGTCGGCAAGCCGAGGTCCCGAGCGCCCGGGTTCGACCAGCGGCAGCTGTGGGGTAGGAGCCTTCGGGGCGTCAAAGCGGCTTGCGTCGCGGCGCGCACCGTTTGAGCGCGGCGCGCCCCATCCTGTGTTGCGGCGAGGCGCTGATCGATCTTGTGCCTGCCGGCGCGCGTGGCCCCGAGCTGTTGCCGCGTCCCGGCGGCGCTGCACTCAACTGCGCGATTGCGCTGGCGCGGCTGGGGCAGCGGGCGGCGCTGGTGGCGGGTATCTCCGCCGATGCGTTTGGCGCTCAGCTGATCGCCGCGCTGGAGGCGGACGGGGTTGAGACGGGCCTCCTGATCCGCTCCGATCTGCCCTCGACGCTGGCTGCTGTTCACCTTACGGGTGGGGACGCGAAATACAGCTTTCACGACACCGAAACAGCGGGGCGGCAGATTACCCCGGCCGACCTGCCCAAGCTGCCAGAGGCCGCCGCGCTGGTTTTTGGCGGCATCAGCCTCGCGCGCCCGCCTTCGGCGCAGAGCTTTTTGCACATCGCGGAAACCGCGCAGGTCAGTGGCCCCGTGCTGCTTGACCCGAACATCCGCCCCGCCCTGATTGACGATCCCCACACCTACCGGGGCACCTTGCACCGCGCCATGCAGGCCGCGGACATCCTGAAAATCTCCGAAGAAGACCTCGCATGGCTCGGCGGTCCCCCGCAGGTCCTGCTGGAGCTTGGCCCACGCCTCGTCTTGCTGACCCGCGGCGCCGCGGGGGTCACGGCGCTAACACGCGATACGCAAACCCACATGCCCGCGCCTGTGGCCGAGGTGGTCGACACGGTTGGCGCGGGCGACACGTTCACCGCGGGCTTTCTGACCGCACGGGCCGAAGGCGCGGGGCTGGAGGCTGCGCTGTCCTTTGCCTGCCGCGCGGCCAGCCTGTCGGTCAGCCGCCCCGGCGCCGCGCCGCCTTACCGGTCAGAGCTTTAGTTCCCGGCCCGCCCGCGCTATGCAGGTGGGCCATGTTCACACCAGCCACCCTTACCGACCTGCAGGCCCACGGGTTCGACACGCTTATCGACGTGCGCAGCCCGTCCGAATTTGCCGAGGATCACATCCCCGGCGCCATCAATCTGCCCGTGCTGAACGACGAAGAGCGCGCCCGCGTCGGCACCATCTACAAGCAGGTGGCCCCGTTCGAGGCGCGCAAGATCGGCGCGTCGCTCGTTTTTGCCAATGCCGCGCGGCATATCGAGGCGTCCTTGCGCCACCATGACGGTGCGTGGCGCCCGCTGATCTATTGCTGGCGCGGGGGGCAGCGCTCGGGCAGCTTTGGCTGGATGCTGGGCGAGATTGGCTGGCGGGCGGAGGTCTTGCAGGGCGGCTATCAGACCTACCGGCGGATGATCGTGGATCGGCTTTATGACCAGCCCCTGCCGCACCGCCTGATCCGGCTGGGCGGCTATACGGGCACGGCCAAGACCGAGGTGCTGGCCCATCTGGCAGCGCAGGGCGTGCAGAGCATCGACCTTGAAGGGCTGGCGCGCCACCGCGGCTCGCTCCTTGGCGGGATGGCAGAGCCGCAACCGTCGCAAAAGGGGTTCGAAAGCGCGTTGGCGCTGGCCCTCCGCGCGCTTGACCCGGCGCGCCCCGTCGTGGTTGAGGCGGAAAGCAGCAAGATCGGGGAGATCAGCCTGCCGCCGTCCCTCTGGTCCGCTATGGGCGCCGCGCCCCTGATCGAGCTGCGCGCGCCGCTGGAGGCGCGGGCGCGGTATCTGGCCACGGCCTATGCCGCCGTGCTGGAGGATGCAGACGTGTTGAAAGACAAGCTTTCCCCCCTGCGCCGCCACCGGGGTCATGCGCTGGTCGATCACTGGAACACGCTCATTGACGCAGGGGCGCGCGTTGACCTGTGCCGCAGCCTTGCCGCGGACCATTACGATCCGGCCTATGACAAGTCGGCAGCCACCAACCGGGGGGCTGTCATCGCCACGCTTCATGCGGAGGCGCTGGACGCAGCGGCGCTGCCCGCGCTCGCCGCCCGCATTGCCGCGGTGGTTCAGGCCAGTACGATCTGACCGGGGGCGCCGTCTGTCACTGTGCCGATCAACGATGCGTCTACCCCCGCCGACCGGAGCGCGGCCAGCGCAGCGTCCGCATCGGGCACTGCCGCAAGCAGGCCGCCGCCGGTCTGCGGGTCAAACATCAGGGCCGTGCGCGCGTCGTCATCGCCGCCAAACCCCGCGCGGTTCTCTGTGTAAAGCGTTGAGCGCACGCCAAGGGCCGAGAGGCGCAGAGCGCCCTGCATCAAGGGCACGGTCTCCACATCGAGCTGGATCGCAACCCCCGACGCCTCCGCGATCCCCCGCAGGTGCCCCGCAAGGCCAAAGCCGGTCACATCCGTCATCGCGTGCGCGCCAGCCAGCGCTGCCGCATCCGCGCCCTTGGGCCGGGCCATCTGCGCCTGCGCGGCCAGCACGTCATCGCCGCGGGCGAGGCTGCGCATATGGGCCGCCATCACCACGCCCGAGCCGATAGACCCCGTCAGGATCACCGCATCCCCGGGCCGCGCACCTCCGAGCGTGATGGGCCGCTCCGCCTGCCCGGTGACGGTAAATCCAATCGTCAGCTCCGCGCCTTGGGTCGAATGCCCGCCGACGATACGCCCGCCCGCCGCTGCGAACACCGCGCGCGCAGCCTGCATGATCCGGGCCAAGTCTCGCGCGGCAAGCTCAGGCGTCTGGCGCGGTAGGATGATGGAGGCGGTCGCCTCCGCCGGGATCGCCCCCATCGCCCAGATATCCCCCAGCGCGTGCACGGCGGCGATCCGCGCCATGACCGCCGGGTCATCGACCAGCGCGCGCAGATGGTCCGTGGACAGCACGCGCCCCCCGTCCAGCACCGCCGCGTCGCCGCCGCCCGCATCCGGGCCAAGCGCCGCGGAGAGCGCACCTGCGCCCACCTTGGACCCGCACCCACCGCAGAGCATCTGCTGCGCCGCGCCGCCCTCCGCCCTCGGCCAGGGCAACGCGGGGGGCAGGGGGGTGGGCAGGTCGGCCAATCGATTCATGAACGCCCGGTCGATCCGGTCCTTCCACTGCCAGACCCAAGGGCCCGAAAAAGTGAGGCCAAACCGCTCCCCCAGCGCCCGCTGTCCGCCAAGGGAGATCAGCTTGAGGTAGTCCTTCTGCGGCACGTATGGCTTCAACCCGCCTTGGCCCGTGAGCGCCGCGCGCAGGTTTTGCAGCAGCACAGGCGCCTGGCGCACCGCGTAGACGCCCGCCTTGCCGCGGGGGCTTGCCACCATCTCGGCGCAATCGCCAACGGCAAAAATCCGGTGATCGCGGCTGCGCAGGCGGCTGTCCACGGGGATGAACCCGCCCGCATCAGTCAAGCCCGTGTCCGCCAGCCAAGAATAGGGCCGCGCGCCCGCGGCGCCGGTGACGAAGTCCGCGGCCACCACGCTGCCATCCTCCAGCGTCACGCCCTCGGGGCTCACACGCATTGCGGTTACGCCCTCGCGCACTGTCACCCCTTCGGCGCCCAAAGCGCGGCGCATCCGGGTGCGGGCGAAGGGGCCGAGGGCGCTGAGGATGTCCGCGCGCTCAAGGATCGTGACCTCCGCGGCGCGCCCTGCCGTGCGCAAGGCATGGGCCATCGCCATCGCAAGCTCCACCCCAGCAACGCCCCCGCCCAGCACAGCAACGCGGGCGGGGCCGGTGCCACGACGATACGCCTCCCACCGCGCGGCGAAGGGGCCAAGGGGCTTGGCGGGCACCGCGTGTTTGGCGAAACCCTCCAGCGTGGGCATCGCACTGGTGATGCCGACATCCAGCGAAAGCACGTCATAGCCAATGGCCGGCCCCTCTTCGAGCCGGACCAGCCGCCGGTCCCGGTCAATCCCGCAGGCGCGACCCAGCACAAACCGCGCGCCCGCAAAACGCGCGAGCCGCACGAGGTCAATGTCCAGCTCTGCGCGGCTGTAATGCCCCGCCACAAAACCCGGCAGCATCCCCGAATAGGCCGCCGTGCCGCCCGGATCGATCACCGTCACCCGCGCCCCCGGCAGCGGGTCCATCGCCCAGGCCCGCAGCACCAGCGCATGGGCATGGCCCCCGCCAACCAGCACAAGGTCACGGGTCAGGGGCAGGTCCGGTTGGCTGTGCATGGGCAGGCTCCTTTGCGTTGCGCTGGGGTCTACCCGGTTCCGGAGGCCAAGCAAATCACCTCTGCTTGTGCGCAGCTGCGGGGGCCCCGCGCAGGCCAAGCGCGCCCAGCCCGGAGACGAGGATCAGGCACATCCCCACCACCGCCAGTGCGTCCGGCACATCGCCAAAAACGGCAAAGCCCAGAACGACGGCAGAGATCAGCTGCGTATAGATAAGCGGCGCGATCAGGCTTGCCTCCGCCCGCTTGCTCGCCACGACCAGAAGGTAGTTCCCCGCCGCCGAGCCAAACGCGCTCAGCACGAACAGCCCCGCAAGCGGCAGGTCAAGCGAAGGTGCGTTTCCTGCTGCGTTCAGACCCAGAGGCGCAAGCAGAACCGTGCCCACCGCCAGCTGCGAAAACAGCAGCAGGCGCGGCCGGTAAGCGCCCGCCACGACCCGCGTCATCGCAAGGAACGCGCCATAAAAACAGCCCGCCGCCAGCGCAAAGCCCATCCCCGGACCCGCACCAAAGCCGGGTTTGACCACCAGCATCACGCCTACAAAACCTAAGGATAGCAGCAAGGTCTGCGCGGCGCGCGGGCGCTCACCCAGAAACAGAACGGCAAGCAGGTAAGACACCACCGGCCCAATGAAAAACGCGCCGAAGACGTCTGCGATCGGCGCGGTCCGCAGTCCCGTGAGGATGCAGGCGATACCGCCTGCAATGAGCGCCCCGCGCAGCAGCACGCGCCAATCGGCAAAGGCACGCCGCTCGGGCCAGCGCAGTCCCAACAGCGGAAACAGCACCGCCGCCGCCAGCGCGAACCGCGCCCAGGCCACCAGCAAGGGCGAGACACCCGCGCGCGTCAGCAGGCTGCCCGCCACGTCGCCGATGACCACGAAGGTGACCGCCGCAAAGACGAGAAGGCCGAGCCGTATCAATGGTTATCCCGGGGGGTAAACCGCGCCGCGATATCGCGAAACGCATCCGCGCCGCGCAGCACCATGCCTTCGTCAAAGCGCCCCGCAAGATCGCGAAAGATCACCTGCCAGGGCGATTGGCTGTCCGGCACCGCATAGCCGCCCGCCGCCTCCAGCGCCGCGGCGCGCGCGGCCAACTCGTCCTCGCTCACCAGCATCTGCATCGTGCCCGCGCCCAGATCGACTCGCAAACGGTCCCCGGTTGCCAGCAGCGCCAGCCCGCCGCCTCCCGCCGCCTCGGGCGCGGCGTTCAGGATCGAGGGCGATCCGGAGGTGCCCGATTGCCGCCCGTCGCCGATGCAGGGCAGGGCGGTCACGCCCTCGCGGATCAGGTAATCCGGCGCGCGCATGTTCACCACCTCCGCCCCGCCGGGATAGCCCAGCGGCCCCGCGCCGCGCATGACCAGAATGCAGTGCGCATCGATCTGCTCGGCGGGATCGTCGATACGGCGGTGAAAATCCTCTGGCCCGTCAAAGACCACCGCCCGCCCTTCAAAGGCGTCCGGGTCGTCGGGGTTGGAAAGATACCGCGCGCGGAACTCATCCGAGATGACGGAGGTCTTCATCAGCGCGCTGTCAAAGACGTTGCCCTTCAGGTTGAGGAACCCTGCCGCCGCCACCAAAGGCGCGGAAACAGGCCGGATCACATCGGTATTGAGCGACCGCACGTCGCCGCAATTTTCCCGCAGCGTCCGGCCATTCGCGGTGACAACATCCGGGTGGGGCAGCAGCCCCCCCGCGATCAACTCACCAATCACTGCGGGCACCCCGCCGGCGCGGTGATAATCCTCGCCCAGGTATTCCCCCGCCGGTTGCAAGTTCACCAGCAGCGGCACGTCATGGCCCAGCGCCTGCCAGTCGTCATTGTCCAAAGGCACGCCCAGATGGCGCGCGATGGCGTTGAGGTGAATGGGCGCGTTTGTACTGCCCCCGATGGCCGAATTCACGACCACTGCGTTTTCGAACGCCGCCCGCGTCATGATCTGCGCGGGCCGCAAATCGTCCCAGACCATGTCCACGATCCGCCGCCCGGTCGCATAGCTGATCTGCCCCCGCTCGCGGTAGGGCGCGGGGATGGCCGCGCTACCGGGCAGCTGCATGCCAAGCGCCTCGGCCAGCGAATTCATCGTCGTCGCGGTGCCCATCGTGTTGCAATACCCGACCGACGGGGCGGAGGCGGCGGCGATTTCCATGAATTCCGCATCCGTGATCTCACCAGCCGCAAGCCGCTCGCGTGCTTTCCAGATCACTGTGCCGCTGCCTGCCCGCGCGCCTTCGTACCAGCCGTTCAGCATCGGCCCGACCGACAGCGCAAGCGCCGGGATGCCCACGGTCGCCGCGGCCATCAACAGTGCGGGCGTGGTCTTGTCACATCCAATGGTCAGCACGACCCCGTCGATGGGATAACCAAAAAGGGATTCCACAAGGCTCAGGTACGCAAGGTTCCGGTCCAGCATCGCGGTGGGCCGCTTGCCCGTCTCCTGAATGGGATGCACCGGCACCTCAATACACGTGCCCCCAGCGGCGATCACCCCGTCGCGGACCCGTTTGGCCAGCTCGATATGGTGGCGGTTGCAGGGCGAGAGATCGCTGCCCGTCTGCGCAATCGCAATCACCGGCCCGCCGTCCTGCAACTCCGCCCGGGTCAGCCCGTAGTTCAGGTAACGCTCCAGATAGAGCGCCGTCATCTCCGGATCGTCCGGGTTATTGAACCACGTGCGCGAGCGCAGGTTTTCGGGCGTGATTTTTGGCATGGGCGGCTCCTTCTCGCCGCGCTAGCATCGCGCGGGGCAGGGGAAGGGACAAGAGCATGAAACTGGCTTTTCTGGGTACCGGGCTGATGGGCGCGCCAATGGTGCGCAACCTTGTGGCCGCAGGGCATGAGGTGACCGCGTGAAACCGCACGGCGGCCAAGGCGGAAGGGCTGGGCGCGCGGGTGGCGGCATCGCCTGCCGCGGCAGCGGAGGGGGCTGATTTCATCCTGTCGATGCTCACCGATGGAAAAGCCGTTGCGGGCCTCATGGCCCAAATCCCAGGCCAGACCCCGTGGATCGATCTGTCGTCCACCAAACCCAGCGAGGCAAAGGCTTTCGCGGTAACCCGCCCCTTCCTCGATGCGCCGGTCTCCGGCGGCACCAAAGGCGCAGAAGCCGGAACGCTCGCCATCATGGTCGGCGGCGATGCGGCTCTGTTTGAGGCGGCAAAGCCCATGCTTGCCGCGATGGGTCGCCCCGTGCGCGTCGGCCCCACAGGCACAGGCCAGCTTGCCAAGCTCGCCAACCAGGCCATTGTCGGCATCACCATCGGCGCAGTGGCCGAGGCCACGCTGCTGCTGGAGGCAGGTGGAGCCGACCCCGCCGCCGTGCGCGACGCGTTGAAAGGTGGCTTCGCCGACAGCACCATCCTGCAACTACACGGCGCGCGCATGTCGGCGCGGGACTATACCCCCGGCGGGCCGTCCGCGATCCAGTTGAAGGATATGGATAATGTCCTCGACGCGGCCCAAGGCCTGACCCTGCCGCTGACCCAAGCCATCCGCGACCGCTACGCCCGCCTCGTCGAAGACCTCGGCGGCGGCGCCAATGACCACGCTGCGTTGTTCGAAGAACTGCGCGATCTCCAGTAGGGTGGGTTTCCAACCCACCACCCCGTTAACACCCTTGTGACCGCCCGCGAATTGACGCAGGCGCCATCCGCGCTCATTCACCGCGGATGGACCTGATACTCGCATATGCCGCTGGCCTCCTGACGCTGATCAACCCCTGCGTTCTGCCGGTTCTGCCCATCGTTCTCGCCTCCGCGCTGGGACAAAGCCGTCTTGGCCCCGTCGCGCTGGCTGCGGGCATGTCCGTCAGCTTTGTCGCCTTTGGTGTTCTCGTCACCGCGTTCGGCAGTGCCATTGGCCTCGACCAGTTCCTGCTTGCGCAGATCGGCGCGGCGCTGATGATCATCTTTGGCACGATCCTGCTGGTGCCCGCCTTCGCAGCCAGGTTTGAAACCGCGACCGCCGGTTTCGCGGCCCGTGCCGACCAGGGCATCGACCGCGTCGGCACCGAAGGGTTGCGCGGCCAGTTCCTTGGCGGCTTGCTCCTCGGCGCGGTCTGGTCGCCATGTATCGGCCCGACCCTTGGCGGCGCCATCGCGCTTGCGTCCCAAGGCCAAAGCCTCGGCTACGCGACCGCGATCATGGTCTTCTTCGCCCTTGGCGTCTCCACCCTCATTCTCACCCTTGGCCTCGGCGCCCGCGAAGCGCTGCGCACCCGCGCCAACGCCCTGCGAGGCCTCGCCGCCCGGTCCAAGCCGATCCTCGGCGTCACGTTCCTCGCCGTCGGGCTCATGCTGCTCTTCGGTGTGCACCACATGCTGGAGGCCTGGGCGCTCGACAACATGCCAGCCTGGCTGATCGACCTATCTGTTTCCATCTGACACCCAAAGGAGAGACCAAAATGCACCGCCGCACCTTTCTGGCCGCCCTCGCCGCCACCCCGCTTCTGGCCCGCGCCGCTCATGCCGCGCCCGGCTTTGTCGATTACACCCCCGGCCTGATCCAGAGCGAGCTGGCCGCGGGCAAGACCCTGTTTGTGGACTGGGCCGCCGACTGGTGCGGCACCTGCCGCGCGCAGGAGCGTGTGATCTCCGACCTGCGGGCCCAGAATCCGGCCTATGACGCGGCCATGACCTTCATCCGGGTCGATTGGGACGATTACAAGCGGCACGAGGTCACCACATCGCGCAACGTGCCGCGCCGGTCGACGATGATCGTGATGCGCGGCGACGCGGAACTGGGCCGCATCGTCGCCCACACCGGCCGCGACCAGATCGCGGCGCTGATGGACCTGGGCCTCGCGGCAAGCTAACGCCGTCCCGGCTCCTTCACTTGGCTGAATATACTCCGGCGTCTGGGGCAGCGCCCCAGTCCCGCCCCAAGCATCAGCGCACCAGCCGAAACCCCTGGTGCGCTGTTGTCGTATCCGGCGTGGTCCCCGTTCGCGCCGCAATCCTGTAGCGGTAGCAATAGGACGCGTGGCACAGGAACGAGCCACCCTTCAGCAGCTTTGACCCCGCCGGCCAGTGATGCGCCGCGCGCTTCGCCTTTGACAGGGACCGCAGCCGCGCCGGGTCTGCGCACCACTCCCAGACATTGCCGACCATATTATAAAGCCCGTAGCCATTGGGCGCGAAGGCGCGCACGGGCGCGGTGGCGCGATAGCCATCAAGGCCAAGGTTCACCCGGGGAAACTCCCCCTGCCAGATGTTGCAGGGCTGAAAGGCGTCATCATCCGGCTCTTGGCCCCCCCAGGGAAACGGCACATCGCTGTGACCGCCCCGCGCCGCGTGCTCCCATTCGGCTTCACTCGGCAGCCGTCCGCCGGCCCATTGCGCAAAGGCGCGGGCATCGGCCCAGCTGATGTGAACAGCGGGATGATCGGGCAGCGCCTCTGGCCCGTCCGGCCCCTCGGGCCGCGCCCAGAAGGCCCCATCGACCTTGTGCCACCACTCGACGCCGACCACGCGCTGCGTCTCTGCCTGCCGGACGTTGTGGTCAAAGACAAAGGACCAGCCGAACCGCTCCGCCTCGGTCGCAAAGCCCGTGGCCTCCACAAAGGCGGCGAATTGCGCATTGCTCACTGCGCAGGCCATCATCTCAAATGGCTTCACCTTGCGGCGGCGCAGCGGCGCTTCTTCGTCCTGCGGCATGATCGGGCTGTCCGTGCCCAAAAAACCCGTGCCGCCGGGGATCGCAACAAAGCCCAGATCGGGCGGCGCACCCCGCGCCACCGCAGGCGCCTCACCCGCCCCGCCGCCCCGTGCGGGCACACAACATGCTTTCCCATCCATGCGGCGCACCATCGCGCCCACGCCCGCCAAACGCAACGTCCCGCATGACGCAAGCAGCCCTGCGTGCTAGCCCAAGACAAAACGGAGGACCCCCATGACTGATCTGCCAGACAGCCGCTTTTTTGCCCTCAGCCGGACAGGCGGGGTGGTACATATTGAGTTGAACAACGCCGAGAAAGCCAACGCGATGACGCCCGCCTTCTGGGCCGAGCTGCCGCAGATTTGCGCGGCGCTGAACCGCGATGCATCGGTGCGCTGCGTGGTGGTGTCGGGACGGGGGCGCCACTTTACCGCTGGCATGGACCTGTCGGCCTTTACCGGCATCGCCGATCTTGCCAAATCCGAGCCGGGCCGTGCCGCTTATGCCCTGCGCGATCAGATCCTCTACCTTCAGGACAGCCTCACGGCACTGGAAAAGCTGCGCGTCCCGGTCATCGCCGCCACCCACGGCGCTTGCGTCGGCGCGGGCATCGACATGATCACCGCCTGCGACATTCGCCTGACAAGCGCCGACGTCCGCTTTGCCATCGAGGAAATCCACATCGGCATGGCCGCCGATGTCGGCACCCTGCAGCGCTTGCCCAAGCTGATCCCCCCGGGGATCGTGCACGAGCTGGCCTATACGGGGCGCCGTTTTTCCGCGCAGGAGGCGCAGGGCTGGGGCCTTGTCAGCGCCATATACGAGGGGCGTGAGGCCACGATTGACGCCGCATTGGAGATGGCGCAGCAAATCGCTGCCAAATCCCCCCTCGCGATTGCAGGGATCAAGCGCGCGATCACCTATGCGCGCGATCACAGCGTCGAAGACGGGCTGGACCAGATCGCCACCTGGAACGCGGGCACCCTGCGCCCCGAGGACATGATGAGCGCTGTGCAGGCCAAGATGGCCAAGCAGGAGGCGACGTTTGCGGACCTGTTGAAAGACGCGGTGTAACCTCGGGCCGCTCGCTCAAGCCCTTCGGGCTTTCCTCGCGCGAGGAAGGCCCGGAGGGCCTGATGGAGCGCACGCCGCTTGACGCCTTGCGCCCAAGGGCACAACACTCTCGCCATGACACCTTTCACGTTCAACACCACGCCATCCATCCGCTTTGGCTCCGGCCTTTTGGACACGCTGGGCGAGATCGCCAAACCCTATGGCCGCGCCCTCATCGTGACCGACCCCGGCATGATGGCCACGGGGATCGTGGCCCGCGCCGAAGCTGCGCTGGACGCGGCGGATGTGCCCCACGCCCGCTTCGATCAGGTCACCGCCGACCCGCCCGAGGCGGTGATCGAAGCGGCGACGGAGGCAGCGCAGGGCGCGGACCTCGTCATCGGCCTCGGCGGCGGCTCCTCGATCGATGTGGCAAAGCTCGCCGCGCTGCTCGCCCGCTCCGGCGAAGCGCTGACTGACGTCTACGGCGTTGGCGCGGCCAAAGGCCCTCGGCTGCCGCTGATCGCGGTGCCGACCACTGCGGGCACAGGCTCCGAAGTGACCCCAATCTCCATCGTGACCACGGGCGCGTCGGAAAAGATGGGCGTGGTCAGCCCTGTGATCCTGCCCGACATTGCGCTTCTGGACCCCGAGCTGACCCGCGGCCTGCCCGCCCATGTCACCGCCGCGACGGGCATCGACGCAATGGTGCACGCGATCGAGGCCTATGCCTCGGCCAGCCCCAACAACAACCCGGTCAGCCGCGCGCTGGCGGTCGAGGCCCTGCGCCTGATGGGCGCGGCGCTGGAGCGCGCGGTGCACCAGCCGGACGATATGGCGGCGCGCGGCGACATGCTGCTCGGCTCCCTCCTCGCGGGCCAAGCTTTTGCCAACAGCCCCGTTGCCGCCGTTCACGCGCTGGCCTACCCGGTCGGCGGGCATTTCAAAGTGCCGCATGGCCTGTCCAACGCGCTGGTTCTGCCCCATGTGCTGCGCTTCAACGCAGTGACGGCGCCGGGGCCCTATGCCGCGCTTCTGCCTTACGCATTCCCCGAGCTTGCCCATCTGCAAGGGCAGGAGGCCGCCGCGGGTTTTGCCGATGCGCTGGCGGATCTTTCGGCCCGCTGCGGCCTGACCGGGGGCCTGCGCGGCGTCGGCATCACCGCCGCAGATGTTCCGATGCTGGCCCGCGACGCGATGAACCAAACACGCCTTCTGGTCAACAATCCGCGCGAGGTGACCGAGGCCGACGCCGCCGCGATCTACGAGGCGGCCCTGTGACGCAAAACGGCGCACACGCACAGGGCGCAAGCCGAAAGCCACCTGGCGTACGCGCGGATTATGCCGCCTTTTCGGTGATCACGACCCGCTGGTTCGACAATGACATCTACGGGCACATGAACAACGCCATGCATTACCAGCTGTTTGACACGGCGGTGAACGGGATGCTGATCGAACGGGGGCTGCTGGACTTGCACGGCTCGGACAGTGTCTTTCTGGTGGTGGAGACGGGCTGCACCTATCACGGCGAGCTGGCCTTTCCCGACACGATCCATGCGGGCCTGCGGGTCGCTAAGCTCGGCGGCTCATCGGTGCGCTACGAGCTGGGCCTGTTTCGCAACGATGAGGACAGCGCGGCAGCCGAGGGGCATTTCGTGCACGTGAACGTGGGCCGCGCGGACCGGCGGCCGCAGCCGCTCACTGAGGCCGCAAGGGCCGTTCTTCAGGCGCTGGCCGTTCGGTAAGCCAGCGATGCCGTTGTGGAAAAGCGGCCTTGTGACCCTTCAAAGCGCGACATTTGAGGCCAGACGAGGTGGATAAATGACCGAAGACCAAAGCGGCCACCACGGCGCGCAGCTCGATTTCTCGGAGGATATGTCCTACGGCGATTACCTGCGCCTGGACGCGATCCTGGGCGCGCAGCACCCTCTGTCGAGCGCGCAGGACGAGATGCTGTTCATCATTCAGCACCAAACCTCCGAGCTGTGGATGCGCCTGGCGATCCATGAACTGGGCACTGCACGGGACGCGCTGGCGCGCGGTGATCTGCAACCAGCCTTCAAGATGCTGACGCGCGTGGCGCGGATATTTGAGCAGCTCAATGGCGCGTGGGACGTGCTGCGCACGATGACGCCGTCGGAGTACACGGAGTTTCGCCCTGCACTTGGCAATTCGTCGGGGTTTCAGTCGCATCAGTACCGGCTCATCGAGTATATCCTGGGCAACCGCCAATCTGCGCTGACCAAGGTGCACGCGCACAAAGCGGAACATTCTCAGATGCTTGAGGATGAGCTGGCGCGGCCCAGCCTGTATCAGGTCGCGGTGCGCCTGCTTGCAGAGCGCCTGGGCGCGGCAGACCCCTCCGGCCCGCCCCAGCGCGCACCGTGGGCTGCTCAAACGGATGTGCAAGCGCTGTGGCGCCGCGTTTACGAAGACCCCGGCGCGCATTGGGATTGCTACCAGTTGGCAGAAAAGCTGGTCGATCTCGAAGACTATTTCCGTCGTTGGCGCTTTAACCATGTGACCACGGTCGAACGCATCATCGGGTTCAAAAAGGGCACTGGCGGCACTGCGGGTGTGGCTTACCTTCGCAAGATGCTGGAGGTTGAGCTGTTTCCGGAGCTTTGGCATGTCAGAGGAGAGCTGTGATGATCCTGCGCAAAGAGCTGTTTGATCTGCCCGATGGGGTCATCTACCTCGACGGTAACTCATTGGGGCCGCTGCCAAAATCCGCTTGCGCCCGCGTGGCGGAGATGATGCAGGCGGAATGGGGCCAGATGTTGATCCGCGGCTGGAACGCAGCCGGGTGGATGGCGCAGCCAAGCCGCGTGGGGGACCGGGTTGGGGCGCTGATCGGCGCGCCCGAGGGCTCGGTCGTGATGGGCGACACGCTGTCGATCAAGGTCTATCAGGCTGTGGCTGCGGCGCTCCAGATGCGCTCGGACCGCAAGGTTATTCTGAGCGATTCCGGGAACTTCCCCACGGATCTTTATATGGCGCAGGGGCTGGTTGATGCGCTGGATCAGGGCCACGCGCTGCGCGTTGTCGATCCCGAGGAGGTGATGGCGCATATCGGCGAAGATATCGCGGCCGTCATGCTGACCCATGTGGACTACCGCACCGGGCGGATGCACGACATGGCGGCGATCACCCGCGCGGCTCACGCGGCAGGGGCGGTGATGATCTGGGATCTGGCGCATTCGGCCGGGGCGCTGCCAGTGGATATGCAAGGTGTTGCGGCGGAGTTCGCTGTCGGCTGCACCTACAAATACCTTAACGGCGGCCCCGGGGCGCCTGCCTTCATTTATGTCCGTCCGGATCTTGCCGATCAGGTTGAGCCGGCCCTCGCCGGGTGGCTGGGCCACGCAGCCCCGTTTGATTTCGACCCGACGTACCGACCGGCACGTGGGGTGGAGCGGATGCGGGTCGGCACGCCGCCTGTGATCCAGCTTTCCGCGCTGGAGGCCGCGCTGGAAGCATGGGAGGGTGTCGATATGTCAGAACTCCGTTCAAATTCAATTGCTTTGCAGGAGCTTTTCATACGTGATGTTGAGGCGCGCACGGACCTCGCGCTGGCGTCCCCGCGCGATCCTGCCCACCGCGGCAGCCAGGTCTCGTTCCGCTTCGACGAAGGCTACGCCGCGATGCAGGCCCTGATCGCACGTGGGGTGATTGGCGACTTCCGCGCGCCGGACATCATGCGCTTTGGCTTCACGCCGCTTTATCTGGACGAAAACGACGTGCGCGCCGCGGCAGAACATCTCGCGGTGGTAATCAACGAAAACCTTTGGGACGATCCGGCCTTCAAAGCACGCAACGCAGTGACTTGACGATCGGTCAGTTGCGCGGCAACAGGCGGGAGATAAAGAAGAAAACTGTTGCCGCGCAGACAATGCTCGGCCCGGTTGGCGTGTCCCAGATGAAGGACGCCACGATGCCGCCAAGCGCCGAGGCGGTCCCGATCACCGCCGCCCAGATGGCCATCGCCTCGGGCGTGCGCGCAAGCGGGCGGGCCGCCGCCGCGGGGATCAGCAGCAGCGCGGCGATCAGCAGCGTGCCCACCACCTTAAGCGCTACGGCCACCACGATGGCCAGTGTCACGGTCATCACCATCGCCTCCCGCTCGGGCACGATCCCGGCGGAGCGCGCCAGCTCGGGGTTGAGCGTTGAGGTGAGAAGCGGCTGCCAACGCCATGCAATCAGGGCAAAAACAGCGAAGGCCCCAACCCAGATCAGCGCAATGTCCTGTGCCCCCACAGCAAGGATATCACCAATCAGGAAGCCCATCAGGTCGACCCGTACCGCGGGCAGCAGGGACACGGCCACAAGCCCCAACGCCAGCGCTGCATGGGCCGACACGCCCAGCAGGCTGTCGGTCGCCAGCCCTTTGCCGCCCAGCCGCACAACCATAAAAGCCATCGCCAGCGCGCAGAGCAGAACGCCCAGGATCACATGGGTGTTCACTGCGAGCGACAGGGCAACGCCCAGCAGGGCGGCATGGGCGGTTGCGTCGCTGAAATAGGCCATCCGCCGCCACAGCACAAAGCAGCCCAGCGGCGCGGCGGCCACGGCAACGCCCACCCCCGCAAGGCAGACGCGCAGCAGGAAAGGATCAATGTTCATGGCTGTGATGGTGCCGGTAAAGGGCCAGCGCGCCTTGGGTGCCTGCGCCGAAAAGGGCCCTGTATTCAGGGGCATCGGCGACGACATCGGGCGTGCCTTCGCAGCAGATGTGCCCGTTCACGCAGATCACACGGTCGGAGGCGGCCATGACAACGTGCAGATCGTGGCTGACCATCAGCACGGCGCAGCCCAGATCGCGCCGCAGCGCTTCGATACGCTGATAGAACGCGGCGGCGCCCGGTTGGTCGAGGCCCTGCGTGGGCTCGTCAAGGATCAGCAGGTTCGGTGTGTTCAGCAGCGCGCGGGCCAGCATCGCCCGCTGGAACTGCCCGCCGGACAGGGCCGACAGCTGCGCTTTGCCGTGACCCGGAAGCCCGGCCTCGGCCAGCGCGGCGGCGCGGACGGATGGCGGCACGCGGACCGGCAGGGACAGGAACCGGTCCACGGTCATGGGCAGCGTCCCATCGAGGGCCAGCTTCTGCGGCACGTAGCCGATGCGCAAGGCGGGATCGCGGGTGATTGTGCCTGCGGATGGGTCAAGGGCGCCGATCAACCCTTTGATCAGCGTGGATTTCCCCGACCCATTCGGGCCGACAACCGTGACGATCTCTCCGGGGTGGATGGCAAAGTCGACATCGCGCAGCACTGGCGCGCCGGTGTGGGCGAGGCTCAGGCCCCGGGCCTCGATCAGCGGTGCGGTCATTGGCAGGCGGGGCAGAGGCCCGTCGCCTCGATCACGGTGCGCTTGATGGCAAAGCCGCTCGCGCGGGCAACGGGCGACAGACCATCGTGGGGCATCTGCGTCTCTGCCACGGCCTTGCAGGCCGTGCAGATCAGGAAGACCGGCGCGTGGCTGCACCCGACGTGGGCGCAGGCGACATAGGCGTTCAGCGCCTCGATCTTGTGGGCAAACCCCGCCTCGGTCAGAAAATTCAGCGCCCGGTAGGCGACAGGCGGCTGGTCGCCATGCCCGGCTGCAGCCAGGTGCGCCAGCACCTCGTAGGCCCCAAGCGCCTTGTGCTCGCGCAGCAGCACCCCCAGCGCCGCGCGCCGCACGGGTGTCAGGCGCAGGCCCCGTTCGGCGCAGCTGCGCTCCGCCGCGGCAAGTGCCTCCGCCGCGCAGGACGCGTGGTCATGGTCAGAAAATGCGAGGGGCCGGGGCATGGGTGGTTGATATGTTATAAAGTAACATCTAGCAAGCTGGCGACATGAATAAGGAGTACAGGACTATGCGTATCTTGGCCATGCTTTCGGCTGTGTGCATGGGGTCGGCCGTGGCGGCAGATCCGGTGCAGGTCGTGACCGGGACGGCGCCCGCCCAAGGGCTGGTGTCGCGCGTGATGCACGGGGTCGGCACGCCGACGATGATCCTGCCGGTTGGTGCGGACCCGCATGCGCATGCGATGCGCCCGTCTGACGCCCGCGCGCTTGGCGGTGCCGATCTGGTTGTCTGGATTGGCGAGGGGCATACGCCGTGGCTCGACGGCCCGATTGAAGAGCTGGCCAGCGGTGCGACAGTGCTTGAGCTGATGGATGTCGAAGGGCTGCGCGTTCTGAATTACGGCGATGGGGATGGTCACGACGATCATAAGGACCACGCGGTGGGCGAGCATAAGGATCACGGCGACGATCACGCGCATGGTGAGCACAAAGACCATGACCACGGTGACGATCACGCGCACGCAGAGCACAAAGAGCATGACCACGGCGACGACCACGCCCACGAGGGTGAGCATGCACACGAGGGTGAGCACGCGCACGAGGGTGAGCACGCGCACGAGGGCGAGCACGCGCACGCAGAGCACAAGGAAGACGGCCACGGTGATCACGCGCACCATCATGACGGCGTCGACACGCACGCATGGCTGGACCCAGAAAACGCGATCAAGTGGATGGCGGCCATCGCCGCCACCCTGTCAGAGCGCGACCCCGAAAACGCAGACACCTATGCGGCGAATGCAGCCGCCGGTGCGGACGAAATCCGCGCTGCCGCTGCCGACACAGCCGCGCGCCTGGCAGCGCTGGGGGATGTGCACCTGATCATGGCGCATGACGCGTGGCAGTATTTTGCCGCGGCCTTCGATGTCGAAGTGATCGGCGCGATTGGTGACAGCCACGCCCGCGCCCCGGGCGCAGCCCGCATTGCAGGGCTGCGCGCGCTGGTGGCCGATCATGACAGTGTTTGCGTTCTGGCGGAGCGTACGACGTCCTCCGGTTTTGTCGAAGCGCTCGGCGCGTCTGCGGGCGCACTGGCAGAGCCGAACGGCATGATGCCGTCCATCGGAGCGGATTATTACCCGGCCCTGCTGAGCGAAATCGCCAGTGGCGTTGAAGCCTGCTTTGACTAAGCTCAGGCCGCGCGGCGCAGGCTGAGCTGATCGATCAGCGCGGGGATCTTCTCCTTGAAACGGAAGAACCCGTGCGTCGCAAAGGGCCACGCCGCGCTGTCATAAGGGCGGCGGGCGCGGATCACGGCGGCGGGCAGGGCGTCTGCCACCGGCCCTGTGGGTGCCCACGGGGTGAGGTATTGCGCAAGGCCCTGCGCGGCGATCCACTCCGGCAGGGTGTCTGGCGTGACATGCGTCACCTCGCCCAGCCGCGCGCCATAACGCGCCAACATGTCCGCCCGAAGCCCGTCCCGGAAGGCTTCGACATGGGGTGCAGGCGCAAGTGGCGAAACGCCCCTAGGGACGTGCAGAATCGCCGTCGCTTTGGGCGTCACGCCAGTGTCGAGTATGAACCCCGGCGACAGGTCATCATGGTGCAGGATCAGCCCGGTTTCCGCCGCCGCATCCCACTGCCGCGGCGCGGGCAGCGGGCGACGCTCCGGCACGGGCGGGCCTTTGAGCGCGGCGGCAACGGAGGACACACCGGTTGGCCGAAACCGCCCTTCGGTATATTTTGCAATATTGTCCGGGCGGGCGAGGTAGGTCTTGCCCGGCGTCTGTATCCCCGCAACCCAGCGCCAGCCGAGCGTGTTGGACGCCGGATCGCCGTCCAGCAGGTGGCGCAGAAAGAAATCCGCGCCCAGCTCCCACGGCAGGCGCAGGGTAAAGACCCAGATGGAGGCGAACCACATCCGTGCGTGGTTGTGCAGATATCCCGTCTCTACCAGCTCGCGCGCCCAGTGATTAAAGGCGTCGATCTCCGTCTCGCCTTTGCAGGCGGCCTCCCAACGGGCGCGCAGGCCCGATTGCGTCTGCACCGCATCCCACGCCCCGGACAGCGCGCTTTGGTATTGGCGCCAGACATCCGGGCGCAGCTCCAGCCACCCCTTCCAATAGGTGCGCCAAAACACTTCCTGCACGAATTTTTCTGCCGTAGACGGGGCAAAGCGGGCCAGCACCGCTTCCAGCACCTCGGCCTCGGTCAGGGCGCGGTGGCGGATATAGGGCGAGAGGCACGAGACGCCGCTGTGATGTCCGGCACCCCGGTCGAAATTGCGCTGTGCGGCATAGTCCTTGCCCGCGCGGGGCAGGAAGGCGTTCAGCCGTTCAAGGGCGGCGGTGCGGTGCGGCGGGAAATGGTCAAGGCTTTGCATGGCATGGGACCTAAGCCGGGCGCGCGTGGGATCAACGCCCCCGCGCCGCGCAATGCAAAGCCTGCCGGGATAAGTCCGCCCCCCACCTTGCAGCCCCCGAAGGCCGGTACTAACATTCAGGCAACCCTTTCGCGGGTATGGTCCCGCGGAACATGTTCAAAGGCAGTACCCCCCATGCAAGATCCCCGCGATACCTATATGAACCTCGTCCCGATGGTCGTCGAACAGACCAGCCGGGGTGAGCGTGCCTATGACATCTTCTCGCGCCTGTTGAAGGAGCGGATCATCTTTATCAATGGCCCGATCCATTCGGGTATGAGCCACCTTGTGGTGGCGCAATTGCTGCATCTTGAGGCGGAAAACCCGTCGAAGGAGATCAGCATGTATGTGAACTCTCCCGGCGGGGAGGTGACGGCGGGCATGTCGATCTATGACACGATGCAATATATCCGGCCCAAGGTCTCTACCCTCATCTGCGGCCTCGCGGCCTCGATGGGCTCGGTCATTGCCGTTGGGGGCGCGCCGGGCATGCGCTTTGCCCTGCCCAACGCGGAAATCATGGTGCACCAGCCGTCCGGCGGGATGCGCGGCACGGCCGAGGACATCCTGATTTCGGCCCGCAACATCGAACGCACGCGTGAGCGGATGTATAACCTTTACGTGAAGCATACCGGCCAGGACTATGAAACGGTGCGCGAGGCGCTGGACCGCGACAAGTGGATGACGCCGGACGAAGCCAAGGAATGGGGCCATCTCGACGAGATTGTCGAGAATCGCGAGAAGTCCGGGGCAGACGCAGAGGCGTAATCCACAGGGACAGATTTTCACATTGTGGCCCGGGGGCGGTTGGCCTAACCTCTGTCAATCACCCTCCGGCACAGCGTGCGGGCCCGAGCGTCACATCGGTTCCGCGGATGGAAAGAGATTTGACATGGCAGGCAACTCTGGCAGCGACAGCAAAAACACCCTCTACTGCAGCTTCTGCGGCAAAAGCCAACACGAGGTGCGCAAGCTGATCGCGGGGCCAACCGTGTTCATCTGCGACGAATGCGTCGAGCTGTGCATGGACATCATCCGCGAAGAAACCAAAGCCTCCGGCATGAAGGCGACCGACGGCGTGCCGACGCCGCAGGATATCTGCGACGTGCTGGACGATTATGTGATCGGGCAAGCCACCGCAAAGCGCGTGCTGTCTGTCGCGGTGCACAATCACTACAAGCGCCTGAACCATGCCCAGAATGGCGGGGATATCGAGCTTGCGAAATCCAATATCCTGCTGATCGGCCCCACGGGCTGCGGCAAGACGCTACTGGCGCAGACGCTGGCGCGCATCCTCGATGTGCCCTTCACAATGGCCGATGCGACGACCCTGACCGAGGCGGGCTATGTGGGCGAAGATGTTGAAAACATCATCCTCAAGCTGCTTCAGGCGTCCGAATACAACGTCGAACGCGCGCAGCGAGGGATCGTCTATATCGACGAGGTCGATAAGATCACCCGCAAGTCCGAAAACCCTTCGATTACCCGCGACGTGTCGGGTGAGGGCGTGCAGCAGGCCCTGCTGAAGCTGATGGAAGGCACCGTGGCCTCCGTGCCGCCGCAGGGCGGGCGCAAGCATCCGCAGCAGGAATTCCTGCAAGTGGACACGACAAACATCCTCTTCATCTGCGGCGGCGCCTTTGCGGGCCTCGACCGGATCATCAAGCAGCGCGGCAAGGGCTCTGCAATGGGCTTCGGTGCCGATGTGCGCGACGAGAGCGACAAGGGCATCGGCGAGACGTTCCAGGATCTGGAGCCTGAAGATCTGCTGAAATTCGGCCTGATCCCGGAATTTGTTGGCCGCCTGCCGGTGCTCGCCACGCTCGAAGATCTGGACGAGGATGCGCTTGTCACCATTCTGACCGCGCCCAAGAACGCGCTGGTGAAACAGTACCAGCGCCTCTTTGAGCTCGAAGACACCGCGCTGACCTTCACCGACGATGCGCTGAGCGCGATTGCCAAGCGCGCGATCGAACGCAAGACCGGTGCGCGTGGCCTGCGTTCAATCCTCGAGGATATCCTGCTCGACACGATGTTCGACCTGCCGGGCATGGACAGCGTGACCGAGGTGGTCGTGAACGAAGAGGCCGTGACCTCGGACGCGGCTCCGCTGATGATCCATGCGGATGCGGATAAGGAACCGGCCTCAGCCAGCTAAGCGCGGGCGATCCTTCAAAGGATCGCGGCGCCCCGTTCTTTTGAAAGAACGGTTTCGGAGGTTGTCATGATCATCAACCGCATCCATTCGGGCGGCGCGTTCGAGCCGCAGGTGGGCTATTGCCGCGCCGTCGTGGCAGGCGGCTTTGTGCATGTGGCCGGAACCGTCGGGCAGGGCGATGATGTCACCGCTCAATGCGCGGACGCGCTGCGGATCATCGGCGCGGCGCTGCAAGAGGCAGGCACCGACTTTGCCCATGTCGTCCGGGTCACCTACATGCTGCCGGACCGGGCGGAGTTTGAACCCTGCTGGCCGCTGCTGGCGCGGAGCTTTGGCGACAATCCGCCCGCGGCGACGATGATCGAATGCGCCCTCATCGACCCCAAATACCGGATTGAGATCGAAGTCACCGCCGTTCTGCCAGATTAAGGCCGCGCGCCACGCGACGCGCTGTCCACTGGACGCCGCGCGTGCAATGCGGCATAGCTGGCGCAACGGTTACGCGAGGCACCCAATGGGCATCGGACAAACGATCAAGCGCATCTTTACCTGGTGGGACGGCTCGACCATCGGCACCCAGCTTTGGACCGCACGCAACGGTGAGCGCGTGGGCGAGGATGAGGCGGGCAACGTCTTTTACCGCACCGCTGACGACAGCAAGCGCTGGGTCATTTACAACGGTGAGGCAGAGGCAAGCCGGGTCAGCCCGGATTGGCACGGCTGGCTGCACCGCACCTTTGATGCGCCCCCAACCGAACGGCCCCTGCCCAAGAAAGCGTGGGAAAAGCCGCATCAGGAAAACCTGACCGGCACTGCGATGGCCTATGCGCCCGCCGGCTCCATCCGCCGCGCCGACCCCGCGGACCGCTCCGATTACGAGGCGTGGTCGCCCGAATAGGGCTGGCGTGCGATGGCGGATACCCGGCTTGAAATCCTTGTCGGCGGCGTTGTTCTGGCCGCGGCCATTGGCTTTGGCGTCTATGCGGCGCAGGTGGCGGGCCTGTCACGCGCGGGCGATCGTTACCCGCTGACAGCCTCCTTCCGCAGCCTTGAGGGCGTGACCGTAGGCACCGATGTGCGCCTTGCGGGCGTGAAGATCGGCACCGTCACCGATGTGGCGCTGAACGGGCAGACCTTCCGCGCCGACACCACCGTCGCGATCCGCCGCGGCGTGGAAATCCCCGATGACAGCGCGATCATCATCAGCTCCGAAGGGCTGCTGGGCGGCAATTTCGTGGAAATCGTCCCGGGTGGCTCGCCCTTCTACTTCGCCGAAGGGGACGAGATCACCGACACCCAGGGCGCGGTGAGCCTCGTGTCGCTGCTTCTGCGCTTTGTCAGCGGTGAGGGCGAGAATTGAGGCGCCTGCTTGGCGCTGCGCTGCTGGCCTGCGCGCTGCCCGCGAGCGCCCAGGAGGTCACGGTGGCCTCGGGCGCGGTGCTGCGCGCGCTCGACAAGTTCAGCGGCGATGTGGTCGACATCCGCATGGACACAGGTCGCGTGGCGGAATTTGGCCGCCTTTCCATTGCCTTGCGCGAATGCCGCTACCCGGCGGGCAATCTTGCCGGGGACGCCTATGCTGCGCTTGAGATTTACGAACAGGGGCGCGATGGCCCTCTGTTCTCTGGCTGGATGATCGCGTCGGCGCCCGCGCTGAGCGCGATGGACCACGCCCGCTATGACGTCTGGGTCATGCGCTGCACCACGTCCTGAGGGCTGGCCGCAGGCGGGGCGGTAAAGTCGGCATCGGCCTCCAGCGCATCCCGGAGCCGCGCGTGATAGGCCGCGCGGCTGATCTCTTGTCCGCCCAGCGACGCCAGATGCGCCGTTAGGAACTGCGTATCGAACAGCGAAAACCCCGCCCGGCGCAGCCGGTCCACGCAGGCCGCCAGTGCCACCTTTGATGCATCCGTGGCACGGCTAAACATCGATTCGCCAAACCACGCCTGCCCAAGGGTCACACCATAGGTGCCCCCCATCAGGCGGCCGCCCTCCCACACCTCGACCGAATGCGCGTGACCTAGATCATGCAAGTCTCTGTAAAGACGATTGATTTCATCGTTAATCCACGTCTCGGCCCGATCGGCACACCCCGCGACCACAGCGTCAAAATCTACGTTGATGCTGAGCGTCCACGGCGTCCGCCGCATCCGCCGCCGCAGCGAACGGGACATATGAAACCCGTCCAGCGGCAAGACCCCCCTGCGGCGCGGGTCGACCCAGAACACCTCAGGGTCATCACGCCCTTCTGCCATCGGGAAAATGCCGCTGGCATAGCCCCGCAGCAGAAGCGCGGGTGTCAGGCTCACGTGACCTGACGCTCCAACCATCGCTCCAGCCAGTGGATGTTGTAGGCGCCGCTGAGAATGTCCGGCTCTTCCAGCAATGCAGAAAACAGCGGCACCGTGGTGTCGATCCCATCGATGATCAACTCGCCCAGGGCCCGGTTGAGCCGCGCCAGCGCTTCGGGCCGGTCGCGTCCGTGCACGATCAGCTTGCCAATCAGGCTGTCGTAAAAGGGCGGGATCGCATAGCCGTCGTAAAGCGCGCTGTCCATCCGCACCCCAAGCCCCCCCGGCGCGTGGTACTGGGTGATCCGTCCCGGGGAAGGCGAAAAGCTGGGCAGCTTTTCCGCGTTCAGCCGCACCTCGATGGCGTGGCCGTTGATGTGCAGGTCGTCCTGGGCAAAGGACATGCTTTGACCGGCGGCCACGCGGATCTGCTCGCGCACGAGGTCCACGCCGAAAATCGCTTCGGTCACAGGGTGTTCGACCTGCAGCCGCGTGTTCATCTCGATGAAATAGAATGCGCCGTTCTCATAGAGGAACTCGATCGTGCCGGCGCCGATATAGTTGATGCGGGCGACCGCGTCGGCGCAGATACGCCCGATCTCGGCCCGCTCCTCGGCAGAAATCGTCGGACCGGGGGCCTCTTCGAACACTTTCTGGTGGCGCCGCTGGAGCGAGCAGTCCCGCTCGCCCAGATGGACCGCACCGCCCTCGCCGTCGCCAAAGACCTGAATCTCGATATGCCGCGGCGTGGTCAGGTATTTCTCGATATAGACCTCGTCATTGCCAAAGGCGGCCTTGCCCTCGGCCCGCGCGGTCATAAAGGCGTTTTCCATATCGGCGGCGGTCTGCGCAACCTTCATGCCGCGCCCGCCGCCGCCCGCGGTGGCCTTGATGATGACCGGATAGCCAATTTCTGCCCCGATGCGCTGCGCTGCGGCGAGGTCCGGCACGCCGCCGTCCGATCCCGGCACGCAGGGCACGCCAAGCGCCTTCATCGTGTCTTTGGCGGTGATTTTGTCGCCCATCACGCGGATATGTTCCGCGGTGGGGCCGATAAAGGTCAGGCCATGATCCTCGACCACCTGCACGAAACTCGCGTTTTCCGACAGGAAACCATATCCGGGGTGGATCGCCTCCGCGCCGGTAATCTCGGAGGCGGAGATGATCGCCGGAATGCTCAGGTAAGACTGCGGCGAGGCGGGCGGGCCAATACACACGCTTTCATCGGCCATGCGCACATGCATCGCATCGGCGTCCGCGGTGGAATGCACCGCAACGGACCTTATGCCCATCTCGCGGCAGGCCCGGATAACGCGCAGGGCAATCTCGCCCCGGTTGGCGATCAGGATTTTGTCAAACATCAGGAGAGGATAACCAGCGGGGCGCCAAATTCGACCGCGGCGCCGTCGTCCACCAGGATGCGCTTGACTGTCCCGTCGCGGGGCGCGGCGATCTGGTTCATGGTCTTCATCGCCTCAACGATCAGAAGCGTTTCCCCCTCGGACACGGTTTGCCCGACCCGAATGAAGGCGGGTGCGCCGGGTTCGGCCTGCAGGTAAACGGTGCCGACCATAGGTGATGTCACAGCGCCAGGATCGGCGGCCGGGTCTTCCTCCGCCAACTCGGCGGCGACGGGGGCCGCGGCAGGTGCGGCGGCCACCGCGGCAACATGGGCAACCGGGGCGGAAACCGGAGCGGGTGCGCTCGCGCGCGAGACGGTGACGCTCAGGCTGTCATCCTCGGCATAGTCGCGCTTGACCGTGAGTTCGGTCAGGTCATTCTCGCGGAGAAGCTCGGCGAGCGCCTTGATGAAGGCAACGTCGCTGTCGTGATCTTGCTTGCTCATGTCGGTTCCCTTGCGCCTCGGCGGCCTTTCTCGCACCTATAGAACAACGGAAACGGCAAGAAAAGCGGGGAGCGCATGAACCTGGGTCACTGGCTGGAACGTATGGCTAAAGCAGAGGCAACACGGCCTGCCTTGTATTGCGGGACCGAGCAGGTCGCCGATTACGCAAGCTTTGCGGCACGCGCGGCGCGGGTGGCGGGCTGGCTGGCCGCGCAAGGCGTGGCGCCGGGGGACCGGGTGGCGCTTTACCGGTTGAACGATCCTGAATGGCTGATCCTGTTCTACGGCATCTGGTATGCTGGCGCCGTGGCCGTTCCGATCAACGCCAAATTGCACGGGCGCGAGGCGGCGTGGATCATCGGCGATGCCGAGGTGTCGGTGACCTTCGCCGCGGGCGCGCAAGCGGAGGGTTTGCGGGTGGCGGGGATCACGTGCGAAGACCGCGTGCCTGAGGGGCCAGCCCTTGGCCCGGTCGCGCGGGCAGGGGATGATCTGGCGTGGCTGTTCTACACCTCCGGCACAACGGGGCGGCCAAAGGGGGTGATGATCACCCATGCGATGCTGATGGCGATGGCGCTGAGCTATTTCGCCGATGTCGATCAGGTCACGCCCGAGGATACCGCGCTTTATGCGGCGCCGCTGAGCCACGGCGCGGGCATTTACAACCTGATGCATGTGCTGCGCGGCGCGCGGCATGTGTGCCCTTCGTCCCAAGGCTTTGACCCGGCGGAGATTTTCGAACTGGCCGCGCATCACGGCCGGGTCCACATGTTCGCCGCTCCCACGATGGTCACGCGGCTCACTGCGTTTGGCGAGGGGCCTGTAGAGGGCCTGCGCACCATCGTTTACGCGGGCGGGCCGATGTATCTTGAGGACATCCTCGCGGCGCGGGCGCGCTTTGGTGACGTCTTTGTTCAGATCTATGGGCAGGGCGAATGCCCGATGGCGATCACTGCGCTGCCCCGGGCGGATGTGATGGGCGATGATATGGCGCGGCTTGCCTCGGTTGGGCGGGCGCAATCTTGTGTAGAGCTGCGGGTGGACGCGCCGCCGGGCGCGGCGGGCGAGGTTCTGGTCCGCGGTGCGGCGGTCATGCCGGGGTACTGGCGCAACCCTCAGGCCACCGCGGACACGATCCGCGAGGGCTGGCTGCACACCGGCGACGTCGGCGTCATGGACGCGGCGGGCTACCTGACCCTGCAAGACCGCGCCAAAGACCTGATCATCACGGGCGGCTCAAACGTCTATCCGCGCGAGGTTGAAGAGGCGCTGCTGCGCGCGGAAGGGGTTCAAGAGGTTGCCGTCGTTGGGCGCCGCCACCCCGACTGGGGCGAGGAGGTGGTCGCCTTCGTGGTGGGCACCGCCGAGGCACCGGCGCTCGATGCGTTTTGCCGGGACCAAATCGCCCGGTTTAAGGCGCCGAAGGACTACATCTTTGTGCCCGCCTTGCCCAAGAACGCCTACGGTAAGGTGCTCAAGACTGACCTGCGGGCGTGGGCGGCGGGCGGCCCTGATGGCCTGCCCCCCGCCGCGGAGCCTAGCCGATAATCTCGACCGTGGGCGCGATGATGTCCGCCATGTCGAGCCCGGTCGCGCTCACGCCCAGCAGCGTCAGCGTTGTCCCGTCCTCGATGGCCGCATCCGCCGCGGACAGCTCGTAGACCGCCGTGAGGTCGATCACCGCGTTCCCGCCGACAAAACTTGTGTTCGCCAGCACGTCCCCGGCGCTGTAGGACAGCACGCTGCCATCCGAGGCATCGGTCGCGAAGACGAGCACATCTGCACCGCTCTGGAAATCGGTGATCGTATCCGCACCGCTATTGGCAAGGAATTCGAACCTATCCGATCCTGTGCCGCCAGACATCAGGTCGTCGCCTTCGCCGCCGATCAGCAGGTCACCGCCCGTGCCGCCGTCCAGCGTGTCATTCCCATCGCCGCCGCGCAGCAGGTCCGTGCTGTCGCCACCATCGAGGCTGTCATCGGCTGATCCGCCGCTAAGCGTGTCCTTGCCCTGACCGCCATTCAACGTGTCATCCCCGGCCCCGCCCACAAGCAGGTCCGCATCGCGCCCGCCGTCAAAGCGGTCATCGCCTGCGCCGCCGCGAAGCGTGTCTTCTCCGTTGCCGCCCTGCACCCGGTCTGCGGTGCCGATTCCATCCAAAGAGACGTAGAAGTCATCGCCGGTGCCGAGGTTGACGCGTGCCATGCTGCCTGCGTTTTGCACAACATCATCGCCAGAAGCCATCGAGACGAAGTCGGTGATTGCGCTATCCGTTGAGGTAAAGCCATTGACCAGGAGATCATGGCCTGCGCCAGTCCGGACCTGGCCGTCAATTGTGCCAGAGTTCACGATCAAGTCGTCGTTGAGGCTGGTCTGGATGCGCCCTTCGATCAGACCTTGGTTCGTGATGATACTCTGACTGTTCCCGCCCGCCTTAATCGTGTTCTGAGCGCCGCTTTGCGAAATGGTGCCATCGTTGATGATCACTTGCAGCCCGCCCGTCTGGCTGATGGGGACGAGCACATCACTCTGATTGAGGATGAATACGTTCTGCGTTCCATAGGTCAGCGGTGCGCCCGTGACGGGGGCGGTAAACCACTCTTCGATGTCATATGGGTTGGGGGGGAGGACGACGTCTGGAAAGCTTTCCAGACCGTCCGGAAAGGTGAAGGTAAAGAAGGGTTGGGTGCTCACACTGCGTGCTCCTTGCACAAAGAGTATACGTCCTGCGTCGCCCTCGGTGTTCCGGGTTGTCTATGCCGCGCGCGCCGCGCGAGGTAAAACCGGCGGCAGAAACGATCTATGTGTGGCAAACCCCCAGGTTTGTTGCCCTGATGTTGCCGCATAACTGCCACAATCGAAAGCGCTTTTGGGATTGTTGCCGGGCTAGGGACAGTGTTGTGCGTGGCGCGCCATTGGGCACAAAAAAGCCGGCCCGAGGGGGCCGGCTTTGCGGTTTGGTTGTGGGGCGCGGCTCAGATCGCCAGGTATTCGGCCCGCAGCGCCTCATCATCCAGCACTTCCTGCGCGGTGCCGTCAAAGACGATTCCGCCAGTGTCAAGAATCACCGCCCGGTCCGCCAGTTGCAGCGCGCGCACCGCGTTCTGCTCCACGAGGATCGTGGTCATGCCCTGATCGCGGATCACGTTCAGCGTCTTTTCGATCTCGTCCACGATGACGGGGGCGAGGCCCTCGTAGGGCTCATCGAGGAGCAGCACCTTGATGTCGCGCGCGAGCGCGCGGGCGATGGCGAGCATCTGCTGCTCGCCCCCCGACAGCGTCGTGCCTTCCTGGTTCTTGCGCTCGCCGAGGCGCGGGAAGAGGTCATAAAGCCGGTCAATCGACCAGCCGATGGGCGGGGCGATCTGTGCAAGCTTGATGTTCTCTTCCACCGTCAGGCCCGGGATGATGCGCCGATCTTCGGGCACAAGCCCAAGACCGGCCTGCGAGGCCTGATGGCTCGACATGTTGTGCAGCGGCTGGTGGTCCAGCCAGATCTCGCCATGCCGGACCTCCGGATCGTCCATGCGCGCAATCGCCCGCAGGGTCGAGGTTTTGCCAGCGCCGTTGCGGCCCAGAAGGGCGAGGATCTCGCCCTCGTGCACGTTAAAGCTGATGCCCTGCACGATGTAGCTTTCGCCGTAATAGGCGTGCAGGTCCCAGACTGACATATAGGCCGGGGCCGTGGCCGCGTGGTTGGCGTTTCTGTCGAGCATTTGGGGGGCGGGTGTTGCCATCGTCTAGCCTCCTTATGCCACTTGCTGCGTTTCGCCCAAGTAGGCTTCGCGCACTTTGGGGTGGCCTTTGATGTTGTCGGGCGTGTCTTCGACCAGCGGCGTGCCTTGGGCCAGCACCGTGATCCGCTGCGCGAGGGAGAACACGACGTGCATGTCATGCTCGATAATCGCGATGGTGATGTCGCGCTCGTCCCGGATCTGCTTGAGCAGGTCGATGGTGTTGTTGGTGTCCGCGCGGGCCATGCCCGCTGTTGGCTCGTCCAGCAGCAGCAGGCGCGGTTTCTGGGACAGGCACATGCCGATCTCCAGCCGCCGCTTGTCGCCGCGGGACATGGCGGCGGCGTGCATGTGCCGCTTGTCCGCCATGTTCATGTCCTCCAGCATATGCTCTGCCGCCGCGACGATGTCCTTCTCGGCCATCATCTTTTCAATGGCGTGCATCCGGAAGGCCCCGTCGCGCTGGGCGAAGATCGGGATCATCATGTTTTCCATCACCGTCAGATCACCAAAGATCTCAGGGGTCTGGAACACGCGGGAGATGCCCATCTGGTTGATCTCGTGCGGCTTGCGCCCCAGCACCGACTGGCCGTCAAACATGACGCTGCCGGTGTCAGGGATCAGCTTGCCGACAAGGCAGTTGAGCAGGGTGGACTTGCCCGCCCCATTGGGCCCGATGATCGCGTGCACGCTGTTCTCGGCGACCGAAAGGTTCACCTCGGACAGCGCCTGCAGGCCGCCGAAGCGCTTGCCCACGCCTTTGACTTCAAGAATTCCCATCTGTCTGTCTCCTTATTCGGCGGGTGTGGTTTTGCCGTCAGGCGTTTCGCTGGGCTTCTTGCCAAGGCCGATGCGGCGACCGATGCGCTGTCCGGCCTCTACCAGGCCACCGGGCAGGAAGATGACAACCAGCATGAAGATCAGGCCAGAGGTCAGGTGCCACTGCTTGCCAACGAAAAGGTTGGTGACCCACACAAAGACGTCCGACATCCCATCGGGCATGAAGTAGAACCATTCGTACAGGATGTCTTTGTTGATCTTGCTGAGGATGTTTTCCATGTACTTGATCGCACCGGCGCCAAGGACCGGGCCGATCAGGGTGCCGACACCGCCCAAGATGGTCATGAGGACGACTTCACCGGAGGCGGTCCAGAACATGCGCTCAGGCCCCGCCAGAGGGTCCATCGCCACCATGAGCCCACCCGCAAGCCCAGCATACATGCCGGAGATGACGAAGGCTGCCAGCGTGTAGGGTTTGGGGTCAAGCCCGGTGTAGTTCATCCGCTGCTGGTTCGATTTGACCGCCCGCAGCATCATGCCAAAGGGCGAGCGGAAGATGCGGATCGACAGATAGAAGGCGATCAGCATGACGATGGCGGCAAAGTAGTAGCCCGCCGAGAAGGTGAAGAGCCAGCTGCCCACTTCCATCTCTGTCGCGGCCTTCATCTCGACCCCGAAGAAGTTTGGCGAGGGGATATTGCCGCTGTCTGTCACCTTGGTGCCCAGCCAGCGCGGGTCTTCGAAGGTCAGCTGAAGGCCCGTCTCACCGCCCGTCAGGCCCTTTTGCAGGATGCCCTGCTGGCCCGGGCCGTCCATATCGGTGGCCAGCACCGAATAGGCGAGGGAGTAGGACATCATCGCGAAGGCCAGCGTCAGGATCGAGAAATAGATCCCTGAGCGCCGCAGCGACACGTAGCCGATCAGCAGCGCAAAGAGGCCTGACAGGATGATCGAGAGCACCAGCGCGGGCACAACATTCATGCCAAAGAGCTTGAACATCCACATCGCCGCATAGCTGCCCACCCCAAGGAAGGCGGCGTGACCGAAGGACAGGTATCCGGTCAGGCCAAAGAGGATGTTGAAGCCGATGGCGAAGATCCCGAAGATTACGAAACGCTGCATCAGGTCCGGGTAACCGGCGTTGAACTGCGCCATCGCCGAGCCTTCTGGGAAGGGGTTGAGCAGGAAGGGTGCTGCCATCGTCAGAACGACGACCAGAAGCAGCAGGCGGAAGTCTTTTGCGTCGAGACCCAGCATTGATTAGTCCTCCATCACGCCCTTGCGGCCCATCAGGCCCCGCGGACGGGTAAGCAGAATGACGATCGCCACCAGGTAGATGATGATCTGGTTGAGGCCGGGCAGGATCTCCAGCACCTGGCGCATGGAGGCAAAGCTCTCCAGCACGCCGAGCAGGAAGCCCGCGGCGACCGCGCCGGGCAGGGAGCCCATGCCGCCAACAACGACCACGACAAACGACAGGACCAGAAAGTCCATGCCCCAGTGGTAGTTCGGCGGCGTGATCGGCGCGTACATAACCCCCGCAAGGCCCGCGACGGCGGCGGCGATGCCGAACATCAGGGTAAAGCGGCGGTCGATGTCGATGCCCAGCAGCTGCACGGTTTCGCGGTCGGCCATGCCCGCACGCACGACCATCCCGAAGGTGGTGAATTGCAGGAAGGCAAAGACCGCGCCAATCAGCAGGGCGGCAAAGCCGAAGTAAACGATGCGCCAGTAGGGGTAGATGATTGTGCCCGGATCAAAGCCCAGCACCGCACCAAAGTCGAACGAGCCGGTAAAGCTCACCGGTGCGGGCGTCGGGATCGGGTTGGCGCCGAAATTGTACTTGACGATCTCTTGCAGCACGATGGCGAGGCCGAAGGTCACCAGGATCTGGTCTGCGTGCGGGCGCTTGTAGAAATGGCGGATCAGCCCGCGCTCCATCGCGACGCCGACGCCAATCATGATGGGCGTGGCAAACAGGATCGACAGCGGGACAGTCCAGTCGATCAGCGCGCCGCCCAGGTCTTCGCCCAGCCAGCCAACCAGGCGCGGGGCCATCACCGGCTGTTCGGTGCCCCAGGCGGTCGCGACGACCTCGCCCGTGGCGACTTCAGCGCCCAGGATGTTGTTCAGCGTGACCGCGCAGAAGGCGCCGATCATGAACAGCGCCCCGTGGGCGAAGTTCACCACGCCCAGCGTGCCGAAAATCAGTGTCAGGCCCAGCGCGATCATCGCGTAAGCGGACCCTTTGCTCAGACCGTCCGTGGTCTGAAGGATGGTGGCTTCGATGCCAAAGATCAGGGTCGTCAGCACGAAAAACGCGGCAATCCCCCCGATGACGATGGCGTAGCTGCCGACGGCGCTATCCGTCTTTCCCATTGTCCCAGCTCCAATTGGTTGAAAGCGGACGCGCACGGCGTCCGGGTGGTAGGATGGGCAATATTGCCCATCCTACGCCTGTTCATGCGCGGCGCGCGGGGCGCCGCAGGGCGTGGCTTAGGCGCCCGGGTTACAGGTGCCCAGATCGCCGCCGAAGATCGACGCATCGTAGGTGACCTGCGCCGCCGGCGTGACTTCCACGATCTCGAGGAGGTCGAACTCGGAGGTCGGGTTCTCTTTCCCCTTCACGACGAGCACGTCCTTGAAGCACTGGTGGTCCTCGGCGCGGTAGAGCGTCGGGCCGTTGCCCATACCGTCGAATTCGAAGCCTTCGAGGGCTTCGCCGACCGCGCAGGGGTTAAACGAGCCGCCACGCGCCACGGCATCCGCATAAAGCAGCGCCTGCACATAGCAGGTGTGCGCGGCCTGGCTCGGCGGGAAGCCGTACTTGGTGCCAAAGGACTTCACGAAGGCCTTGGTGCCTTCATCCTGCAGCGACCAGTGCCAGTTGGTGGAGCCGAAGATGCCCTTCACGTTGGCGCCCGCACCCTTTGCCATCAGGCGGGAGTAGAGCGGCACGATGATCTCGAAGTTCTTGCCGTTCACCAGACGATCGCGCAGGCCGAACTGGACCGCGTTGGTCAACGAGTTGACCATGTTGCCGCCATAGTGGTTCAGAACCAGCACGTCCGCGTCCGTTTGCAGGACCGGCGCGATGTAGGAGCTGAAGTCCGTCTGCGTCAGCGGCGTTTTCACAGCTGCAACGGTGTTCCAGCCCATCGCTTCGGTCGAGGTGCGGACCGCTTCTTCGGTCGTGTAGCCCCAGTTGTAGTCCGCGGTCAGGTGGTAGGCGTTCCGGTCGGTGCCGTAGTTGGCCGCCAGGATCGGCGCGAGCGCCGCACCGGACATGTAGGAGTTGAAGAAGTGGCGGAAGCCATTGGCCTTCTTGTCCTTGCCGGTGGTGTCGTTGGAGTGCGTGAGGCCCGCCATGAAGATGACACCCGCCTCTTGGCACAGCGCCTGCACGGCCACAGCCACACCGGAGGACGAGCCGCCGGTGATCATGATTGCGCCGTCCTTCTCGATCATCGAGCGGGCAGAGGCGCGCGCGGCGTCGGACTTGGTCTGCGTGTCGCCGGTCACATACTCAACCTTGCGGCCCAGGATGCCGTTGCCCTGCAAGGCCTTGGACGAGAACGTGTTCAGCATGCCGCCGTCGCCGCCGCCATTCAGGTGCTCGACCGCCAGCTCGTAGGCGCGCAGCTCGTCCGCGCCCTCATCGGCGTAGGGGCCGGTCTGCGGCACGTTGAAGCCCAGCGTGACAGAGCTGTCGCCCGGCGCGTTGGTAAAGCCAGCATGGCCGTCCGCTCGCAGGTATGTCGGCAGCGCGAGGCCCGCGCCGGCAACCGCGCCGGTCTGGATCAGACCACGGCGGGTCAGGTTCGATTTGGACATAGATATCCTCCCATTTGAAAGATGCGCAGGGCGGGCTCCTCTTCCCGTCCGCGCAGAGCACTTTAGTGCCGCATCACTATCGCAGCGGGTTTGAAAATTGCGCAATAAACCCCTTGAAAAGCTCAATTTTTTTGTAAAGAACTTGGCAGCAAGATGTGCATGTTTGTAAACTTCATTATGTTGCGGCGCAGAAAGCCTTTGAAAACGTTCATCCTTGATGCGCAGCGTGCGGCATGAGCGACAGCCTGACCGGCACCCGCATCCGAGATCGCCGGATCGCTTTGGGCCTGCGGCAGGCCGCTTTGGCGCGCGCGGTTGGTGTTTCAGCCTCTTATCTCAACCTGATTGAGCACAACCGCCGCAGAATCGGTGGCAAGCTGCTGCTCGATATCTCGGCCGAGCTGGGGGTGGAGACGTCCGCGCTGACCGAAGGGGCCGAAGCCGCATTGATTGCGGCCCTGCGAGAGGTGGCAACCGATGCCAGCCTGCCCGGAGCTGAACAAGAGCGGGCAGAGGAATTTGCGGGCCGGTTCCCAGCCTGGGCAGAGCTGCTGTCGGCCACCCACCGCCGCACGCGGTCCCTTGAGCGCACGGTGGAAGCGCTGAGCGACCGGCTCGCCCATGACCCGGCGCTCGCGTCCTCCCTGCACGAGGTGTTGCAGGCCGCCGCCGCGATCCGCGCCACCGCGGCGATCCTTGCCGAGGATCGGGATCTGCCCGCCGATTGGCAGGCGCGGTTCCACAGCAACCTGAACGAAGACAGCGCCCGCCTGTCCGACAGCGCGAAAGCGCTTGTGGAATACCTCGACGCGGATGAAGAGGGCGGCGCAGCGGCCTCGCCGCAGGAAGAGCTGGACGCGTTCCTTGAGGCGCGCGGTTTTGCCTTCCCCGAGCTGGAGGGCGGCGGCGGTGCGGTCGATGATGTCATCGCGCAGGCGCCCGAGTTGATCAGTCGCGCCTCGCAGCACATGGCGCGGGGCGTTCTTGCCGCGCTGGAGGCGGATAATGCGGCGCTTCCGCTAGACGCGGTGCAGGCGGCAGAGGACGCGCTGGGTTGTGACCCCGTGGAGATCGCGCGGCACACGGGGGTGAGCGTCGCGCGCGCTTTGCGGCGGCTGGCGGCGCTGAAACGGGACTCGGCGGGCCTCGTGGTCTGTGACAGGGCGGGCAGCCTGCTGTTCCGCAAACCGCTGGCCGGCTTTGCCTTGCCGCGGTTCGGGGCCTGCTGCCCGCTCTGGCCTCTGTTCGATGCGTTCGCGCAGCCGGGCCTGGTCATGCGCGCGGCCTTAAACCAGCCCGCGCGCGAGGCGGCGGCCTTTGAGGTTTTTGCGGTTGCCGAACCCGTGGGCCCGGCGCGCTACAATGCGCCGCCGCTGCTGCAGGCGACGATGCTGATCCTGCCGCTCTCGGGCCCCGTTCCGGCGCAGCTCGGTGCGGTGCGCGCGGTCGGCGCCGCGTGCCGGACTTGCCCCGTGCCCAACTGCGCCGCGCGCCGGGAGCCGTCGATCCTCGCGCAGGGGCTGTAACCCCTTGCACTTCTTTATATGACAACCTTTTGACAGACCCGGGCACATTAGGCGATACTGCGAGATGCCGGGGAAACGTGCACCCCGGCACATGGGGAGGGACCGCACGTATGGCAAAGGACGACAGCATGGGCGGAGGCAAGTCTGTTCTGCTGGTCGAGGATGAAGCGAACATTCGCGAAGCGATGGCGTTTCTTCTGGGCCGCGAAGGGTGGCGGGTGGAGACCGAGGAGAACGGCGCCGCCGCGCTGGGCAGGATCAGGCAGCTCAAACCCGATCTTGTGGTGCTCGATTATATGCTGCCCGGTCGCAACGGAATGGAAATCCTGTCGGACCTGCGGGCGGACCCGGACTTCGCGCTGTTGCCGGTGCTGATGTTGACCGCGCGCGGGCAAGCCCGCGACCGCGAACAGGCCGAACGGGCAGGCGTGAGCCGCTTCATGACCAAGCCGTTCTCCAACGCCGAGGTGCTGACGGCGGTCCGCGATCTCGTCTATGTGGCCGGTGCCGCGCAGCGCGCAAGCGGATGAACGATCAGATCACCCCGCCGGTTTTCCTTGAACGGCGCGGTTACCGGCGCAGGCGGATGCTGGACGCGCTCCGCATCTTGCCGCTGGCGGGGAGCGGGTTGATGCTCATGCCGCTCCTGTGGCCCGCGAACTGGACAGAAGCGGGCGGGCCGGTGTCCATGTCCGGTGCGATCCTCTATATCTTTGGCGTCTGGCTCTTGTTGATCGCTGTCAGCGCGGTGCTGTGGTACCTGCTGCGCGAGCCGCCGGAGCCGCGGGAATGAGCACGCAGGCGCAGATGCTGATCGGGGCCAGCCTTGGCTACGTCCTGATCCTCTTTGCCATCGCCTTCGCCGCCGAACGCGCCGCGCGCCGGGGCCGGGGCGGCTGGCTGCGCGGCCCGCTCGTTTACACGCTGTCGCTGTCGATTTACTGCACGGCCTGGACGTTCTACGGCGCCGTGGGCTACGCGGCGCGCTCGGGGATGGAGTTCGTGACGATCTATGTCGGACCCAGCCTTGTGATGGTCGGCTGGTGGTGGGGCTTGCGCAAGCTGGTGCGCGTGGCCCGCGCGCAACGGGTGACGTCTATCGCCGACCTGATCTCGGCCCGCTTCGGCAAGTCCAACGGGCTGGCCTTGCTGGTGACGGTGATGGCGGTTGTCGGCATCACGCCTTACATCGCGCTCCAGCTGAAATCGGTCTCCGAAAGCTTTGCCATCTTCACCGGTGCCCAAAGCAGTACCGGCGCCACGGGATTCTGGGTCGCCTTTGGCCTTGCGCTTTTCACGTTGCTTTTTGGCACCCGCAACCTCAACGCAAATGAACGGCACGACGGCATCGTTATCGCCATCGCGATCGAGGCTGTCGTCAAGCTGGTTGCCCTTCTGGCGATCGGCGTCTTTGTCGTTTGGGGTCTCGGCGGGGGCCTCGCGGCTACGATGGCGCGCATCGACGCCTCCAGCCTCGGGACGTGGCAGATCGACCGGACCCGCTGGATCGGGATCACGGTTGTGGCCGCCGCCGCCTTTCTTTGCCTGCCGCGCATGTTCCAGGTGCTGGTGGTCGAAAACGACGACGAACGGCATATCCAGGTCGCCGCCTGGGCCTTCCCCCTGTACCTGATGGCGATGAGCCTGTTTGTGGTGCCCATCGCCGTGATGGGCCTTGAGCGGCTGCCCGCAGGCGCGAACCCGGACCTTTTCGTGCTGACCCTGCCGATGTCCGAGGGGCGCACGGGCCTTGCGGTGCTTGCCTTTCTTGGCGGCTTTTCGGCCGCGACCTCGATGGTGATCGTCGCCACGCTGGCGCTTTCGACGATGGTGTCGAACCACGTGGTTATGCCGATCTGGCTGAGCCTGCAGCGCGGCGGGGCGTCCCAGTCGGGCGATGTGCGCAACCTTGTCATCCTGTCCCGGCGGCTGTCGGTGCTGGGCGTGATCGGGCTGGGCTATCTTTACTTTAGCGTGTCGGGCGAATCCGCCGCGCTGGCGGCCATTGGCCTGATCTCCTTTGCCGGGGTGGCGCAGTTCCTGCCGGCGATGCTGGGCGGGCTGTTCTGGCGCGGGGCGACGCGGTCCGGCGCGATGGCGGGGCTCTGCGTCGGCTTTGCACTCTGGTTTTACTGCTCGTTCCTGCCCGCTTTCGGGCCCGGTGCGGCGCTGCCAGCAAGCTGGTTTGCCGATGGGCCCTGGGGCATCGCGTGGCTGCGCCCGGATGCGCTGTTTGGTTTTGCGGGCCTCGACGGGACGGTGCATGCGGTGCTGTGGTCGCTGGGCTTCAACGTCCTTGCCTTTTTCATCGTCTCCCTCGTGACCTTCCCGACGCCGCTGGAACGGCTTCAGGGGGCGCAGTTCGTGAATGTCTTTGACACGGGCCGCTCGGCCCCCGGCTGGCACGGCAGCGCAGCAACCTCGGACGACCTGATGATCATGGCGCAGCGGATCCTCGGCGCATCCGAGGCGCAGACGCTCTTTCGCAAGGCGGCCCGTGCGCAAGGCGTGCGCGGGGATGTGCCGGAGCCAACCTCGGAATTTCTCGATACGCTTGAGCGGGAACTGGCGGCCTCTGTCGGTGCCGCAACCGCGCACGCGATGATCAGTCAGATGTCCGGCGGCGCTGCCGTGTCGGTCGAAGACCTGCTGGCCGTCGCGGATGAAAGCGCCCAAATGCTGGAATATTCCAGCCAGCTTGAGGCGAAATCAGCAGAGTTGACCCGCACCGCCGCCCAGCTGCGCGAGGCCAATGACAAGCTCACCCGGCTGTCGGCCCAGAAAGACGCCTTTCTGAGCCAGATCAGCCACGAGCTGCGCACACCGATGACGTCGATCCGCTCGTTCTCCGAAATCCTGCGGGATGAGGCGGGCCTGACGGCGGTGGAAAAGACCCGCTACGCGTCGATCATTCATTCCGAAGCCATCCGCTTGACCCGTCTGCTGGATGACCTGCTGGACCTTTCGGTGCTGGAGAACGGGCAGGTCAGCCTGAACATCGAGGGCGGGCGCCTGTCGGATCTGATTGACCACGCCGTGCAGACCGCGCAGGCCGGCGGCAATGGCAAGCTGGTGATCAAGCGGTCCCGGATCGACGAGATGCTGGACCTGACCACCGATCTCGACCGGCTCGGGCAGGTCTTTATCAACCTCATCAGCAATGCGCAGAAATACTGCGCTGCGCCCGCGCCGGAGCTGGAAATCTCGGTGCAGCAGGGGGTGCTGGGCACCGAGGTGCATTTTGCCGATAACGGCATCCCGATCCCGGCGACGGCGGCGCATGATATCTTTGAGAAGTTCAGCCGAATCGATGGTGCGCAAGCGCAGGGGGCGGGCCTTGGACTTGCGATTTGTCGCGAGATCATGGCGCGGCTGGGCGGCGATATCCGCCTTGTCGCGGGCCCGCGCGGCAACAGTTTCGTCGTGTCCCTGCCCGGTGCGGCAAAACTTGCCGCGCAATAGGATCGCGGCGCGGACATAAAGCTGCCCTTAACCAATCTGCTTCAAAACGGGGGCAAGCACACCCGACGCAGCAGAGGCTATGGCCGAGCAACCCACGCAATCCATTCTGCGCCGCAAGGCGGCCGCGGGCACGCAGGAGCATCAGGCCCGGGCCATGACCGTGGCCAAGGCGATGCGCCTTGGGATTGCGCGCGTTGCCGATACGCTGATGGACCTGCCGCTCGCAGCCATCGGCGTTGTGGTCGAAAGGCGGGATGCCGAGGCCTGCCTGCCGCTTCTGGCGGACGATGCGCTGCTCCTTCTGCTTGACGGCACGCGGGGGCGGGTCGGCGCGGCGGTGCTTGCTGCGGACCTTGCTGGCGGGCTGATCCAGCAGCAGACGATGGGCGCGGTGCGCGCGCCTGCGGGCGATGCCCGCGCCATGACAGACACCGATGCCGCGCTGGCCGCGCCGCTGATCGACGCGCTGCTTGAGCAATGCGCGCGCGAGGTTGAGGCCGCGGGCGACCGCGCGGTGCTGCAAGAGATTACGTTTGGCTCCCGCGCGGAAGAGCCGCGGATGATCGAAATGGCGCTCGATTGCCCGGACTACTTCGTGATCCGCCTGACCCTCGACATGGCGCGGGGGGCGCGGCAGGGCGATCTGACGCTGATCCTGCCGCCTGTCGCCCAAAGATCCGGCCGCGCGGAGGATGCCAGCGAAGAGGCCGCGCAGGAAGACGCGCAGCGGCGCAAGGCGTTCACGGATGTGGTCTTTGGGCTTGAGGCGCAGCTGAAAATGGAAATCTGCACGCTTTCAATGCCCCTAAACGGCGCGGCGCAGCTGGCGGCGGGGGATGTGCTGCCGTTGCCACCCGGAACCTTTCCCAAGGCGCGGGTGCTTGGGCCGGACGGGCGCTGCGTGGGTACGGGCGCGATTGGTCAGGTGGACGGGGTCCGCGCCTTGCGACTGGATCGCGACCCGGTATACGCGCACCAGCCGCGACGCCGCGCTTCCGATCGCGATGAGCTGGACCTGCCAGAGGTTGCCCCGCTCGCGGATGAGGGGGCGGGGGACGCACCCGCGCTGCCTGGCCCAGGACACGCGGCAGATGGGCCGCTTGCCTTGCCCGGCCTGCCGGACGTGCCAGAGGCCGCGCCGGAGCTTGCCACCTTACCCGATCTGCCGGATCTTGAAGCGCTCGATACGGCCCCGGACCCGGCAACGCCCCAGGGTCCGGTCGACATGGACCTGCCGGACCTCGACGACATGCCGGACCTGGCGGACCTGCCCGATCTGGCGGACCTGCCGCCCCTCGATAACGCCGAGGCGACCTAGCCCTTGGATGCGGCGGCTGCGGCTTCCAGCGTGGGCCGCAGGTTTGCAAGGTCATAGCCCGCATCCCGCGCCGCACCGATCAGCGCATCCGGCGGCACCGCCCCGGCAGAGCCAAGCGCCCAGGCCACGGTTGAGCGGGTGCCCGACGCGCAATAGGCTAGCACCGGGCCCTCTGCCGCGTCGGCAAGTTCCACCTGCCGCGCCACGTTGTGCGGCGTCATGGTCTGATGGGTCAGGGGAAGCGCGTCAAACCCCAGCCCCGCAGCCTCTGCCGCCGCGCGGATCGCCTCCGCCTGATGGGAGGGCGGAACCTCCGCATCGGGGCGGTTGCAGATGATGCGCCTGACGCCAAGGGCGGCGATGGCGGGAACATCCTCTGCCGCGATCTGCGGCGAGACAAAAAACGTGTCGGTGAGCTTGCGAATATCCATGCTGCCCTCCTAGGCCGTGGCGCCGCGGCTGTCCAGCATTGGGGCCACGGCCAGCCCGCCTGCGATCAGCAGCAAGCACCGCCGCCCCGAGGCGCCCATCACGCGCCCGCCCCGAGCAGGAACAGCGCCGCCGCGGCGCCCATCACCAGGCCCCCGGCGCGGCCCATCATCCCCTCCACCATCATGGCGCGCCTAAAGCGTGTTCAGCGGTACTTTCAGCCGTACGGTGCCGTCCTCATCGGCGGGCGGCATGTGCCCCGCGCGCATGTTCACCTGCAAGGAGGGCAGGATGAGCCGGGGCATCCCGAGCGTGGCATCCCGGGCCTCGCGCTGGGCGACGAAAGCGTCCTCTGTCGCGCCGCCGCCCACATGCACATTGGCCGCCTTCTGCGCGCCCACGGTCGTCTCCCACGCGTACGCATCCCGCCCCGGCGCCTTGTAGTCGTGGCCCACGAAGATGCGCGTCGCGTCGGGCAGGCTCAGGATCCGCTGGATCGAGGCGAACAAATCGCGGGCCGAGCCACCGGGAAAATCGCAGCGTGCCGTGCCGAAATCGGGCATGAAGAGCGTATCGCCCACAAAGGCCGCATCGCCGATCACATAGGTCAGGCAAGCGGGCGTGTGGCCCGGAGTGTGCATCACGTCTCCGCGCATCTGCCCGATATGAAAGCGCGCCCCGTCCTCGAACAGGGCATCGAATTGCGAGCCGTCGCGCTGAAACTCCGTGCCCTCGTTGAAAATCTTGCCAAACGTGTCCTGCACGGTCTTGATCTGCGCACCGATGCCGATTTTTCCGCCAAGCCGCTCTTGCAGGTAGGGCGCGGCGCTCAGGTGGTCGGCGTGCACGTGGCTTTCGAGGATCCACTGAGCCTCAAGGCCCTCGGCCTCGACATGCGCGATGATCTGGTCGGCGGATGCGGTATCTGTGCGGCCGGCGGCCTAGTCGAAGTCAAGCACCGAATCGATGATCGCGCAGGCGCGCCCTTCGGGCTCGCGCACGACATAACTGACCGTGTTTGTGGCCGTGTCAAAAAAGGGGGTCACCTGGGGAGAAAACATATCGCACTCCGTGAATGTGTCTGTCCACGATGGCGACACACACGCGATATGGCAAGCCTCAGGCGGCGAAAATCCCCACGATGACCAGCATCAGCCCGAGCATGGAGATGCAGAGCGCGCCGAGGTTCAGCGGCACGACCTTTTGCAGAACCGCGCGCAGGTCCTCGTCACTCAGCCCCGCGCGGCGGGCCCGGGCGACCCGGATGATGCACCAGATCAGGCCCAGAAGGCCGATCAGCGACAGGCCCGCGCCCGACCAGATGATCACGTCAAAGATGGTAAATGCATTGTCCATGCGCCGCACCTAGCGGGCGGGCGGGCGCCCGTCCAGTGCCCAAAGCGCCGCGTGGATCGCCTCAAGCCCGTCCGTCAGCGCAGCGGGACCGGGAGCGAGGATCAGGGGCGATTTCACCTCGTGGATACGCCCCTGCGCGACCGCAGGGATGCGGTCCCACCCAGGGCGGGCGGCGATGCGTTCGGGGCGGACTTTCTTGCCGCACCAGGAGGCGATGATGATATCGGGTGCGGCGGTGATCACTGCTTCGGGTGCCAGAATGCGCGCTTTGGCGCTCGGTTCCTGCCGCAGGTAGGCAAAGACATCCACGCCGCCCGCGATCTCAACCAGCTCGGACACCCAGGCGATCCCGGCGATCAGCGGCTCGTCCCATTCCTCGATATAGACGCGGGGGCGGATGGGGCGCGGCATTTGGCGAAACGTGTTCAGCCGCCCGCGCAAGCGGGTGATCAGCGCCGCGGCCCGGTCCGCCGTGCCGGTCAGCGCGCCCAGCGTTTCGATCATGTCCAGAATTCCGGCGACAGAGCGTTGGTTGAACGCGTGTACCTGCACGCCCGCGCGGATCAGGTCGGCGGCGATGTCCGCCTGAAGGTCGGAAAAGGTCAGCACCAGATCGGGCCGCAGGTCGAGGATTTTGGCCACATCCGCGCTGGTGAACGCACCGACGCGCGGCTTTTCCCGGCGCACTCGGGGTGGGCGCACGGCATAGCCCGTCACCCCAACAATACGGCCCGCGACGCCGAGCAGATAGAGCGTTTCGACCGTTTCCTCGGTCAGGCAGACAATGCGCTGCGCGCTCATCGACCCGCTCCGTAGGTTGCGGCCCATTCGGCGGCGCCTGCGCTGACCGCGGCCTTGACGGCCCGCCCGATGGCAAGGCCAAGGTCGGTGTGCAGGCCGGCATAAAGGGTTTTGCCCGGAGGCGCGGCGATGGCGATGCAATCGGTGCCGGTGCCCGTCGCGGTGCCGGTCGGGAGCCTGTGCCCCGCCTCCATGACCGCAGCCGTGCGGGCTTGCGTGGCAACACTCAGCGCTTCGATCATCGCCGCCTCGCTCAGCCCTGCGTCCGTTTCGACCGCCACGTTGATCGTGCCAAGGCCGGGGGCGTCCCAGTTCTTGCCCGATCGGTCGAGCCGCGTGCCGACAGCCTCGGCGTTGGACAGCCCTACGGTGGCGACGGCGCGGACGGTGGCGGCGCCTTCGGTCGCGCGGCGTTCGTGGATACGGCGCACATCGCGAGAGGTCAGAAAGCAAATGTCATCGGGCGTGCCCCGCGCGGCCAAAGCCGCGATGAGCCACGCCTTCACGTCCAGGTCCGGCGTCAGATCGGCATTGCGCACCTCGCGCCAACTGATCGCGGGCGCGGTGGTGAACCCGGGGCGGTTCAGCGCCCAGCTGAGCACACGGCAGCCCGGAGCCAGCGCCATCCGCACCCAGGGGCGGTCGATCGCAAGCGGGGCATTCATTCCAGCACGTCCAATACCTGGAAGACAGGGCCGCGTGCGGTGTGTTCGAAATGCGCCTCGATGCTAAAGACCTCAGCCAGCAGGGCGGGCGTCAGCACATCGCGCGGCGGGCCGTCAGCAACCAACGCGCCCCGGTGCAGCACGACCAGCCGGGTGCAATAGCGCACCGCAAGGCTGAGGTCGTGGATCGCCGTCCAGACCGCTTTGCCTTCGGTGGCGAGCCGCGCAAACAGCCGCATCGTCGCAATCTGGCTGGCGGGATCGAGGCCCGCGATGGGCTCGTCGGCCATCAAGAGCGGCGCGTCCTGCGCAAGGGTCCGGGCGATGAGAACGCGGGCCTGTTCGCCCCCCGACAGCGCGGTTGCGGTGCGCTTTGCAAAGTCCTTCAGGCCCATTTGCAAAAGGGCTTCTGCCACGGCTTCGTCCGTCACGGTCCCCCGGTCTGCATGGGGCAGGCGGCCCAGCCGCACGATGGTCTCGACGTCCACAGGCCACGCGATTTCCCGCGCCTGCGGCAGCCACGCGCAGGCCCGCGCGCGCGCTTTCGGGGGCAGAGCGGCGAGGGAAGACGCGCCTTGATGCGGCAGAATACCCAACGCCGCGCGCATCAGGCTTGTCTTGCCCGCGCCATTGGGGCCGATCAAGCCTACGCATTCGCCCGCCGCAATCGACAGCGACACGCTGTCCACCACCGGGCAGGCCCCGCGCATCACGGTGACATCGCGAAGGCTCAGAACGCTCATCGCATGGCCCCCCGGGTGCGGTAGATCAGGTGCAGGAAAAGCGGCGCGCCCACTAGCGCCATCAGCACGCCCAGCTTCAGGTCCCGGTCCGGCAGAACCAGCCGCACGGCGATGTCCGCCGCCAGCACCAGCGCCGCCCCGCCAAGCGCCGAGGCCCAAAGCAGCGCAGAGGGCCGCCCGCCCACAAAGGGGCGCAGCACGTGCGGCACGACCAGCCCGACAAAGCCAATCGCCCCCGCCACCGCCGTGCCTGCGCCGACACAAGCGGCGGTGCCCACAACGAGGGCCAGCCGCACGCGAGACAGGCGGATGCCCAGCGCCTCGGCGGCATCCTCGCCCAGCGTCAACGCATCCAGCGCCCGCCAGGTCGAGGCGAGCAGCGCCCAGCCGATCACCATCAGCGGCAGCGCGAGCCAGACATGGGTAAACGCGCGGTCCTGCAAGGAGCCGAGCATCCAAAAGATGATCTCGGACGCGGCAAAGGGGTTGGGCGAGAGGTTCAGCACAAGGCTGGTGAGCGCCGAGGCCAGCGCAGAGATCGCCACGCCCCCAAGGATCAGCGTCAGCGCCGCGCCGCGCGGGCCCGCCAGCGCGAGGATCAGCAGCGTCGCCGCGAGCGCACCCAGCAACGCCATCCCGGGCAGGGCCAGAGCGAAGGCTGCCGCCAACCCGGTCTGAAGGGCGATCACCGCACCAAGGCCCGCGGAGGCGGACACGCCGATGATTCCCGGCTCTGCCAGTGGATTGCGCAGGTAGCCTTGCATCGCCGCCCCCGCGAGGCCGAGCGAGGCGCCGATCATCGCCGCTAGCAGCGCACGGGGCAGACGGATCTGCACCATGACCGCCGACAGCGGCGTGCCATCATTGGCCCAGAGCGCGGCGAGCGCGGGGCCGGGGCCAACGGGCAGGCCGCCCGCCAGCAGCGACCAGACAAAAAGCGCGCCCATCAGTACGATCAGGATCGCCGCCAGCCTCACTGCGCCAGCACCCTGTCGCGCAAAGCCACCATATCGCGCACCGCGTTCAGCACGTAAGGCGTGCCGCAGATCCAGTCCCGGTCCGTCATCTCCCCGGCCAGATAGGTGCCTTTTAGCGCGGCAAGGGCCGGGTGGCCAAGGTTGTCTTCAGACCGGGAGGTGCCGGGATAGTTTGTGCCCTCGATCACCACCTCGGGGCCAAGCAGGATCAGCCGCTCCAGCGGCAAGGTGCCGCCGCGTGTGATCCCGGCCTCTTCGGCGACATTGTCAAAACCCGCCACACGCAGGATGTCCCCTGCCAGCGTGCGCGGCCCGGAGGTGTAGGAGTTCACATACGTCAGCGCCGCGCGGGGGCGGCGGGGCGGGGCAGCCGACAGCGTCGCCAGCTCTGCCTCGTAGGCTGCGATCATCTCTGCCGCGGCTGCCTCGCGCCCGAGCGCCGCGCCCATCTGGGTCACGAGGGCCTGCACATCTGAAAGCGACGTTGCCGGCGAGAAGAGCACAACCTCGATCCCCAGATTGCGCAGCATCTCGACCGTGGCAGGGGCGGTGAATGTGCCTGCAAGCACCAGGTCCGGCTGCAGCAGATAGACCTCCTCGGCGCCCGAGCCGTTGGCGTGCAGCCCCGCCGCGCGCTCTGCCATCGGGGACGCGTCCGGATCATGCGCCAGCCGGGAGACTGACACCAGCTGCCCGGGCGCGGCCAGCATCAGGGCGAGCTGATCGGTGCACAGGTTCACCGACACCACCCGCGCCGGCGCCTCCGCAAGGGCGGCGCCCGCGCTCATCGCCGCGCCTATGACAAGCGCGGCGATGCGCGTCCTCAGATCAGAACGACGCCTGAACACCAAAGAAGACCGACCGATCCGGCGTGCCGTAGCCCGCGGCGGTCTGATACTCTTCGTCAAAGACGTTATCGACCCGCACATAGGCGGTGGCGTTGTCGGTGATCGCGTAGTCCATGCGCAGATTGGCAACGGTGTAATCCGGCATCGGGCCCGACGGGAAGCCGTCATCCGCGCGGTCCGCATAGTGCGAGATGACGAACGCGGTGCTCAGCCGGTCGGTGATGTCCGCTTTGACGCCCAGCGACAGCTCGTGCTTGGGCACGCGGCGCAGCTGGTTGCCATTTGCGTCTTCGGTGTCGGTGTAGGTGTAGGCGCCCCGCAGGGTCACACGCTCTCCCAGCGGCAGGGTGCCCGCCAGCTCAAGGCCCTGCGCGGTGCTGGTGCCGGGGGTCTGGCTGTAGCCGGAGCCGACAAATCCGATCAGATCGTCGATTTCCGTGTAGAACAGCGTCGCCTGCACGTTCGCGCCGCTCGCGTAGCCATGCGCGATGCCCAGATCAACGCTCCAGCTTTCTTCGGGCGTCAGGTTCGGGTTGCCGAACGACGGCGAGAACAGCTCGAACAGGGATGGCGAGCGGAAGCCAGTGCCCGCAGAGGTCCGCAGGACCGTCGCATCACTGATCCGGAAGGACAGCGCCGCGCGGCCCGTGAAGGCAGAGCCAAACTCCGAATGGTCCTCTGCGCGGGCGGCGAGGCTGACATCCAGCGCATCGGACAGGGCAAAATTGCCTTCGACAAATAGCGAGGCAATCTCGAACTCCGAACTGATGCCGTCGGTGGTGGCCCCTTCGGTCACGTGGGACGCACCAAAGGTCAGCGTGCCGCGGTCGACGGGCATCGTGGCCTGGTACTCCAACGTGTCGCGGACGCCTTCGAAATTGTTGCTGAAGGCCGAAAGCGGGTCGCGCCGTTCGGTCTGCATGTAAGCGTAGGCGAAGGTGTGGGTCACGATGCCGGTGGTGACATCGGCAAAGACGCGCACGCCGGTCCGGTCGGTAAAGAACGGGCGATCCGCATCGCCCCCTGCGCCGCCAAACGCGTCGATGTTAATCTCGCTGTCCTGCAAGAAGACCGCCCCGCCGATGGTCACCGTGTCGCTCACTGCGTATTCGCCTGCGAAGGTCAGCGTGGTGATGGAGGCGCCGTCCGCTTCGGTGTTGCCAAGGTTTTCGTCCGCGGCAGAGATGCCATCCGTCTCAAGATGCGACAGGGTGAAGGAGAATTCCGCCCGGTCCGTCTGCTGCACATACCCGATGGAGGCGCTGTAGGTGTCAAAGCTGCCGGCCTCTGCGGTAAAGGTCAGCCGATCACCCGGCACGTCGAGCGTGGGCGAGGCGAGCGTGACCACCCCGGCAATGGCGTTCGAGCCGTAGATCGCCGATTGCGACCCCTTCAGCACCTCGGCGCGGCCAAAGCCGGGGGTCAGCAGCCCGCCGAAGTTAAACGCGGTCTGCGTGGTGCCGGGGTCGGTCACGTCGATGCCGTTGATGTAGACGGGCACGTAGCGCGCGGGCAGGCCGCGTACGGAGATGCTTTGCAACGTGCCCACGCCGCCATTGCCCGAAAAGGTCACACCCGGCAGACGGTCCAGCTGGTCGATGACGCGGGTGGTGCCGTCCTCTTGCAGGTCCTCTTCGGTCAGCACTTCGACGGTGGTGCCGGTGCGGTCTGCCTCAACCGGGGTCTGGCTGGCAGAGATCACAAGCTCGCCCAGGTCAAAGAATTCTTCTGCCTGTGCAGGCAGGGTCAGCGCGAGCGCGGAGGCGCTGGCAAAAAGCGTGCGTTTCAAGGTGTGTTCCCTCGGTCCTGGGGCCGCGTTAGGTGCGGCATGGCGTAGATAAGGGAAAGGGACAGGCCCATTCCCGGCTGCGTGTTGCCACCGCAGGCGGGAAAGTCCGCCAGGGCCCGCGCACCCCGCACGCACCCAAGGGTGATCATCCTGGCAGGTCTCCTGACTTGCGGGTCACTGCAGAACCGGGCCTTCCCGAGCGCGCAGCGTGGCGCCCAGTGGCATGTGCCGGCCTGCTCTCCGCCTACAGTTGCGGGGGCAGTCGCGGATTTGGGGCAAGGCCCCGGACCGCGTTCCCTTTAACGGCGAGTCGCCCCGCCGAACCAGAATAGAACGCCAGTATCCTGCGGTTTGCCGGGTGCGCAAGTGCAGACACGACGCAAATGCGCCGATGTGCGCCGGGGGCCACAGGAAAGCCGCTTGGCAAGGCTGCGCGGCGCGGCTAGTCAGGGGGCCTTGCGATCAGGAGGCCCCGATGGACGATGTGCTTGAACAGAACCCGCAGCAGCAGCCCGACAGCTACCGCGTGACCGCCGACGAGCTGCGCCAGTTCATCGAGCGGTTCGAGCGGCTGGAGCAGGAAAAGAAAGACCTCGCCGACCAGCAAAAAGAGGTCATGGCCGAGGCCAAGGCACGCGGCTACGACACCAAGGTCATGCGCAAGGTCATCGCTCTGCGCAAGCGCGAGCCTGATGACATCGCCGAGGAAGAGGCGGTGCTCGAGATGTATAAAGAAGCGCTTGGCATGTAAGTCGCAGGCTCAGAAGCTGCCGAACTGCGCCGCGAGGCCCAGCACGACCAGCAGTGCGGCGACCGGGATAGCCACGGCAACCACGAAGATCGGGCCATAGGCCTGCCGGTGGGTCATGCCCGCAATGCCCAGTAAAGTGACAACCGCCCCGTTATGGGGCAACGCGTCCAGCCCGCCCGTCGCCAGCGCGACAACCCGGTGCAGCGCGGCGGGATCGACCCCTTCGCGCGCCGCCGCAGCCAGCGCATCGGCGCCCAGCGTATCAAGTGCGATCGACATGCCGCCAGAGGCGGACCCGGTCAGCCCCGCCAGCAGGCTGGAGGACACCGCCAGCGCATTCAGCACGCCGCCGGGTGTCTGCGCGGCCAGCGCCGCGACGGCGCCAAAGGCCGGAAGCGCCGCGACCACGGCGCCGAAACCGACAAGGGCTGCAGTGTTAAAAAGCGGCAGCAGCGCGGCCTCCGCCCCCTGCGCCAGCGTGGTCTTCGGGGCCGTCAGCCGGGACCAGGACAGCCCAAGGCTCAGCGCGATGGCGGCGCACAGCGCGCAGATCAGCGCCCAAAGGCCAATCACCTGATCCGCCTGCGCAGCGCCCCACTCCGGCGCGCTCAGGTAGTTCAGCGCTTGCGCCGCGAAGACCACTTCCGCTAGCACCCAGTTCACGGCAAAGACGGCACCGATCGGGGCCAGCGCCGCCCAAAGCGGGGGGCCGTCTGCGCGAAGCTTTTCACCTGTGCTGACCATCCCGCCGCTGCGGCAGGCGCAACCTAGATAGGCCAGCCCGCCCAGCGCCATCACCGCCCCCGCGATCAGCCCCAGCCCCGGTGCGGCAAAGGCGGTGGTGCCGAAATAGGGCATCGGGATCGCGTTCTGGATCGACGGCGTGCCGGGCAGGGCCGTCATGGTGAAGGTAAAGGCGCCCAGCGCAATGGCCGCAGGGATGAACCGCGGGGGCAGGTCCGCGGCGCGAAAAAGCGACAGCGCCAGCGGGTAGACCGCAAAAGCCACCACAAACAGCGACACCCCGCCATAGGTCAGCGCCGCGCAGCTCAGCACCACCGCGGGCACCGCATTGCGCGGGCCGAGCGCACCGATGATGGCCCGCGCGAGGGCCATCGCCGCGCCAGAGGCCTCCATCAGCTTGCCGAACACGGCGCCCAGCAGGAACAGGGGCAGGAAGGCCGTCACAAAGCCCCCCGCGGCGGGCATAAAGCGCTGCGTGAGCGTGGCCAGCCCCGGCTCTGCCCCGATCAGGGCCGCGGCAACGGCCAGCAGCGGCGCGCACAGCAAGATGGGCCAACCGCGATAGACCAGCCAGATCAGCAGGGCCAGAGGCGCCACAAGTGTCAGCACAACGGTCATGTGCGGAAATTACACGGGGATGGGCCCGTGCCGCTCTGCGGCATTTTCCCGCTGCGCTGCGGCGTCAGGGCTGCCCGGGGAGCAACGAGGCGCGCAGGCACAGCCCGAAAGCCGCGTCATAGCCGATCCAGAGTGCGGTGACGCCTAATGCCCAGAAGATGCTGAAAAGAGAGCCGACAAGGAAGTATTCGGCGAACTCTTTCTTGTTGAGTTCCTGGAACCGCGCAACGGATTTCAGCGCGATCACCGCCGCCAGCACTTCCCAACGCTGGGTCAGCAGGCCCGCCGCGATCAGGGTCCGCTCCAGCGTGCCAATCACCCGGCCCGCGCGCAGCGTGCTGTCATCCGGTTCGGTGTCCGGTGCGCTCGGCGCAGTCAGCGCGAACAGCGCCCGCGCCGCCACGTTGCCCAGCCAGGTGAGCGCCAGCACGGCGAGGGTGCAGTAGATCAGCGCGTGGCCGGTGTCTGTCATGCCGCGGCGTCCTGTGCATCCAGCGCCGTCATCACCGCCGACCAGCCGAGCCGGTAAGGCTCGTAATGCCCTGCCGCACGCACCTTGTAGATCGAATGGCGGCTGACCCCGTCCTGCGCGGCGATGGCATCGGCCTCCGCGCCGTCCATATGTGCGGCGATGACCTCCCGCTGGCGGGCGGTCCAGCCGGTTTCAAAGGTGCTCAGGCTCGCGCCCAGCGCCTCCAGCAGCGCCTCCGTCACGTCGTCCCCAAGCAGGGAGAAGCGATAGGCCCGCCCTGCACGTTTCTCGTTCAGCCTATCCCGCGCGCGGCCCAGCCCCTCGCCCATCATGTTCCACGCGCGGTCGGGGTTCACCTCCGTCTCAAGCCGGACCTGCCCGATGACAAAGCGGCACTCGATCCCGCCCGCCAGAAGGTCCATGCGCAGCGCCCGCGCCAGCTCTGCCGCCTGCCTAAGGGTGTGCGTGAGGCCCTGAAATTCGTCCCCGAGCGTGATGGTCAGCGGCGAGGCCGGCGCGGGCTGCGCGCGGGTATTGCGCGCCTCGATCGCGTGGTTAAAGCGGGCGTGCAGCGCGCGGCGGTCCATCACGCCTTCGCTATCCACAATATCGCCCATGAGAACGGCGAGGGGTTTGGGTGCCATGACGCGACGGTGCAGGTTTTCCGAAATTGGGTCAATACTGAAATGTAACCAAAATAGGGTAAATCCCAGCAATACCCCGAAACCGGGTCACAAACGCCCTGCCAACCGATCCGTCGCCGCGCGAATGCGCGGGGCCATCGCCGCAGAAAGGGCCGTGTGATCGCGCCCGTCCAGAACTTCGAGCGTGGCCGCAGGCCAGAGCCGCGACAGCCGCCACGGACCGCGCAGCGGGGCGGAGGGGTCAAAGCGCGAATGGATCATGGTGCCCGGGATATGCGCCATCGCGCCCATGCCCTGTTCGATCTGCAAATCGTCCATAAAGCATCCGGCGGCAAAGTAATGCGCGCAGAGCCGCGCAAAGCCCAGCCGAAAGCCCGGATCGGCCCAAGGGCTGTCCGGCATATCGTCCCAATGCTGGTCAAAAATGGCCAGCTCCCAGGTGACCCAGGCATCCGCTGCCGCCTGCGCCTCCGGCCCGCGCAGCCGGGCGTCATAGGCGGCGATGCACGCGGCGGTGTCCCCGAACACGCCGACATGGGCGCAAAAGGCGTGATGCGCCTCCGGAAAGAAGGCGCCGACATCGCCGTAAAGCCAGTGCAGATCGTCCCGCGCGCTGGTCGCCACACCGGCCAGCACCAACGCGCGCACCCGGTCCGGATGCGCCTGCGCATAGGCGAGCGCGAGGGTCGAGCCCCAAGAGCCGCCACCCACAACCCACGCCTCGGCGCCGATCTCGCCCCGCAGCGCTTCAATGTCGTCAATCAAATCCGCGGTCGTGTTCGCCTCCAGCGCGGCCAGCCCGTCCCGCGCGGCCGGCTGCGACCGGCCTGCGCCCCGCTGATCGAACAGGACAAGGTCATAGCATGCGGAGTCAAACAGTTCGGCCTGCTGCGCCCGCACCCCCGACCCGGGCCCGCCATGCAGCCAGAGCGCGGGCAAATCACCGCGCCCATGCCGTTCCCACCAGATCAGGTGGCCCCCGGGGCGCGCAAGCCACGCCATCAGGGCGCGATCAGCGACACGCCTGGGATGCGCGCAATCTCGTGAAGATCCTCGTCATAGGCATCGGTCAGCGCATCGACCAGTTCTTCGGTCCAGCCGGGCATGTCGATCTCTTCCTCGATCGCATCCTCGATTGCGAACTTATCGAGGAAGGCCGCGATCACCCGCCGCTTCTGCATTTCGGTCATCACCGGATGGCTTTTCAGATAGGCCCGAAACCGTTTCATGCCTTCCGCCGACATGATCTCGGACAGCAGGTCAAACCCGCCGACAATCTTCTGGCCATGCTCCAGCGCCGCCATCTCGCGGATGATCTGTGCCCAGATCAGCGGCGCGTCCTCGTTGCACCAGACCGTGATGGCGACCTCCGGCGCGGCGGCGCGGATGGCTTGGAACGTATCGGACCAGCGCAGCGTGGAAGGGTGCGCCGCGCGAAAGAAATCGTCAAAACTGTCCTGCGGCGATTGCGCGAAAACCTCGGGCAGAAAGGTCGCAGGGTTTCGGATGGCCATAAACAGCTCGACGTCGTCATGCGGGAAAAGCGCGGCCGTCTGCGCCATCCGATCCGGTGCGGCGCGGTACATCATCCCCTGCCGCACGCAGGAGCGCGGCGCGCCAAAGTAATGCGGATGCGACAGGATCACCCGGTCCGCGACCTCTTCATCGAGGATCGCATCCATCAACACATCGCGCGCCTCTGCGCTAGGCGCGGCGTTCTCCATCGCGGCAAAGGTCTCGCGCAGCAGTTTGCGGTAGCGCGAGGGGCCGGGCACCGCGACACCCCGGGCCGAAAAGTCCTGTTTGTTGCGCAGCAGGCACTTGGCCAGCCGCTCTTCTTCGGTGAAATGCGCTCCGGTGTGCAGTACGATCTGCATGGGCGGGGGTGGTCCTCTGGGCTCGGGCTTTGTCCACATCTGTCACAAGCCCGCATCCAAGTGCAACCAGCGCAAGACCCCTTGCACGTTCCGCCGCGCTCGCCTATGCCGTGCGCCAGTGCCCCTATAGCTCAGCTGGTAGAGCAACTGATTTGTAATCAGTAGGTCCGCGGTTCGAGTCCGTGTGGGGGCACCATGAGCAAAATCAATAACTTAAATGGCTTTTTGCGGCCTTTGCGTGCAACCAAATGCACGCTACCAGCACCCCTTGGTGCAAAGTCCTGAGATCCCAGGTAATACGAGCCACAAGGTCATAACGACACCTCGTTCAATTGAGTGAACAGCGTGGGAACCGTCACAGCGACAAAGGTGCGAAGGGCACGCGATTTCGGGCTCAAGTCAGGCGTAAGGGCCACCGTCAACAGTCGTAGGACTTTACACGACGTAAGGACGCCGACGCTTGGGTCAGAAAAATCGAGACTGAGCTGGATGCCCGACGTTTTTTGTTTGACGGCAACGTCAAGAAGCGGATGACGTACTCGCCTTGGAGTCCGCTAATTTGGGTTAGCTCTGTTCAGGGTTTGGTCTACTCTTGACCGTCGGTGATATTCCCACGGAGTGAGCCCGTCGAGGCGCGAGTGTGGGCGGTGGTGCTTGTCGTCGGCGCGCCATGCCGCAATCATGGTTGTGCATTGGAACGCCATTGATCCGAGAGACAATGGCGAATGATAACGTTCAGCACGCGGAAGCGGCGACCGTCCTCCAGCCCGTCCGACACGAAGTCGAGCGACCACCGCTGGTTTGGGCCTTGTGGTGTCGCCAGGGGTGTTCTGGTGCCGACTGCGCGCTTGCGCCCGCCCACTGCCCGGCAGCACATGCAAAACATGTGTGAGAGGGGCGTTTACGAACCGTTAAGCCTTCTTCGCGGTAGAGCCGGTACAGCTTCTTCCAATTCACCTCCCAGCCCTCGCGATTCAGCAGGATATGCAGGCGCCGATAACCAAACCGACGCCGCTCGGACGCCAACTCCTCCATCCTTTCCCGCAGTTCCGTGTCGGCAGGACGCTTCGACGTTCGTCGATACACACTCGGATCGATACCCGCGAGTGCACACGCCCGGCGCTGATTGTAACCCTTGGTCTTCATGGCCCTCCCTTTCGGCAGCATGCTTCGCATGCGCCTGTCGGGCAGTGAATGATCTGTTCTTCGCTGAAACGGCTGCTCTTCATCGTCTGTCTCCTCAGTTGGAGAGCAGGCTGACCAAAATTCGAGGACTTTTTAGGGGAGCACGTCAAGGGCTCATTCTGAGCCTAGCTAAAGCCTAGCGACGCGTCTATGAAGTTCGACCCGTTCAAGCAAACCCTTCTGAAAACACGAAAAAACCTTGCCCGTTAGGGCAGTGTCATTGGTTCACGATGAGGATACTGACGGATGAGCGTCGGTGGGTGAGCAACCTGTGCAAAAGATCAAATGCACCTCAGATCAGAAATTGTAAGGCTTCGATTTCAACAAGGGTTTGGTCCGCGAAGGTTACTGTGACGCCCTCGTCTTCAAACACAACGTCCGGGCCGCGGGCTTTCATTTTGGCGATAGCCTCGGCGGCGGTGGTGTAGCCGAAGCCTGAGAATTGGAGGCTGTCCCAGGCATCGAGTTGAAGCACTCTGTCGTGGCCGGTTTCGGCGGCGTCAAAGATGAAAACGTCCGAAAGGTATCCGCCCGCCAGAATGTCGTCGCCGACCCCGCCTTGGAAAACATCGCCTGGACGCGCTTTCATATAGGCAAGGACGTCTGGCGCAGTGTCGCGGATGAACTCTTGGCTTTGCGAGAAACCGACGACGACATCCTCGCGACCACTTCCCGATGCCAAATCGTTGGTCCAGCGGGCAAGGCCACCGGGATCAGGCGCGCGGTTCAGCACGTTGTTATAAAGAAGCGTGACGAACGCCTCGTCGCCGAGGTCGCCATATTCTTGCTGAAACTCCGGGGAGTTTACAAATCCGCTGGCAACCTCCTGACGGGATGTGCCGTCGGCCAGGGTGCCTGACCATCTGTCGAGACCGCCTGCATCAGGCGCGCGATCGAGTGTTGCCTGATACAGTCTAAACACATCGTCGATCCATTCGCTTTGGCCGCGGGCCTGCGCAAAGGCGCTTGCCGTGTCGTTGGACTTGATCTTGAACTCCTGGCTTTCAGAAAACCCGAGCACCACTTGCGCGCGCGACGCCCCGCCTTCAAGCGCACCAATCCAGTTCGCCACGCCGGCCGGTTCTCCGGTGCGGCCAAGCACGTTTTGGTACAGCAAATTCACGAATTCCACATCGTTCAGCGTGCCGTAGGTTGCCTGAAACTCTGGGGAGTTGGTAAAGCCTGAAGCGACTTGCAAGATGGACTGCGCGTTGGTGTCTAAACGCTCGGACCATGCGTCGAAACCGGTGGTGTCCGGCACGCGATCCAGCGTCGCTTGATAGATCCGGAATACCTGGCCCTTCGACCCCGTGGAGGCGTCGGTGACGTCCCCGCCAATCAAGAGATCATCGCCGCTGTCGCCCGACAATCGGTCGGACCCGTCGCGGCCAATGAGGACATCTGCGCTTTCACCGCCGTCAAAGCTGTCCGCGGCGCGGCTGCCCAGCAACCGGTCATCGCTGAGCGCACCGACGATCTGTTCGATACCGGTGAACGTGCCGGACGCTTCGACACTGGTGATGACGGTTTCGATCTGGGTGGCGGCAAACCCTTCCTCACCCGCTTGGGGCAGGTCCCGCGTGAGGTCCGCCGCCTCATCAGCAAAAAGAGGGTCTGTCTGACGCACGTCCTCGGGTGTCATCATCACGCCGCCGATATTGCGTGCTTCGAACCCATCGCTTTCAGCAACGCCGTCCCCGTCGAGGTCCAGCACGCGCCAGCGGGCGACTTCCGTTTCGATCTGGGCAGAATACGTGCCGTTCTCGTAGTTGACCCTGACAACGCCGTCGATCAATCCAAAATCAAGCGTGTCTTCACCGTCACCGCCCGAGATGACCTTTTCGCCAAGTCCGACCAAAATCTGATCGTTCCCTGTACCGCCATCGACCGTGTCCATGCCCGCACCGGTGATGAGCACGTCATTGCCGCCGGCGCCATCGAGAACATCGTCCCCATCGCCCCCCGACAACAGATTGGCCCCGCCGTCTCCGGTTATCGAATCGTCGCCCCCACTACCCGACACGTTTTCGATACTGATCAAAGTGTCGGCACCAAACGCCCCTGACGCTTGCCCGAGCGCGAGGTTCACGGTGACGCCCTGAAAAACGCTTGCGGTTAACGCACCGGTGACGCCACCGGGCTCAACCCACGCGTAAGACGCGGTATCGCGTCCCTCGCCGCCATCGAGCCTATCCTGCCCTGCGCTGCCGTGCAGAACATCATCACCCGCACCGCCTTGCAAGGAGTCGTCACCTGACCCGCCGAAAATTTCGTCATTTCCGCCACCGCCATCGAGGGAGTCGCGCCCGTCGCGACCGACCAGACGCTCTCCTCGATCGCTGCCGGTCACTTGGTCGTTGAAATTGGTGGCGACGAATTGCTCAAAGTTTTCAAGTGTCATCCCGACCTGATCAGCATTGTTGGTCGAAACGCCTTTGGATGATTCAACAACGCCAAGCGCCAAATCAGCGACAATTCTGGAACTGAACGAGATTTCAAAACCTATGGAGTCGTAACCATCCCCACCGTCGGCATGGCCGAAAAAGCGGCGAATTTCGACGCTGTCCGTGCCGTCGCCCATAAGTGCCGCGTTTTCGCGGGTCGTATCGCTCCAGATTGAAAGGTCGTCCCCAGCGCCGCCATTGAAGATGCCGCCGCCCCCGCTAAAGAAATTGCCAACATCGTTGCCAATATCGGCAAAGACCTCTGCAAATCCGTTTTCTCCATCAAAGCGGTCATCGCCGCCACCGAGTTCGAAAACCGTCGTGCGACTGCCGCCAGGCGCGTATATGGCGTGATCATCATAGTCGCCGAGTTTGATCACTTCGATGTTGCGGGGTTTGATGCTGAACGTGACGTCGCGCGCATTGCGCAGGTCGTCCCCTTCGATGGCCAGGTCATGTGCGCGCAACTGCAATGAGATGGAGCTTTCGATCCTGTAGAACCACCGCGCTTCGCCAACCCCATCAAGCTCCAGCCGGTCGACACCGGAGCCACCTTCGATCTGCAACTGTGTGGAACCATCCGGCACGCGCTCAGCGAAAATAAGGTCGTCGCCGCTGCCGCCGTCGATGTTTTCCGTTCCGTTGGTACGAATGACGTCGTTACCGCCACCCCCATGCAGAAAGGTCGCAATCGGCCCGCCGATAAGCAGATCGTCTACATCCGAGCCGACAAATCCCTCGACTTCGCGGGTGATATCGGTGGCTACAAGGGTGCCCTCGGCGTCAAAGCGTTCGATGCGGCCGGTGGTGCCATCAATCTGCACCCGGCCACTGCGCTCTGTCTCGTTCAGATAGTTTTTGACCTGCTGGAGGATGGAGGGATCGTCGCTTTGATTGTTAATGTCATCGCGGATGGTGTTCGATTCAGAGGTGTAGGCCACCACATCAAAATCAACGCCGCCGATATAGGTGTCTGATACGCCTGAGACCGCCGCACTGCCGGAGATCATCACATTACGCCCTGTCCCCGCATCGATGGTATCAGAGCCTGCACCGCCGATGACGTAATCATCTTCACCGCCGGTGCGCAGATAATCGTCGCCGCCGCGCCCGGTGACCACGTCGATCCCACCCGCAGTCACAATTGTGTTGGGATCGTCGGTGCCGCGGACAAAGTGCTTCTGGCCCGGCATGGCAACCACGTTTTCAATGTCAACGAGGATGTCGGACCCCTGTCCAAACGCCGTTCCTGCCTCCAAGTCGATCCGCAGGCTGCTCTTTGCCCCTTCAAGGACCTGGAATGTGTCGCTGCCGGCATCGCCCAACACTTCGTCATTCCCCTGGCCCGGGAACAGCACGTCATTGCCGTCCCCGCCGATCAGGCGATCATCCGCGGTGGACCCGAAAATCCGATCATCCCCCGCCAAGCCTTCCGCGACGTAGAACCCATCAATCCTGGTCCCGGTCGAGTTAAGAAACATCAGGTCATTGCGCGCAGAGCCGGTAAGAACGGATCCGCCGATAAAGGCCTCTTTCAGTTCCCGGCCTGAAAAAGAGATGTCCGAAAACGCGACAACGTCGTCGTCATCAAGGTCGCGCAGCACATCGATGCCCGAATTGAACGCGCTCAGCGGTCGCAAATGGCTGACGACAATGTCGCCATTGGCCTCACCGCCTTCTTCGGTATCGCTTGGCAGCCTTTCGCGCGACAGCTCATATTCGGTAAAGCTGGCGTTGAAATGGAAGAAGTCGTTGCCGGTGCCGCCCCAAAGCTCATCATTGCCTTCGCCCGCAATGATAATGTCATTACCGCCGCCGCCGTAAATTTCGTCGTCGCCGCCAAGCGCGGTCAGAACGTCATCCAGATCGTCGCCGCGCAAGACGTTATCGCCATTGTCTGCAAAGCCAAGCGCGCTTTGCATTGCATCCCCGAACCCATCGCCAAAGATCGCCTGTTCAAGTTCGCCGAGCAATGCCGTGACGCCCAGTGCTTCGTCGATCATCTCCTGCAGGATGTCGTAGAGGGGCTGTAGTTGCGCCAGAAATTCGTCGAAAATAAAGCCTGAGGGGAGCAGATCGAGGAGCGTCTGTTCCGCGTTTTCAATAAGCTCACCGATGCCCAACGTCTCGACCACAAAATCAACGACCGAATCCATCAGGCTAGAAATCAGACCAATGGCATCAAGAAGCGGCTTGATCGGGTTCAAGGCGTTGAACGCGATGTCGAGCGGCGTTTTCAACTTCGCCAAAAGCTCGCCGATCTGTTCGAGACCGGCAAGGTTCGTTGTGATGGCCGAAAAATCAATCAGGTCGAAAAGTGCGATGAATTCATCAATTTTGGCCTGCACAGTTTCGACCTTTGGCGCCACCAGCGCCATCGCCTCCACCCGCGGGGCCGCTTGCGCATCAAGCGCGTCGCTCAGAGCCTGCCAATCGGAGGGTTCAGACGTGCTGGACGCTGCCACGCTCGCGTTGGCCGCGGCTGCGGCACTCGATCCGCTTTCGCGGTCGGCGGCCTCGAGCGCATCGGCCACCTCTGACGTGACAAGCAAGACAAGGATGTTCAAGCCGGTAAATGTGACAAGGACATCATTGGCCGCGGCATGGGTCAGTCCTGCGACCTGCAACCCATCTTTGATCGTGTCGATGGCGCGCAGCGTCTCGTTGCTTGCCGTCGTGATCTTCGTGCCATCAATCTTCTTCATCTGTGCTTCGAGCCGCTGGACCGGTTGATTGCCGACCTTGAGGGCGCTTTGAAGAAGCTCGACAGGTGCTTTTATCGGAGAGAAAAAGTTGAGCCCGCTCAGCGTGAGGTCCGCGATATCAAATCCGCGGGAGGCACCATCGGTGTAATCTCTTGTCTTGCCGTAAACAAAAACACCGACTTTTCCGACAGTGATGCCGCGGCCGATGGTTTGCCACGTATCGACCATGTCGACCAATCCATTGATGATGGCTTGGTGATTGCTGCGATAGTTTTCAAATGACATTTTTTTAGCTTTCTCAAGGGACATTCTGAAATCGGATTGGACCTGTCGCCTTTTGATGCAGCTCCATTCGGCCACTAAAACGATCTTTCGTTCGATCGCCAAGAGACTTTTTCAACCAAAGGCTGGGTGCTTTCGACGCGGATCGTAAAATCCACCCCCGCGTAAAGCCTAACGCAGGATGCGCCAGCGTACGGTAAGGTCTGACCTGCGTGCAGGTGCAAAGCGCTTTTCTCCCGGATTTCCTTACGAAGGACGTTTTGTTTCTGTCATATTCCTGCCTTCAGCCGATAACATTGCGCCCCAATTCCCGCCGCGCGCGAGCATTGGGGCTGAAATGGTGGAGGTTTAGAACGTCACGAAAGTGTTTGGCAGCAATGCCGCCGTGACAGCCCTGAGCTTTGCGACGGGGGGCAGATCATCGGACGCTTGGGCGCGGGCAAATCGACTCTCCGCGGATAATGAACCGCATAACCGACGCGACGGAGCGGCGCATCGTGGTCGATGGCAAGGACGTTCTGGCGCTCAATCCTTGAGCCTGCCGAACATGATCTCGGTGCGGTTGCGCCATTTCTCGCGGCGCTTGTCTACTGCCCGGCAGGGTATCATCCAGGGATGTCCCGCAAGGGGATCATCACGGTCTTCTCTTCACCATGCTCGGCACCGAGGCCAACCATCATCCGGGCGAAAATGCCTGTCTCGCTCCAACGCCTCCACCGGCTGTAGAGCGTTTTGTGGGGGCCAAAAGCTGCGGGAACATCGCGCCACCTTAAACCATTGCGGTTGACGAAGATAATTCGGCTCAAGACCTGCCTGTCATCAACACGGGGCTTGCACCGGGATTTCGGAAAGAAGGGGTCCAGACGCGCCCTTTGCGCATCCCCCTCTCGTGACATTGCTTCGCAATACACTGCCGGGCAGTGGTCAACCAGAAAAGGTCGCTCGTGTTACCGCTCCGTTTTGGAGCCGTTCATCACGCCGCGCGGCGGAGATCAATGCATCCTGACCCTAAGCATCAGGCTTCAAAAGGCAGTTTTGGGAGGCAAGTCGAAGGTTGGTGCAAATTTGGTGCAGCAACATGCCTGAAAAAGCGTCGTCCTTCGAAACGTTTTTGAATCCTCAAACTATGGGCTTAGCAAAATTAAAAGGAAATCTGTTTGGTTCTGTCAGCGATATGCCGCTGGCCTTTTTGTCATCAATGGGTCCGCGGTTCGTGCCCGTTGGGGGCACCAGCCCGGAGCAAATCGCATGCTGCGGCCCGGGGCCGCACTGAGGCACGCCCCCCGCTTGAAGCCGCACGGCATCTCGCACCTGATGCGCTTGTGCCGCCGCGATACGAATCCGTCACAGAACCCGCGTACCCCGGGCTTCATCACATCAGCGAGGACCGACATGTTCAAACATCTTTCTCTGGCCGTTCTGGCCGCGATTTCGGGCGCTGCGGCTCTGGCGCAGGACGTCTCCGGCAAACTGGTGCTTTATACCTCCCAGCCCAACGCTGACGCGCAGCAGACAGTGGACGCGTTCATGGCCAAGTACCCCGAAGTGGAGGTCGAGTGGATCCGCGACGGCACCACAAAGGTCATGGCCAAGCTGCGCGCAGAGTTCGAAGCGGGCGCGCCGCAGCCTGACGTGCTGCTGATCGCCGACATGGTCACGATGGAGGGCCTGGAGGCCGAAGGCCGCCTGATGCCCCACACCGAGGCCGACGTGTCCGCTTACGATCCGGCCCTGATGGATGCCGAGGGGCACTATTTCTCCACCAAGCTCATCACCACCGGCATCGTCTACAACACGAATGCGCCGATGGTGCCAACCTCTTATGCGGACCTGCTGAAGCCGGAAGCCAAGGACATGCTGGCGATGCCCTCGCCGCTGACCTCGGGCGCGGCGACCATCCACATGGCGGCGATTACCAGCCATCCGGACCTCGGCTGGGACTTTTACGAAGGGCTGGCCGATCAGGGCGCGAACCCGCAGGGCGGCAATGGCGGCACCTACCGCGCGATTGCGGGCGGTGAGAAGCTTTATGGCTTCGTCGTCGACTTCCTGCCGATCCGCAACAAGCTCGAAGGCGCGCCGGTCGAGTTTGTCTTCCCCGAAGAGGGCGTGAGCGCCGTGACCGAGCCGGTTGCGATCCTGTCCACCGCGCAGAACCCCACCGCGGCCAAGGCCTTTGTGGATTTCCTGATCTCGCCCGAGGGGCAGCAGCTGGCCTCCGACATGGGTTATTTGCCGGCACATCCCGCGATCACGCCGCCCGAAGGTTTCCCGGCGCTGAGTGAGATCAAGCTGCTGGACTTTGATCCGGCCGCCGCGCTGGCCAATGACGCGGCCAACAAGGCGCGCTTTGCCGACATCTTCGGCGGCTGATGCGGCGATACTTTGAACGCGGCGAGGGTCTGACCCTCGCCGCTGTCATGTGCGCTGCGGCGCTTTTATTCCTCTTTCCGCTGGGCCTGCTGGGGCAGGTCGCGTTCCGGGACGGGCTTGGCCCGTTGATTGAGGCGCTGAACACCCGCTCGGTGCCGCGCGCGCTTTGGAATTCGCTGGAAAGTGCGGCGCTGTCGGCGCTTTTGGCGCTGGTGGCCGGGACCGGTGTGGCCCTGATCCTCGGGCTGACGGATGTGCGGGGTAAAGGCGTGTTCGCCTTCCTGTTCCTGATCCCGATGATGATCCCGCCCCATGTCACGGCAATTGCGTGGATCCAGGCGCTGGGGCCGTCTTCGCCGCTTTTGCAAACGCTCGGGATGGCGCCCCCGCTGGGCACAACGCATCCGCTCTATTCCCGCGAGGGGGTCATTCTGCTGCTGGGCATCCAGCACGCGCCGCTCGTTTTCCTCGTGGTTCTCGCCGCCCTGCGTGCCCTGCCGCGCGAGATGTCGGATGCCGCCCGTGTCAGCGGCGCGCGGCCCGGGCAGATGCTGCGCCGCGTGGTCCTGCCGCTGCTTGCGCCGACGCTGATCGCTGCCTTTGCGCTGGCCTTTGTTTCCGCGCTGGGCAATTTCGGCATTCCGGCCTTGCTGGGCATTCCGGCCCGCTACACGACCTTGCCGGTGCTGATCTGGCAGCGGCTGGCGAGCTTTGGGCCAACGGTGCTGACCGACATGGCGGTGATTGCCGCCCTCGTTGCGGCCATCGCGATTGTCGCCGTCCTGTTCCAGATGTGGCTGTCCGCCCGCCAGCGCAATGCGTTGATCGGCCCGCCGCAGCCGCCTTTGGACATCACGCTGGGGCGGATGCGCCCCGTGGTCGAGGGGGTCTTTGCCCTGTGCATCCTCGCGGTTCTGGTCCTGCCGATGACGGCGCTGTTCACGACGGCACTGGTGCCGACCTATGGCGTGAAGCTGAACGCGGAAACGCTGACCTTCGACAACTTTGCCGAGGTGCTTTTTCGCCAGTCTGTGACGATCCGAGCCTTCCTGAACTCCTCGTTCATCGCCTTTGGCGCGGCGATCCTGCTGGCGGGGTTTGCCATTCTGGTCGCCCGCTATGCTGCCGCAAGGGGGCGCGGGCGGCGGCGCCTGGGCACCGGGCTGAGCGCGCTGGCCGAGATGACCTACGCCATCCCCGGCCTTGTGATCTCGGTCGCGTTTATCCTTGCCTTTCTCAAGCCGCTGCCGGTGCTGGGCTTGTCGATCTACAACACGCTGTGGATTATCCTTCTGGCCTATCTCTGCGCCTTTTTTGCCATTGCGCTGAAGCCGGTGACGGCGGCCACCCTGCAGCTTGATCCGGGGCTGGAGGAGGCGGCGCGGACCGCCGGAGCGGGCTACCTGCGCCGGCTGATCCAGATCACTGGCCCGTTGATCCTGCCCGCCGCCGCCTCGGGCGCGATCCTTGTCTTCCTGACCGCGTATAACGAGGTCACGGTCTCCGCGCTCTTGTGGTCCAGCGGGAACGAGACGATCGGCACGACCATCTTCAACTATGAAGATGGCGGCTACACCGTGCTGGCGTCGGCCATGTCGGCGATCACGGTGATTGCTACGGTGCTGCTGATGGCGGCGCTTGATTGGATGGGCCGCAAGGCGCCGCCCGGGGTGGTGCCCTGGCGGCTTTAGGCGGGCAGGACCCAGCCGCCCGTCAGGCGCACGGGAACCACGTCGCCGGGGCGGGCAGGCGCAGGCAGGTCGAACATCAGTTCTGCCTCCGATCCCTCTGCGGTCCCGGTCACTTCCCAATGCCCGCCGCGATAAAGGACCGAGCGCAAGGTCACCGGCACACCTTCCGCGTCGGCGACGATGTTCTGCGGGCGGACAAAGATGGTGGCGGAGCCTGCGCCCGTCACCGGAACGTCCTGGCCCAGAACGCGCGCATAAGCGCCCTCAACATCGCCCTCCAAAAGCGCACCGCGCCCGATGAACCGCGCCACGGCAGCGCTTGCGGGGCGGTCGTAGATGTCCTGCGGCGTGCCAAATTGCAGGAACTGCCCGTCCTCCATCACCGCCATCACATCCGCCAGCGCCATCGCCTCGCGCTGGTCATGGGTGATGAAAAGCGTCGTCACGCCGGAGCGGTCGTGAAAGGCGCGCAGCTCCCCTTCCATGCTGTGGCGCAGATGCGGGTCGAGGTTCGCCAGCGGCTCGTCCATCAGGATCGTGCGTGTCTGCCCCGCAAGGCAGCGCGCGAGCGCTACCCGCTGGCGCTGCCCACCCGACAGCGCATCCGGGCGCCGCTGTGCAAAGTCGCTGAGCGCAACTGTCTCCAGATGCTGATCCGCCAGGCGCAGCGCCTCGCCCCGGGGCGTGCCCGTCGCCTCATAAGGAAAGGCCACGTTCCGCGCGACGCTGAGGTGCGGCCAGAGCGCGTAGGACTGGAACACGACACCCACCTGCCGCTCTTCCGGGGGCACGTTCGTGCCGCCGCCAAAGACCAGCGCGCCATCAAGCGTGATCTGCCCTGCATCTGGCGTCTCAAGCCCGGCAATCGCGCGCAGCAGGGTGCTTTTCCCGCAGCCCGAGGGGCCAACCACGCAGAAGAACGCGCCCCGCGGCACGTCAAAGGACACATCGCGCAAGGCGACATGCGTGCCAAAGCTTTTGCGCAGCGATTCGACGAAAAGGCCCATGCCGCCCGGTTACCATCCCGCGCCCCGCGGCAGGCAGAAAATCGCACGCACGCACGCCCTTTTTGCAACTGCAGCATGTGTCACACACCGGACACAGATGTCAGGCACCAAAGACGCACCGCCTGCTTCATAACCTGAGGGGATTTCCTGTGACCTTTCTTCGCTCCATGACCATCGCGGCCTGCCTGTCGCCCATCGCCATCGCCTCGCCCGCGCTGGCCGAAACCGTCCTGCGCATCGGCCTGCAACAAGAGCCGACTGTGCTGGACCCGACCAGCGACGCGACCGCCTCCATCGACGGGATGCTGGCGCAGAACGTCTATGAATCGCTGACCACCGTGGACGAGAGCGGCGCCGTGCAGCCGCAGCTGGCAACGTCCTGGGAAATCTCCGAAGACGGGCTGACCTACACCTTCCAGCTGGTCGAAGGCGCGACCTTCCACGACGGCACGAGCTTTGACGCCGAAGACGTGAAATTCACCTTCGACCGCGCGATGGCCGAGGACTCCACGAACCCGTCCAAAGGCATTTTTGAGCCCATCGAAGCCGTCCGGGTCATCAACCCCACGACCGTTGAGATGACGCTGAGCCGCCCGGACGCGTTTTTCCTCTTCAACCTCGCGCAGGGCGACGCGTCCATCGTTGCGCCCGAAAGCTTTGAGACCAACGTGACCGCGCCCGTGGGCACCGGCCCCTTCATGTACGCGGACTGGACCCGCGGGAGCCGCCTTGTGCTGGCCAAGTTTGACGGTCATCGGGATGCCGCGGACGTGGCCATCGACAGCGTCGAGTTCCGCTTCATCGCCGACCCCGCCGCCGCAACCGCCGCGCTGATGGCCGAAGAGCTGGACGCCTTCCCGGGCTTTCCCGCGCCCGAGCTGATGGCGCAGTTCGACGCGGACCCCCGCTTTACCACCGTGGTCGGCTCCACCAATGGCGAGGTGATCCTCGCGCTGAACAACTCCAAGCCGCCCTTTGACAACCTGGCGGTACGTCAGGCGGTCAGCCACGCGATTGACCGCGACGCGATCATCGATGGCGCGATGTACGGCATGGCCGTGCCCATCGGCAGCTTCTACCCCCCGCATGGCCCCGGCTATATCGACCTAACCGGCACCTATCCGCACGACAGCGCCAAGGCGCAGGCGATGTTCGAAGAGGCGGGCATGGGCCAGGAGCTGACCCTGCGCCTGCCGCCCTTCCCCTATGCCACACGCTCGGGCGAGATCATCCAGGCGCAGCTGGCCGAGGCAGGCATCACCGTGAAGGTCGAGAATGTCGAATGGGGCTTCTGGATCGACGAGGTCTTCCGCAAGCAGAACTATGACATGACGATCATCGCGCACACCTCGCCCAACGATCTGGGCAATTTTGCCCGCGGGCCGGAGTATTTCTATGGCTTCCAGTCGGACGCGTTTGATGCCCTGTGGGATCAGATCAAGACCGAGGCGCGGCCGGACGTGCGCCAAGAGCTGATCGGCCAGGCCCAACGCTATGTCGCGGATAACGCGGTGCACGGCTTCCTCTTCCAGCTGCCGAAGCTGGGCGTCTACAAGGCGGGCGTGACCGGCTTCTGGGAAGCCTCCCCGGTGCTGTTCCAGCCGCTTGCCGATGTGCGCGTGAACTAAGCGCATCTGCCCCCTGCGCCGGTGCTGGCGCGGGGGGCACCTTCCTATGCAGGTCATCCTCCTCCGTCGCACGTTTGGGTTTGTGGCAACGCTGGTCGCGGTGTCGCTGATCGTGTTTGTGGTGATGAACATCCTGCCGGGCGATCCGGCGATCACCATTCTGGGCATCGATTCCACCGAAGATGCCCGAGCTGCCCTGCGGGCGGAGCTGGGCCTCGATCGGCCCCTGTGGCTGCGATACCTCGATTGGGTTAGCGGCGCCCTGCGCGGGGATTTCGGCACCAGCTATTTCTTTCGCGTGCCGGTGTCGGCGCTGATCCTTGAGCGTTTGCCCCTGACCCTGTCGCTTGCCACCTTCGGGATGGTGGCGACGGTTCTGGTCGGGGTCACGCTGGGCCTGATCGCGGCGGCGCGGCATGGGCGGATCGGGGACTGGGCCATCATGCTGTTCAGTCAGCTTGGCATCGCGATCCCGGCCTTTTGGCTGTCCATCTTGCTAGTGCTGCTGTTTGCGGTGAACCTGCGCTGGCTGCCGCCGGGGGGCTTTCCGGGCTGGGATGAGCCGGTGCTCGCGCTCCGCTCGCTGGTCCTGCCCACGGCGGCGCTGGCGTTGGTGCAATCGGCGGTGCTGGCGCGCGTCACCCGGTCTTCTGCGCTGGAGGTGATGCGGCTTGAATACGTGCGCACCGCCCGCGCCTCCGGCCTGCCGCAAAGCCGCATCTTGCGGCGGCATATCCTGCCCAACGCGCTGGTGCCGATCGTTACGATCATCGGGATGCAGGTGGCGGGCGTCGTGACCGGCACCATCGTGATCGAAAACGTCTTCTACCTGCCGGGGCTGGGGCGGCTGATTTTCCAGTCCATCGCCAATCGCGACCTCTTTACCGTGCAGGCGCTGGTTCTGCTCTTTGCCGCCATCGTGGTCACGGCCAATTTCCTTGTCGATATCGCCTATGTGCTGATCGACCCGCGCCTGCGGAGCCGCTTGGGATGATGCGCCGCTTGCCCGTGAACCTGATCCTTGGCGGTGCGCTGGTCGCGGTGATGACCGCCGTCGCGCTGATCTCGCTGGTCTGGACGCCGCATGACTACACCGCGCTCGACATCTCCGCCAAGTTCGCGGCGCCCTCGGCGACCCACCCGCTGGGCACCGATCAGCTGGGCCGGGACGTGGTGAGTATGCTGATGGCGGCCACGGTCAATTCGCTCACCGTTGCCTTTGTCGCCGTCGGGATCGGGGGCAGCATCGGCACCGCGCTGGGCCTTGCGGCCTCCGCTTATGGCGGCTGGGCGGAGGCGGTGGTGATGCGCCTGGTGGACCTTGGCTTTGCCTTCCCCGCGATCCTCTTTGCGATTATGCTGGCCGCGGCCTTTGGCCCTTCCCTCAGCATCGCGATCCTCGCCATCGCCTTCATCAACGTGCCGATCTTTGCCCGCGTGGCGCGCGGCGCAGCGAACCAGATCTGGACGCGGGACTATGTGCTGGCGGGGCAGGCGGCGGGGCTGGGCCGCGCACGGCTGACCTTTGACCACATCCTGCCGAACATCGCGGCCCCCTTGATCGTGCAGGCGACCATCGAATTTGCCGTGGCGATCCTTGCCGAGGCGGCGCTCAGCTACCTTGGCCTTGGCGCGCAGCCGCCCATGCCGTCGCTGGGCCGGATGCTGGCCGAGGCGCAGACGCTGATGTACCTCGCCCCGCAGCTGTCGATCTATCCGGGCCTGTGCATCATCGCGGCGGTCCTTGGCTTTGGCCTTCTGGGCGACGGGCTGCGCGACGTGACCGATCCGCGGCTGACGAAGGCCCGCACATGATCACGGCGGAGGACCTGACGGTGCGCTTTGGCGCGGGCGCGGCGCTGCGGGGCGTGTCGCTGCGCCTTGCGCCCGGTCAGCGGGTGGGGGTTGTGGGCGAGTCGGGCTGCGGCAAGTCCATGCTGGGCCTCGCGCTGATGGGAATGCTGCCGGACGCCGCGCAGATGGCGGGGCGCATCACGGTGGATGGCGCGGATTTGAGCGCGGCGCCCGAGGCCACGTGGCGCGCGCTACGCGCCCGGCGCATGGCGATGATCTTTCAGGAGCCGACCGCCGCGCTGAACCCCTTGCAACGGGTGGGCGAGGCGGTGGCAGAGCCGCTGCGCCTGCACCTTGGCCTCAGCCGCGACGCCGCGCGGGACCGCGTGTTGGCGCTGTTCGAAGAGACCGGCATTCAGGAGCCGGAAGCCAAGCTGCGCCAATACCCGCACGAGCTGTCGGGCGGGCAGCGCCAGCGCGTCCTGATCGCCCTTGCGCTGGCCTGTGATCCCGGCCTGCTGATCGCGGACGAGCCGACCACCGCGCTCGACGCCCATGTCGGCCTCCGCATCACGGACCTGCTGGTGCGCCTGACGCGGACGCGGCAAATGGCGCTTGTCTTCATCAGCCACGACCTTGCGGCAGTGGCCCGGACCGTGGACCGTCTGGTGGTCATGTATGGCGGCGAGATTGTGGAGGAGGGGCCTGTGGACCAAGTCCTTTCGGACCCGCAGCACCCCTACACAAAAGGGCTGATCGGCGCGCGTCCGCCGTTTGAGCCAGGGCACCTGCGCCGCCGCCTGCCGGTGATCCCGGGCACAGTGCCGGGGCTGGTGGACCTGCCCAAAGGATGCCGCTTTGCAGGGCGCTGCGCGCAGGAGATGCCCCAGTGCGCGGGCACACGCGCGCCGAAGGTTCAGACGGGTCCAGAGCGCAGCGCGGCCTGCCACCTGCTGACCGAGGCCGCACAATGAGCGCCCTGCTCGACGTCCGGGGCGTCTCCCGCGTCTACCCGCGCCCGCGCCGGGTGCTTTGGCGGGCGGAGCCGCCGCTTGTGGCCGTGGACGACATCTCGCTGCGGCTTGAGCGGGGCCAAACCCTCGGCATTGTTGGCGAAAGCGGGTCGGGCAAATCCACGCTCGCGCGGATGATCATGGGCTTCGAGGCGCCGGATGTGGGCGAGGTGCGCTTTGAAGGGCAGAACCTGCACGATTTGACCCCCGGCGCGCTGCGGGCCCTGCGCCCCGCCTTCCAGATGATCTTTCAAGACCCCTACGGCTCGCTCGATCCGCGCCGCCCTGTTGGCTGGTCCGTGGGCCAGCCGCTGCGCGCGATGGGGCGCGCGCACAGCACCCGTGCGGTGCACGAAGCGCTGGAGCGTGTCGGCCTCAGCCCCGCCGCCGCCACCCGCTATCCGCATGAATTCTCCGGCGGGCAGCGCCAGCGCATCGCCATCGCCCGCGCGATTGCCACACGGCCCTGTCTGCTGGTCGCGGATGAGGCCGTCTCTGCGCTGGATGTCTCGGTCCGCGCGCAGATCATGAACCTGCTGATGGAGCTGCAGGAGGAGTTCGCGCTGGCAATGGTGTTCATCACCCATGACCTGTCCGTCGTCTCCAGCCTCTGCGACGATCTGCTGGTCCTGCGCCACGGCAAAACGATTGAGCAGAACGCCGCGCAGCGCATCCTTGCCGCCCCGCAATCGGATTACACCGCAACCCTGCTGGCCGCGGCACAGATCACCCCGCAGTCCCACGCAGCCACAGCCAAAGGCCAAAGCCCATGACCCGATTTCTGCACATCACCGACCTGCACATCACCGCGCCCGAAACCGACGATCCAACCCGCCAGACCGATACGGTTGCCGCGCTGGACCGGCTGATCGCGGCCCTGCAGGGGCTGGAGCCGAAGCCCGCTTTCCTCGTGGCCTCGGGCGATCTGACGAATATCGGCGACGATGCGAGCTATGCCCTGCTGGCAGAGCGGTTCGCCGCGCTGGACATCCCCGTGGTCATGACCCTTGGCAATCACGACCGCCGCGCGGGCTGGCATGCGGCCTTTCCCGGCCATCCCGCCGCGCCCGAAGGGCCGGTGGATCAAGACACGGTGCTGGACGGCGTGCACATCATCGCGCTCGACAGCTCGGTGCCCGGAAAGGTCAGCGGCGCGCTGAGCGATGCGCAGCTCTCCGAACTGGAGGCCACGCTGGCGCGCCATGCGGGCCTGCCGAAGATCGTGGCGATCCACCACCCGCCGCGGCTCGATCCTGAAGGCGACGCCCCCTGGGCCACGCTGGACGATGCCACGACAGAACGCCTCGCCGCGCTTTTTGCCAAACACCCGGTGCGCGCGGTGCTTTGCGGCCACGTGCACATGAACCGCATGGGCCTGTGGGACGGCACGCCGCTGGTTGTGACGATGGGCCAGCAATCGACCGTGGACCTCACGCGCAGCGATGTGCTGTCGGTGATCTGCGGCACGGGCTTTGCCATCTGCGACCTGCGCCCCACGGGCCTGCAAGTGACCTATGTGCCGCTTGAGGCGCCAGAGGTGATCAAGGAAATCTCACGTGAACGGCTGCTGGCCTTCTCGTAACGGCTGCTAGGGCGCCAGCCAGACCCCGGCAAAGCTATCGTCGCGCCGGTAGCCCGCCCGCCGGTGCTGTGCGCCCAGCTGCACCAGATCAACCGCTTCGGCATGGCAGGCGAGCACTGCAAAGCGCGCCCGCTGTGGCGGTTTTTCATAATCATACACGGACGCAATGGGCGTGCCCGGGGCGGGCTGCGTGCCGTAGGAGACACGGCTGGCCGGGGGCACACGCTGCCACGCGGCCTCGGCGTCCGGGCCGGTGATCACCTCCACCCGCGCTTGCACCCGGATTTGCAGATCGGCCTTCGGCACCCAGACATGCAGCGCGGCGCGGGCAGCGGCGGCAATCGCCCGCATTTTCGCTGTTTCCGTATCCGTGTGCACCTCCAGCCGTGCAGTTGATGCGGCGGCCGCGCGCAGGGCCACCGTGCGCGCTTCGGGCCAGCCATCCGGAGACATCGTGGCAAAGGTCGGATAGCGCGCCGGGTGCCGCGCATCAGCGGCGCCGCGGGCAAGGTGCTGCCACGCCAAATCCCAAAAGGCGCGCAGATCATGGGGATCACTCATAGCCCGTCATCTCCAGGTAGCCGCGCCCGGCGTGGCTGCCGGTGATGCCCACGGGCCCTTCCCAATAGGGGATCGCCACGTCCATCCACGCCTCGGGCACAAAGGCGGACACCTCGGCATCCAGCCCCCGGTCCGGCAGGCGCACGCGCCAGCGCGTCGGCACATCGCGCCCCGCCACACGGGTCTGCGCCAGCGGCGCAGCGGTGAAGGCGCCGTTGGGGTAGGCCTGCGTGCTGCCATCTGCTTCGATCCATGTCGCCGCCGTGTAGCGTGATCCGTCCGTCTGGCGCAGCTGAAAGCCCATCATCTTCTCGCCGCCTTCAAAAGAAAGCGAGAACCAATCCCACCCTTCCTGATTGTCGGACAGGGGCTGTGACGACCACTCCCGGTCAAGCCAGGCTGATCCGCTGACCTCCACCGGACCATCCGGCAGCTGCAAGGTGCCGGTGATGTCATAGAAGGGTTGGGAGTAATAATAACTCGCCTGACCCTCCGCCGATTTCACCGAAAAGCCGTGTTGCCCGTGAAAGACCAGCGGACCGGTGGCGCGCAGCGTCATGTCATAGGCAAAATCCGGCCCCGCCGCGCGCATGGACAGGTTGCTGAAATCCGGCCCCTCTAGCGCCCACTCGTCGATCCAGGCGCGGAACGGGTCTGCGATGACCCCGGCCTGTCCGATCCCGCCGCGGGCAAAGCGTTCGGTGGCGTAATGCGCATCCGGCGTGGTGACGGCGGCATGGGCGAACCACACCTGCGGGGAGGCCCAGCCTTCCGCCTCTCCCGGCGCAAGCGCCGTCCGAAAGAGCGTCCATTGCAGCCCGTATTGCGCCCCGTCCGGCCCGTCCAGATTGGCCGTCAGGTACCACCATTCGATCCGGTAATCGGGGTGCGGGCCATGATCGGCGGGGAAGTCGAAGGCGGGGTTTGGGGCCGGGGCCGCGAAATCCTCTGCCGCTTCGGTGCCGAGGCCGCCGAAACCCTGGGCGAGGGCGGGCAGCGGCAGCAGAACGGACAAGCACAGCACCGCCAAAGCCAGTTTTGCAAACCGCTTATCTCTCATTTGCAAACACTTTCAAAAGGGCGGAGGGCGGCGTGCGCGCCAGCCGCAGCGCAGGCCATGCCGCCGCAACCACCGTCGCCAGAAGCGCCCAGCCGCCAAGCCGCGCATAGTCGGCGGGAAAGAGGAACATCGGCAGTTGCCAGCCAAACGCCTCGACGTTCACGATGCTCAGCAGCACCCACGCCAGCGCAAGGCCCAAGGGCAGCGCGCAGAGGAACACGATCACCCCCAGCCCGACCGCCCGGGCCAGCTCCAGCGCGCCCAGGCGCGTCCGCGTCACGCCTTGCGCCCAGACAGGCGCCAACTGCGGCACGCGCAGATCGGCGAGTGTCAGAAGGCTCATCAGCATCGCAAAACCCGCGACCCCCAGCGTTAGAACGTTCAGCGCTGCGGTGACCGTAAAGGTCCGCTCGAACACCTCCAGCGACAGGCCTTTGATCGCGGCTTGATTGATCATCGCGCTGTCCGGCAGGCCAAGGTCGCGCATCAGATCGGCGCGCAGGGCAGGGGCGTCTTCCGTCCGGATCCCGAAGGAGGTCGCCGCAGCCGCAGAATAAAGCGAGCGAAACAGCGCCTCGCCCATCACCACCTGCCCCTGCGGATTGCCGTAATCTCCGACCACCGCGCCAATGGGCAGATCGCGCCCCGGCGCCACGTCCACCCGGTCGCCCACCCAGCGGCCCGAGCGCCGCGCGAGCTGCTCGTTCACCACGACAGCCTCGCCCGCCGCTACCGCGTCCCAGACGCCCGGGGCTTCACCGAGGAACTGCCAGCTGTCCCGGTACGTCCGTCCGACACGCACCCCAAACAGCTGCGCGGGCTGGCCTGCGACGGCCCGCTCGGCGGTCAGCAGGGGCAGCACCTCAAGACCGCGGGCGTCCAAATAATCCTCCAGCGCCGCACCAAGCGCGGCATTTTCGACCCGCACGAACAGCTCCGGCGCGAGGCGCTGGTCGAGGAAGGCCACGAAGGTCAGCCGGAAGGACGACACCATCGTCGACACCCCGATATTGGCCGACACCGCGAGCAGCAGCGCCATCAGCGCAAGCGCCAGCCCCGGCAGCTGCTGGCGCGTATCCGCCCAGAACCACGCGGTTATGGCCCCGCTGCCCGGCGCAAAGCGCAGCAGCGTCGCTGCCACCCACGGCAGGATCAGCGCCGCGCCGATCAGCAAACAGCCGAGCAGCGCAAACGCCTGACCCAGACCGCTGCCAAAGGCCGCCAGACCTCCGGCAACCACCAGCAAGGCCACGCCAGCCAGTGCAATACCGCGAAACCGCGACGCCCCGGCCATCGCCCATGCGCGGGGCCGGACGGACGCCAAAAGCGGCATCCGCGCAATCTGCCAAATGCGCCCCGCAAGCGCCGCGCCCGTGCCAAGGAGCGCCAGCGCAAAACCAGACAGCCACCATTCGGGCCGCAGGCTGAGCGTGCCGGACACTTGCGCGCCGTAAAGCCCCTGCACCGTCGCAGCCACATCCGGCAGCAGCAGGGCGGCAACGCCGTAACCCAGCATGACCCCCAGTGCTGCGCCGATCAGCGCCAGCGCCCCCATCTCAACCGCGATGAGCGCCAGCAGCGTCCGCAGCGGTACGCCAAGCGCGCGCAGGGTGCGGATCATCCCGCGCCGCTGTTCGAACGCCAGCCCGATGGTTGCGTGCACGATAAACAGCCCCACGGCAAAGCTCAGCAGGCCAAAGGCCGTGAGGTTGAGGTGAAAACTGTCGGTCAGCGCGGCGACATCGGCGACTTGCTGGCTGGGTTGCAGGGCAAGCTGCGGCGCGATGTCGGCCAGCTGGGGACGCCCACGGGGCTGGTCTGGATGCACCAGAAACCGGCTCAGATCGTCCCGGCCGGTCAGCCGCTGCACCGCGCCAATGTCCGCAATCGCCACGCCGGGGGCGATGGCCGGATCGACCGTCACCTCCGCCACGCCGCGCAGCGCCTCGGCCACCGCGGCGGTCCCGATCAAGGTATCGGCATCTCCGATCTGCAGACCGCCAGTGGCAAATGACATGGTTGTGGGCGTGGTCAGCGGTTCGATCCCCACCAGGCGCACGCCATTTAGCTGCACATCCAAAACGGGGGAGACGCGCCAGCCTGCCGCGCGCAGGTCGAGGTAAACCGACTGGGCAATGACGTCCCCGCTGCGCGGCACCAGCTGATCGAACTGGCCTTCGCCCAGCGTGGCCGCCGCGGCGTCATAGCTCGCGCGGGCCTCTGCGTTGATGGCCTGCACGCCGGACCAGAGCCCCGTGGCGAGCGCAAGCCCCGCGAGGAAGGCAAAAAGCTGCAGCGGGGCGCGCCACCAGAAAGACCAAAGTGCGCGCAAGCAGGCCCATATCATGTCAGCGCACCACCCTTGAGGTGCACGCGCCGGTCGAGGCGCGCGGCGAGCGCCGATGAATGGGTCACGACCATCAGCGCCGCGCCGGTCTGTGCCACGAGCGCCAGCATCGCATCCAGAACGGCCGCCGCCGTGCCTTCGTCAAGGTTGCCCGTCGGCTCGTCCGCCAGAAGCAGTTTGGGCCGCACGGCCAGCGCCCGCGCGATGGCGACGCGTTGCTGCTGCCCGCCAGAGAGCGCCTCCGGATACTTGCCCAGCTGCGCCTCAAGCCCGAGGGCTGCGATCAGCTGCGCCTCAAACGCGGCGTCACGGCGCCCCGCGAGCGCGGCCTGAAAGCCAATATTCGCGCCCACGGTGAGGGAGGGCACAAGGTTGAATTGCTGAAACACAAGGCTGATGTCGGTCCGGCGCAGCGCCGCGCGCCCCGCATCATTCAGGGCGCCAATGTCTACATCGTTTAGCCGAACGGCACCGCCATCCGCGTCCTCCAGCCCGGCGGCGATATGCAAAAGGGTGCTTTTTCCGCTGCCGCTTTCACCGGTCAGCGCGAGGCTCTCACCCGCCTCCAGACCAAGCGAGACGCCGCGCAGAACGGTGACCGGTTCGTCCGCACCGGGAAAGGATTTCGTGATGTTGTCCAGTTCAAGCAGCATGTCCAGCGCCCCCTGCGGGGCGAGATAACCCGCCCGCCGCCAAGCACAAGGCCATCGGGAGGATCGCACGGGCGCCGTTACCCTGCGGCTTCAGCGCGCGGCTTGCCCCGCCGCGTTGCGGCGCGCCGCCGTTGGTGTCAGCCCGGTCCAGCCTTGAAACGCCCGATGGAACGAGTTTGGGTCGCGGTAGCCCAGAAGATAGCTGATCTCATCAATTGTCATGGCGCTGGTGCGCAGATAGCCGAGCGCAAGGTCATGGCGCAGATCGTCCAGCACCCGCTGGAACGAGGTGCCCTCGCTGCGCAGGTGCCGCTGAAGCGAGCGGTTCGACAAGCGCAAGGCGCCTGCAACATGGGCAACGCTGCTGCGGCCCGACGGGAGCATCTGCGCCAGCGTGGCCCGCGTCCGCTCTGCCCAGCTTGTCGCGGCGGTGGCAAGGCGCAGCTGCTGGCGAAAGCTTGGCTCGATCGCGGCCCAGTGATCAGCGTTGGAGGACAGAAGCAGGCGCGCGGCATCCTCAGTGCAAAACGTGATCGATGGCGGCCCGTGCGTGATCCGGCAGCCAAGGAAGTCCTCAAGCGCCTCTGCGCCCGCGGGCCGGTCCGGCAGGCAGACCGAAGTTGGCACAATCGGCGCGCCGGTGCAGGTGCGGGCGGCCTCAACCAGAAACACCGCCTCGGTCGCGGCAAAGCTCAGCGGCAGGGGCAGCCCCGGATCGGTCGTGGATTTCAGAACCGTCACACCTGCCGGGCCTTTGCGCAGGGTCATCATCAGCGGGCCGACCAGCGGTTTGAACAGCGCCAGCCGTTCCAGCCCGGCATCCACGCGCGGGCTGCAGGTGAAGGCGAAATAGGCCGGGTTGAACGGCCCGCGCGCATACGCCTGCCCGAGGAACAGGGGCAAGTCTGCGCGGTTTGCCTCCGTCACGATCGCCTCCCAGCCGGCGAAATACTCGGCGGCCAGCACGCCCTGCTTTTCCGCCTCTGCATAGTCCGCGGGGTAGCCCATCCGCGCCAGCACGCGCGTGTGGTCCAGCCCCAGCAGCCCGCAAAGCTGCAGAAGGATGGTCGCGGTCTTGTAGCGGCGTGGCCCGGTGCGCATGGCGATGCCTCCCCTTGCTGCGCCCAAGATAGGGGCAGCGCGCGGCCTCTGACATCCCCGTGGCGCGATTTGCAAGTCTTTTGGCGCGGGCCTAGGCGCTTGTGCCCGTGAAGGTGCCGAAAGCCGAGTTCATATAAGCCAGCCCGGCGCCCTCGCGTTGCGCAATCGTGGTCACCCGCCCGATCATGATCGTGTGGTCCCCGGCGGTGATGGTCTGGTGCATCTCGCAGGCAAAGCGGGCAAGGCAGCCGTTCAGATGCGGCAGACCGTCCGCGTCCGCGTGCCAGTCGAAGGCATCAAAACCGCCGCCCTCTTGCACAAAATGCGAAGCGATGTCTTTTTGCGCCTCCGCCAGGACGTGGATTGCAAAGCGCTGCGCGCCTGCAAAAACATCGTGCCGCGTGGCCGCCGACCCAATCGACCAAAGGACCAGCGGCGGGTCGAGCGAGACGGAGGCAAAGGAATTGGCCGTAAAGCCAACCGGACCCAGCGCCGCATCGCGCGTGGTGACAACCGTCACGCCCGTTGCAAAGCGCGAGAAGGCGCGGCGCAAATCGGCCTGTTCATTCCAGCTGTCGTCTCGCATCATGCTGCCCCGCTAACCATGCGGGGCAGGTAGTGTCCAGTGCGCGCCGTTCAATCCCGGACTTAGCTGGCGCGGTTCATCCGGTTCTCGATCAGATCGTCCACGACGGACGGATCGGCGAGCGTGGAGGTGTCGCCAAGTGCGCCAAAATCATCCTCCGCGATCTTGCGCAGGATGCGGCGCATGATCTTGCCCGAACGGGTCTTGGGCAGGCCGGGGGCCCACTGGATCAGGTCGGGGGAGGCGATAGGCCCAATTTCCTGCCGGACCCAGGTGCGCAGTTCCTTGCGCAGATCCTCGGACGGCTCTTCGTCATTCATCAGGGTGACGTAGCAGTAAATGCCCTGACCCTTGATGTTGTGCGGGTAGCCGACCACGGCGGCCTCCGCGACCTTTTCGTGGGCAACGAGCGCGCTTTCGACTTCGGCCGTGCCCATGCGGTGGCCCGAGACGTTGATCACGTCATCGACCCGGCCGGTGATCCAGTAATCGCCATCCTCGTCGCGGCGGCAGCCGTCGCCGGTGAAGTAATAGCCCTTGTAATCGCTGAAGTAGGTCTTCTCAAACCGCTCGTGATCGCCCCAGACGGTGCGCATCTGGCCGGGCCAGCTGTCCGCGATGCAAAGCACGCCTTCGACGCCGTCGCCCTCGATCACCTCGCCGCTCGCAGGCTCCAGCACCACCGGCTTGATGCCAAAGAAGGGCCGCTGCGCCGCGCCGGGTTTGGTGGCGTGCGCGCCGGGCAGGGGGGTCATCAGGTGGCCGCCCGTCTCCGTCTGCCACCACGTGTCGACGATGGGGCAGCGCCCGCCGCCCACGACGTCATTGTACCAGTTCCACGCCTCCGGGTTGATCGGCTCACCCACCGTGCCAAGAATGCGCAGATCGCTCAGGTCATATTTGGTGACAAATGCGTCCCCCTGGCCCATGAGCGCGCGGATTGCCGTGGGCGCGGTGTAGAACTGGTTCACCTTGTGCTTTTCGCACACGGCCCAGAAGCGGCCCGCATCCGGGTAGGTTGGCACGCCTTCAAACATGATCGTCGTCGCACCATTGGCGAGCGGGCCATAAACAATGTAGCTGTGGCCCGTGACCCAGCCGACATCCGCCGTGCACCAAAAGATATCGCCCTCGTGGTAGTCGAAGGTCATCTCGTGCGTCATGGAGGCGTAGACAAGGTAGCCGCCTGTCGTGTGCACAACCCCCTTGGGCTGCCCGGTGGAGCCCGACGTGTAGAGGATAAAGAGCGGATCTTCGGCGCCCACCTCTTCGGCCGGGCAGTCGGTGCCAACCTTCGCCGCCTGTTCGTGCAGCCAGTAATCCATATCCGACCGCCATGCGATCTGCTGGCCCGTACGCTTGACCACAAGGCATTTGGTCGGGTCGATCACATTGATCAGCGCCTGGTTCACGTTGTCCTTAAGGTTCGTGACCCGCCCGCCGCGCGGCGCGCCGTCGGAGGTGATGACCAGCTTTGCGTCGCAACCGGCCACCCGCGCGGCCAGCGCATCGGGGGAGAAGCCGGCGAACACGATGGAGTGGATTGCCCCGATCCGCGCGCAGGCCAGCATCGCATAGGCTGCCTCTGGGATCATGGGCAGATAGATGATGACCCGGTCGCCCTTGGAAACGCCAAGGCCCTTGAGCACATTGGCCATCCGGCCCACTTCCTCGCCCAGCTGGCGGTAGGTGATGTGCAGCGCCTCATCCTCGGCGCTGTCCGGCTCCCAGATGATGGCAGTCTGATCGCCGCGGGTGGCGAGGTGGCGGTCGATGCAGTTGGCGGCGACGTTCAGCGTGCCGTCCTTGAACCAGTTGATCGACACGTTGCCCAAATCGTAGCTCACGTCCTTCACGCTCGAATAGGGCGTGATCCAGTCCACCCGTTTGCCGTGTTCGCCCCAGAAGGCGGCCGGGTCAGCGATGGATGCGGCATACATCGCGTCGTATTTGGCGGCGTCCACATGGGCGCGGGCCTGCATCTCTGCGGATGGGGCATAGGTTTTGGACGTGGTTTGGGACATGGGGCGGGCTCCTCCTTGGCGCTGTCTTCGGCGCAGATTGTTTCTGCCCGCCTAATGGCGGCAAAATGTTCCGTCTTTGCGCTGGATCATATCGCCGCACGAATGAATTGATAGTGCGCCATATTTCGCTGCTTCGGATAGCATACGGACTCGTATGTTGCGGCGGCAAATGGATGTGATCGTCCTCCCGCAACGCGCTGTGTCCCAAAAGCCGACCTTGGGGTCGGCGGGGCCTCTGCGTTCAACGAGGCCCGCCGATCCGGGTCAGCGCCGCGAAATCGCCCCGTTCCGCAGGGCGGCGCCTGCGCTCACGGCGCGGCGCCTTCATGTTTCGCAAGATCGTCCTGAATGTTCAGCCACCGCACCCGCTCCGCCCAGTGCACATGCGCGGTTGGCTGATAAACCGAAGGGTCATTCAGCGTGGCGGCGTAAAGGTGCACCTCCCCCGGCCAGCGTGTGCTCATATAGTGCATCGGCGTGCCGCATATCCCGCAAAAGGCGCGCGTCACCCCGGGGGTTGATCTGTGAAAGCTGCGCGTGCCGATCCACGTCACCTGGCCCCGCCCCATGCCGAACCAGCTGGTCATCGGCGAGCCGGTCGCGGCGCGGCAGCTGGCGCAGTGGCAATGCATCGCCCAGATCGGCGAGCCGACCGTCTCGTAGCGCAGCGCCCCGCAGGCGCAGCTTCCGTCAAACGTTCCCAAATCTCTGCCCCCTCAGTTCCCCGATCAGCCTACCCCGCAGCGCCGGCCCTGCGCTACCGCGATGCCCGCGGCCTCTTGGCACCTCCGCCCCCCTGCGCTAGCGTGACGCAGGAGCGGGGGCAAACACCCTGCCGATAGGGAGAAAACAAGATGAACAAGATTGCAATGGGCGCCGTCGCCGGCACCCTGACCTTTGCCTTTGCCATTGAGGCGGCGGCAACCGAATGGAACGTCTCCGTCTGGGGCAAGCGCCGCGCCTTCACCGAGCATATCGAAAAGCTGGCCGAGCTGGTCTCCGAAAAGACCGGCGGCGAATTTACGATGAACGTCAGCTATGGCGGCCTGTCAAAGAACCGCGAAAACCTCGACGGCATCTCCATCGGCGCGTTCGAGATGGCGCAGTTCTGCGCGGGCTATCACCGCGACAAGAACCGCGTGATCACCGTGCTGGAGCTGCCGTTCCTCGGGGTTGAGAACCTCGAACAGGAAGTCGCCGTGAGCCAGGCGGTCTACGCCCACCCGGCCGCGGCCGAGGAAATGGCACAGTGGAACGCCAAGCTGCTGATGACCTCGCCCATGCCGCAGTACAACCTTGTCGGCACCGGCGATCCGAAGATGACGCTGGCGGACATGGAAGGCATGCGCGTGCGCGCCACGGGCGGCATCGGCAACGCGTTCAAGGCCGTGGGCGCCGTGCCGACGTCGGTGACCGCGACCGAAGCCTACCAGGCGATGGAATCGGGCGTTGTGGACACGGTTGCCTTTGCCCAGCACGCGCACCTGTCCTTCGGCACGATCAACCAGGCCGACTGGTGGACCGCGAACCTCAACCCCGGCACGGTGAACTGCCCCGTCGTGGTGAATATCGACGCCTACGAGGACCTGCCCGAGGCGCACCGCGCCGCGCTGGACGAATCCGTGCCCGAGGCCATCGCGCATTACCTGACCAACTACGCCGACCTGCTGCAGCGCTGGGACAGCGTGCTGGCCGAAAAGGGCGTGCAGAAGGTTGAGTTCGCACCCGATGTGATCGCGGAGTTCCGCGCAGCGGCGGCCGATCCGATCCGCGACGCGTGGATCGCGGACATGGAAGCGCAGGGCCTGCCGGGTCAGGAGCTCTATGACCTGGTCGTGGAAACCCTCGCCGAAGCCAAAGGCGGCAGCTAAGCCGCAACCCGTAGGATGGGCAATATTGCCCATCCTACACCTCAACCATCGGACCTGACACATGGCCACTTCCGCCACGGTGCTGGAGGATTCGACCCTCCTGTCGCGCCTTGATCGCATTTTGCTGCCGGTCGAACACTTCCTCGCGCTTTGCTCCGGCCTTGCCGCGTTTTCGCTGATGTTCCTTGCGGCCTATTCCGTGGCCGCGCGCGAGTTCTTTGAAACGCCGATGCTGGGCTATGTCGATTATATCGAGGCGCTGATGCCGCTGATCGCGATCATGGGCGTCTCTTATGTGCAGCGTGACGGGGTGCATATCCGCATGGACATCCTGATCGGCGTGCTGAGGGGGCGTATCTTGTGGCTGCTGGAGGGTCTCCTCGTGGTCCTGATGCTGCTCTTGATGCTGGGCCTGCTGGTCGGAGCCTACTACCATTTCGACCGCAGCTTTGACTGCGCCCGCCCGTTTTGCAGCCGCGACAGCTCCATCGACGTGTCCCTGCCGATCTGGCCTTCGAAGATCCTCGTGCCGATTGCCTTTGCGGTTCTGTGCCTGCGCCTGGTGCTGCAGGCCTGGGGCTATGGCCGCGCGTTTATCCTCGGGCTGGAGCGCCCCGTTGCTGTGCCCCTGATCAAAAGCGCCGCCGAACAGGCCCGGGCCGAGGCGGAAAAGCTGGAGGGGTCCGATGGATAACATCACGATTGGCCTTTGGGTCACGGGCGGGATGCTCGTGCTCGTCTTCTCGGGGATGCGCGTCGCCTTTGCCGCGGCGCTCGCTGGGTTTATCGGCATCTTGTGGATCTTCTGGGCCCGCGACGACTTCGCACTGAACGAGTTCTTCTTCTGGAACGAACGGCGCGGGGTGCCCGATGGCGCGCTGGGCAAGACAATGCAGATCGCGGGGCAGGTGCCCCATTCCAAGGTCTCCGCCCATGCGCTAAGCCTGATCCCGACCTTCATCCTCATCGGTTACCTAGCCTACTATGCCAAGCTGACCACGGCCCTGTTTGAGGCTGCCAAGCGCTGGATCGCCTGGGTGCCGGGGGGGCTTGCCGTCTCTACCGTTTTTGCAACCGCGGGCTTTGCCGCAGTCTCCGGCGCGTCCGTGGCGACGGCCGCGGTTTTTGCCCGCATCGCCATCCCCGAAATGCTGAAGATCGGGTACAACAAACAGTTCGCCGCCGGGGTCGTGGCCGCGGGCGGCACGCTCGCCTCGCTCATCCCGCCCTCGGCCATCCTGGTGATCTACGCCATCATCGTCGAAGCCGACGTCGGCTCGCTCCTGCTTGCCGGTTTCATTCCGGGCATGTTCTCCGCCCTCGTCTACGCGGTGCTGATCATCACCATCGCGCTCGTCTTCAAAAACGTTGGCCCGCCCGTGCGCGGCTTCACCCTGCGGCAGAAGCTTGAATCCCTGCCCGGTGCGCTGCCCATCGTGGCGGTCGTGGTGATCATCATCTTCTTTGTCTACAACCCCTTTGGCGATGCCTGGGGCACGCCGACCGAGGGCGGGGCGGTCGGCGCCTTCATCGTCTTTTGCATGGCGCTTTACCGGGGCATGCGCTGGGGCGCATTGAAAGACGCGCTGATCGAGACGGCAAAGCTGACGGTGATGATTTTTACCATCATCTGGGGCGTGCTGATCTACGTCCGGTTCCTCGGGTTTGCGGACCTGCCCGGCGCCTTCTCCGACTGGATCACGGCGCTGGAGATGTCGCCCTGGTTGATCCTGATCTGCATCCTGCTGGCCTACGCGGTGCTGGGCATGTTCATGGATGCGATTGGGATGTTGCTGCTGACGTTGCCGGTGGTCTACCCGGCGGTGATGGCGCTGAACGGGGGTGAGTTTGTCTCTGCCGAGGACAGCGCTTTTGGCATGTCCGGCCCGATGTGCGCGATCTGGTTCGGGATCCTGGTGGTGAAGATGGCGGAGTTCTGCCTGATCACGCCGCCCATTGGCCTCAATTGCTTTGTCGTTGCGGGCGTGCGCGATGATCTATCGGTACAGGATGTGTTCAAGGGCGTGACCCCGTTCTTCATCGCCGACGCGATAACCATTGCCCTGCTGGTGGCCTTCCCCGCCATTGTGCTGTGGCTGCCGAGCCTTGCGGCCTAGCCCTCTGGCACGCGCCCGCACGCTGCGCTACATGGCTGCGGCCTGATAGCGAGAGGACGCCAGATGCGCCTTGAACACCACGCCCGCTTGTCGGTTGCGCCGATGATGGATTGGACCGACCGGCATTGCCGGTTCCTGCACCGCCAGCTGTCGGGCAACGCGCTGCTCTATACGGAGATGGTCACCGCGCCCGCGCTGGTGCGGGGTGCGGCGTTGCATCTGCTGGAGCATGACGCCGCCGAGCATCCTGTTGCGCTGCAACTGGGCGGATCGGACCCGGGCGAGCTGGCCGTGGCCGCAAAGCTCGGCGCGCAGGCGGGCTATGTCGAGGTCAACCTCAACTGCGGCTGCCCTTCGGACCGGGTGCAATCGGGCACGTTTGGTGCGGTGCTGATGCGCAGCCCGGCCACCGTCGCCGCCTGCGTGCGCGCCATGCGCGATGCGGTCGACGTGCCGGTCACCGTGAAATGCCGCATCGGTGTGGACGAGCAAGACCCCGAGATCGTGCTGCCCGAATTCCTTGCCCAGATCGTTGCCGCCGGCTGCGAACGGGTCACGATCCACGCGCGCAAAGCGTGGCTTCAGGGCCTGTCGCCGAAGGAAAACCGGGACATCCCGCCGCTCGACTACGATCTGGTACAGCGGATGAAAGGTCTGTTTCCCAACCTGCATATCTCGATCAACGGCGGGGTGGCCTCGCTGGACGCGGCGGAGGCGCTGCTGGAGAGCGGCCTTGACGGCGTGATGATCGGGCGTGCGGCCTACCACCAGCCCGCGGACATCCTTGCGCAGGCGGACGTGCGCATCTGGGGGGACGGCCAGGACCGCACCCCCGAGGACGCCGTGCGCGCCATGCTGCCCTATATCGAGGCTCATCTGCGCGTGGGCGGGCGTCTGCACCAGATCACCCGCCACATGCTGGGCCTGTTTGCGGGCCGCCCCGGCGCGCGGGCGTGGCGGCGCACCCTGTCCGAAGGGGCGGTGCGCCCGGGGGCCGGGACGCGGCTGGTCGAAGACGCGCTTGAGGCGCTGGCGCGCGGGCCGGAGACGGTGTAGGCGGCGCAGATGGACATGCTTTTGTTGCAAACGCTGGCGCTGCTGGCGGTGATCGGCGCCTTTGCGGGCGTGCTTGCGGGCCTTTTGGGCGTGGGGGGCGGCATCGTGCTGGTCCCCGCCTTTTTCTACGCGTTTCAAACGCTTGGCTATGATGGTCCGGGGCTGATGCAGATGTGCCTGGCCACATCCCTCGCGACGATCATTGTGACCTCCATCCGCTCGGTGCTGAGCCATAACCGCAAGGGCGCGGTGGACTGGGACATCCTGCGGACATGGGCGCCGGGGATCGTGATTGGGGCCATCGTGGGGATGCTGGTTGTGGCGCAGCTGCGCACGGCGACGCTGACGGCGATCTTTGGCGTGCTCGCACTGGTGGTGGGCCTCTACATGGGCTTTGGGCGCAGCCACTGGCGGCTAGGCCCTGCGATGCCGACCGGGGCAGGGCGCGCGGCGCTGTCGCCCGGGGTGGGGTTCCTATCGGTGCTGATGGGCATCGGCGGGGGCAGCTTTGGCGTTCCGCTGATGAGCCTTTACGGCGTGGCGATTCACCGGGCGGTGGCGACGGCGGCGGGCTTTGGCGTGCTGATCGCCGTGCCCTCGGTCATCGGCTTTCTGCTGGTGGACCAGCCCGGCCCGGTGCCGCCGCTGACGTTGGGGGCGGTGAACGGTCCGGCCTTTCTGGTGGTGATCGCGATGACGCTGCTGACCACGCCGCTGGGCGTGCGGCTGGCCCATGCAATGGACCCACGCCCGCTCAAGCGGGTCTTTGCGGTGTTCCTCGTGCTGGTTGCGCTGAACATGTTGCGGGCGGCGCTGTGGGGCTAGGCGCGGCGGGCTGGCAGCGGTTCGCGGCGGAGGCGGCGACGCTGGATTGGGCCGCGTCGGCGTTGCCCGGCGCACAACGCGCGCTGGCCGATCCCGGCTTTGCACAGATGTTTCAATGCGAGGGGACGTGGTTTGTCGGCCTCGATGCGCTGCCCAATGATGCCGAAGGGCGCGTAGCGGGTGGCCCGCCCCTGACCGGCGCAGCGGTGGAGGCCGCGCGCGCCTTTGGCGGCTGGCCCGCGCTGCACCGGGCGCAAGTGTCGGTCACCTTTCCCGGCTATCCGAAACCCCGCGACGGTGAGAGCGAGGCTGCCTTTGGCTACCGGCTAAAGCGCGACGCGGCGCATGTGGACGGGGTGCTGGGCGAGGGCAGCCCGAAGCGCCGCTTTGTGCGCGAGCCGCATCGCTGGATCCTCGGGATTGGCCTTGGCCCTTGCGATGCGCAGGCCGCGCCGTTGGTGGTCTGGGACGGCAGCCACGCGATCATGGGGCAGACGTTCCGGGACGCGCTGTCACACGAAGCAGAGCCGGAAAACGTAGACATCACGGATATTTATGCCGCCGCCCGCCGCCGCTGCTTTGAAGTTTGCAAACGGGTCGAGGTGTCTTTGCAAACCGGTGAAGCGGTGCTGCTGCACCCCATGCTGCTGCACGGCGTGGCTCCGTGGCGCGCGGGGGAAGGCGCGCGCATGACGGCTTACTTCCGGCCTGACGCTGCTTCAATAAAGGAATGGCTCACCGCGTAGGATGGGCAATATTGCCCATCTTACCGCGCCAGGCGGGCCGCCCGCCCACCCCGGCGCGTCTTGGGTGCCGCCTCGCGCGAAGGCAGCTCGTCCATGATCGCGCGGCGCGCTTCGGGGCTCAGCCGGGACCACATGCCGATCTCCTCGGCGCTGCGCGCGCAGCCCGTGCACAGGCCCGTTTCGGGGTGCAGCACGCAAACGCGTACGCAGGGGCTTTCAATCTCGGGCCGGGTCCAGACGGGTTCCGTCATTTATGCGCTCCTCAGCACTGCCAGCCGGTCCAGCAGCCCTTGCAAGATATAGGCCGCCGCGACGTGATCAATGACCTCTGCGCGACGTCTGCGTGTCGTATCCGCCTCAAGCAACGCTTTTTCCGCGGCGACCGTGCTCAGCCGTTCGTCCCAGAACCCGATGGGCCCGTCCCAGCGGCCCCTGACAAAGGATTCAAAGTTGCGGGCAAAGGCGCGGGTCGACTGGCAGCGGGGCCCCTCCGTCCCGTCCATATTGCGGGGCAGGCCCAGCACAATGCCGACCACGTCGCGCGCGCCGATCAGCGCCTCCAGCGCCGCCGCATCCTGCCCGAACTTGCGCCGCTTGACCGTCTCAAGCGGGGAGGCGACGGCGCGGAACGTGTCGGAGGCCGCCACGCCAATCGTTTTGGTGCCAAGATCCAGCCCCATCAACGCGCCATGCGCGGGCAGGGCGGCAGCAAAGCCCTCCGCTTCGTCAAAGATCATGGCACACCTGCCTGTTCAGCCGCACGGTTGATCGTGTCGAGCGCGCCCGGGTTCTCGGCAAAGGCCTGCCGCGCCTCCGTGACGATGGCCGCTGCCTGCTGGCTCCGGCCCAGAACGCCAAGCGCGGTGATCAGCTGCGCCCACTCCTCCGCGCTGCCCCCATCGGAGGCAAGGCGCGCGCCAAGCGAACTGACCATCCCTTCGATCATTTCCAACCGCTCGGCCGGGCTCATGTCCCCTGCGGCCTCGATATCTGCTGCGCTCGGCCCGCGGCCCGCGCCAGCTTCCGGCAGCTGGTAATTCGCCTCGCCCGCGCGAAAGGCCATCTCCTCGATCTGCACGGCGATGGGCTCGATCCACGGCGCATCCGCCGGCCCCTCGCGCAGCAGCGCATCCCAGACCCGGAAGGCCACATCGGGCCGCCCCGTCTGCGCGTGCATCAGCCCCCAGTAATAGCGGGCCGAGCCATTGGTCGCATCCAGCGTCAGCGCTCCGCGCAAGGCCGCCTCTGCCTCGGGCGAGACATAGCCGCCCGCCGCAAGCACCAGCAGGTCGGCATAGCTGGCGATATCCGTGGCCGTGACGGCCTCCGCCTTGATCCGCAGCACGCCTTCCATCGCGCGGGCCGCATCGCCAAAGTTGCCCAGCCGCGCTTCGGCCTGCGCAAGCAGCTCGTGGCCCTGCAAATCGTCCGGGCGGCTTGCGACCGCCGCGCGCAGCTGTTCGACAAGGGCAACGTAGTCGGGGCTGGGCTCCTCCAGCGGCGGCAGCCCGCGCACGGTCGCTTCTGCATCCGCCTGGCTGGGCCGGTCCGCCCGCGCGGCATCTGCCGCGGCGATCCGCGCCTCCAGCGGCAGATCACCATAGCCTGGCGCGCCATAGGTCAGGTAAATCCCAAAGCTGGCCACAAGCGTCACAACGACCAACACGCCCGCCAGCACCGGCCCGCCGCGGGTTTGCCCCGCCCGCGGTGCTTCTGCCGCGGCGCGGTCGGCGGCGAGGATGCGGCGCGCGACCTCCGTGCGCACCCGCTCCGCGTCCTCGGGCGCCAGCACGCCGCGTTCTGCATCCCGGTCCACTTCCGCCAGCTGGTCGCGGTAGACTTGCAGGTCGTAGTCGGCGCGATCCTCCGCCCGCCCGCGCATCACTGAGATCGCCAGCAAAACGCCCGCAACCGCCGCCAAAAGCCCAGAAATGATCCAGAAAACCATGCTGTCCCCGTTGCAAAACCCGCACCTTACCTAACCTCGCCACCGCCCAAAGAGAAGGCACGCGCGCACATGTCGCAAATCTGGTGGAATGTGCCGCGCGCCGCCCGCTTGGAGCCGCCGCTTTACCCCATTACAACACAGGAAATCGGCCCCGCCTGATCGAATCCGTCCCGAGGTGCGCAATGAAGAAGTACTCCGCCTTTGCCATCGCCCGAGAGGCGTTTCGCTTCCACAGCGGGTGGGAGCGTGCCTGGCGCAGCCCGGAGCCGAAAACGCGCTATGACGTGATTATCATCGGGGCCGGGGGGCATGGGCTGGCCACGGCCTACCACCTTGGGAAAAATTTCGGCATCACCAACGTCGCCATCCTTGAAAAAGGCTGGCTTGGCGGGGGCAACACGGGCCGGAACACAACGATCATCCGGTCGAACTACCTGCAGGATGCGTCTGCGGCGTTGTATGAAAAGTCGCGCTCTTTGTATGAGACGATGAGCCAGGACCTGAACTACAACGTCATGTTCAGCCCCCGCGGCGTCATCATGCTGGCCCAGACCCATCACGAGGTGCGGGGCTACCAGCGCACGGCCCATGCGAACGCGCTGCAAGGGGTGGAGACCGAGTTTATCGGGCCGGAGCGGGTGAAAGAGCTGTGCCCGATCATCGAGCTGTCGGGCCCGCGTTACCCGGTCCTCGGCGGGCTCTGGCAGCCGCGCGGCGGCACGGCGCGCCATGATGCGGTGGCCTGGGGTTATGCGCGGGCGTGCAGCGACATGGGCATGGACGTGATCCAGCAATGCGCAGTCACCGGCATCCGGCGCGAGGGCGGCAAGGTGGTGGGCGTCGACACCACCAAGGGCGCGATCGACTGTGACAAGCTGGGCATCGTCGTGGCGGGCCATTCCGGCGACGTGGCGGCGATGGCCGGCTTCCGCCTGCCAATCGAATCCGTTGCGCTGCAGGCCCTCGTATCCGAGCCGATCAAGCCCTGCATGGACGTGGTCGTCATGGCCAACACCGTGCACGGCTACATGAGCCAGTCCGACAAGGGCGAGATGGTGATCGGCGGCGGCACGGACGGGTACAACAACTATACGCAGCGCGGCGCCTTCCACCATATCGAGGAAACCGTGCGCGCCCTGATCGAGACCTTCCCGATGATCTCCCGCCTGAAGATGCTGCGCCAATGGGGCGGGATCGTGGACGTGACGGGCGACCGCTCGCCGATCCTGTCCAAGACCCCGGTTGAGGGCGTCTTTATCAACTGCGGCTGGGGCACGGGCGGGTTCAAGGCGACCCCGGGCTCAGGCTGGGCGATGGCGGAACTGATGGCCAAGGGCCGCTCGCCGCTGACGGACGAGTTTGGCCTCGACCGCTTCCGCGAAGGGCGCTTCATTGACGAATCCGTCGCGGCAGGGGTGGCGCATTGATGCGCCCCGCGCGCTTCATCCTCATGCGCCTGTCGCGGGTTACGGCCTATGTCGGGCTGATCGCCTGGGCCTGCGCCTCGCTTTACATGCTGTGGGTCGGCAACGCGGACATCTTCCAAAGGCTCGGCGCGCTGGGCGTTGCGGCGGCTGTGCTGTTCTTTTCCGACCAGCTGGCGCAGATTGAGCTGTCCCGCCAGCGGACCGTGGAAAAACTGCTGCATGAATTCGGCCTTGAACTCGCGGCGCTGCGCGATGGCGTGCCGCCAACCGAACTGCCCAAAACCGGCTACGTCATCGACACGCTGACCGAAGAGCGCAATTTCGATGCCCTGCGCACGCAAGCCTCGGTGTTCAACGCCTTGAACGTCTTGCTGCTGACCCTTGCGACGATCCAATGGGGCTTTGGTGACCGGATCGTGAACCGCCTGATCACGTGCGGAGCGGTGGAATGCTAAAGCACCCCGCCATCGGTCCCACTCATCCGGTTCAGCGCGACACCTTCGGCGCGGATGCGTTCCCGGTCCGCTTCGGTCTGGGGGCTGTGGGCCGTCTCATCGATGATTTTGCCGCGCCCGGTGCGGCGTTCGCGGATCGCCAGCCACAGGCCCGCCAGGGCAAAAACCGCGATCAGGCCGATGACCCACTCCATTTAGTGGGTCTTCTCGCCTTCACCCGCCTTGGAGCCAAAGGCGATCAGGTTGGCCACGTCCACCTCGCGGCCCCCGCGCGCCTCCAGCCGCTTGGCCGCCGCGCGCCGCTCCAGCAGGAACATCACCAGCGCAAAGGCGCAAATACCGCCAAAGGCGATGACCGCCATCATTTCCTTGCTCATTCCACATCCTCCGATTGGGCTTGCCAAACCATAGCGCCCAAATCTGGAAAAAGCGAACGCGGAGGCATCCCATGCTGATCCTCACTTGTCCGGTCTGCGGCGTCACCGCAGAAGAAACCGAATTCCACGGCGGGGGCGAGGCGCACCTGACGCGGCACGGCCCCGGCTCCTCCGAAGAAGACTTTGAGACCTACCTCTTCATGCGCGAAAACGCCAAAGGCGTGCATTTTGAGCGCTGGCGCCACGTCTATGGTTGCGGCAAGTGGTTCCACGCGGCCCGCTGCACGACCACGCTCGAGGTCTTTGGCACCTACAGCGCCCAAACGTCCGAGCCGCCGCAAGCGCTCAAGGACAAGATCAGCGCCAAACGCCCCGGCTGGACCTGGCGGGAGTTCAGCGCATGACCCAGCCCCTTCACTTGGCCAAGAAAACCTCCGCCGGAGGCTCCCTCCGGCGCCACCCGCGCAAAGGCCTGAAGACATGAGCACACGCCTCGCCACAGGCGGCCGCCTCCTGAACCGCGGCCGCGCCCTCACTTTCACCTTCAACGGCATGACCATGCGCGGATTTGAAGGCGACACGCTCGCCTCCGCCCTCTTGGCGCAGGACCAGATGCTGGTCGGCCGGTCGTTCAAATACCACCGCCCCCGCGGCATCGTCGCCAGCGGCGTGGAAGAGCCGAACGGCCTTGTGAACCTCGGCACCGAGGGCAAGTTTGAGCCGAACCAGCGCGTCACCACGACCGAGCTGTTTGATGGACTGCAGGCGAAGAGCCAGAACCACTGGCCCAGCCTCGATTTCGACATCGGCGCGGTGAACGCAAAGCTCAGCCGCTTCATGCCCGCGGGCTTTTACTACAAGATGTTCATCCACCCGCGCCCCATGTGGAAACACGTCTACGAGCCGTTCATCCGGCAGGCGGCGGGCCTTGGCGCGGCGCCCAAGGCGCGGGATGCGGATACGTATGAGCACAGCTATGCCTTCTGCGATTTGCTGGTGATTGGGGGCGGCGTTGCTGGCCTGCAAGCGGCACGGTCCGCGGCGCGCACCGGCGCGCGGGTCATGGTGCTGGAGCAGACGGCCCATTGGGGCGGGCGCGCGCCCGTTGATGGCGGCAGCATCGATGGGGCGGACCCGCAGGACTTTGTGACCAAGGCCGTGGCCGAGCTGGAGGCGGCAGGCAACGTGCAGATGCGCACCCGGACGATGGGGGCAGGGGTTTATGACCACGGCTACGTGCTGGGTTATGAGCGGCTGACCGACCATAATCCGAAGGCGGCAGGCCCGCGCCACCGGCTTTGGCGCATCCGCGCGGCGCAGATCATCACCGCAACCGGCGCGATTGAACGCCCGCTCAGCTTTGCGGGCAATGATGTGCCGGGTGTCATGCTCGCCTCCGCGGTGCGCGACTACGTGGTGAACTTTGCCAGCAGCCCCGGCGACCGGACGGTTGTGGTGACCAACAATGACGACGCCTACCGCACCGCCATTGCGCTGAAACACGCAGGGCTCGACGTGCCCGCGATCCTCGATGCGCGCGTGCTGGCCGAGGACAGCCCGCTCATACAGCAGGCCAAGGCCCTCGGCGTGCGCGTCATGATGAGCCACGGCGTGGCGAAGGTGCTGGGGGGCAAGCGCGTCACGGGCGTTGCCGTCTGCGCGCAGGCGGGCGAGGGCGCGGTGCTGGAGGAAATCCCCTGCGACGCGGTCGCGATGTCGGGCGGCTGGTCGCCGGTTGTGCACCTTTATTCCCATTGCGGCGGCAAGCTGCTTTGGGATGCGGCGGGCGCGATGTTCCGCCCCGACCCGGACCGCCCACCGACGGGTGCGGCGGGCGAAGGCTTTGTCTCCGCCGCGGGCAGTGCAAATGGCGACATGGCGCTGGCCGAGGTGCTGACGGTTGCCGAGGCAGCCGGACAAGCGGCCGCGCAGGCCGCAGGGTTCAAACCGGCATCCGGCGCGGCCCCAGTAGCGGAGACCCCGGAGGAGGCCCCGATGGCCCCCGTCTGGATGATGCCGCAAGGCGCCAAGAAGGAGCTGCGCGCGAAGGCATGGCTCGACTACCAGAACGATGTGAAGGTCTCGGACGTGCAGCTTGCCGCGCAGGAAGGCTTTGAAAGCGTTGAACACGCGAAGCGCTATACGACGCTCGGTATGGCGACCGACCAAGGAAAGCTAAGCAATATCAACGGTCTGGCGATCCTCTCCGACGCGCTGGGCCAGCCGATCCCGCAAACTGGCACAACCACCTTCCGCCCGCCCTACACGCCGATCTCAATGGGGGCCATCGCAGGCGAGGCGCGGGGCGATGTGTTCCAGCCCCTGCGCCGCACGCCGATCCACGACTGGAACGAAGCAAACGGCGCGGATTGGGAACCCGTCGGCGCGTGGCGCCGTCCTTACGCCTATGTCCGCAGCGGGGAGAGCACCCATGATGCGGTGATGCGCGAGACGAAAAATGTGCGCGAGAACCTCGGCCTGCTCGACGCCTCGACGCTGGGCAAGATCGTGGTCAAAGGCCCCGATGCGGGCCGCTTCATGGACATGATGTACACGAACATGATGTCCAACTTGAAGCCGGGCAAATGCCGCTACGGGCTAATGTGCTCCGAAAACGGTTTCCTGATCGACGACGGCGTGGTGGCGCGGCTCGATGACGACACGTGGCTGTGCCACACCACCACCGGCGGCGCGGACCGCATCCACCAACATATGGAAGAATGGCTCCAGACCGAGTGGTGGGACTGGAAGGTCTATGTCGCCAACCTGACCGAGCAATACGCCCAGATCGCCGTGGTCGGCCCGAACGCGCGCACAGCGCTGGAGCGGCTGGGCGGCATGAACGTGTCAAACGATGCGCTGGGCTTTATGGAATGGGCCGAAGGCAAGCTTGGGGACTTTGACGCCCGCATCTTCCGCATCTCCTTCTCGGGTGAGCTGAGTTTTGAAGTTGCGGTGCCCGCGAGCCAGGGGCAGGCCCTCTGGGATTTGCTGATGAGCGTGGGCGCGGACCTTGGGGTCATGCCATACGGGACCGAAGCGTTGCATATCTTGCGCGCCGAAAAGGGCTTCATCATGATCGGGGACGAGACCGATGGCACGGTGATCCCGCAAGATCTTGGCCTGAACTGGGCGATCTCGAAAAAGAAGGAAGATTTCCTCGGCAAGCGCGCGCAGGAACGCGCCCACATGACCGACCCCGCGCGCTGGAAGCTGGTGGGGCTAGAGACTCTTGACGGCGCCGTCCTGCCCGATGGCGCCTATGCGAAGGGGGAGGGGACCAACGCCAATGGCCAGACGGTGATGCAGGGCCGGGTGACCTCGTCTTACCACTCGCCGAACCTTGGCAAGGGCATCGCGATGGGGCTTGTGCTGAATGGCCCGGACCGCATAGGCGAAGTGCTGACCTTCCCCGGCACGGATGGCACAGACCACGCGGCGCGCATCGTCAGCCCCGTCTTCTACGACCCGGAAGGAGCAAAAGCGAATGGCTGATCCTGTCTCCCCCCTGAACGGGGCGTCCGCCTCGGGTATCGCGGAGGTCCGCGAGATCGGCCTGCAAGGCATGATCACCCTGCGCGGTGATCTGTCTCATGCCCGCGTCGCAGGCGCGGCGAAGGGTGCAAGCGGGCAAGACATGCCCGGGCCGGGCGCAGCCAACATGGACGGCGCGCGTGGCGTGGCGTGGATGTCGCCGGACGAGGCGCTGGTGCTTTGCCCCTACGCCGATGTCGCGGCGGCGCTGAAAAAGATGCACGCCGCGCTGGAAGGCAGCCACGCGCTCGCCGTGAACGTGTCGGACGCCCGCGCCGTGTTCGAACTGTCCGGCCCCCGCGCGCGCGAGGTTCTGGCCAAGCTCTGCCCTGTGGACCTCGCCCCGGACCGCTTTACGAGCGGCATGTTCCGCCGCACCCGCATGGCGCAAATCCCCGCGGCCTTTTGGCTGCACGGCCCGGACACGTTCCGCATCGTGACCTTCCGCAGCACGGCGCAATATGCGCTGGATGTGCTGGGGGCCGCCGCCATGCCGGGCAGCGAGGTAGACCTGTTCGCTTGATCCGTTCCGGCGCTCCGACCCTCGCGCCGCCTTGCCAAAGCCCTATCGCGCGCCGCTTGTAACGACCGGGGGGTGTCCGCATTGGTCTGACCCATATCTGTGCGATGACCGGACAGGGGGGGATTTCAATGGGTTTGAAGACGTTGTGCGCCGGGGTTCTTGCCGCGTGCGTCGCCACTGTCGGGCTTGCAGGTGCCGCAACGGCACAGGCTACTCTCTACGACTGTCAAATCACCAAAGGCGGCAAAGCTGGGACGTGGATCAGTCCGCGCGCCGTGCTGATCGTCGAAAACGGCGGGACAGCGCGCGTGGTGGATGGCGTGACCCTTGCCTTTGTCGACGGCGGCGCGGCGACCGCACGGCTGCGGCGCAGCGGGGCGTCTTATCGCTTTGACTGGAACGTATCGGGCGCGGTGGATTCGATGCAGCAGATCCTGCCGACCTTCACCTATCGCGCGACGCTCGACACCGCGACTGGCACCGTCCGGCTGAGCGCCAAACCTGCGCGTGCGCCGCAAAGGTTTTCAGGCAGCGGCACCTGCACCACGCGCGAGAACATAAGCGTGCGGGACCTCAATCGACTTCTGAGGGGTTGACCTTGAACCCCGCCCGTCCATCTGTCAGGCAGTTGACGTCTAACTACTCAGAAGGGCCCAGACATGGCTTTTGAACTCCCCGACCTTCCCTACGCCCACGACGCACTTGCCCCGCACGGCATGTCGGCGGAGACGCTGGAATTCCATCACGACCTGCACCACAACGCCTACGTGGTGAACGGCAACAAGGCCATTGAAGGCACCGAGTGGGAGGGCAAGACCCTCGAAGAGATCATCACCGGCACCTATGACGCCAGCGCCGTGGCGCAGAACGGCATCTTCAACAACATCAGCCAACTGTGGAACCATAACCAGTTCTGGGAGATGATGGGTCCGGGCGCCTCCGCCATGCCGTCCGAGCTGGAAACGGCGCTGACCGAAAGCTTTGGCTCGGTCGATGCGTTCAAGGACGCGTTCAAGGCTGCGGGTGCGGGCCAGTTCGGCTCCGGCTGGGCGTGGCTGGTCAAGGATGCGGACGGCAGCCTGAAGGTCACCAAGACCGAGAACGGCGTAAACCCGCTCTGCTTTGGTCAGACGGCGCTCTTGGGCTGCGACGTGTGGGAGCATTCCTACTACATCGACTTCCGCAACAAGCGCCCGGACTACCTGACAAACTTCCTCGACAACCTTGTGAACTGGGACAACGTCGCCAGCCGCATGTAAGGGAAACCGTTGCTCTCCCAGTCACCCCGCGCACCGCTAACGCGGCACGCTGGGTCAACTGGGACAACGTCGCCAGCCGGATGTGATCGTGCGGCGACGTTAAGACAGGTCCAGCGCCGCCACAGCTTCGGCGGCGCCGGGCACCACGGTGAAATAGCCCCGCAAGGACGCATCCGCGAAGCCGTTTGCGATCACGTGATCCAAAAGCGCCACCAGAGGGTTCCAATAGCCCGCGACGTTCACCAGAATGACCGGCTTGGCGTGCAGACCCAGTTGGCGCCAGGTCAGCACTTCGAACAGCTCATCGAGCGATCCCGCGCCCCCGGGCAGCACCACAACCGCGTCACAATTCATGAACATGACCTTCTTGCGCTCGTGCATCGTCTCGGTCACGACGAAGCGGTCCAAGTCTCGCTTGCCGACCTCGCGGGCTTCCAGATGCTGAGGGATCACACCAAGCGTCTCTCCGCCCGCCTCCTGCGCCGCCCGCGCGACCGCGCCCATGAGGCCGACATCGCCCGCCCCGTAGACAAGCCGCGCCCCGGCCAACGCAAGCCCGCGCCCGAGCGCATCAGCTGCGTTCAAAAAGGCCGGGTTGGAGCCGCTGCGCGACCCGCAATAGACGCAAATGGCTTTGGACATGTCTCGGACCCCTCTGAACACTGTGGCGGCCGCACAACAGCAAACAGCCATGTGTTTTGACCGGATGTATCGCGGCTGATATGTAGGCTCAACGACAATGGCCGCGTGTATTTGCGGCGGTTGGCCGAAAAGGCGAAACGGGGACCATGAGTAGACTTGCTGCCTTCCTCAGCGCGAATACCGGATTCAGCGTGACAGCCGCCGCGGTGCTGGTAGCGGCCGTCGGTACGGGAGCGTATGTTGCCCTGCGTGATGCGGCGCCGGACCCCGCCGCGGTGACCACTGAAGCCGCGCAACCGGCACCGGCACCAAGCGTCGCGCCCGCGGCTACGCAGACCGCCGCTGTCCCCGCGCCGGAGGCGCCTCCGACGCCAGCGGCCACGCCTGACCCCGCGCCGCCGCGCATTGACGAGGTGCGCTTTCAGGATGGCGGAATTTTTGTCGTTGCGGGCCGTGCCCTGCCGGGCAGTACGGTGGCGGTGCTGCTGGACGGGCTGGAGAACACCGAGGCCGTGACCAGCGGGGACGGGGCCTTTGCCGCGGTGTCGGTCGCGATGCCCAGCCCGGATGCGCGGGTGCTGACCATTGTGCAGCGCGGCGCGGACGGCGATGTGGCGGGCCTTGAAGAGGTCATCATCGCGCCGCTCGAAACGCCGGAGCCGGAGCCGGAGCCGCAGATGGCCGAGGCGCCTGACCCTGAACCGCAGCCAACGGTGGCGGACCCCGCCGCCGCGCCCGCGCCGCAGGTGGTTGAGGCGCCAGTTACCGAACCGGAGCCGCAGGTGGCCGAGGCCCCCGCCTCCGCGCCTGCGCCGCAAGTGGCCGATGTCTCCACTGCCGAACCGGAGCCGCAAGTGCTTGAAGCCCCCGTCACCGCGCCCGCGCCGCAGGTGGTTGAGGCACCAGTTATCGAACCGGAGCGGCAGGTGGCCGAGGCCCCCGCCCCGGAGCCTGCGCCGCAGGTGGCGGAAGCGCCTGCCGCTATTCCAGCGCCGCAGGCGACCGCCGCCGCGGCGGATCCGCAAGTTGCCGTTCCAACCCAAAGCGCAGCGCGTGAGCCCCAGGCAGCCCCCGCGGCACCCGCGGGCACCGGCACCCGCGTCGCGATCCTGCGCTCAACCGCCGATGGGGTCGTGCTGACCAATCCCGGCCCCGCGCCAGAGGTTATGGATCGGGTCGCGCTGGACACGATAAGCTATTCAGACACAGGAACCGTGCAGCTGGCCGGGCGCGCCCAGCCGGAGGCGGAGGTCGTCCGCGTCTACCTCGACAACCGTGTGATCGCGGACCTGCCGGTGGATGATGCCGGAAATTGGCGCGGTGATCTGCCCGATGTCGACACGGGCATCTACACCCTGCGGATTGACGAGGTGAAAGAGACCGGGGCCGTCGTCAGCCGGGTCGAGACCCCCTTCAAGCGTGAAGACCCCGAGGTCTTGCAAGCTGCGACCGACCCGTCCTTGCCCGCACAGGCGATTACCGTGCAATCAGGCGCGACGCTTTGGGCGATCGCGCGCGAACGCTACGGCCAGGGCCGGCTTTATGTGCGCGTCTTCGAGGCGAACCGCGACAGCATCCGGGACCCCGATCTGATCTTCCCGGGCCAGGTTTTCGCCCTGCCGAACTAGAACACCGCGCGAGGGGTGGCGGGCCTGCCTGTGGCGGTTTATGTAGTGGCGCGCCAGCCACGGGACCGACATGCCAGCAGACACAACCGCCGCCGCGCCGGATCAAAACGATGTTGAAGCACAGGAGCGTCGGTCAGGCCTGCGGACCTTGCGCAAGGTGGCGCCCTACCTGTGGCCTGCGGACAAGCCCGGCTACAAGGTGAGCGTGGTGCTGGCGATGCTGGCGCTGCTGCTCTCCAAGCTGGTTTCCGTCTACACACCGATCCTCTACCGCGACGCGGTGAATGTGCTGTCGGATGAGGGCGTGTCCGACCTTGCCCTTGGCGCGATTGGCCTGACCGTCGCCTACGGCATGGCGCGCCTGATGAATGTGGGTTTTCAGCAGCTGCGCGACGTGTTCTTCGCCCGTGTTGGCCAGCGGGCGCTGCGCAGGCTCGCACTGGAGACGTTTGAGCACATTCACCGCCTGTCGATGCGCTACCACATCACGCGCAAGACCGGCGGGCTGAGCCGGATCATCGAGCGCGGGGTCAAGGGCGTCGATTTCCTGCTGCGCTTCTTGCTGTTTTCTATCGGGCCGCTGATCCTTGAGCTGCTGCTGGTGGGCGCGATCCTCGCGTGGTTCTTTGACTTGTCCTACCTCGCGATCCTTGCCGGGACGATTGCGCTATATGTTTGGTTCACCTTCAAGGTGACCGAGTGGCGGGTGAAGCTGCGCCGCGAGATGAACGATCAGGACACGGACGCCAACCAGAAGGCCATCGACAGCCTGCTGAATTTTGAAACGGTGAAGTATTTCGGGGCCGAGCACCGGGAGGCAGACCGCTACGACCGCGCGATGCGGGGTTACGAGGTCGCGGCGCTGAAGACGTCCTATTCGCTCGCATTTCTGAACTTTGGCCAGTCGATGCTGATCACCGGGGGCCTTGTCGCGGTGATGGTGCTGGCGGCGGTCGGGGTGCAGAATGGCACGCTGACGGTGGGTGATTTCGTGATGGTGAACGCCTACATGATCCAGATCACGCTGCCGCTGAACTTCCTCGGCACGGTCTACCGCGAGATCCGTCAGGCGCTGGTGGATATGGGCGAGATGTTCGACCTGCTGGAACAGCCCGCCGAGGTGAAGGACGCCCCAGATGCCCGCCCGCTTAAGGTGAGGGCGGGGCGGATCGAGCTGGACAATGTGCGCTTTGGCTATGACCCTGACCGCGAGATCCTGAAGGGCGTGTCGGTTGTGGCGGAGCCGGGGCAGATGGTGGCCATCGTCGGCTCTACCGGCTCAGGCAAATCGACCATCGGGCGGCTGCTCTTTCGCTTCTATGACGTGAGCCGCGGCGCACTGCGCATTGACGGGCAGGACGTGCGGGATATCACGCAGGAGAGCCTGCACGCGGCCATCGGCGTCGTGCCGCAGGACACGGTGCTGTTCAACGACACAATCCGCTACAACATTGCCTACGGGCGCGGGGATGCGCTTGACTCGGACATCATTGCTGCCGCGAAGGCCGCCCAGATCCACGACTTCATTATGGGCCTGCCGCAGGGCTATGACACGGCCGTGGGGGAGCGGGGGCTGAAGCTGTCGGGCGGAGAGAAGCAGCGGGTCGGCATTGCACGCACGCTGCTAAAAGACCCGCCGATCCTGCTCCTCGACGAGGCAACGAGCGCGCTCGACACCGATACCGAGCAGGAAATCAAGGACGCCCTGCGCGCAGCAGGGCAGGGGCGCACGGTGCTGACCATCGCGCACCGGCTGTCGACAATTGCGGAAGCGGACCAGATCATCGTCCTGGAGAAGGGCGAGATCATCGAGCGCGGCACCCACGACGCGCTCGTTGCACGCAAAGGCCGCTACGCCCAGCTATGGGCCGGTCAACAGTCCGAGGACGCGGCCTAGGGTTTCCAGGCGCGGGGCAGATTATTGGAAATAATCTGACGTAGGGGGGGGCGTTTTGCTGTCGCAAAACGGGGCACTCTGCGGTGGGCGATGGTGTTGGATTGTTGGGGTGGTTTGGCTTCGGGTCTCACCAAAACCAGGAATTCGGAGCCGCCCTCGCTTGATCTCTGGCGTGACAGGCGGGGGCGTCCCGCTCAAGGAAAATAGCCGTAATCCCTCCTGCGGGGGGCCCCTCGGCGATTTGCCTTGATCGTGCCGCCCCCGCCTGTCCCTTTGAGCTCAAGCGAGGGCGGCTCCGAAACCAGGTTGTTGGGTTGGCTGTATTACTCCGCTGCGCGCAGGGGTGCGGTTTGGGGCTGGGGGCGGATGGGGGCCTCGGGCGCCGGGCCGTCGTCCCAGATTAGCTCGCCTGCGCCAAGGCGTGCAGTGTCGCGTTCCAGCGCCCAGTCGCGGGCGGCGCGGCTGGCGCGGCCCATCGACAGGCGCGCCAGAAGCGCGGCGATCCACTTCGCGTAGGTGCCGGCCCAGATGCGCGCGGCGAGCAGGGACGGCGTCACCATCAGCGTCAGCACCGTTGCGACGCCAAGGCCGAACACCACCGCCGTTGCCAGCTGTTTCCACCAGAGCGCCGTGGGGCTGTCCACAGTGTACCCGCCGCCCACAAAGTCGAGGCTGAGGCCGAACATCATCGGCGCGAGCCCCGCCATCGTGGTGATCGTGGTCAGCAGCACGGGACGGATACGGTCTTGCGCAGTGCGGATGATCGCCTCGATCCGGGGCATGTATTTTTCATACTCCTGATAGGTGTCGATCAGCACGATGTTGTTGTTCACCACGATGCCCGCCAGCGCAACAATGCCCGTCCCGGTCATGATGATCGAGAAGGCCTGGTCCATCACCACCATGCCGATCAGCACGCCCGTGGTCGACAGCACCACCGCCAGCAGCACCAGCACCGCATTGTAGATCGAGTTGAACTGCGCCAGCAGGATGATGAACATCAGGCCCAGTGCCGCGCCAAAGGCCGACATCAGGAATGCCTGGCTTTCCGCCTGGTCTTCCTGATCGCCGGTCCATTCCCAGCTGAGGCCAGCCGCAAACGGGTCCGTCTCGAGCCACTTGGTGATCTCGGCGATGCGCTCGTTCGGGTTGACGGGGATCGCGCGCAGGTCGCCCGCATCGAGGCCCGCTTGCAGGTCCACGCCCGCCTCGGTCCGGTCCAGCACGAGGTAGCGGCTGCCGTCCTCCAGCGTGATCGCGCCGTTCGTGTCCGGGCTAAGCGTGGCGACCGTGACTTGAACCTCTGCGCCATCGGTGCCCGCTTCGGTGCGCACGATTTTCTGCAGACCCGGCAGCACGTCGGCTTTCACGTCGAAATAGCGTTCCTGTCCGATCCGGCTGATCTGAGCGAGGCTTGGCACCGGGGTGCGGGTGATGAAGTTTGCGAGCGGTACGAGGCCGTCGGAGGTACGCACTTTGAGCGTGTCGAGCGTGCTGAGCACGCGGTCGCTCTCGGGCAGGCGCACGCGGATCTCAATCTCTTCATCGCCGCCTTCGGGTGTGTAGGTGTCGAGCAGGATGCCGCGCGTGACCAGCTGCACCATCGCGCCGACGGTGGCGACATCGGCGCCAAAGCGGCCCGCTTTTTCGACATCGACGCTGATTTCCCAGTCGATTCCGGGCAGGGGGCGGGTGTCTTCGATCAGGGTCAGGCCCGGGGTCGCGTCAAAGACGCCGCGGGCGGCGCCGGCGGCGGTGACCAGATCGTCGAAATTGTCGCCCTTGACGCGCAGGTGCACGGGCTTGGCAGAGGCGGGGCCTTGTGCGAGGTCGAGGATTTCCGTTTTGACCCCCGGCAGGCGGTTCAGCTCTGCGGTGATCTCGGCCAGGACCACGTCGCCGTCAAAGGCCGGGTCTTTGACCACGCGGTTCACCTCCATACCGAACATGGTGAACCACAGCTCGGTTGTGTTGGGCCGGTCCTCCCACGGGATGGTTTCGACCTGCATCTGGCCGATCGTGTCCTTGGGCGATTGCGCACCGCCGGTGTTGGAGTTCAGCCCGCCATCCCCCGCAAAGGCAAAGACGGTGTCGATGCCGGGGTGGGCGCCGACGATCTCTTCGGCTTCGCGCAGCAGGGCGTCTTTTTCGGGCAGGCTGAGGTTGCCGCGGGCCATGACGTAGACGATGGCCTGTTCCGGCTCGCTCTCGACAAAGAACTCGACCCCGCGGTTGTTGTTCACAAAGAAGATCATTGTGGTGCCGACAAAGACAAAGACCGCGCCGACCATCACGAGCGGCATGACCGGGTTTGCGACGATCCCTTCGATCACGCGGCCAAAGGCGGTGCGCCGCGCGCCCGTCTTCACGCGGCGCTCGCGGCGGCCAAACACCCGGGTCCAGAGCGCACCGATGTTGATGCCGATCCGGGGCAGGATCGCCACGATGGCCAGCACAAGGCAGATCGCCCCGGCAAGGGCCAGCGCCGACAGGATTACCGCGCCAAGTGCGAGCAGGAACACGGTGCCGAAGATCGGCACGACAGAGCCCCAGATATCCTGCCCGTCCATGACGCCAAACTGCACGCTGATTTGCGCCAGAAGACCCGGCACGAGGGCGCCCGCGGCGACCAGCGGCAGGATCGACACCGGGATCAGCAGCACATGCGCCAGCAGCGGCATCCGCGCGATGGCAACCAGCGTCGCGGCAATCAGGTTGAAAAGTCGCGCGAGCATACCCCCCATCACCGGCAGGTAGATTAGCGCAACGATGAGCGAGGCGCTGAGAACGAAGATCAGCGTGACCGGCAGCATCCCCATGAACTCGCCCGGAACGCCGGGCCAGAAGAGCATCGGCATGAACGCGCAGAGCGTGGTCGCGGTGGAGGAGACGACGGGCCAGAACATGCGCTTGGCCGCCTCCACGTAAGAGCGCATCGGGCCGACGCCATCTTGCTGGCGCTTGTCGGCATATTCGGTGACCACGATGGCGCCGTCGACCAGCATCCCGACCGACAGGATCAGGCCGAACATCACGATGTTGCTGACCGAAATGCCCATCAGGCCCAGCAGGACAAAGCACAGAAGGAAGGAGGTCGGGATCGCAAAGCCCACCAGCAGGGAGGCGCGGATGCCCAGCGCGGCAAGGCTGACGAGCATCACGAGGATGATGGCGGTCAGCACGGAGCCTTCGAGCTGCGACACCATTGACGAGACCTGGCGGCTCTGGTCGTTGGAGGCTTGCACTTCGACCGTCGCCTTGAGGCCCTCGGGCCAGTCGGCCTGGCGCTCTGCCACCGTCTCGCGCACGAGTGTGGACGTGTCGATCAGGTTAAAGCCCTTGCGCTTGGAGACCTGCAGGGCGACCGTCGCGTCCCCGTTAAAGCGGGCGGTGCTGGTGCGGTCCTCGAAGGTCAGGTTGATCTGCGCCAAATCGCCAAGCGTGACGACCCGGTCGCCATTGGTCTTGACCGGCAGGTTGTAGACGTCCAGCGCTTCGTCAAAGCTGGAGGGGATCTTGACAGCAAAGCTGCCCTGCTCGGTGTCGATCTCGCCCGCGGCGATCAGCTGGTTGTTGTTCTGCACCACGGTGATCAGCTCGCCCGCGGTCACGTTGTAGGCCTCAAGCCGCAGCGGGTCGATCACGACCTCCAGCATCTCGTCCCGGCTGCCGACGATGGCGGCGTCCAGCACGGGCTCCAGCCCTTCCAGATCGTCCTGCAAATCCTTGGCCACGCGGGTCATCGTGCGTTCCGGCACCGGGCCGGACAGAGACACGATCACGATGGGAAACTCGGAGAAGTTGAACTCGTCCAGCGTGTATTGCTCCCAGCCTGCCGGAAACTCGGCTGAGGCCTTGTCCATCGCGTCGCGGACATCGGCCATGACTTGCGTTTTGTCCCAGCCAAACTCGAATTCCAACACGATGTTGGCATAACCTTCGGCAGCGGTGCCGGTCATGCTGTCCAGCCCGTCAATTTCGGCTAGCTCGGTTTCCATCGGCTTGACCAGAAGCGTTTCCGCGTCTGCTGCCGAGATGCCGGGGAACGGCAGAGAGATGAACACCGCCGGAATTTCGATATCCGGCTCGCCTTCTTTGGGCAGGCCGGTATAGGCCAGCACACCTGCCGTGATCGACAGGAAGATGAAGGCCAGCACCATGCGGGCGCGGCTTGCGGCCCAGTCGACAACCCCGGTCATTGCGTCTGCTCCTCTTGGAAGACGGCCTCGACGACCACCCCTTCGGTCACGTATTCCTGCCCGACAATTATGACGTCCACAGCGTCCGGCAAGCCGGTCAGCCAGACCCCGTCAACCGTGTCGCGCAGCAGGGTCACTGGGACGAAAATCACCGCGCTTCCCGCGCCAACGGCCCGAATGCCAAGGCGGCCGTCCTCGTTGAGCGTCAGGGCAGAGGCGGGCAACAGGTGCGCGTTCGCGCCATCGGACTGGATCAGGATTTCCGCCGTCTGACCGTCGCGCAGGCGCAGATCGGTGTTGGGCACCTCGATTTCCACCCGGAACGTGCGGGTTTGGGGGTCCGCCGCGCGGCTCAGGAAGGTCACGGTGCCGGTGATGTCGGCGCCGCCGGCGGCCAGCCGTGCGCCGGCCAGCGCCCCGACAGTGACGCGGTTCACTTCCGTCTCCGGCACGAAGGCCACAAGCTTGATCGGGTCAAGCTGAATCACGGTGGCGCAGAGGCCCCCCGCTTGCAGCAGGCTGCCCAGTTCCGCCGTGTCCGTTTCCAGCACGCCCGGGAACGGGGCGGTGATCTCCAGCCGTTCGACCTCCCGCTCTGCTCCGGCAACCGCAGCATTGGCGCTTTCAATCCCGGCTGTGGCCGACTGGATACCTGAGCGTGCAGCCTGAAGGCCCGACAGCGCCGCCTCGACCGCCGCCTCGGCAGAGGCAAAGGCCGCATCGGCTGCTTTGACCCGCGTTTCCGACGCAAAACCGTCTTCTGACAGGCGCCGCGCTGCATTCTGATTGACCCGCGCCTCTTCGAGACCTGCGCGCGCTTCGGTCAGGCGCGCTTGGGCCTCGGGCACGCGCGCTTCGGCTTCGGCTTTGCGGGCCTGCGCCTCAAGCACCCGCGCACGCGCCTCGCCCAGGCTGGCAAAACGGGTGCCAGGGTCCAGCGCGCAGAGAAGCTGGCCTTCGTCCACAAAGGCCCCGCGGCGCAGCGGCTCCGACACGATCCGCGCGGTCGTTTCCGCCCGCACCTCGACCTGCCGGACCGCTTCGGTCTGGCCGCGCAGGATCACCGCGCTGTCGATCTGCTGCGCCTCAGAGCGGAGGGCAACCACCCGGAACGGCGCAGCCTCATCGCGGACCTCTGCGGCCGGTTCGGCCTCTGGGGTGGCCTCTGCCGCGGTCTCAGGCTCGACGCCTTGTGCGCCGATCACCCCGGCATCCTGCAGAAAGGCACGCGCCGTGTTCCGGTCGATCACCGCGAAATAGACAACAACGCCCAACGCAAGGGCCAGCAAGACCGGAAAAACCTTCATGGTAACACCCTTTCTTCGCGCCCGCGGTGCAGATCTACGGTTCCACGCGTCTATATAGCGTTTCCGTCGTAATGAACTACCCAGTTCAAAAGATTTATGCTTTGCACGCGGGGCTCCTGTAAGTTTCTGTCAGGACGTGATGCAGAAAGAAGCCTGCTTGGCTTGGCCTGCGCCCCGCGGTAAGAGGGCGTGCACGGCGTAAGCAAGCCAGAACGGGTGGGTCGGATGAGTCAAAGCGACAGTTTCATCGAAGAAGTGACCGAAGAGGTCCGCCGGGACCAGATGATCGCGCTGGCCCGCCGCTATGGCTGGATCGCCGCGGCGGTTGTGCTGTGCCTGATCGGCTTTGTCGCCTTCACTGAATACCGCAGCGCGCAAGCCGCGCGCGCCGCGCAGGCAACCGGTGATGCAGTGCTCGCGGCACTTAGCGCGGAGGAAAGCGCCGACCGCGCCGCTGCCCTTGGCACCATCGAGCGCGCGGGCGACGCGGATGTGGTTGTGCGCTTGCTCCTGGCGGGCGAGCTGGCTGCTGCGGGGCAGGCTGAGGATGCCGCCGCCGCGCTGGACGGGATCGCGAACGACACCGCTCTGCCGCTGATCTACCGCCAGATCGCCAGCTTCAAAGCGCTGACGCTGGGCACCGGGGCAGATGCGGAGACCCGCCGCGCCGGATTTGAGGCCCTCGCCGCCCCCGGAAACCCCCTCCGCCTGCTGGCGGAAGAGCAGCTGGCCCTGATCGACGCCGACACAGGGGACCCGGACGCGGCAATCACCCGCCTGAACATGCTGCTGATCGACGCCGAAGTGACCCCGGACTTGCAACAGCGCGCCCTGCAGGTGATTGTTGCGCTGGGCGGTGAGCCAAACCTCGAAGCGCTTGGTCTTCCGGGCGGCAATTGACCCCCAAGCGCCGACCCTATGCCAAACACATAAAGAGCAGACTCATGATCTTCCGCCGCCGCATCCCATCCGCTGCTCCGATGGCCCTGTTGCTGGCTGCCAGCGTCCTTGCGGCCTGCCAGCAAAGCGACGCCGTTTTGCCCGGCAAACGCGAGCCGGTGACGGCGGTGCTGCAAAGCGCCGCGGCGCTGGCCATCGCGGAACAGCCCAACACCGCCGCCCCGATTTCCCTTCCGGCAGCAACCGCGAACCGCGATGCCGCGCAGGGCTTTGGCACGCCATCTGCGCGCACGGCGCATCCTGCGCTGTCCGCTGCGCCCGCGCTCGCGTGGTCTGTCAACATCGGGCAGGGCGATAGCCGCAAGCAGCGGATCACCGCAGACCCGGTGGTGCTGGGCGGGCTGGTCTACACGCTCGATGCTGACAGCACCGTTTCCGCAGTGACGACGTCGGGCCAGCTGGCGTGGCAACGCAGCCTACGCCCTGCGCGCGATTCCGAAGGGGACGCGACAGGCGGCGGCATCGCGGCAGAGGACGGCACGATCTATGTCTCGCTCGGCTATGGCGAGCTGGCCGCACTGGACGCATCCACCGGCGCCGTGCGCTGGACCCAGCAGCTCGATGCGACGGGCTCGGGCCGCCCGACCGTGTTCGGGGGCCTGGTCTACCTGATGGTGGGCGACAACACCGGCTGGGCGCTGGAGACATCAAATGGCCGCATCGCGTGGCAGATCGGCAGCGGCACCGACATCAACAACGTGCTGGGCGCACCTGCGCCCGCGCTGACCGAAGACCTCGCTATTTTCGCCTTTGGCTCGGGCGAGATTCAGGCCGTGTTCCGCCGGGGCGGCCTGCGCCGCTGGGACGCGTCGGTCCTGGGCGAGCGTCCGGGCCGCGCGCTGAGCAAGATCGACGACGTGACCGGCGCGCCCGTCGTGGATGGCAATGTCGTTTACGCGGGCAACCAGGCAGGCCGGATGGTCGCCTTGGATGCAGGCTCCGGCACCCGCATCTGGACGGCCAATGACGGCGCGATCAGCGCGATGTACCCTGTCGGCGGATCAGTCTTTGCCCTCACGGACACAAACGAGCTGGTGCGCCTCGACGCCGGCGACGGCACCCGCATCTGGGGCGTGCGCCTGCCCAACTTCGTGAACAATCGCCCGCGCCGCATCGCCGAGGTGTACGCCCATCACGGCCCGGTCGTGGCGGGCGGTCTCGTTCGCGTGGCCTCATCGGACGCGCAGCTGCGCAGCTTCAACCCCACGGATGGCAGCCTCGCCGCAGTCACAGAAATCCCCGGCGGCGGCGCGACCACGGCCCCGGTCGTGGCAGGTCGCACCCTTTACGTGGTCAACCGCAACGGCCAATTGCTCGCCTATCGCTAAGAACAGCGCGGCACGCGTCCTTTTTCTCTGTTCCAGAAAATCCCGGGGGTGTGGGGGCTGGCCCCCACTCCGACGCTCTGATAAATGCGCGAGCCTAGCAACCCCGGGCGCACCCCCAATGTCCTTCACCCTCGCCATTGTCGGCCGCCCCAACGTGGGCAAATCGACGCTTTTCAACCGCCTTGTGGGCAAACGTCTTGCACTGGTCGATGACCAGCCGGGTGTGACGCGCGATCTGCGGGAGGGCGCCGCGCGGCTGGCCGATCTGCGCTTTACCGTCATCGACACCGCCGGGCTGGAGGAGGCGACCGACGAGAGCCTGCAAGGCCGGATGCGCCGCCTGACCGAGCGTGCGGTCGACATGGCCGACATCTGCCTCTTCATGATCGACGCGCGCGCGGGGGTCACGCCCACGGACGAGGTTTTTGCCGATATCCTGCGCAAACGCGCAGATCACGTGATCCTCGCCGCGAACAAGGCCGAAGGCGCTGCCGCGGATGCGGGCGTGATAGAAGCCTACAGCCTTGGCCTGGGTGAGCCGGTGCGGCTTTCCGCAGAGCATGGCGAGGGGCTGACGGACCTTTACGCGATGCTGCAACCGCTGGCGGACGGCTTTGCCGAGCGGCAGACCGACCCTGAAACCGATGTCGACATAGCCGAGGACGAGGACGAAAACGCCGAGACCCCGGCCATCACGCCCCAACGCCCCCTGCAGGTCGCTGTGGTGGGCCGCCCCAACGCGGGCAAGTCGACCCTGATCAACCAGATCATGGGCGAGGATCGCCTGCTGACCGGGCCCGAGGCGGGGATCACCCGCGATGCGATCTCGCTGAATGTCACCTGGTCCGGCACGCCGATGCGCCTGTTTGACACGGCGGGGATGCGCAAAAAGGCGAAAGTGCAGGAAAAGCTGGAAAAACTAAGCGTGTCTGACGGGCTGCGCGCCGTGAAATTCGCCGAAGTGGTCGTCGTCCTGCTGGACGCGGCCATCCCGTTTGAACAGCAAGACCTGCGCATCGCGGATCTGGCCGAGCGGGAAGGCCGCGCGGTGGTCGTCGCGGTCAACAAGTGGGATATCGAGGACGAAAAGCAGGCCAAGCTTGCGGGGCTGAAGGAGGCCTTTGCCCGGCTTCTGCCGCAGCTCAAGGGCGCGCCGCTGATCACCGTGTCGGCCAGAACGGGCCGCGGGCTCGACCGGCTGCACGCTGCGATCCTGCGCGCGCATGAGGTCTGGAACCGGCGCGTGCCCACGGCCGCGCTCAACCGCTGGCTGGATGCGATGGTGCAGGCGCACCCGCCCCCCGCGCCGCAGGGCAAGCGGATCAAGCTGCGCTACATGACCCAGGCGAAAACCCGGCCCCCGGGCTTTGTCGTGATGTGCTCGCACCCCGACAAGATGCCGGACGCCTATAGCCGTTACCTCGTGAACGGGCTGCGCGAGGATTTTGACATGCCCGGAACCCCAATCCGCCTCACGATGCGCGGGCAAGGGCAGGCGAACCCCTACAAGAACCGCAAGAAGGCGGCCCCGTCCAAGCTGCGCAAACATATCGAAGGGCGCCGCTAGGCGCTCGGTCAGCCCCTGCGGGCCTTCCTCGCGACAAAGGCCCGCAGGGCCTGATGGAGCGCTAGCGCAGCGCCGCCCGCGCGGTCGCAACCCCGACCAGCGCGGCACCAGCCAAAGCGGCCGTCATCAGCTCCGTTTCGCCTGCGTTGCGCACGGCAACCGCGGCAAGCGCCCAGATCACCGCCACGCCATAAAACGGCGCGCGGCCCAGCGACCATTGCACGGCAAAGCCAAGCCCGCTGGCCGCGACGATCCCGGCCCAGCCCGCCGCGACCCCGCCCATGAGCCCGTAGCCCGCCGCGAGCAGCCCCAGCGACACCACGCTCGCCGCGCTGAGCCATCCCGCATAAAGCGCCACCGGCTCCGCCGCCAGCCAGCGATCCTGCACCGGCGCCCGGTAAAGCGCCGCCAAAGCCCCGCCGAGCATCACCCAGATGAGCACCGAGGCCCAGACCGGGCTGCGCACCGCCACCAGCAGCCAAACCGCACCGACGGCCAGCGACACAAGCAGCGGGGCGCGCATCGCCCCCCATGTCGCGCCCTCGGCACGGCTCAGCAGCCCGAACCCCGCTGACACCAGAAGCCACAGGTAGATCACCCCCCAGATCGAAAACGCATAGCCCGCAGGCTGCACCGGCGGGTTGGGCTGCGGGATGGGGAATGCCGCCGGATCAAAACCGCCAAAGTCCGGCACGAGGAACGGCGAGGCGGCAAAAGCCAGCGTCGCCAGTAAAACAGGCAGGGCAAGGCGCATGAACGTTTACAATCCAACCAAAGCGAGTACCGTGACCTGCATTGAAAACAGGACATTAGACAAGGTAGCGCGTATGACCCGCATCGCCATCTTCTGTGACGGAACGTGGAACTCCCCCAAGCTTGAGGAGGTCACGAACGTCCGCAAACTCTACGAAGCCCTCGAATCGAACCCCGCCCGCGGGCAGGTTGCCGCCTATTTTCCGGGCATCGGCGTGAACCCCGACTACACGACGGGTCTGACGAAGGTGCTGCGCAAATATGGTGGCGGGGCCTTTGGCTGGGGCCTCGATGCGAAGGTGAAGGAGGCGTACAAGTTCCTCTGTGACGTCTACCGGGACGGGGATGAGATTTACCTTTTCGGCTTTTCCCGGGGGGGCTTCACGGCCCGCTCGGTCGCCGGAATGGTGCGCAAATGCGGGCTCGTGCGCGACACCAGTCCCGAAGGCATCAACACGGCCTTCAAGCTTTACCGCAAGCGCGGGGCGCGCAATGCCCCGGACAAGACGCATATCCTGGAAGCGCGGCGCGCCCTGTCGCCGGGTTTTGCAACCTCGCAGATGGATGCGGACTGGCGCGGGGACGGCAGCAAGATCGTCAACATCGCCTATGTCGGGGTCTGGGATACGGTTGGCGCGCGGGGCGTGCCGGTGGCCCTGCTCGGGCCCGTCGCGGCGCTTTGGAACAGCCAGTACAAGTTTCACGACATGGTCCTGTCGAGCCTCGTGCGCAGCGCGCGCCATGCGCTGGCCGTGGACGAGCGGCGTCTTTTTTACGTGCCCGCCAAATGGGACAACCTTACGCGTCTGAATGGCGGCGACACCGGTCCGCTCCGCCCCTACCAGCAGATGTGGTTTGTCGGCAATCACGGGGTGGTTGGCGGCTCTGCGGACGCGCAGGGCCTGTCGGCCATCGCGCTCGACTGGGTGTTTCGGGGCGCGGACCGGCTGACCCTGCAACCCGGCGCGAAGATCCCGCTGGTCAAGGCCGACCCGCTGGCCGACTCCGCTGATTTGACGGTCAAGACCAGCCCCCTGAACCGCTGGCGCGACGGCCCGCACCATGAACACCAGATGCACCCGAGCGTCCGCGAACGGGTGCAAAAGCGGGGCGAGTATCGGCCCAAAAGCCTCTGGCGCCTGTTTCGGGGCTAGGGCGCGCTGCCTCAGTGCAGCTGCGGTGCTGGATGCCCCCGCGACGAATCCTTGGCCGCTTTGTGCGTCCCCGCTACCGTGATCTCAAAAAAGGTCAGGGGCGGGGCACATAAACAAAAAATCGAACTGGCGCGCAATTATCGCCGCTTTTCTGGTCGGCGTTGCCGGAGCCGTTCAGGTTGGCCGCATCGCCCCTGTCGCGACATATCTGCAGGATGACCTGCAACTCAGCCTGACGGCGCTGGGTTGGTTGGTATCGCTGATTACCCTTGCCTCTGCTGGCCTCTGCGGGCCTTGGCCTGATCGCGGGCTACGGGGCGGTGCGTTTGGGCCTGCGCAGTTCGATGATCTTCGGGGCACTCGCTATGGCGGTCTGCGCCGCGGCGGGTGCCGTTTTTCCGACCGTTCCGATGCTTCTGGGCGCCCGGATCCTTGAGGGCCTGGGCTATCTGATCGTCGTCGTTGCCGCGCCGACACTGATCGCGCGGGAAGCGGCGCGGAAAGACGTGCCCTTGGCGCTTGCGATCTGGGGGATGTTCTTTACCCTTGGGCTCAGCCTTGCGGCCTTTGCAGGTGGCGCGCTGGCAGGGCCGTTCGGATGGCGCGGCTGGTATCTGTCCAGCGCGGGCCTTGTTGCCTTTGCCGCTGTGGCTGCGCTGGGTTCAATTCCGAAGGACGTGGCTGGCGGCGCGGATCACCCGGACGCCCCAAAGACACGGGCCGCGATGCCCGTGGCGACGTGGCTGCTTGGGGCGGCATTTCTTGGTCTGACCCTGTTGTCGCTGTCGATCCTGAGCCTGTTGCCGACCTTCCTCGTCCAGCAACATGGCTTCACACCTGGGCGGGCTGGGCAGGTCACGGGCTCTGTGGCGCTTGCCAGCATCGCCGGGAGCCTCAGCTACGGCGTGTTGGCCCGCGGCCTACCCGGCAGCATCATCGCGGCAGGCGTGGGGGTTGCCCTGAGTGTCAGCGCCTTTCTGGCCTTTGCCGAGGCGGCGGCACCGGTCCAGATTATCGCGTGGACCGCGGTGGCAGTCTTCATGTCGGGGGTCCTTGTCGCCCAGACCTTTGCGGCGGTGCCGCGGGTCGCGGGCACCCTGGCCCTGACCGGGCCGACCAACGGGCTGGTCGCGCAGTTGGGCAGTGTTGGCGCCTTGGCGGGCCCTCCGGCGCTGGGCGCGGTTATTTCGGCCGCAGGCTGGCGCGCCCTGCCGTTCGTAGTGGCCGGTTTTGCGCTGTCTTACGCGGCGCTGTTCATCCTCGCGTTGAGGGTCGCGCACCGCTAGGACAGTGTGCCGTCCGCGCCCAGCATTGTCTTGCCGCCAAGATATGGCGCCAGTGCTGCGGGCAGCTGCACCGATCCGTCCGCCTGCTGCCCGTTCTCCAGCACCGCGATCAGGCAGCGGCCCACGGCAAGGCCAGAGCCGTTCAGCGTGTGCACAAACTCAGGCTTGCCCCCGTCCGGCCGGAACCGGGCGTTCATCCGGCGGGCCTGGAAATCCCCGGTGGTGGAGACGGAGCTGATCTCGCGATAGGCATCCTGCCCCGGCAGCCACGCCTCGATGTCATAAGTGCGCCGCGCGCCAAAGCCCATGTCCCCGGTGCACAGGATCACCGTACGGTAGGGGATGCCCAGCGCCTCCAGAATGCCCTCGGCGCAGCCCAGCATGCGCTTTTGCTCTTCGTCGGAATGGTCAGGGTGCACGATCGACACCATCTCGACCTTCTCGAACTGGTGCTGGCGCAGCATTCCGGTGGTGTCCCGCCCCGCGCTGCCCGCCTCCGAGCGGAAGCACAGCGTGTGCGCGGTGAAGCGCATCGGCAGGGCGGCTTCGTCCAGGATGTCGCCTGCCGGGATATAGGTCAGCGGAACTTCGGAGGTCGGGACCAGCCACATGCCTTCCTCGGTGCGGTAGCTGTCGCCGCCGAACTTCGGCAGCTTGTCGGTGCCGTACATCGCCTCGTCCCGGACGAGTACGGGCGGGTTCACCTCTGTCAGGCCGTTCTGGTCCACATGGGTGTCGACCATGAACTGCGCGAGGGCCCGGTGGATGCGCGCCACGGCGCCCTTGAGCATGACAAAGCGGCTGCCCGAGATCTTACCCGCCGTCTCGAAATCCATCGCCGCGGCGACGCCGCCAATCTCGAAATGCTCCTTGGGGGTGAAGTCGAAAGCGGGCAAATCGCCCCACCGCTTCACCTCGACATTATCGTCCTCATCCGCCCCGTCGGGCACGTCGTCCGCAGGCAGGTTGGCAATGCGGGCGAGGGCATCGGTCAGCTGCGCATCCAGCGCCTTCGCCTCCTCCTGCATCGCTGCGACTTCAGCCTTCTTCTCGCCCACCAGCGCGCGCAGCCGTTCAAACTCAGCCTCATCGCCCGAGGCCTTGGCCGCGCCCACAGCCTTGGAGGCCTTGTTCTGCTCCGCCTGCGCGGTCTCGGCTGCGAGGATCTTCCCCCGCCGCGCCTCATCCAGCGCGAGCAGCTCGGAGGACACCGGAGCATCCCCCCGCCGCGCAAGGGCGGCGTCCAAGGCGTCAGGGTTCTCGCGGATCGCGCGTATGTCGTGCATGGGAGCCTCCGTGGTTTGGCGGGGCTATAGCGCGGGGTGGGGGAGCGGTCTAGTCAGCAAGGTCAGAGTGATTGGCGCGGAGCCAGGTGCGGTATGCGGCGAGGTAGCCGTCCAAGTTCAAAAGTCTGATTGTTCTTTGAGATGGCTAATTCGTTTGTTCTAGTGTGACGCCACCAAGCAGCAAAGTGACCCATCGCCAAGGACAGCGGCAAAATGGATGGCGCCCCCTAGCTAAGCTAGAAGATGAATGATCTCATCGCACGCACAGACTTCGCGGATTTACCACTGAACGTCTTCGAGATCTGCCCACTCTAAGTCTGCTCCTTCCAAGTATGCGGAATAAAGGTCCGCCCCCTGCAATTGCGCTTCTACAAGGTCAGCCCACTGCAAATGAGCCCCGAGGAGGTCTGCTCCCTGCAGGTGTGCGGACTTAAGGTCTGCCCGCTGCAATTGCGCTCCCCTGAGTTTCGCGCGCTGTAACCGCGCCTCCCCAAGGCTCGCCCCCTGCAGCCTCGCATCGATGAGGACCGCCCCCTGCAATCGCGCGCCCTCGAAGCGCGCTTTTTCAAAGTCGAGGCCTCGCAGGTCCGCGCGCTGCAAATTTGCGCCGCGCAGGTCGACTTCTCCACCGTGCAGCGGGCTGCCGTTCTCCTTTGCGTATCGGGTAAGGCGGCCGAGCGTTTGTGCGGCCTTCTCCAAATCCGAGCGCAGAGCGGGCAGGGCATCGGCCGAGTCCCGTATCTCATCAACTGGCACGTCTTCTGGCATATCTACGGGGGGCACCTCCTTCGACAACTCGCGCACAAAAACGGACAGCATCCGCGCTATGCGGGGGATCTCGGCGGGGTTGTCTTTGGCCAGCCCCTCCAGTCGGTCGATAGCGGCGCAGCGTTGGACGATGTCGTCTTCCCAGACGTCTTTGTGCCCTTCCTTCCGCGTCCACTTGGTTACCTGCCGCCGCGCATAAAGGCTCTCCGTCGCGGCGTTGATCTTGTCGTTCAGCAGCCCTTCGGTCGCGGTGTCCGTCTGTTTTTGCGTCAGGCGCAGGCGTATGATCGTGAAGGGCAGGGCTATGACCGCGCCCAGCACGGTGACAAGCCCAGCGAGGCGTAGGATGTAGAAGAGGAACTCTGACCGCGTGTCCGCGTCCGACACGTCGAACGGCAAGGCGATCACCTGCGCAATCAGGATGACCACCCCAGCCAGCAGCAGCAACGCCACGAAGGCGTAAAGCGTCACGCCGATCAGTACCAGCGCCGGGTGGACCTGCGCAAAACCCATCGGCTCGCGCAGCTTTGCGCTACGCACGAAATCCACGAAGAGCGCCAGCGCCGCGGCACCGACGCCTAGCGCGACAACTCCGCCGACAAATTGCAAACCGGTAAAGAACCACTCCATGCCGCAACCCTAGCCAGAACGCGCCGCGAATCCAGCCATTCCGCCTTGCGCCTCCACCGCGGCCCGCTTACCTAGGCGCAAACCTACCAAAGGACCTCTACATGGAAGCGCTCGCCCAATTTGTTCCGCTGATCCTGATCTTCCTGATCATGTATTTCCTGCTGATCCGCCCGCAGCAGAAAAAGGTCAAAGAGCATCAGGCGATGGTCGAGGCGCTGCGCCGCAATGACGTGGTGGTCACCCAAGGGGGCCTCGTGGGCAAGGTCGTGAAGGTCTATGACGACAAGGGCGAGATCGACGTGGAGATCGCTGACGGCGTGAAGGTCCGCGTGGTACAGAACACCATCGCCGCCGTCCGCTCCAAGACCGAACCGGCGAAGTAACATGCTGCAAATCCCCCTCTTTCGGCGGCTGCTGATCTGGACGGTGGTGGCGGCGGGGCTGATCCTTGCGCTGCCCAACGGGTTCTACACCCGCGTTGAGGGGCACAATGACGCCGCCGCCGCGATTGAGGCGGGGTTTGACACGCCCGGGAACCAAAGCGCGCTGGCGCAGTGGCCCGCGTGGATGCCGTCGAGCCTCGTGAACCTTGGCCTTGATCTGCGCGGCGGGGTGCAACTGCTTGCCGAAGTGCAGCTGAGCGACGTCTACGCGGCCCGGATGCTGGCCATGTGGCCCGAGGTCCGGGACGCGGTGCGCGAGATCACGCCGCTGCGCCGCGTGCCCGACATGCCCCCGGGCGAGATCCGCGCCCGCATTCAGAACGCCGACGACATGCCGCGGGTCCTCGAGGCGGTGCGCGCGCTGGCCCGCCCCGTGCAGACGCTGACCGGCGCAGGCGGCACGGACATCGAAGTGCGCGCCGATGGCGATGTCTTCATCGTGACGCTGAGCGAGGCCGAACAGCTTGCCACCAATGAACGTACGATGCAGCAGAGCCTCGAAATCGTGCGCCGCCGCATTGACGAGGTTGGCACGCGCGAGCCCAGCATCCAGCGCCAGGGCGAGGACCGCATCCTGATCGAGGTGCCGGGCCTTGGTTCGGCTGCCGAACTGATCGAGATCATTGGCACTACTGCGCAGCTGACCTTTCACCCGGTTGTGACACGCACCACGGATGAAAACACCGTCCCCGGCATCGGCAATGACCTTGTGCCGTCGTTGGATGAGCCCGGGGTGTTTTATGTGATCGAAGAGGCCCCGGTTGTGACGGGCGAAGAGCTGGTCGATGCGCAGCCCGCTTTTGATCAGAACGGCAACCCGGCGGTCAATTTCCGCTTCAACACCTCCGGCGCGCGCAAATTCGGGGACTACACCGCCGAAAATATTGGCTCTCCCTTCGCGATTGTGCTCGACAGCGAGGTAGTCAGCGCACCGACCATCCAAAGCCACATTCCGGGCGGCTCGGGCATCATCACCGGACGCTTCACGGTTGAGGAATCGACCCGTCTTGCGGTTCTGCTGCGCGCAGGTGCCTTGCCAGCCGAACTGGTCTTTCTGACGCAGAACACGGTTGGTCCGCAGCTTGGTCAGGACAGCATTGACGCGGGCCGGGTCGCGACCGTCGTGGCGTTTGCGGGCGTCCTTGTGTTTATGGGGCTTAGCTATGGCCTCTTTGGCCTGTTTGCCAATCTTGCGCTGATCGTGAATATCGGCCTGATCTTCGGCATGCTTTCCGTTATCGGGGCGACGCTGACCTTGCCGGGGATCGCTGGCATCGTGCTGACGGTTGGTATGGCGGTGGACGCGAATGTGCTGATCTTCGAGCGCATTCGCGAAGAGCTGAAGACAGCCAAGGGACCGGCGCGCGCGATTGAGCTGGGCTATGAAAAGGCGCTGTCGGCCATCCTTGACGCTAACATCACCACCTTCATTACTGCCGTGATCCTCTTTGCGATGGGCTCTGGCCCGGTGCGGGGCTTTGCGATCACGCTGGGGCTTGGCATTCTCACCTCTGTCTTCACCGCCATCTTCGTCACGCGCCTTTTGATCGTGATGTGGTTCGAGCGGCGGCGGCCCAAGACGATCGAGGTGTAGAGTGGATTACGGGAAGCGAATGCGCCATGCCCGACCTCGGGTGGGCATCGAAGCGCTTATTCAGCGCAGCGTACTCGAAAGCACGACCGTCGCGTTTTTAGCGCGTGACACCGCCGAATGCCCTCCCGGGGGGGAGGTCGGGCATGGCGCATGCGCGCCGGGCGCAACGATCCCCGTTCTTGCGAGCAGCACATGCGCCTGAAACTCGTCCCGCAGCAAACCTCGATCGACTTCTTTAGCCGCTGGCGGCTTTGGCTGGGGATCTCGGGCCTGCTGATCCTGCTCGCGGCGGTGTCTTTCCTGCTTCAAGGCCTGAACTTTGGCATCGATTTTCGCGGCGGCACAACGGTGCGGACCGAAAGCGCGCAGCCCGTGGACACAGGGCTTTACCGACAGGCGCTTGCGCCGCTCGCGCTGGGCGACATCTCGATCACCGAAGTGTTCGACCCGACCTTTGGCCCCGACCAAAACGTCGCCTTGATCCGCATCCAGGCGCAGGACGGGGACGAAGCCGTCACACCCGAGACCATCGGCGCGCTGCAGGACGCGCTTCGTGCGGCGGTCCCCGATATCGGGTTCACGGCCGTGGAGTCCGTTGGGCCGAAAGTGTCGGGCGAGTTGATCCAGACAGCGGCCATCGCGGTCCTGTTGGCCATTGGCGCGGTGCTTGTCTATATCTGGCTGCGCTTTGAATGGCAGTTTGCGCTGGGGGCTGTTGCGGCGCTGGTGCATGATGTGGTGCTGACGATCGGCATCTTTTCCGAGCTTCAGATACGCTTCGATCTGGCCATCATCGCCGCGCTGCTGACCATCGTGGGCTATTCGCTGAACGACACGGTTGTCGTCTTTGACCGGGTGCGGGAGAACCTGCGCAAGTTCAAGAAAAAGCCGCTGAACGAGGTGCTGAACATCTCCATTAACGAAACACTCAGCCGGACGGTCATGACCTCCGTGACGACGCTGCTAGCGCTCATCTCGCTTTACATTCTGGGCGGTGACGTGATCCGCGGCTTTGTTTTTGCGATGATCTGGGGCGTGATTATCGGCACCTACAGCTCGGTTTTTGTCGCCTCGACAATCCTGCTCTGGCTCGGCGTAACGCGTGACTGGTCCAAGCCGGGCGGCGATGCTGGCACGCAATTTGGTGGCACGGGGGCCTCAAGCGGCACTAAAGCCTGAGCGCGGCGATGGCTGTTGAGGCTCTGAGCGCCGCATTGGCGCAGGAGGGTCTGCTGTGGCTGGCGCTGATCTATGCGGTTGGCGGTGTCGTGCGCGGCTTTTCGGGCTTTGGCACCGCGCTGATTGCGGTGCCGGTGTCGGGCATCTTTCTTGGCCCGCTGGACAATCTTGTGATGATTGCGATCACCTAGTTGGTTTCCAATTGTGTTCTGGTCCCCGGCGCGTGGCGTGTCAGCGACCGCGCCGAAGTTTCGGTGATGTCCCTGGCTGCCGTGCTCGGCGTGCCGCTGGGCCTTTGGCTGGTCGTGCAGATCGACGCTTCGGTGGTCCGTTGGGCTGTGTCGGGCGTTGGCGCGGTCACGGTTGTTGCGCTGATCGCCGGGTGGCAGTGGCACGGGCGGCTTGGCGGCGGCGGGCGGGCCGGTGTGGGCCTCGCGGCTGGTTTCGTCGGCGGCCTGACCGCACTCACTGGGCCGATTGCGATCCTGTTCTATCTGGCCAATGCCCGCCATGCGGTTGCGGTGCGGGCGAACATGATTGTGTTTCTGGCGGCGGTGGATGTGTTGCTGGCGGTCAATATCTGGGCGACGGGCGGGCTCACGGCGCCGCGCGTTGCGCTTGGCCTGATCCTCTGTCTGCCTTATGTCGCGTGTATTGCCATCGGCACGGCGCTGTTCGATCCCAAGCGAGAGCGGCTTTACCGTGCGGTGGCTCTGACGATCGTGACCGCCGCCATGCTGGGCGGTTTGCCAATCTGGGAGTGATGCGATGCGCCTGAACGAAGTGACCATCACCGACGCCGAACCGGTCGAAGGCTACGGCCCCGGCTTTTTCCGCATCGGCGGCAAGGTCTGGGAGGGGGCGGTGCTGACATCGCCCGCCGGGACGGTGTCTTGGGGCGGGCTGGACGATGCCGCGCCGCTGAAGGCGCTGGATGCGGATGTGCTGTTTGTCGGGATGGGCGCGGATATTGCCCATGTGCCGGCCGCCCTGCGCGAACAGCTGGAGGCCGCAGGGCTCGGGGTTGAGGTGATGTCCTCCCCCGCGGCGGCGCGCACCTACAACGTGCTGGTCAGCGAGGGGCGGCGCGTGGCGCTGGCGCTTTTGCCGGTCGAGGGATGATCCGATTGCCCGCCTGCGGCGGATTCGATTTTATTTTGCTGATGGGGGGCTTTGCCCCCTCTCGGCAGCTTCGCCTTGCGAAGCGCCTGTCGGGCGGGGCCCAAACCCCCCAAAGTTTTTTGGGAACCGAGAAGGGGTTTTCGTGGAGTTAGTTGTCGCTGATCTGGCAGTTGCGCGCGGCGGGCGATGTGTCCTTGAAGGGCTGAGCTTTGCGCTTGGTCCCGGGCAGGCTGTGGTGCTGCGTGGGCCAAACGGGTCGGGCAAGACGACGCTTTTGCGGACCGTTGCAGGGCTTCAGCCGCCTTTAGATGGCACGGTTGAGGGGGGCGAGGACCGGATCGCCTATGCGGGCCATGCGGATGGGATCAAGTTTGGGCTGACCGTCACCGAGAACCTTGCCTTTTGGGCTGAGGTGTTTGGTGCAGGCCGGTCCGTGGATGCGGCGATGGAGGCCTTCGCATTGGGCCCGCTTGCAGCGCGCCGCGCGGGCGATCTTTCGGCGGGGCAGAAGCGGCGGCTCGGCCTTGCGCGGCTGCTGATCACCGGGCGGCCCGTCTGGGTGCTGGATGAGCCAACCGTGTCTTTGGACGCCGCCGCAACCGCGATGTTTGCGGACGCTGTGCGCGCCCATCTCGCGGCGGGCGGTGCAGCGCTCATGGCCACTCACATTGATCTGGGCCTGCCGGAGGCGCGGGTGCTGGATGTGGCCCCCTTTGCGCTGGGGCCGGAGGCGACGCTGCGCGGCAGCGATGCGGCCTTCCTGTGAGGGCGCTGCTTCTCCGCGATCTGCGGCTCGCGTTGCGGGCGGGGGGCGGGTTTGGCCTTGGCCTTGCCTTTTTCCTGATCGTCGTCGTTCTGGTGCCATTCTCCGTCGGCCCGGCCACGGCGCTTCTGGAGCGGATTGCCGCCGGAGTGCTCTGGCTGGGTGCGCTCCTTGCCTGCCTCTTGTCGCTTGACCGGCTGCTGGCGCTCGATTGGGAGGATGGCACGCTTGACCTGCTGGCCACCGCGCCCCTGCCGCTGGAGGCGGCGCTGGGGATCAAGGCGCTCGCGCATTGGCTGACAACCGGCTTGCCGCTGGTGCTGGCTGCGCCGCTCTTTGGGGTGATGCTGCAGCTGCCCGCCGCAGGGACTGGCACGCTGGTGCTCAGCCTCGCGCTGGGCACGCCCGCGCTGTCGCTGATCGGCGTCTTTGGTGCGGCGATCACTGTGGGGGTCAAGCGGGGCGGTCTGCTGCTGTCGCTGCTGGTTTTGCCGCTCTACGTGCCGACGCTGATCTTCGGGGCGGAGGCCGCGCGCCGTGCCGCGACGGGGCTTGACCCGGCCACGCCGCTTTTGCTGGTTGCGGGGATTACCGCGGGCTGCATTGCCTTGATGCCCTATGCCGCAGCCGCCGCCCTGCGCGCGGGCCTGAGGTAGCTTGTGACGGCCCCCGGAAACGCTTAACTTCAGCCCATGTTAAAGCCGTCTTCTTTGTGGGAATATGCCAACCCGGTCCGCTTCTTGCGCTTTTCCGAGCGGGTTCTGCCTGCGCTGTGGGTGCTTAGCGCCGCGTTTCTCGCAGTTGGCCTGATCTGGGGCTTTTTCTTTACGCCAGACGATTTCCGGCAGGGATCGACCGTGAAGATCATCTATCTGCACGTGCCTTCGGCGCTGATGGCTATCAACGCATGGTTCATGATGCTGGTCGCCTCGCTGATCTGGCTGATCCGGCGGCACCATGTCAGCGCGCTGGCGGCCCGGGCGGCGGCCCCTGTGGGCGTGGTGATGACACTGATCGCGCTGGTCACCGGCGCGCTTTGGGGCCAGCCGATGTGGGGCACTTGGTGGGCGTGGGATCCGCGCCTAACGTCGTTCCTGATCCTGTTCCTGTTCTATCTTGGCTACATCGCCCTTTGGGCGGCGATCGAGGACCCGGACACCGCCGCCGATCTGACCTCGGTGTTGTGTATCGTCGGGTCGGTCTTTGCCGTACTAAGCCGCTACGCGGTGCTCTTTTGGAACCAGGGCCTGCACCAGCCCGCGACCTTTTCAGCGGATGCGGAGACGAATATCGCCTCGGTCTTCTGGTGGCCCGCGGTGATTTCGATGCTGGGCTTTGGGCTGCTGTTCGTGACGCTCACGCTCTACCGGACCGGTACGGAGATCCGGCGCCGCCGGACCCGTGCCCTGCGCGCAAGGGGGGCGCTCGCATGATACCTGATCTGGGGAAATATGCGGAGCCGGTGCTCTATTCCTACGGCGCGGCGCTGGCCCTGCTCGCGGTGTTGGTCATTGCAACGCTTGTCGAAGGGCGCCGCGTGCGGGCGGAGATGAAGCGTGCCGAGGAAGAGCGCGATGTCTAAGGCGCTGATGATCGCGCCGCCGCTGATCTTTGCGGGTTTTGTGGCAATGGCCGCTGTGGGCATGTTCACCGGCGATGATGATCTGCCCTCGACCCTCGTGGGGCAGCCCGCGCCGGCTGTGACGGCTGAGGCGCTGCCGGGTTACGCGCCACTTGCGCCCGGATCCCTCGTGCAGGGCGAGGTCACGCTGGTGAACTTCTGGGCCTCCTGGTGCCCGCCCTGCCGGGCGGAGCATCCGAACCTGCTGGCGATGCAGGCCGATGGGCTGTCCATCGTTGGGGTGAATTTCAAGGATCAGGCGGCGGCGGCATCCAGCTATCTGGCGGATGAAAAGAACCCGTTTTTTGCCGTCCCCTTCGATCCGCAGGGGCGCACGGCGATTGACTGGGGCGTGACCGCCCCGCCAGAGACGTTCATTCTGGATGGCGACGGCACCGTGCTTTTCCGCTTTGCCGGCCCGCTTGTGGGCAGCGACTATGAACAGCGGTTTCTGCCCGCGCTTGAGGCGGCGCTTGAAAAAGACGGCGCGGGTTAAACCTGACATTAACGCCTCCTCTGCACTCTGCGCGGCATCTTTTCTCATTTGCAGAGTGATCACATGAAAACCTTCCTGACTGTCTGCCTCCTGTCTGCCGCTCTGGCCGCCAGCCCGGTTCTTGCGGACCCCAAAACCAAAATGGCCAGCTATGCAGAGGCGCAGCGCGCTGATTGGCTGACTCAAGACACAATCATTGCCGCGATCCGCGCGCAAAACGACCAGACCGCGGCTTACGATCAGGCGCAGATCGACGCGCTGGACACCACCTGGCGGTCCGAGGTGGGCAGCCGCGAGTCGGCGCTGATCTCCTCCGTCATCACATCGGATGCGGCGCAGGTGCTGTCAGATGCGGTGGACGCTTCGGGCGGGGTCATCACGGAGGTGTTCGTGATGGACGCGCGCGGGCTGAACGTTGCCTCAAGCGGTGTGACCTCCGACTATTGGCAGGGCGATGAGGCGAAGTTTCAGCAGACCTTTCCGGTGGGCGCGGACGCGGTCCACGTTGCTGACGTCGAACTGGACGAGAGCACGCAAGCCTACCAGGGGCAGGTCTCTATGACGATCAGCGATCCTGCCACGGGCGAGCCGATTGGCGCGGTGACCTTTGGGCTAAACGCGCAAAGCTTTTTCTGAGCGCTTGGGGCGGTGGCTGCGCTGCCCCCTTCAGTCGAAAATCGACAGGTCGAGCTGTAGCCCGGTGCCGAGCCAGATCGCGGGATCGCGGTGATCGGCAAAGTGGTCGCTCGTGTCGGGATGGTAAAAAACTCAGTCCACCCCTGTTTAGCGCAAGCCAGGGCGGCAGCGCGGTGAATTGCTCGGGCGTGCAGCCACGCTGGCAGGACCACATCTGGTGGGGGCCGACGGAGCGGTCGCGCATCCGGCGCACATCTATCCCAAACCGCGCGGCGGCGATTTCGCATAGGGCGCGGGCGGCCGGGACGGTGGCGGCATCGAAATAGATATACGCGTGGTAGCCGGTGATCTGGGCCCTGCGGCGCGCCTGCGGCTAAAGCCGTGGGGGCGCAACAGACCGCTCTGCTGGCCCCCGCTGGGTCGATGTGTATGCCAGGCGCTGCGGCCCTTATCCTCACGCCGCGGCGGCAAGGGTCCGCAGGACGTAATGCAGCACGCCGCCATGCTCGATATATTCAACCTCGATGGCCGTATCGATCCGGCATTTCAGCGTGATCTCCCGCGTGGTGCCGTCCGCATAGGTCACGGTGCAGGGCACCTTTTGCAAGGGCTGCACATCTGCGAGGCCCAGGATCGTGAAGCGCTCCGCGCCCGTCAGATCCAGCGAGGCGCGCGTGTCGCCGCCGGTGAACTCGAAGGGGATCACCCCCATGCCCACGAGGTTGGAACGGTGGATGCGTTCGAAGCTTTCGGCGATCACGGCCCGCACCCCCAGCAGAGCCGTGCCCTTTGCCGCCCAGTCGCGGGACGATCCGGCGCCGTATTGTTCGCCCCCGATCACCACCAGAGGCGTGCCCGCCGCCTGATGCGCCATCGCCGCGTCATAGATCGACATTTGCGTGCCATCGGGGCCGAGCGTATAGCCGCCCTCAACCCCATTCAGCATTTCGTTCTTGATGCGGATATTGGCAAAGGTGCCGCGCATCATCACCTCGTGATTGCCGCGGCGTGAGCCGTAGGAGTTGAACTCGCGCGGGCTCACCTGCTGCTCCACAAGGTACTTACCCGCGGGCGTCGTGTCCTTGAACGCGCCCGCCGGACTGATGTGATCCGTCGTAATCATGTCCCCTAGCAGGGCGAGCACGCGTGCACCGTTGATGTCAGCAATCGTCCCCGGCTCTGGCCCCATGCCGGTGAAATAGGGCGGGTTCTGCACATAGGTGCTCGCCGCGGGCCAGTCATAGGTCAGCGCATCAGTTGTCTCCACGCTGCGCCACTTGTCATCGCCTTTGAAGACATCCGCGTATTTGGTTTGGAACGCCTCCCGCGTGACGGTCGCCTCCACCAGTTCCGCAATCTCGGCTTGGCTCGGCCAGATATCCTTCAGGAAAACATCGTTGCCGTCCTGGTCCTGGCCCAGCGGCTCTGCCGTGATGTCCACGTTCATATCGCCCACAAGCGCATAGGCCACCACCAGCGGGGGTGAGGCGAGGTAGTTGGCGCGCACATCTGGGCTGATCCGCCCTTCGAAATTGCGGTTGCCCGACAGGACGCTGACGCCGATCAGGTCATGATCGTTAATCGTCTTGGAAATCGACGGCGCGAGCGGGCCGGAATTGCCGATACAGGTCGTGCAGCCATAGCCCACAAGGTTGAAGCCAATCGCGTCCAGATCGTCCTGCAGGCCCGCGGCCTCCAGGTAAGCACTCACCACCTGAGACCCCGGCGCGAGCGAGGTTTTCACCCACGGCTTGCGGTTCAGCCCCAGCGCCCGCGCCTTGCGCGCGACCAGCCCCGCGCCGATCATCACATAGGGGTTCGAGGTGTTGGTGCAGGAGGTGATCGACGCGATCACGATGGACCCGTCATGCAGTTGGTAGCCGTCATCGGCATTATAGCCGCGTTTGTGGCTGCCCACGTCGCCGGGAATCGCCACCGGCGCGGGCTGCCCGCCTTCGGCTTCCCAGCGCCCCGCTTCGCGGGCTGAGGCTTCTGCTGTGCCGCGCGCGCCTGCCACATTGGCGTGGAAGGTCGCGGCGGCCTTGTCCAGGCTGATATAGTCCTGCGGCCGCTTTGGCCCCGAAATCGCCGGCACAATCGTGCTCATATCGAGGTGCAGCGTGTCCGAATAGACCGGCGCGTAATCCGTCCCGCGCCACAGGCCGTTTTCCTTGGCATAGGCCTCGACCAGCGCGATGCGCCCCTCGTCCCGGCCCGTGTTGCGCAGGTAGCGCAGCGTCTCGCCGTCGATGGGGAAAAAGCCGCAGGTCGCGCCGTATTCGGGCGCCATGTTGGCAATCGTGGCCCGGTCTGCGAGCGGCAGGGTGTCGAGGCCCGCGCCGTAGAATTCCACGAACTTGCCGACAACGCCGCGGGCGCGCAGCATTTCCACCACCTTCAGGACAAGGTCTGTGCCGGTGGTGCCTTCGCCCATTGCGCCCGTCAGCTCAAAACCGACAACTTCGGGGATCAGCATGGAAATCGGCTGGCCCAGCATCGCCGCTTCTGCCTCAATCCCGCCGACGCCCCAGCCAAGCACGGCTGCGCCGTTCACCATCGTGGTGTGCGAATCCGTGCCCACAAGCGTATCCGGATAGGCCACCTCCGCCCCGTTCTGGTCGGTATCGGTCCAGACCGTCTGCGCGAGGTATTCCAGGTTGACCTGATGGCAGATGCCGGTGCCGGGCGGGACAACGCGGAAATTGCGGAACGCGTTCTGGCCCCATTTGAGGAACTGGTAACGCTCCATGTTGCGCTCGTATTCCCGGTCCACGTTCATCTGGAAGGCGCGCGGGTTGCCAAATTCGTCGATCATAACCGAATGGTCGATCACGAGGTCGACGGGGTTCAGCGGGTTGATCTGCTCCGCATCCCCGCCCAGCTCGACAATCGCGTCGCGCATTGCGGCAAGGTCCACGACCGCTGGCACGCCGGTAAAGTCCTGAAGCAGCACGCGTGCAGGCCGGTAGGCAATCTCGCGCTGGGTGCGGCCGCCATTTGTGGCCCAATCGGCAAAGGCGCGGATGTCGTCGGTGGTGACGGTCTTGCCATCCTCGAAGCGCAGCATGTTCTCCAGCACCACCTTCAGCGCCGCGGGCAGCTTACTGAAATCCCCCAGCCCCGCCGCGCTGGCCGCCTCAATCGAGTAACAGGCGATCCGCTGGTCCCCCACCTGCAAGGTCCGGCGTGTTCCTGCACTGTCGTGTCCGACGGTGATTGGCATGGCTTCGGCTCCCTCTTTGTCGCTTGTTACGGCTAATCTAGGGGCGCGTTGGCGATGCTTTCAAGGGCCATGCGTGCCTATTGTATACAAAAGTATGCTAAGACTCGCGCACCAAAGTCTCAAGACTAGTTGATTGGCAGGGCAGGCTGGGCAAGTCTATCTGCACCCTACGCCGCGCATGAGCACGGGGCAGGGGAATGAGGCACCGATTATGAAACGACAGCTTTTGAATGGGATTGTGGGCCTTTGGCTGGCGCTGGCGGGCGTGGCGGCGGCGCAGAACCTGGTGGTGGTCGAGCTTTACACCTCGCAGGGCTGCTCGTCATGCCCGCCCGCGGACCGGATGCTGCACGAGCTTGCCGCGCGCGATGACGTAATCGCGCTGGCGCTGCACGTAGACTACTGGGACTATATCGGCTGGAAGGACGAGTTTGCCGATCCTGCCCATGCGGAGCGCCAGCGTGCCTTTGCGCGTGCGGCTGGGCGGCGCTCGGTCTATACGCCGCAGCTTGTGGTCAATGGGACGGACACCATCGTCGGGGCGAAAGCGATGAAACTCGCCAACACGATCACCGCGCACGCGCAAAAGCCGATGCCCGTGGCTGTCCGGCTGGAACGGCAGGGCAGCACATTGCGCGTGTCAGCGGCTGCTGACGCGCGGGCGCCGATGGTCGTGCACATGCTGCGCTACACGCCGGAGCGCACGGCGCGGATCACGCGGGGCGAGAATGCGGGCCACACCTTTGCCTATGCCAATGTCGTGCAGGACTGGCAGGAGGTTGCCACATGGGATGGGGCGGCGCCGCTGTCGCTGGCCTTGGAGATCAGCGGCGCGCAGCCGGTTGTCGTGCTGGTGCAGCAAGGGCAGGCGGGCGCGATCCTTGGCGCGGCCCGGCTGCGCTAGGGCCGCGGCGGCGGGATCAGCCCTTTGTCGACCTGCTCGCGGTAGGTCATCGCGTCGGGCCGCCAGCGGCGGTGGACCCAGAACCACTGTTCCGGATTGGCGCGGACCCGCGCGGCAAGGCTGTCGTTGAGGGCTTGTGTCATCGCGGCGGGCGTGCTGTGCGGCACGGGCGCCTCCAGCTCGCAGGTGAAGGACATGCCGTCACTGCCGCGCGTTGCGTAGAAGGGGATAAGCAGCGCGTCAAAGCGCAGCGCCAGCTCCGCAGCCGAAAGGGCTGTTTTTGCGGGCTGCCCCATGAAGTCCAGCACCTTGCCCTCGAACACGTGCTGATCGAAGAGCAAGACCAACTGCCCGCCGCCCTTCAGATGCCGCACGAAGCCTGCCGTGCCCCGCCGCCCCTGGGCAAAGACTGGGCCGCCAAAAGCCTGCATCGTGGCGACGTAATGGCGGTTGAAATAGGGGTTCGCCATGTCCCGGTAGAGCCCGCCGACGTCAAAACCGCGCCCCACGAGCGCCGCGCGGGTCGCCTCGTAATTGCCGAAATGGCCGGTCACAAGGATCACCGGGCGGCCCGCCTTGTCCGCCTCTTGCAGGGCGGCCATGCCGGGGCCGTGGATCGGCGCATCTTTCATGCGGGCGAGCAATTCGGCAGAGCCGTAATTCTCGATGATGGTGCGCCCTGCATTTCTCAGGCAGGCGCGGGCGATGCGCTTGCGTTCGGCGGGGGGCATGTCCGGGTAGATATGCGCGAGGTTGCGCTCCGCACGGCGCTGGTATCCCGCCAGCGGGCCCGCGACACGCGATAGGGCGCCGCCCACCAGCGCCAGACGCAGCCGCAACGGCAGGGCCAGCGCGCTGCGGATCACGCCGCGGATCACCAGATCGGACAGGTAATACCCGGCCCGTGCCCGCCATCCCAGTTCCGAAAGCTCACCGCTCATCCGCGCCCTCTGGTTCAGGAGCGCTGGCATAATCCGCTCTGCACTGCGGTGCAACCTCGCGGGGTGCGTGGCTAGTCTTCCTCGGACACGAGGATCAACTCGCCGCGCGTCTCAAGCCCGCGGATGGCGATGACGATGGAACTCATGGCCGCCTCCACATCGGCCGCCTTTGGAGTTCCGGCCTCTGCGGCTTCCTCGCGCATCTGGTCGGCCATGCGGGCGGACATGTTCTCAAGTATGAACGCTACGGCGGCCGCCATGCCCGCGGCCTCCGCGCCGGCGATGGCAAGCACAAGCTGCTCTTGGTCAACCTCCCGCAGGATGCGGGGGATGTCGCGGGGCGCGACACGCTGGGGGATGTTGGCGAAGGTGAAGATGGCCTTGCGCACTTCGGTGGCGAAGCCCTGATCCGTTTCATCCAGCCCGGCAAGCATGTCGTCCCGGGTCACGGCGCTTGTCGAGTTCAGGATCGCCCCGACCCGTGCCACAGGCCCCTCGTCAAAGGCTTGCAGGGGCCGCGCGTCAAGCTGCATGGCGAGCGACAGGCCAATGCGGTCCACGGCTTCCGGCGTGACGCGGCCTGTGAGGGACACCGCATAGGTGATCTGCCGCGCGCGCGGGCCGGGAAGCTGGCCCAGCAGGTCCGCCGCTGCCTTTACGTCCAGCTTCGACAGCATGACAGCGGCGACTTCGGTTGACTCGCGTTCAAGGATGGGCAGCAGTTGGTCCGCACTCACCTCGCGAATGCGCTTCCACGGATCGCCCGTCTGGCGCACGCCCGCCTCCTTGCGCAGCCGCTCTGCGGTGCGGGGGCTGATCTTGCCATCAAGGGCGCTTAGCGCGCCTGCCATGCCGCCGGGGAAGGACAGGCCGATCGAGTCGACCTCGTCCGCGAATTCGGAGAGCACGGCGGCGAGGGTGTCCCGGTCCACCGCGCGCATATCGCCCATCGCCTTGGTCAGGCCCGCCTGCAACTCCTCCGGCAGGTCTTCGAGCGGGATGTCGGCGCCCTCGTTCAAAAGCAGCCGCACAACAACGGCGGCTTTGGCCCGTTTGGGTAGTTTAATCTTGGCCGCCGGCGGCACATACGACTCCGCCGGGGTATCAAGCATCGGGAAATCCCCAAGCGTGGGGAGGGGACCAATTCTTCGGCCATGCACCTGCCTCATTTCGACGTGCTCGATATGTGGCAGGTGCGGGTGAAGAAAGGCTGAAGATCAGTAGGAATATGTGGTCCCGGTTGCGATTGCATCGCGCAGGGACGCCTCCGCCCAGGTGCCGGCACCGCCGCGCGCCTGGATCTCGCGCAGCTGCTGCAGGGCCGCGACCTTGTCACCAGCGGCGACCAGACCCTGGCCCATGTAGGACCGGGCGAGGATGTTGTCCGGGTTGGCCTCAATCGCGCGGGTGTAGAACACGTCCGCCAGCTCCAGCTTGCCCTGCTTGCGGGCGATGAAACCGCGATAGGTCAGAACCTCGTCCGCGGCCTGATCGGACATCTGGTCGAGAACCTGTGTTGCACTGTCATAGCGGCCCGCATAGGCCAGCTCGCGCACCGCGCCGTAAAGCGCATCATCGCCAAGATAGCCGGAGCGGTCGGGGCGCACGCACTTGCCGATGGCCGCATCCCACACGCCGTTCACTTTCTGAGAGAACCGGACATATTTGCCCTGGTCGGGATCCCACTGGCGCACCTTGAAGCAGTCTTGCGTGGTCTGCGTTTGCTTGGGCGGCGTGGTGCTGCCGCCGCCGCCACCAGCTGCGTGAACCGGCGTGAGGGGCAGGGCGAGAACAGCGGCGAGGATGAGAGGGCGCATGGGAGTATCTCCTGTTGGATGCGATTGCCTTGGATACGAATGTAACGCGCTGGGGGCACAAAAAATGCGATCACGAAACCGTGATCGCACATATTGTCGTGAAACAGGCGTGAGCCCGTTAGGTCGTCACGGGCACGCAGGTCCGGGTTTCCGCGTCATAGGTGCTGCCTTCGGCACAGGACATCGCCTGCTGGCTGTGGCCCGAGCTGCAGCCCATCGCGAGGCTGAGGGTCGGCGCCAGCGTCAGCGCAATGGCAAAAGCGGCGGTCTTGAGGGTCGTCATGGTCCGTCTCCTTTGTCTTGGGTGAGCGAAGGGTAGCGCACAGACACGTCGATACCAAGAATTTCTGAGTGCCTCCTCGCGGCAGCCATGCCGGAGCGTATGAAATCAGCACTGCGCAGCGAAAGTCAGGAATTCCCGACTACCGGGAATGCGTGCTGGGCAGCAGACAAGGCGCACTGCATTTTCAGGTTTATTTACAGAGAGTTTATCATGAGCCGCAAAGATCGCCGCGCACGCCGTCAAGACCGTCGCAAAAACCGTCGCAACACAATTTCCTCGGGGCTGCGTAACATCGGATCATCCGTCCGTGACACAGCAGCCGAAGCGCGCGAGCGCGCCGAGGCCGCCCGCGCGCGCGCAGAGGCCGCGGCACGCCGCGCTGCCGCCGAAGCCCGCCGCCGGGCCGAAGACGCCCGCCGCCGGGCCGAAGACGCCCGCCGCCGCGCCGAAGAGGCCGCCGCCGAAGCCCGTGCACGCGCCGAAGAGGCCCGCGAACGCGCTGAAGCCGCCGCCGATGAGGTGCGGGAAGGTGGGCGCCGGTTCGTCGACAGTATCAAGCCCCGGGTCCGAGATGTCGGCGCGGACATTGCCGAATATCTGGAGGACCTGCCGGCGCGCGAAGAAGGGCTTGTCCGCAGGGGGGAGCGGGCGCTCGTTATCTTCTCTGAATTCAACGAGCAGTCGGAGCAGACGGTCCTTCACAACCGGCTTTATGGTTTCGCGGAAAAGACGGGGGTCAGCATGGCGACCGGCATGCTTGGCCGGGTCTATGATTGCGTCCTTCCCGTCACCGGAGCAAACGCCACGTTGGCCGAACTGATCGACACGATGCGCGACATCCTTGACGAGCGGTACATCGCAGAGATCGATCTGCTCTGGCATGGTCACGGCCTCGATCCCACCGAAAAACAGCAGGACTATACCTATTCAATGGCACCCGATCCGGACAGCAACGACAGCGGCCAAAAGACAGGCAATGTCACGCTGACCGCAATCACCGATGCCATTGATGATCTGGACGCAGATGATCGTTTGCGCATGTTCTACACCACGGCGTGCTACGGTGCGGATCTGGCCGAAGGCATGGTTGATGCTGGTTTCTCCTGCGGTGCAGGCGCGCGGGCCGTCAATACGAATGCCACGCTCGAATACCCGCACTTCCTGAAGGGTTGGGGCATGATGCGTCCCTTCGACCGCTGCGTGCGCGACGCCCTTGCGCGTTCGCGCTACCGCAAGATCGATGCGCAGATCAGCAAGATGTCAAAGGACGGACGTTTCTCTGACACGGACAGCTTCAAAGAGTTGTTTGGGGACACGGCCATAAACATCCGATCCAACGCGGACTTTTAAGGCAATCGGGGAGGGGGCCTACCCCTCCCCGAACACCCGGGCAAAGATCGTGTCCACGTGCTTGGTGTGATAGCCCAGATCGAACTTCTCGTTGATCTCGTCTTCGGACAGCGCCGCGCGGACGTCGGCATCGGCCAGCAGTTCTTCGCGGAAGTCCGTGCGGTGTTCCCACACCTTTAGCGCGTTGCGCTGCACGAAAGCATAGGCGTCCTCGCGGCTGACGCCCGCCTGCGTCAGCGCCAAAAGCACCCGCTGGGACATCACGAGGCCGGGGAATTTGTTCATGTTTTCCAGCATATTGTCGGGGAAGATCAGCATCTTGTCGATCACCCCGGTCAGCCGCGCCAGCGCGAAGTCGAGCGTGATCGTTGCATCCGGCCCGATCATCCGCTCGACCGACGAATGCGAGATATCCCGCTCGTGCCACAGCGCGACGTTCTCCATCGCCGGGATCACCGCGCTGCGCACCATCCGCGCCAGGCCCGTCAGGTTTTCGGTCAGGACCGGGTTTTTCTTGTGCGGCATCGCAGAGGAGCCCTTTTGGCCCATCGAGAAGAACTCCGCCCCCTCCAGCACCTCGGTGCGCTGCATGTGCCGGATCTCCACCGCGATGTTCTCTACGCTGGAGGCGATCACGCCGAGCGTTGCAAAGAAGGCTGCGTGGCGGTCACGCGGGATCACTTGCGTGCTGATCGGCTCGGGCACCAGCCCCAGCTTGTCGCAGACATGCTCTTCAACGCCCGGATCGATGTTGGCAAAGGTCCCCACGGCCCCAGAAATCGCTCCCGTCGCAATTTCCGAGCGGGCGTCGCGCATCCGGGAAAGGTTCCGGTCCATCTCCGCGTAGAAGCGCGCAAAGGTCAGGCCCATTGTCGTCGGCTCCGCATGGATGCCGTGGCTGCGCCCGATCCGCACGGTGTCCTTATGCTCAAAGGCGCGCCGCTTTAGCGCCGCGAGAAGCCCTTCCAGATCGGCGATCAGGATGTCCGCGGCGCGCACCAGCTGCACGTTGAAACAGGTGTCCAGCACGTCCGATGAAGTCATACCCTGATGCACGAAGCGTGCCTCTTCGGCCCCCACATGCTCCGCCAGATGGGTCAGGAAGGCGATCACGTCGTGCTTGGTCACCGCCTCGATCTCGTCGATGCGGGCGACGTCAAATTCAACGTCCTTGGCTTTCCACACGGCCTCGGCGTTCGCGCGCGGGATCACGCCCAGATCGGCCATCGCGTCACAGGCGTGCGCCTCGATCTCATACCAGATGCGGAACTTCGTGGCCGGTTCCCAGATTTGGACCATGTCGGGGCGGGAATAGCGGGGGATCATGGGGCACACCTTTTTGAATTGTCGAGCCAGCGCGCTGCGGTCATAGAAGGGCGCAGTCCCGCCCACAAGCCGGAGCCGCCGAAGTGAGACACCTTGCCCTTGCCGCGCTCATCATCGCCACCCCCGCGCTGGCGGGTGAGTGGACCAAGCTGACCGGCCCCGAGATCGCCGAGGCGCTGACCGGGCGCACGCTTGTCTGGGACGACACGACGCAGGATTTTCGCGCCTCTGGCAAGACGCTGTATACCCACAAGGGCCGGGACAGCTGGGGCAATTGGGAGGTCCGTGGGGACCAGTATTGCAGCCAATGGCCGCCCAACAGCCTCTGGTCCTGCTACGACATGACCCGCAGCGGGGGCCGCCTGCGGTTTATCGGGGCGGGCGCGGGCGATATTACCGAGGCCGAGGTCCAGTAGGGTGGGCGCACCCCACCACCCCCATCGCATGCTCGCGGATTTCACCGGCCCCTGGCAGCTGGCCCGTACGATAGCCCATGCCGATGGCCTGACCGCGGCGCTCACCGGGACCGCCACGTTTACCCCCGAGGGCCGGGGGCTTGCTTACGCTGAAACAGGCGCCCTCTCCATCGCCGGTGCCCCCCCGTTTGAGGCAACCCAGCGCTACACCTGGGACGAACGCCTTGGTGTCCATTTTGCCGATGGCCGGTTCTTTCACACCGTCCCTGCGCAGGGCGGCCCGGCGTCCCATTGGTGCGACCCGGATCAGTACGACGGGGTTTATGATTTCTCGGACTGGCCCCGCTGGACGCTGCGTTGGCAGGTCCGCGGACCGCGCAAAGACTACACGAGCGACACGACCTACTGGCGCTAACAGGGCAATTGCCCCTTGCGGGTGCTTGCTCTGCGGTGCAGAAACTCGGGCAACCATCCGCCAACAGGGAGCGCGACAATGAATATTACCATGAATAACAAGGTGCTGGCTGACCTTTTCGCCGATGAAGGCACCGCCCTCTGGGTCAAGCGCGCCGCGCTTGTCGTGCTGGGCGTTGCTGCACTTGCCATCGCAGCAAAGATCAAGGTGCCGATGTGGCCCGTGCCGATCACGATGGGCACCTTTGCCGTTTTGACCATCGGGGCGGCCTATGGCGCGCGGCTCGGCCTTGTCACCATCCTTGCGTATATGATCGTCGGCGCGCTGGGCTTCGACGTCTTTGCGGGCTCCTCTGCCGAAGCCTTCGGCTGGAGCTACATGATCGGCGGCACGGGCGGCTATCTGGTGGGCTACGTGCTCGCCACCGTTGCGCTGGGCGTGCTGGCGCAGCGCGGCTGGGACCGGTCGGTGCTGTGGATGGCGCTGGCGATGCTGATCGGTAACGCGCTGATCTACGTACCGGGCCTTTTGTGGCTGGGCGAGCTTTATGGCTGGGACAAGCCGATCCTCGCATGGGGCCTCACCCCGTTCCTTGTTGGTGATGCGATCAAGCTGGCGCTGGCTGCGCTGATCCTGCCCGCCGCGTGGAAGCTGGTGGGCCGCGCGCGCGGCTAAGCGCCCGCAGGCTTCACCAAATCCAAACAAAAGGCCGCGCCCGAGATGCGCGGCCTTTTCGATTCCGCCCTCTTCACTTGGCAGGGAAAACTCCGGGGGGTCGCCATTGGTTAGCGCCATTGGTCCGAGCGACCAATGGCGACGGGCTGGCCCCCATTCCGGACGTAAAACACCCCGCACAGACATCAGCAAATTCCACCAACTCTCCGCAAAAACGCACAAGACGAAACTGTACAAAACGCTCCATCAGGGCGTCAGAAAATGTACAAAACGCGTACTTTACCCTGCCAGTTCGGTCGTGATCTCGCTCGCCGCCTCCAGCGTCCGGTGCACCGGGCAGCGGTCCGCGATCTCCAGCAGACGTGCGCGCTGGTCTTCATCCAGATCGCCGCGCAGGTGGATGATGCGCGCGAACCGGTCGATCTTGCCAGCCTGCGCATCCGCATCGCTCTGGTGCTGCTTGGCGTGGCTGACATCGACCGACACGTGATCGAGCGGCCAGCCTTTGCGGCGGGCATACATCCTGATGGTCATCGACGTGCAGGCGGCAAGCCCCGCCGACACCAGCCCATAAGGCGTTGGCCCCTTATCCGTTCCGCCAACCGTCCCCGGCTCATCGGCGACCAACTGATGCGCAGGGCCGACGGAGACGTCCTGCAGGAACCCTTTCGCATCTGCTTCGCTGGACCGCACGATCCCCTCGGGCGCGCCGGCGGGCGCTTCGGGCGCGGTCAGGTCGAGGTATTTCTGCGACCACGTGGCGATGATTTCCGCCGCGTATTCAGCATGTTGCGCGCTTGTCACAAGGTGGTCGGCATCATCGAGCGTGACAAAGCTCTTGGGGTGCTTGGCGGCCAGAAAAATCTGGCTGGCGTTGTCAATCGACACGATAGCATCGCGCGGGGCATGCAGGATCAGCAGCGCGGCTTTGAGATTGCCGATCGCGGGGGTCAGGGCACCTGAGGCAACATCGTCAAGAAACTGTTTTCCAATGGAAAACTTACGTCCGCCAAGGTCCACCTCGGCCACGCCTTTCGAGATGATTTCGGGCAGGGCCTCGGCGAAGTTATGGGTGACATGTTCGGGATCGAAGGGCGCCCCGATGGTGGCGACGGCCTTGATCCCCGCCATCTCGGACGCGGCGCGCAGCACGGCCGCGCCGCCGAGCGAGTGGCCGATCAGCATCGAAGGGGCCATGCCAAGTTCAGCCAGATGTTCAGCGGCGGCGTGCAAGTCGCTGACGTTGCTGGTAAAAGAGGTGTTTGCAAACTCCCCCTCCGAATGGCCCAGTCCGGTAAAGTCAAACCGCAGCACCGCAATCCCTTGCGCCGCCAGCCGCCCTGCGATGCGGCGCGCGGCGGGGATGTCTTTGCCGCAGGTAAAGCAATGGGCAAAGAGCGCCGTGGCCAGGTGCGGCCCATCGGGCAGGTCAAGCCGCGCGGCGAGTGTTGATCCATCATGTCCCGAAAAGGTGATCCGCTGGGTTGGCATGGTGCGTATCCTATATGTGTTGTCTGGACCAAGGATGAGGGTGCCCTGCGCCGGTGCCAAGCCTTGTTACGGCCAGGAACACAGAGGTGATAACAGGAGCAGCCCCGCACGTGCCCGACCATTTCCGCCGTATTTGGACCCTCATCCGGGGCGCCGCCTTGCCGCCCGCAGGGACGGGGCGCATTGCCCTGGCCTACGCGTACGGTGTGCTCTGCCACGGGCTGTTTGCCGTGGCGGTGCTGGCCATGATCGCCGCGATGTTCTTTGGCATGTCGCGCAGCCTGGGGGCGGTGCCCTGGCCTTGGGCGGGGATCGTCAACGCGCTTTTGATCCTGCAATTCCCCGCTATGCACTCCCTGCTGCTGACGCGGTGGGGCCGCACAGCGCTGGGCTGGCTTGCCCCACGCGGCGAAGGGGCCCGTTTGGGCACGACAACCTACGCCACGGTGGCGTCTGTCCAGTTGATCCTGCTGTTTGCCTTCTGGACACCCAGCGGGGTGGTGTGGTGGCAGGCGGAGGGGCTGGCGCTCTGGCTGCTCTGCGGGGCCTATGCGGCGTCCTGGCTGCTGCTGATCAAGGCGAGCTGGGACGCGGGCGCAGAGGTGCAATCGGGCGCCTTGGGCTGGATGTCGATGGCGGCAGATAAGGCGCCCCGCTTCCCGCCGATGCCGACGAAAGGCACGTTTCGGCTGATCCGGCACCCGATCTACGTGGCCTTCGCCCTGACCCTGTGGACCGTTCCGACCTGGACGCCGGACCAGCTGGCGGTTGCCATCACGCTCAGCGCCTATTGCCTGCTCGCGCCGATGCTGAAGGAACGCCGCCTTGCGCAAAGGCACGGCGCGGCGTTTGAGGCCTACAAAGCGCGGACACCTTACGCGCTGCCGCGGCTCAGGCGCGGTTAGGCGCCCATCAAGGCCGCATCCCAGGGGTATTTCGTCAGGTTCTCGAACCCGTCCTCGGTCACCAGCACCTGATCCTCCAGCTTGATGGAGAAATCGCCGCCATCCTCGGCGATCAGCGCCTCAACACAAAGGGTCATGCCCGGCTCAAGCTCGTAATCGAACGCGCCGTCGACCATCTGATCGGGATAGGCGACGAGGGGCCATTCGTCACACAGGCCCACGCCGTGGGCGAGGCAGCCATATTTGCGGACCTGGTACTTTTCCGGCAGGCGGTGGGATTGGCGCACCCAGTCCTCGATATTCAGGCCCGGGCGGATCAGCTCCATGTTGGCCTGAATATGTTCCACCCCGCATTTCATCGCCTCGATCATGTCAGGGCGCGGTTTGCGGTCCCCGATCCACCACGTGCGCGAGATGTCGACGCAGATGCCGTAAGAGCCTACAAGATCGGTATCGAAGGCGAGGATTTCGTTGTTCTGACAAACCCTTGGCCCGCATTCCTGAAACCACGGGTTGGTGCGCGGGCCGCTGGCGAGCAGCCGCGTTTCGATCCATTCGCCGCCCCGGCGGATGTTTTCGGCGTGCAGGACGGCCCAGACGTCATCCTCGCAGGTCTTGCCATCGCCGACATTGGCGCGGGCGAAATCCTCCATCGCTTTCACGGCGGCCTCGCAAGCATGGGAGGCGCAGCGCATCGCCTTGATCTCGTCCGGGCCTTTCACGGCGCGGGATTTTTCGGTGACCTCTTCGCCCTCCATCACCTCGAACCCGTGCGCCTCCAGCGCGCGCAGCCCGTGCAGCATGACCTTGTCTACGGCAAGACGCATGTTTCCGCCGCCGTGCTCACGGATCAGGTCGCGCACCTCCTTGGAGAACCTGTCGGCCGCCGGGGCGATCTTGTCGCCCCGGTCGAAGTAGAAGAAATCGGCCCCGCTGCGCTGTTCGCGCACCAGCGGGTTAAAGGTGCTGAGGAAGGGCGCGATCTTGTAGTCCCACAGGACCATGTAGCCATCCGCGCACAGCAGCAGCGCGCGGAACGGGTTATGGGTGTTCCACAGCTGCATGTTCGTGCTGTCAGTCGCGTAGCGGATGTTGAGCGGGTCGAACATCAAGAGGCCGCCATAGCCGCGTTCCACGATGTGACGGGTCAGCCGCTCCCAGCGATAGCGGCGCATCGCTTGCAGGTCGGGCAGCGCCAGCCCCGCGGCGGCCCATTCGGCAAAGGCGAGCTGAGTCGGGCCGATCTCCACCCGGTCCTGATCGTTCGGGGTGTTGTCGCCTGTCCGGTCGCCCCGCGTGGGGTCGATCTTGCGGGTTTCGCGGTAATGCTGGTTCATGCGCGCGCCTCCTGACGCTTACGCTGGGGCAGGTGGCCTTGGTTGGCGCGCGTATTTGCGACGCGTATGGGCGTCGTTTTTCGCGCCTGATCTTGGCAATTCCCGGCGGGCGGGGCAGGGTCCGGACATGATGGACGTTCTGCACAAATCCCTGCCACATGACATGCGCGTGCCGCGCGCCTTGCCGGGCGTGCAGCCGGTAACGGGGTCGTGGCTGCGCTGGGACGAGGCCTTTGGCGGGCAGATGCAGCGGCGCGAAGAGATCCTGAGGGATCACCGGCACGCGGTTGTTTACCTTGAGGAAAACGCGCGGACGGCGGCGGCGGAGCTGCTGGAGGAAGCCTTGGCCGAGGCGGCTTGGCCGCGTGAGGGGGACAGGGTGCAGCGGCCGGACGGGGTCTGGGTGACGCTTGACTTGAGCGATCCGATGGGCACGCTGGGGCGCCTCTTTCAAAGCGATTTTGTGATCATGGACCGGCCCGAGGGCCGTGACGCGCATGTGCTGGTCGCCGCGGTCCTGTGTTTTCCGGCAAGCTGGACGCTGGCGGAGAAGGCGGGGCGCGCGCTGGCGGATATCCACATCCCGGTGGAAGACTATGACGACCAGCTTGCGCGCCGCGTGCAGCGCCTGTTTGACGGGGTGCAGGTGGGGCGACCGCTTTGGCGGTTCAACGCGCTGTGGTACCACGATGCGGAGCTGTTCCAGCCGCAGCGGCGCACGCCGCCAAAGGGCCAAGAGACGGCTTACTACCGCTCCGAACGGCAGACGATCCTGCGCCTGCCGCGCACGCGGGCCTGTGTTTTCGTGATCCACACCTATGTGCTGCGGGCGGAGGATGTGTTGTGAAGCATGTGTTTCCGCTTGTGCTCATTGCGTGGGCTGTGGCCGTGGCTGCGGACAGCCCCGAGGTCCTGCGGGCGCAGATTGAGGCTGCGGGTGCAAACGCCCGTCCGGGGATCGAGCGCCACGCGGTGCAGGTCGATCAGTGCCAGATGACAACCTTTTGGTGGCGCTCGGATACGGAGGCACCCGACGAGGTGCTTTGGTCCTCGTTCAGCTTTGACATGTCAGTGACCACCATCGTGCAACCTGCAAAAGGCGGACCGTCTGTCGCGGTTCCGGGCGGCAGCGCCGGGGGAGGCGATTTTGTCATTATCTTCTTTAATGCGCCGGACACGGCGCGGGCCCAGCACGAACGTCATATCCTGCGCCCACCCAGCCCGGACCGTGATCTGACGCCGTCACCGCGCGGGGACGGGACCACCCATTACTTTCAGCCCAGCAACCGTTTCTTCTTCCGCCACGAAGGGAACGGCGTCATCGACAAGGCGCGCCGTTTTGTTGACGCCTACACCCGCTACGTCGAGGCGCATTGCACCTTCACTGGATAGCCGCCACGCTCAGCCGTCGATCCGCGCCGCCATGATCGCAATGGCCTTCTGGTAAACACCTGCTGCGTTCCACGCCTGGATCGCCCGGAAATTCGGCTGGCCTTCCTGATAGCCCGCGCCGGGGCGCCAGCCGCCATTGCGGCGCAGGAAGTTCGCCGTCGAGGCCATCGCGTCGGTCTGGTTGTAAAGGTCCACGCGCCCGTCGCCATTGCCGTCCACGCCGTATTTCAGCGCGTTTCCTGGCAGGAATTGGGTATGCCCCAGCTCGCCATGCTTGGCGCCCTTGGTGTTGCCGGTGATGCTGCCCTGATCCACCAGTTTCAGTGCGCCGATGGCGTGCGGCTTGAAGAAATCAGAGCGGCGGCAGTCATAGGTCAGCGTGACGATCGCTGACACGACGGAGCTGTCGCCCATGTAATTGCCAAAGGCCGTTTCCATCCCGTGGATCGCAATCAGCACGCCCGCGGGCACGCCGTATTGCTGTTCCAGCGCGGCGTAAAAGCCGGGGTTGCGGGCCTTCATGCGGCGGCCCTGCGCGACAATGGTGTCGGCGCCGCGCACCTGCATGAACTTCTCAAGACTGTAGCGAAAGCTTTTCTGGTTACGGTCTGCGGCGATGGTGCGCGTGGCGTATTTCGCCCCGGCCAGCGCCTGCAGCCCGCGCTGTTTGACGCCTGCGCGCTTGGCCTCGGTGGCGAAGGCGGTTTTCCACGCCTCGAACCCGGCAGATGTGTTGCCGCAGGTTGCCGCGGCCACAGCAGATCCGACGCTAAGTGACAAAAGAACGGCGGGTAGAAATGCGCGCATGAAATCTCTCCAAACTCATGATGCGCGGAGTATGGCGCGCGTTTGGTGGGGCCGTAAAGACCTAGTCGATGACCTGAGGCAACCGGTCCGATATCCGCGCGCCTGAGACCGGCGCGGTCGTGGCAGGGGCGCTTTGGCTGTGGCGGTCTGTCGCCACGCTGGCGGCTGCGGAGGGTCCGGCGCTTTGGGCGCTCGCCCGGTCTGGAAAGGTTTGGGCGGCCAGCTTCGCGTCGGCGGTGAGGTTCCTGGCTTCCATAAAAAGGAGGAACGACGCACCGAGCGCGGCCATGACCAGAAGGGCCTTGTTGCCGCGTGTCTTAACGGGACGATCGCCGGTAACGGTGTCGCGCACCATGTGCCGGAACGCGTCGTTGCCGGGCGCAGGTGCGGGCGGCGCCTTTGCCGGGGTGGCGGCAAGGGTGGACACGTCGATGGCCGGGGAAACGGATGGCATGACATGGTGCTGTGCGTGGGGCTGACCGGCAACCGTGATGCGTCCGTCTGACACCGCATCCTGCATTGGGGACGGCGGGAGCTTTTTGCCGCACTTATCTGCGTTGATCTGCGCGCAAATGGGTGCGCGCGCGTTCGGCTGCGCCGGGCCAAGGCAGATACGCCCGGCAGGCCAGCGCGCGCAAGGGGCCTCGTGCCGGACATAGAGCGTCTCGCCTGCCGTAGTCTCAAGCACATCGCCATGCGCGAGCGGCAACCGGCCCGCCTCTTTTTCGACGACCATCGATAGGGCCATGCTGACCGATTTGGCAAAGGGGCGCGGGGCCGGGTCGATCTGGATCGTGCGTTCCGCGAAATGCTCCGAATGTGCAGCGATGATGCCGTGCGCGTCCGCACCCTTCAGGGGCAGGGGGTGGATCGCCTGCAGGACCGGCACGTCAGAGCCTGCGATGGCGCCCAGCTCGGACGCATCGAGGATCATGTCCGAATGCTCCCAATGCACCGCGCTGGTCTGATCGGTCGCGAGCAGCTCAGCGGCAAGGCGCAGGACCGCGGCGCGGAACCCGACGGGCATCGGCAGGGTCTGGGATGTTTGGCCGGAGGCCGCCCGCGCCTCGCCAATGCCTTCGCCTTCGAATTCCGCGCCGCTGCCGACATGCACGGTCACGTGGCACGTGTGCGCGGCGATGGCCTTCTCATAGTCGAACACTTTTTGCCGCGTGATCGTGCTGGCCAGGGCAGCGGCCATGCGGCGCCGGGGAAAGCGGCGGCGGCTGATGGTGACAAGGACGTGAAAAGGACCGCTGGACAGCAGCGCAAAATCCGGGCCGCGCGCGTCGCCGATGGACAGCTGCATATCTTCGCGCAGGTCCAGCGCGCGGTTCAATTCGGCGCAGAACGCATCAAAATCCACGTGCGGTTTGCGGCGGAAGAGCAGGGCTGCGGCGGTCGTTATCCTATCGGTTGGTTCGTACATCAGCGGGCCTGCATCGGGAAAATGGCTTTGGCGCCCTGTGTCGCACGCGATGCAGGCATCAATGGGGCAAGGGCGGGGCAATTCCTGTCACGCGGCGCAGGGCAAACGCAAAAAGGGCGCCCCGAGGGACGCCCTTTCGATGTGTGCGCTGCGGATCAGCAGCTGTAGTACATGCCGAACTCGACCGGGTGCGGCGTGTGCTCGTAGCGCTCGATCTCTTCCATCTTAAGCTCGATATAGCCCTCGATCTGGTCGCGGGTGAACACGTCACCGGCCAGAAGGAAGTCCATGTCGGCCTGCAGCTCTTCGACCGCTTCGCGCAAGCTGCCGCAGACGGTCGGGATGCCCGCCAGCTCTTCGGGCGGCAGATCGTAGAGGTCCTTGTCCGACGGATCGCCCGGATCGATTTTGTTCTGAATTCCGTCGAGGCCAGCCATCAGCAGCGCCGCGAAGCACAGGTAGGGGTTGGCGGACGGGTCGGGGAAGCGGGCCTCGACACGCTTGGCCTTCGGGCTTTCGGTCCACGGGATCCGGACGCAGCCAGAGCGGTTGCGGGCCGAATAGGCGCGCAGAACCGGCGCTTCAAAGCCCGGGATCAGACGCTTGTAGGAGTTCGTCGACGGGTTGGTGAAGGCATTCAGCGCCTTCGCGTGCTTGAGAATGCCGCCAATGAAGTAAAGCGCTTCCTGGCTCAGGTCAGCATACTTGTCACCTGCGAAGAGCGGCGCGCCGTCCTTCCAGATCGACATGTTCACGTGCATCCCGGTGCCATTGTCGCCCGCGATGGGCTTGGGCATGAACGTGGCCGATTTGCCGTAGGCGTGCGCGACGTTGTGGATGACGTATTTGTATTTCTGCAGCTCGTCGCCCTGCTTGGTCAGGCTGTCAAAGATCAGGCCCAGCTCGTGCTGGCACGAGGCGACCTCGTGGTGGTGCTTGTCGACCTTCATGCCGATGCGCTTCATGGTGCTTAGCATCTCGGAACGCAGGTCGACAGATTCGTCAGTCGGGTTGACCGGGAAGTAGCCGCCCTTGACGCCAGGGCGGTGGCCCATGTTCCCCATCTCGTACTCGGTATCGGTGTTCCAGGACGCGTCGGTTGCGTCAACTTCGTAAGACACCTTGTTGATCGCGTTGGAAAAACGCACATCGTCAAAGAGGAAGAATTCCGCCTCGGGGCCGCAGTAGAACGCATCGCCGATGCCCGACGATTTCAGGTAAGCCTCGGCCTTTTCCGCGGTGCCGCGCGGGTCACGCTCATAGGCTTCGCCGGTATCGGGCTCAACAATGGAGCAGTGCACACAGATCGTCTTTTCCGCGTAGAACGGATCGACATAGGCGCTCTCGACATCCGGCATCAGCTTCATGTCGGAGGCTTCAATACCCTTCCAGCCCGCGATGGACGAGCCGTCGAACATGAACCCTTCTTCAAGGAAGTCCGCGTCGACCTGATCGGCCATCACGGTCACGTGCTGCAGCTTGCCGCGCGGGTCCGTGAAGCGGATGTCGACATAGGCCGCGTCCTCTTCCTTCATCATGTCCAGAACTTTGTTACCCATCAGGTCTTTTCCTTCCTATCGTCTTGTCGTTTGGGTGTGATTTAGAGCGCGTCCGATCCGGCCTCGCCGGTACGGATGCGGATGGCTTGTTCGACGGATGTCACAAAGATTTTGCCGTCGCCGATTTTCTCTGTCTTGGCGGCGTCGACGATTGCAGCGATGGCCGCATCGACCTGGTCGTCGTCCAGCACAACCTCGACCTTCACCTTCGGCAGAAAGTCGACGACATATTCGGCACCGCGGTAAAGTTCGGTATGGCCCTTTTGGCGACCGAAGCCTTTGACCTCCAGCACGCTCAGGCCCTGAACGCCCACTTCCTGAAGCGCCTCTTTGACTTCATCAAGCTTGAATGGCTTGATGATCGCTTCGACCTTTTTCATTGGGGCCTCCCTGTGGCAGTGTCCTCGGCGAAAGGCAGACCATCCGGGGGCAGGGGCGTCCATGCAGGGCCTTTGCTTCGGGGGGATTGTCTGTGGAAAGGGCGCGCGGGCGGCGCGTATTTGTGCGAAGCGCCTTAATTTTAGGCGAAAGTGAATCGAGGGACGATGACTGAACTGCTGACCGCTGCGCAGATGCGCGTCATTGAGCAAGAGGCCATCACCTCAGGCCGCGTGACCGGGCTGGAGCTGATGGAGCGCGCGGGGCAGGGCGTTGTGGACGCGGTGCTGGCCGAGTGGCCAGATTTGGCGGAGGGCGCGCGGCGCGCGGTGGTGCTGTGCGGGCCGGGGAACAACGGGGGCGACGGGTTTGTCGTGGCGCGGCTGCTGAAGGGACTGGGATGGGAGGTGACGGTCTATCTCTACGGGGCGCCGACGAAGCTCCCGCCTGACGCGCGCGTGAATTTCAATGCGTGGCAGGACATCGGCCCGATCCTGAGCATTGCCGACTTCCCGGACCGGCCCGGCACCCCCGATACGGGCGAAGATGGAGCGCATATCGTGATCGATGCCCTGTTCGGGACGGGTCTGACGCGCCCGATCCGCGGGCTCGGTCTTGTTTTGCTTGAAGTTTGCGAAGCACGTGCCATTAGCAGCCAGTGCACCAATCCGCGTCATCGGGTTGGCGATCTGGCCCGGGTGGTGTCCGTTGATGTCCCGAGTGGGCTGTGCAGCGACAGCGGGCGGATCCTGAGGGCGGAGGATTTCAAAGGCACGGATGATGGCGTCTCAGCAGCGCCGTGCATTAACGCCGACCTTACTGTCACGTTCCACCGCGCCAAGCTTGGCCACTACCTCGCGGATGGCCCCGGCGCGTGCGGCAAGCTTGTGGTTGTCGATATCGGCCTCTGACCCTTCTCTGTTTCCAGAAAATCCCCGCCGGAGGCACAAAATCCAAACCACACTTATCACCCACGACACGCTCCCCAGCCTCGCCAAACCCGGCGGCCACAAGTTCGACCACGGCCATGCCCTGGTCCTCAGCGGTGGCCCGGGGCGCACCGGTGCCGCGCGCCTTGCCGCGCGCGGGGCGCTGCGGGTCGGGGCGGGGCTGGTGACGCTTGGCGTGCCGCCCGCCGCGCAGTTGGAAGTGGCGAGCCAGATCACCGCGATTATGCTGGCGCGGGTTCGGGATGCGGTCGCGCTGAACCGGCTCTTGGAAGACGACCGGATCAATGCCCTGTGCATCGGGCCGGGGCTTGGCCTGAGCGAGGAAAGCCAAAGCCTCGTCGAGGCAGGCTTGAAGAGCGGGCGACCTTGCGTTCTGGATGCCGATGCGCTGACGCTCATCGCGCGCTCCGCGCCGCTCTTCTCGGCGCTGCACCCCGGCTGCGTGCTGACCCCGCACGGCGGCGAGTTTACGCGGCTTTTTCCCGACATCGCGGAAATACTCAGCGCAGCGCCACATGCTGGCCCCGCCTTTTCCAAGGTCGACGCCACGCGCGCGGCGGCGGCGCGCGCAGGCTGCACGGTTCTGTTCAAAGGGCCGGACACCGTGATCGCGGACCCCTCGGGCGTCGCCGCGATACATGCGGCCGCCTATGACCGGGCCGCACCGTGGCTGGCAACGGCGGGGGCGGGGGATGTGCTGGCCGGTTTCATCGCCGGGCTGATGGCGCGGTGCTTTGCGCCATCGGCTGCAGCACAGGCGGCCGCATGGCTGCACGTCGAATGCGCGCGCGCCTTTGGACCCGGCCTGATCGCCGAAGACCTGCCGGAAATGGTGCCGCTGGTGCTGCGCAGCCTCTAGGCCGCTTTGCTGAGCGCCTGCGCGGGGATCGAGATTTCCATCCCGTCCGCATAGATCACGTGCGGTGCATCGAAGGCGAGTTGCACCAGCGTCATGGGCCGCTCCCCCAGATCGGTGATAAATTCGTCATCCACGAGGCACCCTGCAAGAAGCACCGCCTGCGCCTGACCGGCAAATGCCTTCGCCCGCCAGTCGCGCACCAGCACCTGCTGGCTTGCCGGCAGGATGACGTTGGTGCCCGGGCGCTGCTGGCCAAGCGCGCCCGCCTGGATGGCAACCGCATGGAGCTTTTGCCGGGTAACGCGCATTGCGCGTAGCGGCACCATGCCCGCGTTACGGGTGATCACCCGGTCGCCTTCCGAAAGATATTGCACGGGGATTTCCCCGTCTGACGTCAGCACAATGGTGCCGGCAATCAAGCCGGCGTGCCGATGCGAAATGCGCGCAATGGGGTTTGGCCCCGTCATGGCGCGCCCGACCGTATTCGGTTTCATGGGCGTTCCTTATGTCACCTGCCTCTAGGTATGCGGAGTATTAGGTGAACACTTCGTCAAAGTCGCACGATTTTTAGAAATCCGTTTTTGATCTCGCCAGCGCGTGACCTGTTTGCTATGCCCGGGCGCATTGCGGGTGTGGCGGAATTGGTAGACGCACCAGATTTAGGTTCTGGCGCCGCAAGGTGTGGAGGTTCGAGTCCTCTCACCCGCACCACGGGCTCTTTTGGAATGAAAAGATGCCGAGACGCGCAGATGTTTCAATGCGGCAGTCGCTCCGAAGGAGCGATGAGAGCATCCGGCCCTCTCTGCATCGCGGTAACCGGGTCTAAAGACTTTGCGCGGTAAGACGCTGGCAAAGTAATTTCGGGGCATTGCATATGGCGTTTTGGCTGCGGTGTTTGTGCGTTTCTCTGCTTTGTGCTGTGTTCCATACGCCGGTCCTGCCTGTGTCCGCCGTCGCTGCGGACCAGATGGATCATAGCGCGCGCATCAATCTGGCCGGGCGGCAGCGGATGTTGACGCAGCGCATGGCGAAGGCGGTTTGCTTTTTCATGGCCGGGATCGAGCCGGGGCGGCAAAGCGACATGGCGTGGCTGGCGGAGAATGAGTTCAGGACGGCGCTTGGCACGCTGCGCGACGGGGAGCCGACCTTGGGCATCGGGCCAGCCACCGAGCCGGAGGTGTTGGCGCAGCTGCAGGAAATTGACGAGATGTTTCAGACCTATGGCGCGGCTGTTCAGCAGCTGATTCATGGCGATTGGCATACGATTGTCGTTGCGCAGCTGCTTGCGCTGAACCCTGAGGTGTTGGCCGCCTCCCATGAAGCTGTGCAGCTGATGCAGGCGTCGGCGGGCGACAATGGAAAGGACCCTGCATTCGCCAAGACGGTCAATGTCGCGGGGCGACAGCGGATGCTGTCGCAGCTGATGTCGAAGACGTTTTGCTTTGTGAAACTTGGCATTGATGTCGCCGCGCAGCGTGAGCGGTTGGAAAAAGCGATGAGTGATTTCGACACCGCACTGAAGGATCTGCAAACCGGCAGCGCGGCGCTGGGCTTGATCGAGCCGCCTAACTCGCTGGCCCGATCGCAGCTTGAGCGGGTGGCGCAGACCTGGGCCGAATTCCGCGCGCCGCTGGACCGTGCGGTTCGGGGAGATCCAATCACTCCGGACGACATTGCAATTATTGCCGGGCTGAATGAACGGCTGCTGTCTGAGAGCAACACTGTAGTGAAGATGTACGTGCCCGCCAGATGAGGTCAAGCGGCGGCCTTGTCGCGAGATTTGGAGCGCGCGCCGCCATTCGCTTGGCCCAGCCCCTTGCGCCCTTTTGCTGGCCTCACTAGAAGGGCGCGAATTTGAAGCGCCCCGCCGCGTGAGCGGGGCCTGACGCTATGGAGCACACATGCAGGTCACCGAGACGCTGAACGAAGGTCTGAAACGCGGCTACGCCATCACGGTGACGGCCGATGAGCTGGACGCGAAGGTCAACGAAAAGCTCGCCGAAGCGCAGCCGGAGGTCGAAATGAAGGGCTTTCGCAAGGGCAAGGTGCCGATGGCGCTGCTCAAGAAGCAGTTCGGCCCGCGCCTGATCGGCGAAGCGATGCAGGAAAGCATCGATGGCGCGATGCAGAAGCACTTTGAGGACAGCGGCGACCGCCCCGCGATGCAGCCCGAGGTCAAAATGACCAACGAGGACTGGAAAGAGGGCGACGACGTGTCGGTCGAGATGTCTTACGAGGCGCTGCCGGTGATTGACGATGTCGACACAGCGGGCATGACGCTCGAAAAGCTGGTGGTCAAGGCGGGTGACGCCGAGGTGGACGAGGCGCTTGGCAACCTCGCGGAGACCGCGCAGGACTTCGACACCAAGTCGGGCGAGGCAGAGGACGGCGACCAGGTGGTTATGGACTTCGTCGGCAAGGTGGACGGCGAGGCGTTCGAGGGCGGCGCGGCGGAAGACTACCCGCTGGTTCTGGGCTCCAACTCCTTCATCCCCGGCTTTGAAGAGCAGCTGGTGGGCGTGAAGGCGGGCGAGGAGAAGGTCGTCGGGGTCAGCTTTCCCGACGAATACCAAGCCGCGCATCTGGCTGGGAAAGCGGCGGAATTCACCTGCACCATCAAAGAGGTGAAGGCGCCCAAGGCCGCGGAAATCGATGATGAGCTGGCGAAGAAATTCGGGGCCGAAGATCTCGCGGCGCTGAAGGGGCAAATCTCCGAGCGGCTGGAGGCAGAATATGCCGGTGCCGCGCGCGCGGTTATGAAGCGCGCACTGCTGGACCAGCTGGACGAAGCGGTCAGCTTCGATCTGCCGCCCAGCCTTGTCGAGGCGGAAGCCAAGCAGATCGCGCACCAGCTCTGGCACGAGGAAAACCCGAACGTCGAAGGGCATGACCACCCGGAGGTCGAGCCGACCGAAGAGCACACCAAGCTGGCCGAGCGCCGCGTGCGTCTGGGCTTGCTGCTCGCCGAGGTTGGCCAGAAGGCTGAGGTTGAAATCTCCGATGCGGAGATGAGCCAAGCGGTGATGGCAGAGGCGCGCAAGTACCCGGGCCAGGAGCGCCAATTCTTTGAATTCGTGCAACAAAACCAGCAGATGCAGCAGCAGCTGCGCGCACCGCTATTCGAGGACAAGGTGGTGGATCACCTGTTTGCGCAGATTGAGACCACCGAGAAAGAGGTGTCCAAGGACGATCTTCAGAAGGCGGTTGAGGCGCTCGAAGACGATTGAGCGCAGGTGCGCACCGTAGCGTAACGAGGGCCGCCCCATCCCAGGGCGGCCTTTTTTGTTTCGGGGCCAACGGGATGTGGGGTTAGATGCAGCGGCTGAACCTGTACCTGGATTGGAAGCTGAACTGCCAGTTCGCGGGGCTTATCTGGGCGCTGGATATGGGGCTTTTTGAGCGGGGCGGCGTTGACCTCCGGGTTATTCAGCCTGTTGCCGGGGACCCTGTGCCGGTGCTGGACCGCGTTCAGCTAAATGCGGATGCGATTGGCACGGTTGAGGAAAACCTCGCCATTCAGGCGGCGGCGGAGGGGCGGCCCGTGCGCGCGTTTGGGGCGATGCTGCAACGTGCCCCTTTGGTGCTGATGACGGATGCTGCGGGGCCGGTGCGGGGCTTTGCAGATCTGAGCGGGCGGCGTGTTGCGATGCACGCGGATGGGGCGACGCAGTTGCGGGCGCTTATGCGGCTGAGCGGGCTTGATCCCGATGAGATTGATATGACGGTGGGCGGCTGGACGCTGGCCGATCTGCGGCAGGGCCGCTTTGATGCGGTGCAAGGCTATGCGATCACCGAGGCGCAGGCGCTTGCGCGCGCGGGCTATGACGCGCGGCTGATCCCGCTGCACCACGCGGCGCTGTCGCCCGCATCAATTGTGCTGGTGGCGCACCAGGATCTGGCGGACCGCCGAACGGATGTGCTGCGCGCGGTGCTGGATGCGCTCGCGGTGGGCTGGGCGGCGGTGTTGCAAGACCCCGCTTCGGCTGCGCAGACGGTTGCGCTGTGGTCCGAAGAACATCCGGACGCTGTGCAGAACGAAGCCATCCTGCGGGGTATGTCCGAATATGTGCGACGCGGGCCTAACGCGCCTTTGGTCCGGTTGAGCCGTGCGCGGCTGGAACAGAACATCCGCAGCCTTGGCCGTGCCCGGGCGCTGGCGCAGCCCTTGGATGTTGCGGATGTGCTGGTGCCGGGGCTAGCGGTGTGAGCCGATAGAACGCGTCAGCCCGCGCGTTCCAAATGAAAACGCCGCGCTGGTGGGCGCGGCGTTTGGTGTTGGGTGGTGTGTTTGCACCTACCCTACGTGTTGGGCTCTTCCGCCGCGGCTTCGGCCTCGGGTGTTTCCACGCCGGCGCTTTCGGCCAGATCTGCGTCATCGGACGCGGCGGCGCCGATGTCGTCGAAGAGTTCCTGAATTTCGAACTCAGCGGCGGCTTCTTCTTCGGCGGCCAGATCAGCGATGTTCTTGCCCTGCGCCTGAAGCTCGGCTTCTTCTGCCGAACGGGCGACGTTCAGCGTGATCGTGACCGACACTTCGGGGTGCAGGGTCACGGTGGCGTCGTGCAGGCCCAGTTCCTTGATCGGCACTTCGATGACGACCTGCTTGCGGTCGACGGTGAAGCCCTCGGCTGTGGCGGCCTCGGCGACGTCACGGGTTGTGACGGAGCCATAGAGGTTGCCGCCATCGGAGGCCTGACGAATCACGATGAACTGCTGGCCATCCAGCTTTTCACCAAGCGCTTCGGCTTCCTTGCGGGTCTCTAGGTTGCGCGCCTCCAGCTGGGCCTTCTGGTCCTCGAACTGGGCGATATTCGCCTTGGACGCGGTCAGGGCCTTTTTCTGGGGCAGCAGGTAGTTGCGTGCATAGCCGGGTTTGACGTCGACAACGTCGCCCATCTGGCCAAGCTTGGCCACACGTTCCAAAAGGATCACTTGCATGTGCCTGTCTCCTTATTTCACGGCGTAGGGCAGCAGGGCGAGGAAGCGGGCGCGTTTGATGGCGCGGGCCAGTTCACGCTGCTTCTTGGCCGAGACGGCGGTGATGCGGCTGGGCACGATCTTGCCACGCTCGGAGATGTAGCGTTGCAGCAGGCGCGTGTCCTTGTAGTCGATGCTGGGTGCGTTGTCGCCCGAGAAGGGGCAGACCTTGCGGCGGCGGAAAAATGGTTTTGCGGCCATAGGTTAGCTCCCTTTCCTTAGCGGCGCTCGCGGCGGTCGCCGCGTTCGTCACGTTTCTGCATCTGGACGGAGGGGCCCGTCGCGTGGGCGTCGACCTTGATCGTCAGGACGCGCATAACGTCCTCGTGCAGGCGCATCAGGCGTTCCATTTCCTGCACGGCGGACGCGGGCGCGTCGGTGCGCAGGAAGGCGTAGTGGCCTTTGCGGTTTTTGTTGATCTTGTAGGCCATCGTCTTCACACCCCAGTATTCGTTATCCACGAGGGTGCCGCCATTGTCGGCGAGGACAGCTCCAAAATGTTCGATGAGCCCTTCGGCTTGCGTGTTCGACAAGTCCTGACGGGCGATCATCACATGCTCGTAAAGAGGCATGGGCGTTCCACTTCTGTCAAAGCGCATTTCAAAGACGGGGCCCGTTTCCTTGCGGCCCCGGCACGAGAGACTGCGCGGGTAAGGTGATGTGCAAGGACGGGCCCATGTGCCACGTAAACCGCCTGCGCGCAAGTGCCCGCGAGTTGCCTGCGCGCTGCCCCATTCCTGCCAAGGTGCCGGTAGAAACTTGGCGTTAACGATGATCAGGAGGTCGTTATGAGTTTGGCAGAAAACCACGCACGGGACGCTGCGGCAGAGCCGCGTGCTTTGCGTTTGCCGCCGGTGCGCGGGGCGCGTGCGATGAGGCGGCTCTGCCTGCACATGCTGGGCGCTGGTCTCATCTTTGCGATTGGCATGTTGTGGATTGCGCCCGGCGCGATCTGGGACGCGAACCTCGTGCTGATAAAACTTGCTTTGTCGGTTCTGATGGGCGCGGCGGCGTGGGCGCTCCTGAGCGCGGGCCGCGACGGGATTGCGCCCGCGGAGGTTGAGGTGGACCTCGTGCGCCGCGAGGTGCGGGTTTTGCACCGGGGCCGCGGTCGCGACATCATCGCAAAAACATGTGCCTTCGACGCGCTGAGCGGGGCAGAGTGCGCGGATGGGATTATCGGCCTTTGGGGGCCGGATGGCGCGCATCTGGCGGACGTGGCACTGCGCGATCGGACCGCGGCGCGTCTGCTGACGTCGGCCTTGAAAGACGCCGGAAAACTGTAACACCTCGGGCCTTGGATTTATGCGCGGATGACCTGCGCGGCTGCGCGCAGATGGTGCGCGGGCGTGTTGGGTTGTCGGTGGCGGGAAGTGCGCCATGTTGTCGCGTACGCTATAACCCAATCGAGGATGTCCCGATGAAATCCCTTCTTCTTGCAACCCTGCTTGCAGGTGCTTCCACCGCAGCACTGGCCGCTGACAAATACATGCTGGATGCCAGCCACAGCCAGGTGATTTTTTCCTACGACCACCTTGGTTTTTCGACCACTTACGGCATGTTCTCCGGCTTTGAAGGCGAGATCATGTTTGACGCGGAAAACCCCGCCGCATCCTCCGTCAACGTGTCCATGCCGGTGATGAGCATGTTCACCGGTTGGGAACAGCGTGACGGCCACTTTATGTCCGGCGACTTCTTCGGCGCGGCTGAGGGCGACATGGTGACCTTTACCTCCACCTCCATCGAGGTCACGGGCGAGGACACTGCGCTGATCACCGGCGATCTGACGATGAACGACATCACGCAGTCGGTTGTGCTGGACGCCAAGCTGAACAAGGCGGGCACGCACCCGATGGCGAACACCGCATGGCTCGGGTTTGACGCGACAACGACGCTGAGCCGCGCGGCCTTTGGCGTGGGTGCCTTCGCACCGGCGGTTGGTGACGCGGTTGAGGTGACGATTTCGATCGAGGCGCAAGCCGCGGGCTGAACCCCGTTCTGAACACATGAAGCGCCGCGCGGGCAGGTCCGCGCGGCGCTTTTTCTTTGGCTGCAGGTTACTCGCCGCGGGTCGCGGTGAGGTCCACCGCGATATCGACGGCGAAGGCGAGCGTGCTTTCGTCCTGCGTGCTCTGGCCGATGTTAAAATCGAGCCGGTTGACGGAGAGCATGCCAGAGGCGGTGGCCGTATCGCCGTCAACGGTGACGGTAAATGGCATTTCGACAGGCTGTTCCTGATCCCGGATGCGCAGGGTACCGGTTGCGACATGCCCGCCCTCGACCGCTATCAGCTCGGCGGTGAAAGTGGCCGTCGGGAATTCGGCGGTGTTGAAGTAGTCGGTGCCCATTGCCTGATCGGTCACGGAGCCAAGCGTGAGTGAGCCAATCGAAACGGTCACCTCTGCCGTGCCGGCGGGGCCTTCGGCGACCGTTTCGTCAAAGGAGATCGCGGCGGTCCAGTCGGCGAAGCTGCCCTTCACCGCGCTGCCGAACTGGGTGACGGTGATTGCAATGCTGCCGTCCTGAACCGCCCATTCGGAGGCGACGGCTTCGAGTTGCGCGGCCTCCGCAATGGAGCCGCGGTTGTCGTAAACGCCGAGGCCCGCCCCGATGCCAAGCGCGGCGAGCCATGCGGCGGCGGCGGCGATGATCGGGCGGGTACTGCTATGCGCGGACTGGCCCGCCACTTCGGTCTTGCCGAACCACATGCGCGCCAGCGTGCCGTCGCGGTCGATGACCACATGTTTCAGCGCACCCGCGATATGCGCAAGCATTGCGACCAGCAGCACTTTGGTGACAACGATATGCACCCCGGCAAAAAGGTCCGCCACGGCTGCGCTTTGCGGGATAAGGGGAAGGGTCTGGCCCAGTGGCCACCAGATCGGCGCGAAACCAGAGGTGGCGGCGTGGTGGATCCAGCCCGACAGAGGCACGATCACGAGGCTGGAGTAGAGCACCCAGTGCGCCGTTTCCGCGGCGAAGGTTTCCAGCTTGCGTTCGGCGTGGATGGGTTGCGGCTTGGTCTGGGTCAGGGCCCAGATGATGCGGGCGAGCGCGACAAAGAAAAGCGCGATGCCGATGGTCTTGTGCAGGGAAAAAAGCCAGGCGGCCTGCGCGATCATTGCCGGATCCGGCACATCGGCGGCTTTGATCTGGTAGGCAAGGTCATTGGCGATGACCCCGAGGGGGAAAAGCGTGATGATCAGCAGCGCGGTGGTCCAGTGAAACCACTTGGAAATGCTGCCATACCGGCTGGCTGTGTTGGCGAAGGCGGGGGCGGTGTCGGTGGCGGACATGGGCTGTCTCCGGCTGCGGGTGCTTGTTCTAGGATGTTGGGCATATGGCGCGTGCGGCAAGGGCAGACCGTGTGCGCCGTTGCGCATGGTGTGCGCGCGCGCTAGAGCGAATAAACAAAAATGGAGACCTCATGAAAATTGCATTTGTTTTTCCCGGTCAGGGTGCGCAGACCATCGGGGCTGGCCGCGCTCTGGCAGACGCATATCCGGCGGCCCGCGCAGTTTTCGAGGAAGTGGATGACGCACTGGGCGAGAAGCTGAGCGATCTGATCTGGGAGGGCGATATTGCGGATCTGACGCTGACGCAAAACGCGCAGCCTGCGCTGATGGCGACGTCGTTGGCTGCTGTGCGTGCGATGGAGGCCGAGGGGATTGGCATCGACCGCGCGGCATTTGTGGCCGGGCATTCGCTTGGTGAGTATTCCGCACTGGCTGCGGCGGGCGCGCTGAGCGTGGCCGATTGTGCGCGGCTGCTGCGCACGCGCGGCAAGGCGATGCAGGACGCGGTGCCGGTTGGCGTTGGCGCGATGGCGGCGTTGCTGGGCCTTGATTTCGAAGCCGCGCGCGCAGTGGCCGATACGGCCGCGCAGGGTGAGGTTTGCGCGGCGGCGAATGACAATGACCCGGCCCAGGTGGTGGTCAGTGGCCATAAGGCGGCGGTGGCCCGTGCGGTTGAGATTGCCAAAGAACGCGGCGCGAAGCGGGCGGTCATGCTGCCTGTTAGCGCGCCGTTTCATTGCAGCTTGATGGCGCCTGCGGCGGAGGTGATGCGCGATGCGCTCGCGCGGGTGGAGATTAAAAACCCCGCCGTGCCGCTGGTTGCCAACGTGCGCGCGCAGGCGGTCAGCGATGCCGCGGTCATTCGGGATTTGCTGGTCGAGCAGGTCACCGGTTCCGTCCGCTGGCGCGAGAGCGTGGCGTGGATGGCCGCGCACGGGGTCACGGAGATTTGGGAAATCGGCGCAGGTAAGGCGTTGTCGGGTATGATCCGGCGCATTGACCGGTCGGTTGCAACCAAAAACGTAGGCACGCCCGAGGATGTGGTGGCGTTGATGGGAGAGGCATCATGTTTGACCTGAGCGGCAAAGCGGCCCTTATCACCGGCGCGTCGGGCGGCATTGGCGCGGATATTGCGCGCGCTTTGCACGGTGCAGGGGCGATTGTGGGTCTGAGCGGGACGCGGGTTGAGCCGCTGGAAGCGCTGGCGGAAGAGCTGGGGAGCCGTGCGCATGTGCTGCCCTGTAACCTGAGCGATATGGCGGCTGTAGAGGCGCTGCCGAAGCAGGCTGCGGACGCGATGGGCAGCCTAGATATTCTGGTGAACAACGCGGGCATCACGCGCGACAACCTTTTCATGCGGATGTCGGATGAGGAGTGGCAGAGCGTTCTGGACGTGAACCTGACCGCGACGATGAAGCTGTGTAAAGGTGCCATTCGCGGAATGATGAAGGCGCGCTGGGGCCGGATCGTGAATATCTCTTCGGTTGTGGGGGCGACGGGTAATCCGGGGCAGGCGAACTATGCCGCGTCTAAGGCGGGTATGGTCGGCATGTCCAAGAGCCTGGCCTACGAGGTGGCGAGCCGGGGGATCACCGTGAATGCCATCGCGCCGGGGTTCATCGCAACGGCCATGACCGACAAGCTGACGGATGATCAGAAGGACGCAATCATGGGGCAAATCCCCGCGGGGCGCATGGGCGCGCCGGGTGAAATTGCCGCCGCGACGCTCTATTTGGCCAGTCCCGAGGCGGGCTACGTCACGGGTACCACGCTGCATGTCAACGGCGGAATGGCCATGCTGTGACACCGCTTGCCATCTTGGCACGGTGTGCTATAGGCCACGCAGATTTCGCTGGGGGGTGCGCTTTGTCCCCTTTGGCAACGCCGCCCGAACGGGCATAAATGGCCCGAAGCGGCCGCCACAGACGGGCGCGAGATACGCCTGAACGGAATGAGGATTTGGACATGAGCGACGTCGCCGACCGCGTGAAGAAGATCGTTGTGGAGCATCTGGGTGTGGAAGAAGAGAAGGTTGCCGAGAGCGCATCCTTCATCGACGACCTCGGCGCCGACTCGCTGGATACCGTGGAACTGGTGATGGCGTTCGAAGAAGAGTTCGGCATCGAGATCCCGGACGACGCGGCCGAGAACATCCAGACCTTCGGCGACGCTGTGAACTTCATAAAAGAAGCGCAGGCCTAAGTCATTTTCGGCCGACCTGGGCGCGAGAAAGCGCCTGTCCCATCGGGACGGGCGCTTTTTTGTTGGTCAAACGCGCGGTGCGGGTCAAACTCGCGAAAAACGGAGCGGGTTTATTCGCGTGGGCCGGGTAGTACCAACGATCAACACAGCGCGTCTGACGCTGCGGGCGATGACGCTTTCGGATTTTGACCGATACGCGCAGCTGTGGGCGGATGCCCGGGTTGTGGGCGACATTGGCGTGCCGCTGCGGGATCGCGCCGAAAGCTGGGGCGCTTTTCTTAAGAACGCAGGGCATTGGCAACTGATGGGGTACGGCCAATGGGCGATCGAGCCGCATCGGGCCGGACAAATCGCAGGTCATGTCGGTTTTTTTCAAGCCAAGCGCGACTGGGGTGCGGATTTCGATGCCTATCCTGAGGCTGGCTGGGTGCTGGGGCCGACGGCACAGGGGCAGGGGTTTGGGCCGGAGGCTGCGAACGCGGCCCATGATTGGTTTGACCGTGTCGTGACCGGTCCGCTGGTTTGCGTGGTTGCGCATGAAAATGCGCGATCCTTGGCGCTGGCGGAACGTTTGGGATACACCGCATTGCGGGATAGTCCGGACGGCTCTGCGGTTTTGATGCTGCGGCGGCGCGCGCCGGAAGGTGGCCCATTATCGGGGGGAATAAATTGAGCGATTTGAAGTCTTTGTTTGGCGGGGGCGCTTCGGACCGGTTCATGGGGCTGCCCGGGGGCGATCTGGATGCGCCTGCGGGCGAGGTCGTGATCTTTGGCGCCGACAGCGCGACACCATACGCCTCCGTCGGGCCATATTGCGCGGGCGGGCCGGATGCGATCCGAGCTGGGTCGATGACCGATGCGGGTGCCTTTGACCGGATGAATTTTGACACGCGCGAACGCGTCGTGCCGGTGGGTGTGGCGGTTGAGGATGCGGGCAATGTACCCTTTGACGGCGGCGGGGCGACGATGCGCACGCGCATTCGGACGGCCACGCACAAGGTGCTGGAGGCCGGCGGGGTGCCTGTCGTGCTTGGCGGGGATGACTCTGTGCCGATCCCGATGATTGAAGCCTATAAGGGGCGGGCGGTCCATATCCTTCAGATCGACGCGCATATCGACTGGCGCGACAGGTTCGAAGGAGAAGAGTACGGGCTTTCGAGCACGATGCGCCGCGCGTCCGAGATGAAGCACGTGCAGACGATTGTGCAGATTGGCCAGCGCGGGATTGGCAGCGCTGGTCTTGACGAAGTGAAGGCAGCCGAACGGTACGGCACGGTCATGGTGCCGGGGCATGATGTGGGGCGCGGCGGCGTTGCCGTGGCACTGGCCGCCATTCCGCCGAAGGACGATGTGATTATCTGTCTGGACGTGGATGCGCTCGACCCGTCGATCATGCCTGCGGTCATCGCGCCGACCGCCGGAGGTCTGGGCCATTGGGATGTCGTGCGGCTGGTGCAGGGCGTGGCGGCCAAGGCGCGGATTGCCGGTTTCGCGATGGTCGAATTCAAGCCCGATGCGGACGTGAACGGCATTGGCGCGCGCACGGCGGCGCAGCTCTTGACCACCGTGATTGGCATTATCGCGGGCCAGCGGTCTTGAACCTTGGCGCGCCCGCACGATAAAAGCCGCGCAATCTGAATTCGAGGTGAGCATCATGCGCAGAGTTGTCGTAACCGGGCTGGGACTGGTCACGCCGCTGGCGGACGGGGTCGAGGCAAGCTGGAGCCGGATCCTTGACGGGCAGTCTGGTGCTGGCCCGATCACGCAGTTCGACACCGAGGGGCTGGTCACGACCTATGCCTGCGAAGTGCCGCGCGGCGATGGCTCGGACGGCACGTTCAACGCAGATGCTTACATGGCGCCAAAAGAGCAGCGCAAGGTCGACACGTTCATCATGTTTGGCCTGGCTGCGGCGCAGCAGGCCGTTGAGGACAGCGGCTGGGCGCCGGACGCCGCCGAAGACCTGGAGCGCACGGGCGTCCTGATCGGCTCGGGCATTGGTGGTTTGAACTCTATCGCGAATACGGCGGTGATGATGGAAGAGAAGGGGCCGCGGCGTGTGTCCCCGTTCTTTGTGCCCGGCGCGCTGATCAACCTGATCTCGGGTCAGGTGTCGATCAAGTACGGGTTCAAGGGGCCAAATCATTCGGTTGTGACCGCCTGTTCGACGGGCGCGCACGCGATTGGCGATGCGGCGCGGCTGATCATGTTTGGCGATGCGGATGTGATGGTTGCGGGTGGCGCAGAGGCGGCGATCTGCAAGATCGGCATTGCGGGGTTCAACGCCTGTAAGGCGCTGAGCACGAAGCGCGCGGATGATCCCAAGCGCGCCTCGCGCCCCTATGACGCGGACCGGGACGGGTTCGTGATGGGCGAGGGCGCGGGCATTGTCGTGCTTGAGGAGTACGAGCACGCCCGCGCGCGCGGGGCGAAGATTTATGCCGAAGTGCTGGGCTATGGCCTCTCGGGGGACGCCTACCATATCACCGCCCCATCCGAGGATGGTGAGGGCGGCGAACGCTCGATGCGCGCGGCGCTGAAGAATGCAGGGCTTGAGCCAAGCGCGATTGACTACATCAATGCGCACGGCACCTCTACGATGGCGGACACGATTGAACTGGGCGCGGTGCAGCGGCTGATGGGCGATGCGGCGGACAAGGTCACAATGTCGTCGACCAAGAGCGCAACCGGGCACCTGCTGGGCGCGGCTGGGGCGATTGAGGCGATTTTTTCGATCCTCGCGATCCGCGATCAGGTTTGCCCGCCGACGATTAACCTCGACAACCCCGCGGTGGAGACGCCTGTGGACCTTGCTCCCAATGCAAAGCGGGAGCGGGCGGTGAACGTGGCGCTGTCGAACTCGTTTGGCTTTGGCGGCACGAACGCCTCCGTCATCTTTGGCAAGGTGGAGTAACGCCGATGTGGCGCAGCATTGCGTCCAACGCTTTGACGTTTCTGGTGGTTGCGCTGTTCGTGCTGGGCGGTGTGATCCTGTGGGGGCGCGGGCAATATGAGAATACCGGCCCGCTGGCGGAGGCGATTTGCCTGAAGGTGGATCGCGGGTCAAACATGCGGCGGGTGTCAAATGACCTTGAGCGGCAGGGCGCGGTCCGTTCGGCCTCCATCTTCCGGATTGGTGCGGATTACGCGGACAAGACGCAGGACCTGAAAGCGGGATCGTTCCTGATCGAGCCGGGCGCGTCGATGGAAGAGATCGTTGATATTGTGACCCGTGGCGGGGCGAGCACCTGCGGAACCGAAGTGGTCTACCGTGTGGGTGTGAACCGCCTGTCGGTCCAGGTGCGTGAGCTGGACCCGGCCACCAACCGCTTTGTCGAGCGGGCGGAATTTGTCGTCGGGGGTGAAGAGGCCCCACCGCTTTACGAGGAGAAAAAGGCGCAGTCCGACACGCGGTTCCGGATCGCGCTGGCCGAAGGGGTGACGTCCTGGCAGGTGGTGGAAAGCCTGAAGGGGATGGACGTGCTGCAGGGTGAGGTTGCGGAGGTGCCGCCCGAAGGCGCGCTTGCGCCAGACAGCTACGAGGTACGGCCGGGTGCAGACCGTGCGGGTGTTCTGGCCGAAATGGCGCGGCGGCAGGAAATTCTGGTGGCTGCGGCGTGGGAGGGGCGTGACCCGGACCTGCCGATTGAAAGCCCTGAAGATTTGATCACGCTGGCGTCGATCATCGAGAAGGAAACCGGCGTGGCGGACGAGCGGCGCCAGGTGGCGAGCGTGTTCGTGAACCGGATCAATCAGGGGATGCGGCTTCAGACGGACCCGACGGTAATCTATGGGATCACGCGGGGGCAGGGGGTTCTGGGCCGCGGTTTACGCCGGTCAGAGCTTCGGGCAGCGACGCCGTGGAACACCTATGTCATTGATGGTTTGCCGCCCACGCCGATTGCGAATCCGGGCCGCGCGAGCCTTGAGGCCGCGGCCAATCCGGACACGACGCCCTATATCTTTTTCGTGGCGGACGGCACGGGCGGGCACGCGTTTGCAACGACGCTGGCGGAGCATAACCGCAACGTCGCCGTCTGGCGCCAGATCGAGGCGGAGCGGGCCGCAGAGGGCGAATGAGGTTAGGGTTTTGGTAAGGCCAGCGCGCGTTCCCGCGCGTGGAAATTGTTGACTTTGCGCACTGTCTAAAGTAGAAAGTCAGACAAGCTGGACAGGCTTACACCAAAGCGGCCCCGAGCAATCGGGTGCCGCTTTTTTTGTGCCTGTTTGGCGGGTTCCCCAACACAAGAAAGGCTATCGAGCAGCAGATGATCATCAAAACCCCCGATGACGGGACCTTTGGGGCGGAGGAGCTTTTGTCCTCTGTCCATCAGGAGGTCACCGTCCTGAGACAGCAAGTCAAAGAGCTGATTAACAAGCTCGAACGGGGCGAGGAGTTTGATGAAAAGGACACCAATGGCAAGGTCACGCGGCTTCGCGGAGTGACCGACCTGTGCCACAAACTGGAGTACCAACTTGCCGATTGTAGACGCAAATACGGACCGCACGGCTTCGCCATCGACTTCGATGAGGCGCGGCGTGAGATCGGGTGCAGCCTGGCTCGCCTCGCTGAGTGCAGACCAGAGGAAGAGGTTCCTGACTGAAATGACGGTGGGAGGGCTGAGCGCCCTCCCGTTCCTTTTCGATTTTTGGGCGATGCCGCACCAGTTGCCGCCCGAGGGCGACTGGCGGACATGGGTGATCCTGGGCGGGCGCGGTGCGGGCAAGACGCGGGCCGGGGCCGAATGGGTGCGCAGCATGGTCGAAGGCAACCTGCCTTATGATCCGGGCGCGTGCCGCCGTGTGGCACTGGTGGGTGAGACGGTCGATCAGGTGCGCGAGGTCATGGTCTATGGCGATAGCGGGATCATGGCGTGCTCCCCGCCGGACCGGAAGCCGGAGTATCAGGCCAGCCGGAAGCGGCTGGTCTGGCCGAACGGTGCGATTGCGACGGTCCATTCGGCGCATGACCCTGAAGGGCTGCGCGGGCCGCAGTTCGATGCGGCTTGGGTGGATGAGCTGGCCAAGTGGAAGAAGGCGGAAGAGACTTGGGACCAGTTGCAGTTTGCGCTGCGGCTGGGGGAGCATCCGCGTGTCTGCGTGACGACAACGCCGCGCAATGTGAGCGTGCTGAAGCGGTTATTGGAGCTGCCATCGACCGTGCAGACTCACGCGCCGACTTCGGCGAACCGGGCAAATCTTGCCTCGTCTTTTCTTGAGGAGGTGCAGGCGCGCTATGCGGGGACGCGGCTGGGGCGGCAGGAGCTGGAAGGTGTGCTGCTGGGCGATATCGAGGGCGCGCTCTGGTCCACCGAGAGGCTGGAGGAGGGGCGGCTGGATGCAGTGCCGGAGTTGGACCGCATCGTGGTTGCAGTTGACCCTGCGGCGACGTCTGGCAAGGCGTCGGATGCCTGCGGGATTGTTGTGGCCGGGGCGGTGACGCAGGGGCCGCCGTCGACCTGGCGGGCGGTTGTGCTGGAAGATGCGACAGTGTTCGGTGCCAGCCCCGCGCGCTGGGCGCAGGCGGCGATTGACGCTTATCACGCCCACGGCGCAGAGCGGCTGGTGGCGGAGGTGAACCAGGGCGGCGAGATGGTTGAGACCGTGGTGCGCGGGATCGATCCGCTGATCCCGTTCAAAGCGGTTCATGCCAGCCGGGGCAAAGTCGCGCGGGCCGAACCGGTTGCCGCGCTGTATGAGCAGGGGCGTGTGCGCCACGTGCGCGGCCTGTGCGATCTGGAAGAGCAGATGGTGCAGATGAGCGCACGCGGGTTTCAGGGCAGCGGATCGCCTGACCGGGTGGATGCGCTGGTCTGGGCGCTGACGGAGCTTTTGATTGAGCCGGCGAAGACCTGGCGCAACCCCGGCGTACGGTCACTTTAACGCCCGTTAACTCTTTATTGGCAAATTGCCCTTCGACGCGCTGAGGCCCCTACGACATCGGGGCCAGGGCGCACCATTCGGAACCGGACAGCGGGTAGCGGCGTGGAAGGTGACTTCTGCGGGCGGCACCGGTTTGTCCAACCCAAGGAGCCAGGCATGGTCTTTGATTTTCTGCGGCGAGAGCGGGCGCAAGAAGCGCCGGAGGCCAAGGCAAGCGCAACGGGCCGGGTGATCGCGCATCAGAGCGCGGGCCGCGTTGCGTGGTCGCCGCGTGACCCCGTTTCGCTGACCAAGTCGGGCTTTGCCGGGAACCCGGTTGGCTTTCGCTGTGTGAAACTGATTGCAGAGGCGGGCGCCGCGCTGCCGCTGATCCTTCAGGACAAGGCGCAGCGTTATGACACGCATCCGGTGCTTGATCTGGTTTCGCGTCCCAATCTGGCGCAGGGGCGCGCGGAGTTTTTTGAGGCGCTGTTTGGTCAGCTGCTCTTGTCCGGCAATGCCTATGTGGAGGCCGTGGCCGGGGATAGCGGTGCGCCGCTCGAGCTGCATGTGCTGCGGTCCGACCGGATGAGCGTGGTGCCGGGGCAGGATGGCTGGCCGGTCGCGTTTGAATATGCGGTGGGCGGGCGCAAGCACCGCTTTGACGCGCGCGGCGTGCCCAGCCCGATTTGCCATATCAAGAGCTTCCATCCGCAGGATGACCATTACGGCCTGTCGCCTATGCAGGCGGCGGCGATGGCGCTGGACGTGCACAACAGCGCTTCGCGCTGGTCCAAGGCGCTTTTGGACAATGCGGCGCGTCCCTCGGGCGCGATTGTCTACAAGAGCGCGGATGGGCAGGGGAACCTGTCGGCTGACCAGTATGAGCGTCTGGTGAGCGAGATGGAGAGCCACCACCAGGGCGCACGCAATGCGGGCCGTCCGATGCTGCTGGAGGGCGGTCTGGACTGGAAACCGATGGGCTTTTCGCCGTCGGACATGGAGTTCCAGAAGACCAAGGAGGCTGCCGCGCGCGAGATCGCGCTGGCCTTTGGGGTGCCGCCAATGCTGCTGGGGATTAACGGGGACGCGACCTATGCCAATTACCAGGAGGCGCACCGGGCGTTCTACCGCCTGACGGTCTTGCCACTGGCGAGCAAGGTGACAGGTGCTTTGTCGGACTGGCTGGAGGGTTTTGCGGGCGGCGGCGTGCGCCTGTCGCCGGACCTTGACCAGGTGCCAGCGTTGACGGCAGAGCGGGATGCCCAGTGGGCCCGGGTCGCGCAGGCGGAGTTCCTGACCACGGCGGAAAAGCGGGCGATGCTGGGCCTGCCGCCGCTGGCGGAGGGCGACGCGGATGGCTGAAGGCGCGTTTTTTGAGAAGTTTGAATGCGCGCCAGGGCTGCGGATGCAATCCAATGAGCAGTTGGCGCAGCTGCATTACGAGAACATCAACCGGCGGCTGGAAAAGCTCGAAGAGCTGATGGAGCGGCTGGAAAAGCGGCTGTGGCTGACGGTTTACGGCGTTGTGGCGGTGATCCTGGCGCAGGCCTTTCAATCGGTACTGGCGGTGACGCCATGAACATGGAGACGGACATGGACGCTTTGGAGCGCAAGTTTGCCCGCTTTGGCGAGGGCCTCAGCGTGCAAGACGGCACGATGATCGAGGGCTATGCCAGCCTCTTTGGTGCGGTCGACCAGGGCGGTGACGTGGTTGGCAAAGGCGCCTATGCGGCTTCGCTGTCGCGGCGCGGTGCGGGCGGCATCAAGATGCTGTGGCAGCATGACCCGGCGCAGCCCATCGGCATCTGGGACGAGGTTCGCGAGGACGCGAAGGGCCTGTGGGTCAAGGGCCGTCTTCTCGATACGGTGGCGAAGGGTCGTGAGGCGGCTGCTTTGATTGAAGCCGGTGCCATCGACGGTCTCTCCATCGGTTACCGTACGGTGCGGGCGGCAAAGAATGACAAGGGCCAGCGGGTCCTGAGCGAACTGGAGCTTTGGGAGGTGTCGCTTGTGACCTTCCCGATGCTGCCCAGTGCGCGGGTGGCGGCAAAGTCGGACGAAACGTCCGACATGGACCAGACCCTGCGCGATATGGCGGCGGCCTTTGAAGGGGCGCGCGCAGAGTTGGCGCGTCGTTAGCGCCGGGGTTTCAACCAGAGGAATTGTGATGAGCAAGACCGAAGCGAAGTCTTCGGGCGGGGAAGGTTTGACCCCGGCCGAGCAGGTCACCCAGTCCATGATGGGTTTCGTGACCGAATTCAAAGGCCTGCAGGCCGAAATTCAAACCAAACTTCAAGCAACGGAAGAGCGACTGACCATGCTGGATCGGAAAACATTGATGACGCGCCCGCCTCTGGCTGGCGCAGTGGATGCGGGTGCGCCCCATCAGAAAGCCTTTAACGCGTACCTGCGTTCGGGCGACGACGACGGGCTGCGCGGCCTTGAGCTGGAAGGCAAGAGCCTGTCCACCGCTGTGAACAGCGATGGCGGCTACCTCGTGGACCCGGCGACGTCCGACACGATCAAGTCGGTGCTGAAAAGCGCGGCGTCCATCCGCTCCATCGCGTCGGTGGTGAATGTTGAGGCGACGTCCTATGACGTGCTGGTTGACCACGGTGAGCTGGGCGCGGGCTGGGCGACCGAAGCGGGCGCGCAAGCCGAGACGGACACCCCGTCCATCGACCGGATCACCATTGCCCTGCACGAGCTGTCGGCGCTGCCCAAAGCGTCCCAGCGTCTGCTGGACGATGCGGCGTTCGACATCGAAGGCTGGCTGGCGGGCCGCATCGCGGACAAGTTTGCCCGTGCCGAAGCGGCTGCGTTCGTGAACGGTGACGGCATCGACAAGCCCAAGGGTTTCCTCGCGCACACCATCGTGGAAGACGACACGGCTGTCTGGGGCGAGATCGGCTATAAGGCGACCGGCGTTGATGGCGACGTGACCGCGGATGCGATCGTCGACGTGGTCTATGCGCTGGGCGCAGAGTACCGCGCGAACGCGACCTTCGTGATGAACTCCAAGACGGCAGGTCTCGTGCGCAAGCTCAAGGACAATGACGGCCGTTTCCTGTGGTCCGACGGTCTGGCAGCAGGCCAGCCTGCGACGCTGATGGGCTACCCGGTTGTCATCGCCGAGGACATGCCCGACGCGGCCTCCGGTGCCGACGCGATTGCCTTTGGCGATTTTGCTGCCGGCTACACCATTGCCGAGCGTCCGGATCTGCGCGTGCTGCGCGACCCGTTCAGCGCGAAGCCCCACGTCCTGTTCTATGCCACCAAGCGCGTGGGCGGCGATGTGAGCGACTTTGAGGCGATCAAGGTCCTGAAATTCGCGGTCGCCTAAGGGCGCCCCGGCGAAGGGGCAGGGGCGCATGACGTGCCTGCCTTTCCCGGACGCGCGCCTTTGATGCGCGGCGGCCTGCTGCCCTGCTGCTCCCCTCCGGCCGAGGTGGAGGCACCCGCGGCGCGCGTCCGGACAATTCGAATTCTTCGCCCGCGCCGTGCGCTGGGCACCTGACCTGGAGAGAGTCCATGATGTTGACCGAAGAGACCCCGGTGCCGAGCGCTGCCCTGCCACTGGAGGCGTTCAAGGCGCATTTGCGGCTTGGCACCGGCTTTGGGACCGGCGCGGTCCAGGACGAGGTTCTGGAAGGGTTTCTCCGCGCAGCGGTTGCCTCGATCGAGGCGCGCACCGGAAAGATCCTGTTCACGCGCAGCTTTAGCTGGTCCGAGACGATGTGGCGCGATCTGGACGGCGCGGGCTTTCCCATCGCGCCAGTTTCCACGATCACCCGCGTTGCGCTGGTTGACCGCAATGGAACCCGAACAGACGTTGATGCGGCGAGCTACTGGCTGGAGCAAGACAGCCAGCGGCCCCGGCTGCGCCCGGTTGGCACGGCGTTGCCGACGATTCCCGCGGCCGGTTCCGTGATTGTGAGCTTTGACGCCGGGTTTGGCGCCGATTGGACGGACCTGCCTGCCGATTTGCGCCAGGCGGTTCTGCTGCTGGCTGCGCATTACTACGAGTTCCGGAACGAGACCGCGCTGAGCGATGGCTGTATGCCCTTTGGCGTCACCAGCCTGATTGAGCGTTACAAGACGCACCGGATCGGCTTTGGGGGGCTGCGCTGATGGCTGGCTTGCCGCGTTTGTCTCATCGCCTGACCCTTGAGGCGCCCACGCGCGTGCCCGATGGCTCTGGCGGTTATGCCGAAAGCTGGGACGCGCTCGGCACCGTTTGGGCGGAGCTGAAGGCGCGCACGGGGCGCGAGCGCGTGTCTGGCGGCGCGCCGGTATCGGTGCAGGGCTACCGGATCACCGTGCGCGGCGCGCCGGTCGGCCATCCCGAACGCCCGATGCCGCAGCAGCGGTTTCGCGATGGGGCCCGCGTCTTTCGGATCGAGGCGGTCGCGGAGCGCGATGCCGAGGGCCGTTACCTGATCTGTATCGCCGAAGAGGAGGTTGCGACATGAGCTACGGTGTTTCCGGAGCGCTGCAGTCTGCGGTCTACGATGCGCTTTACAACGATGCGGCGCTGGTCGGCTTGGTCGGCGGTGCGATTTTCGATGCGATCCCGGCGGGCACGTTGCCGAGCCTCTATGTCTCGCTGGGCGCGGAGACCGTGAAGACCGCGCAAGACATGACCCGGGATGGTGCGCTGCATATCTTTAGCGTTGACGTGGTCACGGACGTCCCCGGTTTTGCCGCCGCGAAGGCTGCGGCGGGCGCGATCAGTGATGCGCTGCACGAGGCCGATCTGAGCCTGAACCGCGGTCGGCTGGTCTTTTTGAAATTCCACAGTGCAACGGCGAGCCGCCCACGGGGCAGCACGGGCCGGACGATCAACCTGAAGTTCCGCGCGCGGATCGAAGACGACTAACCCTTTACCAAGACTGGAGAAGAGACATGGGTGCTCAGAACGGAAAAGACCTTCTGGTCAAGGTCGACATGAGCTCGGACGGGCAGTTCGAGACGATTGCGGGCCTGCGCGCCACGCGTGTGAGCTTCAATGCGGAGACGGTGGATGTCACCAGCCTCGAAAGCCAGGGCGGCTGGCGCGAGCTGCTGGCAGGGGCCGGGGTACGGTCCTGCGCGATTACGGGGGCGGGCGTTTTCAAGGACGAGGCCACGGATGAGCGCACGCGGCAGCTGTTTTTTGACGGGCTGACGCCGGATTTTCAGATCGTGATCCCGGATTTCGGCACGATTGAGGGCCCGTTCCAGGTGACGTCCATCGAATACGCGGGCAGCCACAATGGCGAGGCGACCTATGAGCTGAGCCTTGCCTCTGCCGGGGCGCTGAACTTTGTCGCGCTGATCTGATGGTCAATCCGTGGAGGGGAGACGTGGCGATCACGATCAATGGTGAACGCCGCGTGATGCGGCTGACGCTGGGGGCGCTGGCAGGGCTGGAAGCCGAGCTGGGCGAGCCGTCGCTGGTTGCCCTGGTCGAGCGGTTCGAGGGCGCGTCGTTTTCCACCCGTGATGTTCTGGCGCTGCTCGGCGCAGGGCTTGCGGGGGGCGGCACGCCAATGAGCGCGGAGGCGCTGGGCGCGGCCGAAGTTGCGGGCGGCCCGATGGTGGCGGCGAAGGCGGCGGCGGAGCTTCTGGCGCGCGCCTTCGCCCAGCCCGAAGGTTAGAGCGGTGGAATGGCCAGCGTTGATGCGCGCCGGGATGCGGGGCCTTGCCCTGCCGCCTGATGTCTTTTGGGCGCTCACCCCGGCGGAGCTGCGGGTGATGCTGGGCGAGGCCGAGGCCCGCGCGCCCATGCTGAGCGAAGGTCTGGATGCGCTGATGGCGGCCTATCCGGATGCGGCTGTTGAGGACCACAGAAAGGGATCGTGATGCGCGAGATCAGGGATGAAATCGAGGCGCTGGATGCCAGCACCGAAGAGCTTGAGACCTCCCTCGGGGAGGCGAGCACCGTTCTGTCGGCGTTTTCGGGCGAGTTGGTGCGGATGCGCGGCACGCTGGCCTCGACCGGGCACGATGTTGCGACGCTTGAAAAGGGGCTGAGCAAGGGGCTGCGGCGCGCCTTTGACGGGCTGATCTTTGACGGCGCGTCTTTGTCCGATGCGCTGGAGACACTCGCGAACTCGATGATCAACGCGACCTACAACGCAGCGATGAAGCCGGTGACCAGCCATTTTGGCGGGTTGATCGCAAACGGTGTCGGCGGGTTGATGGAGTCCATCCTGCCTTTTGCAAACGGGGCGCCCTTCAGCCAGGGGCGGGTCATGCCCTTTGCCACCGGCGGCATCGTCAGCGGCGCAACGCCGTTTGGGATGCGCGGCGGTATGGGCGTGATGGGCGAGGCGGGGCCGGAGGCGATTATGCCGCTCGCGCGCGGCGCGGATGGCAAGCTGGGCGTGCGCGCGGCAGGGGGCGGCAGCACGACCGTGGTCATGAACATCACGACGCCGGACGCGCAGAGCTTCCGCCGCAGCCAGAGCCAGATCGCCGCGCAGATGGGCCGCGCGATGGGCCGCGGCACCCGCAACAGCTGACCCGGAGGGAATGGACATGGGCTTTCACGAGATACGGTTTCCCGCAAACCTGAGCTTTGGCTCTGTCGGCGGGCCGGAGCGGCTGACCGATGTGGTCACGCTGGCCAACGGCTTTGAAGAGCGCAACACGCCGTGGGCGCATTCGCGCCGGCGCTATGATGCCGGCCTGGGGATGCGCAGCCTTGATGATATCGAGACGCTGATCGCCTTTTTCGAGGCGCGGCGGGGCCAGATGTACGGGTTCCGCTGGAAAGACTGGTCCGACTACAAGTCGTCGCGAGCGAGCGGTGCGCCGGTTTACGGTGATCAGGACATTGCCAAGGGCGATGGCGAGACCGCGGTTTTTCCGCTGGTGAAAGTCTACCGCTCGGGCATTCACAGCTACACCCGGCCCATCACGAAGCCAGTGGCCGGAACGGTACGCATCGGGATTGAGGATGACGAGCTGCAAGAGGGAATCGATTACGAGATCGATGTGACCTCTGGCCTCGTGAGCTTCACGCACCCGCCGGACGAGGACGTGCAGATCACGGCGGGGTTCGAATTTGACGTGCCAGTGCGCTTTGACACCGATGGCATCCAAACCTCCGTCGCGTCCTTCCAGGCGGGCGATGTGCCAAATGTGCCGATTGTCGAGGTGCGGGTGTGATGCAGGGCGAGGCATTTCTGGAGCACGTGCGGACGGGGCTGACGACGCTTTGCCGTGCGTGGGCGATCACGCGGGCGGATGGCGTGACCTATGGGTTCACGGATCACGATTGTGCGCTGTGCTTTGATGGCATCGAATTTCAGGCCAACACCGGCCTGACGGCCGCGGCCTTGGCGCAGTCCACCGGGCTTTCGGTGGACAATTCCGAGGCGCTTGGCGCGTTGACAGCTGCCGCGGTGACGGATGCGGACATCGAAGCGGGCCGTTTTGATGGGGCCGAGGTGCGCGCGTGGCGCGTGAACTGGGCCGAACCGGAGACCCGCTGGCTGATGTTTCGCGGCACGATCGGTGAAATCAAGCGGGCAGGGGGCGCGTTCCACGCCGAGTTGCGCGGTCTGACCGAGGCGCTGAACCGCCCGCTGGGCCGGGTCTATCAGAAGCCCTGCACCGCGGTGCTGGGCGATCGGAACTGCGGCTTTGATACGTCCACGCCGGGGTATTTTGCTGACGTGACGGTCGAAGCGGTCGAAGAGGGCCGCGTGTTCCGCTGGGCGGCACTAAACGGGTTTGAGCCGAGGTGGTTCCGCCGGGGGCGACTGGAGGCCGTCTCCGGCCCCGCGGCGGGCCTCTGGGGGATGATCAAGGAAGACCGGTTCGAAGCGGGCGCGCGCGTGGTCGAGCTGTGGGAGCCGCTGCGGGCACAGGTGGCCGCGGGCGATGCGTTGCGGCTGGTTGCCGGCTGCGACAAGCGGGTCGAGACGTGCCGGCTCAAGTTCAATAACTTCCTCAACTACCAGGGCTTTCCGGACTTGCCAGGAGAAGATTGGCAAATGGCCTATCCGCGGCAGTCTGGCGCGAACACCGGCGGGAGCCTGCGGTGAGCCGGGTTGTGGCTGAAGCACGGCGCTGGATCGGCACACCTTACGTGCATCAGGCGTCCGTGCGGGGCGCGGGCGCGGATTGCCTTGGCCTTGTCCGGGGCATCTGGCGCGCGCTTTACGGTGCAGAGCCGGAGCTGCCCCCCGCCTACACGATGGATTGGTCCGAGCCGCAGGGCGACGAGCGGCTGTGGCGCGCGGCCCTGCGGCATCTGGAGCCGCGCGACGCCATCTCGGTCGGCGACGTGATCCTGTTCCGCATGCGTGCAGGCGCGGTGGCCAAGCACCTCGGTATCGTGTCGGAGCTGGGCCAAACCCCTCGGTTCATACACGCCTATAGCGGCCACGGTGTCGTGGAATCCCCGCTTTCTGCGCCGTGGCGCCGCCGCATCGTGGCGCAATTCGCATTTCGACAGGAGGCCTGACAGATGGCGACAATCGTTCTGAGCGCCGCAGGCGCGGCAATTGGTGGCTCGATCGGCGGCACGCTGGCGGGCCTTAGCTCCGTTGCGGTTGGGCGCGCGGTTGGCGCGACATTGGGCAAGGTGCTGGATCAGCGGATCATGGGCCAGGGCTCCGAAGTGCGCGAAAGCGGCAAGGTGGACCGCTTCCGGCTGACACATGCGGGGGAAGGCGCGCCAATCAGCCAGCTTTATGGCCGGATGCGGCTGGGCGGTCAGGTCATCTGGGCCTCCGACTTTGCGGAGACCAGCACGGTAACGGGCGGCGGAAAGGGCGCGCCGAGCCAGCCGAAGACCCGCGAATACAGTTACTCGGTCAACCTCGCGATTGCCCTGTGCGAGGGGGAGATCACGCGCGTTGGGCGCGTCTGGGCGGACGGCGAAGAGCTGGCCGTCGATAGCCTGAACATGCGGGTCTACACGGGCACCACCGATCAGATGCCCGACCCGGTGATTGAGGCCATCGAGGGCGCAGGCTTTGTCCCCGCCTATCGCGGCACCGCTTACGTGGTGATCGAGGCGCTGGAGCTGGCGCAATTTGGCAACCGCGTGCCGCAGTTCACCTTCGAGGTGGTGCGCCCGGAGCAGCTGAGCCAAAGCTATGCAGACGAAGAGATGACGCGCGCCGTCCGCGCCGTGGCCCTCATGCCTGGATCGGGGGAATACGCGCTGGCCACCACGCCGGTCACGTACTCGGACGGTGGCACCGGGCGCTGGAGCGCGAACGTGAACACGCCCGCGGGCAAAACTGATTTTGCGCAATCGCTGGACATCCTTCGGGACGAACTGCCCGCCTGTGAGGCCGCATCGCTTATCGTGTCGTGGTTCGGCGGTGATCTGCGCTGCGCGGCGTGTAGGGTGGAGCCGAAGGTCGAGCGGGCCGATCACGAGGGCTCGAATATGCCGTGGTCCGTGTCCGGTCTGACGCGCGCAGGGGCGACGGAAATCGCGCAAAGCGAGGGTCGGCCGATCTATGGCGGCACGCCAGCGGATGCGTCGGTTGTTGAGGCGATCCGCGCAATGAACGCGGCAGGCAAAGCCGTGATGTTCTATCCGTTTATCCTGATGGATCAGCTGGGCGGCAATGCGCTGATCGACCCCTATACCGGGCAAGAGGGCCAGCCCGCCTTGCCGTGGCGCGGGCGGATTACGGGCAGCCTTGCGCCGGGTGTGGATGGCACGCCCGATGGCACTGCGGCGACGGAGGCGGAGGTTGCCGCCTTTGTCGGAACCGTAACTGCCGCCGATTTTGCCGTCTCAGACGGGGCCGTGGCCTACACCGGCCCGGATGAGTGGACGTTTTCGCGCTTTATCCTTCACTACGCTGCGCTGTGCGCAGCGGCGGGCGGCGTGGAATCCTTTTGCATCGGCTCGGAGCTGCGCGGACTGACTCAGCTGCGCGGCGCAAACCACAGCTTTCCGTTTGTCGCCGCGCTCCGTGCACTTGCGGGCGAGGTTCGAACGCTTGTGGGGCCCGGCACAAAGATCGGCTATGCTGCGGATTGGTCGGAGTATTTCGGCTATCACCCGCAAGACGGCTCCGGCAACATCTACTTCCACCTCGACCCGCTTTGGGCCGACGCGCACATCGATTTCATCGGGATCGACAATTACATGCCGCTGTCCGACTGGCGCGAGGGCCGCGACCATCTCGATGCACAGTCGTGGGACAGCATCTATAACCTTGGCTACCTGTGGTCCAATATCGAAGGCGGGGAGGGGTACGATTGGTACTACCACTCACCTGAGGCCGAAGCCGCGCAGATCCGCACGCCGATCACCGATGGCGCGCATGATGAGCCGTGGGTGTTCCGCTACAAGGACATTCGGAATTGGTGGTCGCAGACCCATCACAACCGCATCGATGGGGTGCGTGAGGCGGCGCCAACGGCTTGGCTGCCGCAGATGAAGCCGTTCTGGTTCACCGAACTGGGCTGCGCTGCGGTCGACAAGGGGACCAACCAGCCGAACAAGTTCCTCGATGAAAAGTCCTCAGAAAGCAGCCTGCCGAAGCATTCGAACGGCGCGCGCGACGACCTGATCCAGAAGCATTACTTGCGCGCCATGCACAGCTACTGGGCGGAGCCGTCGCATAACCCGGTGTCGGCCGAATATGGCGGGCCCATGCTTGATATGTCGCGGGCGTTTGTCTGGGCTTGGGACACGCGGCCTTACCCGTTTTTTCCGAACAATCTGCAGCTTTGGTCGGACGGGGAGAACTATCCGCGCGGCCACTGGATCAATGGCCGGACCTCTGGCCGTACGCTGGCGAATGTCGTGGCCGAGATTTGCGAACGCGCGGGCCTGACGGCATATGACACGGATGGGCTTTACGGCTATGTGCGCGGCTATGCGGTAACGGACGTGGCCGAGGCGCGCACGGCCCTCCAGCCCCTGATGCTGCGCTACGCTTTCGATGCGATTGAGCGGGACGGTGTGCTGCGCTTTGTGATGCGGGACGGCTATGCGGGCCATGAAGTTGATCGCGACGGCTTCGTGCGGACCGATGATATCGACGGCAGCCTCGAACAGGTGCGCGAAGCGGGCGCGGAAATGGCCGGCCGCGTGCGCCTTGGCTTTGTCGAAGCGGACGCAAATTTCGAGACCGCGACCGAAGAGGCGATTCTGGCCGATGAGGCAACGCACGCGGTCTCTGCAACCGAGCTCCCCTTGTCGCTGACCCGCGCCGAGGCGCGCCAGGTGGCTGAGCGTTGGCTGACCGAGGCGCGCATTGCCCGCGACACGGTCCGCCTTGCGCTGCCGCCCTCGCGCCTTGATCTGGGCGCCGGGGACGTTCTGCGCCTGCCTGCAGATGACGGCGAGCGGGACGCGCGTTACCGGGTGGACCGGGTCGAGCAGGGCCCGTTCCAGATCGTCGACGCCGTGCGGATCGAACCGGAAACCTACGTGCCGTCCGAGATCGACGCCGACCTTGCCACGGTTCGCGCCTTTGTTCCGCCCGTGCCGGTGCGGCCGCTTTTCCTTGACCTGCCCTTGATGACCGGGGACGAAGCGCCACACATCCCGCACCTTGCCGTGACGGGCCAGCCCTGGCCCGGCAGTGTCGCGGTCTATTCCTCTTCATCGGACGAAGGTTACGTCCTGAACTCAATCGTCGCGGCCCGCAGCACCGTGGGCGTTACGCAAAATGCGATGACTGCCGCGCGGTTTGGGCTGTGGGATCGCGGTGCCGCGCTTGAGGTAAAGCTTGAAAGCGGCACGCTGTCCTCAATCGAGCGGATTGCCCTCCTCAACGGTGGCAACCTCGCGGCGATTGGTGATGGCTCCAGCGGAAACTGGGAACTGTTCCAGTTTCAGACCGCGGAGCTGATTGCGCCGGACACCTACCTGCTCAGCGATCGCCTGCGGGGGCAGCTTGGCTCTGATGGTCTCATGCCGGATGCTTGGCCCGAAGGGTCGTCGTTTGTTCTTTTGAATTCGGTGCCATCCCAGATCGACCTGCCGGCCTCGCTGCGCCGCGTTGCGCAGTACTACCGCATTGGCCCTGCCCAGCGCGCGTTTGACGATCCGTCTTACACCCACCGCATTGAGGCGTTCGACGGCAACGGCCTGCGCCCGTATGCACCCGTCCATGTGCGGCGCCACGTCGATGGCGGGGATCACGCCTACACGTGGATCCGCAGAACGCGCATTGACGGCGACACGTGGGACGGCATCGATGTGCCCCTCGGCGAAGATGCCGAAGCCTACATCGTAAAGGTGCTTGACGGGGCTCAGATCATCCGGGAGGCCCAGGTCTCCGCGCCGGGCTGGACCTATACGGCGGCCATGCAGGGGGCAGATGGCGTGCCGAACTACCGGCTGGAGGTCGCGCAGATCTCATCGCGCTATGGTCCCGGCCTGCCTGCCCGGTTCACAGCCTGATGCGACCGCTGGAGCATATTGACATCCGCGACGCGGCCCGGGTTCTGCTGGCCGCGCCCGCACCTGCGCGCGATGCGCTCTGCCGCAGGTTGTTGGAAGAGGCTGACTGGGCGGACGCCTATACCCGCCGCCTGGGACGCACGCACGCGTTTTGGGGCGACGGAACCCTGTCGAGTGCGGCGCGCAAACGGGTGCGCGCGCGCGAGCCGCGGCTCAACGATCTGGAGTACTGCACCTGTTTGGAGACGGTGCTTCGGACCATCCTCGACCGTAAGCTCAGCCGCGCTCACTAGCCATCACGCGTTGAAATACATGCCATCACAGGTTCCTGTTTGGCGTTTTGGCTATACATGGGTTACGCATATCCGCAAAGGAGACGCGTCATGGCCCATCCCAAAAGCAACATCGCCGCGGTTGATCCCGTCTGGTCACAAATCACCGAAGAGGCGCAGACCGCCGTGCGGGACGAGCCGCTGATTGGCGGCTTTGTGCATGCTTGCGTGCTGCACCACAAATCGCTCGACAAGGCGCTCAGCTACCGGATTGCCGCGAAACTCGCCTCGAACGAGATGTCGATGGTTGTCGTGCGCGAGGTTGTCGATGCCGCTTATGCGGCCCGGCCTGACCTCGTGGAGGCCGCGCGCGCCGATCTTGTCGCTGTCTACGAACGCGACCCGGCTTGCCATCGCCTTTTGCAGCCGATCCTCTTTTTCAAAGGCTATCAGGCCATGCAGGCGTACCGCATCGGCCAATATCTGTGGTCCGAAGGGCAGCGCGATCTTGCCTATTTCTTTCAGATGCGGGTGTCCGAGATCTTTGGTGTGGATATCCATCCGGGCGCGCGGATTGGGAAGGGCATTTTCATTGATCACGCCCATTCCATCGTGATCGGAGAAACGGCCGTGGTCGGCGACAACGTCTCAATGCTGCACTCGGTCACGCTGGGCGGCACCGGCAAAGAGGAAGAGGATCGCCACCCAAAGATCGGCAACGGCGTGCTGATCGGTGCGGGGGCGAAGGTGCTTGGAAATATCACCGTTGGCGATTGCAGCCGCATCGCTGCGGGTTCGGTTGTGCTCGAGTCGGTGCCCGGCTGTAAGACCGTGGCAGGTATTCCAGCCCGCATCGTGGGCGAGGCAGGATGCGATCAGCCGTCGATCTCGATGGACCACATGTTCGGCAAAAACGGCTAGACCGACGGCACGAAGCGTCTGGCCCATCGCAGCGCAATCGCGCCCGCCGAGATGAAGATGTAGAACGACTGAATGAGCGCCGCCGACAGGTTGAACTTAGCCAGCAGGCTGACCATCACACAGCTGGACGCAATCAGGACAAGAACGAAATAGGCTGGGCGGCTGCTGTCCAGCCGCCCGAGGCTCAGCGCGAAAAACGCGCTGACGTAGATCATAAAGCCGATCAAACCGATGCACCGACACAGCGTGTCAAGGTCGAGCGTTGATACGCCGTGGGTGAGCATGACGCCCTCAATTCATTTGGTAAAATCGGGATGCGGCCGGAGCCGTTCAATGGCCCGTACGTACCAATGAATGAAAGGCGTGTCAGGTCTGGATATCCTGACCCTTCCGCCCGGCGGTCATGCCAGCAGCGCAACGGGGTTTTCCAGCCCGTCAACAATCGCCTTCAGCAGTTCAGCCCCAAGCGCGCCATCGATGACACGGTGATCGACCGACAGGGTGACGGACATAACCGTCGCGACGGTTAAGTCCCCATCCGCGCCGACCACCGGCTTTTTCACGCCCGCGCCCACGGCGAGGATCGCCCCATGCGGCGGGTTGATGACCGCGTCGAAATTGTCGATCCCGAACATGCCGAGGTTGGAAATCGCAAAGCTGCCCCCTTGGTATTCATGCGGCGCCAGCTTGCGGTCCCGCGCGCGGGCGGCGAGGTCTTTCATCTCAGCCGACAGCGCCGAGAGGGACTTCATATGCGCGTCCTGCAACACGGGCGTGAACAGACCGCCCTCGATGGCCACCGCAACAGCCACGTCCGATGGGGTCAGCTTCAGGATACGGTCCCCGGCCCAGACGGCATTGGCGTCCGGCACGCTTTGCAGCGCCGCGGCACACGCCTTGATGATGAAGTCGTTGACCGACAGCTTTATGCCGCGCCCTTCAAGCTGCTTGTTCAGCGTTGCGCGGAAGTCCAGCAGCGCATCCAGCTGGATGTCGCGGCGCAGGTAGAAATGCGGCACGGTCTGCTTTGCTTCGGTCAGGCGCGCGGCGATGGTTTTGCGCATCCCGTCCAGCGTGACCTCTTCGTAATCGCGGCCCTCGTACATTTTGGCGACCGCATCCGCGCTTGGCCCTGCGGGGGCGGCAGCAGCGGGTGCAGCAGACGGCGCAGCGGGGGCAGGGGCCGCAGCCGCTGCGGGCTGGGCTGTCGCGCTCTCCACATCCGCTTTCACGATCCGCCCACGCGGGCCGGTGCCCGTGATCTGGCTTAGATCCAGCCCCTTCTGCGCCGCGATCCGCCGGGCGAGGGGAGAGGCAAAGACGCGCGTGCCATCCTTTGCGGGCGCAGCCGGGGCCGGAGCGGGGGCTTCTTCAGCCCCCTTCGGGCCTTCATCAGCGACCGAAGGCGCCGCAGCTGCTGATGAAGCGCCCGCCGCGGCGATGTCATCCGCGCTTTCGCCATCCTCCAGCAACACGGCAATCGGCGTATTGACCTTCACCGCTTCGGACCCCTCGGGCACAAGGATCTTGCCCACCGTGCCCTCGTCCACGGCCTCGAACTCCATCGTGGCCTTGTCAGTCTCGATCTCGGCCAGCAGGTCGCCGGAGGACACGGTGTCCCCTTCCTTGACCAGCCACTTGGCAAGCGTGCCTTCCTCCATCGTCGGAGACAGCGCGGGCATCAGGATTTCGGTGGGCATGAGATGGGTCCTTCGTGCGGTGCAGCCAGGCTTAGCCGCTGGGTGGTGTGTCGGTGTTGTCGTCGCGCGGGACGCGGCGTTTTAGGCTGCGAAACAGTTCATTGGCGAACATGCCGCTCAACATGGCGAAGAGGAGGATAGACACGTAAGTCGGCTTCAGTTCCTTCCCGTCTGGGATGGCGTCTTTCGAGACCAAAAGCTGCAGCAATCCCTCGGACAGAGCGAAATAGGACAAGAGGCCGAACACACAGCCAAGCGTCATGCGGCTGAAGACATCCTTGCCGGGGTTTTCACTCGCCCAAACGCCCTCGATATGCATCCGCGTGGAGGCGCCGAAGCCGCCGATCACGTAGGCTCCGAACATGACGAGGAACGCGCCCTCGATAAAGTCCGCGAACTCGCGGCCGGGTGTGGCGGGCTGGCTCAATGTCTCTTTGAGGGGGGAGGCCAGGACGAACACGACCGTCCAGATGACCAGGCTGACGACGCAAAAGCCCAGGATGTGGCGCGAGGCGCTGCCCTGGAAAAGGCCGGAGGATCCACCCAGAGCCATCGACTAGCGGTAGGTGACTTTGCGCACCGCTTCGATCACCTCGTCGGTGGTCACCAGCGCGTGCTTTTCAAGGTTGGCGGCGTAGGGCATCGGCACGTCCTTGCCCGTGCAGTTAATGACTGGGGCGTCAAGGTAATCAAACGCCTCCTGCATCAGCACGGATGAGATGTAGGAGCCGACCGATCCCTGCGGCCAGCCTTCCTCGACTGTGACGCAGCGGTTGGTCTTCATCACTGATTTGATGATCGCGCCGGTGTCCATCGGGCGGATCGTGCGCAAGTCCAGCACTTCGGCGCTGATCCCATCCTCAGCCAGCTTTTCGGCGGCCTCCAGCGCATATTGCATCCCGATCCCAAAGCTAACGAGGGTCACGTCCGTGCCCTCCCGCCAGATGCGGGCCTTGCCGAAGGGGATGGCAAGGTCATCGATCTGCGGCACATCGAAAGACCGGCCATAGAGGATCTCGTTTTCGAGGAAGCAGACCGGGTTCGGATCGCGAATGGCCGTCTTCATCAACCCCTTAGCGTCGGCGGCAGAGTAGGGCATCACAACCTTCAGTCCGGGCACTTGCATGTACCACGCCGCGTAATCCTGAGAGTGCTGCGCGGCCACGCGGGCTGCAGCCCCGTTCGGGCCGCGGAAGACGATGGGACAGCCCATCTGCCCTCCAGACATATACAGCGTCTTCGCCGCAGAGTTGATGATGTGGTCAATCGCCTGCATCGCGAAGTTCCAGGTCATGAACTCTACGATGGGCTTCAGCCCGCCAAAGGCCGCGCCCACACCGATCCCGGCAAAGCCATGCTCGGTAATGGGTGTGTCGATGACCCGCTTGCCGCCAAACTCGTCCAGCAGGCCTTGGCTCACCTTGTAGGCGCCCTGGTACTCGGCCACTTCCTCGCCCATTAGGAACACGTCCGGGTCCGCGCGCATCTCCTCGGCCATCGCGTCGCGCAGGGCCTCGCGCACCGTGGTCGCCTTCATCTCCGCATCCGCGGGCCAGTCAGGGCTTTCATCTACGACCGGCGCCGGGACGGGCTCCGCCGCTGGGGCAGGGGCCGGTGCCGCTTCAGCCACCGGGGCCGGGGCCGCCGCGGGTGCCTCGGCAGGCACCTCTTCGCCGTCTTCAACCAGCACAGCGATAGGCGTGTTCACCTTCACGCCTTCGGTCCCCTCGGGCACCATGATCTTGCCGATCACGCCTTCGTCGACCGCCTCGAACTCCATCGTCGCCTTGTCCGTCTCGATCTCCGCCAGGATGTCGCCGGAGGACACGGTGTCGCCTTCCTTGACCAGCCACTTGGCCAGCGTGCCTTCCTCCATCGTGGGGGAGAGGGCGGGCATCAGGATTTCAGTTGCCATTTGTCAGACTCCAAAAAAGTAGTTGAAGGAGGCAACCGTTGCGCTGACCGTCACGGCGAATTGTCCGACCGTCAGAGCTAGGCCAACAACCGCAGCGACTGTGGCTATTGCCGCATTTGGAGTTCGGCTCAATCCAAGCAGCACTTTTCCGATACCGCGCTGAATCAAGTAGAAAAGCAGCCCAATCCCGAGCGCAGCAATGAACATCCCGACGACAGCAAAGCCTATTCCTCCCAAGCTCAACAGCGCTCCACCATTATCCGTGAAGAACAAAAGATACGCACACGTCCCCAGCCAGACGATGGCTGCAAGCCCACCGCTGCTTTCCTTTTGCTTCTCGTACTCTGCTTCCATCACACGGCCTCCTGCGGGATCTCGTCCGCGTAGATATCGGTCCACAGCTCGTCCAGCGCAGGCTCGGGGCTGTCCTTCGAGAACTCGGCAGAGGCGTTCACGATCTCCTTGATCTCCTTGTCGATGGCCTTGAGGTCCTCTTCGGTCGCGTGCTTGCCCTGCAGCAGCATCGCGCGCACGGCCTCAATCGGGTCCCGCTCCTCGCGCATCTTCTGCACCTCTTCGCGGGTGCGGTACTTGGCCGGGTCCGACATGGAGTGGCCGCGGTAGCGATATGTCTTCACCTCAAGGATGTACGGCCCCTTGCCCGCGCGGCAGTGCGCCACCGCCGTCTCCCCGGCCTCTTTCACGGCCATCACATCCATCCCGTCCACAATCTCGCCGGGGATGCCAAAGGGCGCGCCGCGGGTGTGGATATCATCGGTGGAGGTGGAGCGTTTCTGCGCCGTGCCCATCGCGTACTGGTTGTTTTCAATGACGAAAACGACCGGCAGGTCCCACAGCGCGGCCATGTTGAACGTCTCATAGACCTGGCCCTGGTTCGCAGCCCCATCGCCGAAATAGGTGAAGGTCACGCGCCCGTTCTCGCGGTACTTGTCCGCAAAGGCGAGGCCCGCACCTAGCGGTACCTGCGCCGCCACGATGCCGTGGCCGCCGTAAAAATGCTTCTCCTTGGAGAACATGTGCATCGAGCCGCCCTTGCCCTTGGAATAGCCCCCCTCGCGCCCCGTCAGCTCGGCCATCACGCCGTTCGGGTCCATCCCGCAGGCGAGCATGTGCCCGTGATCGCGGTAGGAGGTGACGCGCTTGTCGCCTTCCTCGGCCGCCGCCTCCAGCCCGACGACAACGGCCTCCTGCCCGATGTAGAGGTGGCAGAACCCGCCGATCAGGCCCATGCCATAAAGCTGGCCCGCCTTTTCCTCAAAGCGCCGGATCAGCAGCATGTCCTTGTAATAGCTCGTCAGCTCCTCGGCGGAGACATTGGCGGTACTCTTCGCTTTGCGCGTGGCCATATGGCTCCTCCCGCGAGATAGTTTAGCGTTAAACTATTCCTACAGGATTCGCCTCCGTATTGCACCCGGAATATTTGACGCAGGGGCATCGGCTGGTTGGTCGCGTGCCTTAGCGCAGCATGACAAGCCGCTTTGCGGCTTTGCAAGCGCGTGCTACGCTTCGACAATTCTGCTTGCTGTGACGTGTTCCTAATGTCCAAGCCCCAAGACATTTTTGATGAATTCCGAGACAGTTGCGCCGAGGACTGGGCGAAGGCCGAGTTGGGTCTCGAAGCGCTCGAGCCGCGCAAGAACAGCCTGCGGTACACGGGTCTGATCCTCGGCATATTCACAATCATCCTCGGTGCGATCAACACAACCGAGGTCATCACTGTCTTGGCAGAGTGGTTCAACGCCGGGCCCAAACATCGGATCGGAACGGTTGCAGGCGTCTTTACGGTGATCGTCGGAGGCATTTTGACGTTTCTAAGCCCCGATCAGAAGTCGGCACGCTACCGCGAGGCGCTTGTCCAACTCGGCGCAAGCCGGAACGAATTGCAGCTCCTGCTCGAAGGGCTTCAACGGCGCGCTTTGGTTCCGGACGACCGGAAGGCCCGCAACGCGATTTCGGTGAACATTGAGAAGATGCTGAACACGCATGACGTCCCGATGGCGGGGCGCGAACAGCGCATCGCTGCGCTCTTGCCAGACTGTCCCTACTATCGGAAGTACCAGTGGAAGGGGGACAGCATCACCGATGACAGCCCGACCAGCGAAGAGCCGTCGGACACCATAACGCCAATCGGTCAAGGGCGCGCGCGATGAAACTGCATCTTCAAAACGCACTCATAAAAGACCGAAATGGCCGCACGAAGTACCGGATTTATCGGGATGGCGGGCTCAAGCACTACCACGTTGGGGTCTGGCTTGATCCGGATGGTCCTGATCCGGACAATCCGGTTGTCGAGGTCCGCTATCTGTTGCACCCAACTTTCAAGACGCCAGAACGGTTCTCGCGCAACGCGGGCAATGACTTCTCGATCACCTTCTGGACATGGGGCATGTTCGAAGTCCGCGCGACGGCCATTTTGTATGACGGACAAGAGGTGTCGGTCGAGCCATACACGTTGCAATTTGACGAAGCGGATTTCGAAGAGACGGTCGACGTCAGCAACGCCTAGCGAATGATCAGCTCATCCGTGCGCGCCATGCCAAGCACGCTGCGCGCCTGTTCGTCCAGCAGATCAAGGTCGAGGAAATCATCCGACAGCCGCCGCGTCAGGTTTTCCATCCGCGCGACCTCGGCCTCTACCGCTTCCAGCTGCGCTTGCAGCTGCCGCGCTTCGGCGTCGATCTGGGCGCGCTGGAACAGGCCAAATTCGCCCTGCACGGCGGCAAAGGTGAAATAGACCGCCAACGCGAACATGATGGCGAAAAACGCGAATGTGCCAAGGGCTGGCCGGGTCATCTGATCTGCCTCATCGCCGCGCCTCTTGGTGGGCACGCAGGGTCAGTATAGCGCAGGTGATTCGCCCTGTGAATCCCCAATTACTCGTGCGTTTTGCCCATGATCTGCGCGGCGACCCGCGTCAGCACACCGCGGGGTGTGATCCGAGGCAGGAAGGCAAAGACCTTGTTCATCGCCCCTGGCACGACCACGCGCTTGCCAATCCGCGCCTGCAGCCAGCCTTGCTCGGCCACCTCTGCCGCATCCATCGGCTTGGCCAGCTTGAGAACCGGCGCGCTGCGCATACCCGCGTCGTCAAAGAAATTTGTTGCCGTCACGCCGGGGCAGAGGGCCGTCACGGTCACATGTGTGCCGCGCAGCTCTTCCGCCACCGCCTCGGACAGCGACACCACATAGGCCTTTGTCGCGTGGTAGACCGCCATGTTCGGCCCCGGCATCAGCCCCGCCACCGAGGCGACGTTCAGGATGCGCCCCCGGGGTTGCGCCTGCATATGCGGGATCGCGAGCTTCATCAGCCGTGTCAGCGCCAGCATGTTGACGTTGATTGAACTCATCTCCCGCGCCCAGTTTTGCCCGTCCGCGAAATCCCCGTTTGACCCCAGCCCGGCATTGTTCACCAGCACGTCGATCTGCCGCCCCTCCGCCGTCGCCTCGGACCAGAGCCGCTCAACCTCAGCCGCATCGCTCAGATCGGCGGGGATCACAATCACATCAACCGTGTCAGAGCGCAGGCGGCGCGCGAGCGCTTCCATCTTGTCCTTCGAGCGTGCAGCGAGGATCAGGTGCCGCCCGTCGCGCGCGGCAAGCCGCGCAAACTCAACGCCCAGCCCTTCGGAGGCTCCGGTAATCAGAGTATAGGCAGGCATCGATCGGCTCCTTCTTTGGGATGGCATCCTTAGCAGGTGGGGATGAGCCTGCGACTTCCAAGCCCCAAGACGCGCCCTCAGCCTAGCGCCGCAACCCCGGGCAGCTCTTTGCCTTCCATCCACTCGAGAAAGGCGCCGCCCGCGGTGGAAATGTAGGAGAACGCCTCCGCCGCACCGGCTGCGTTTAGGGCCGCAACCGTGTCGCCGCCGCCCGCAACCGTGACCAGATCACCGCTGCCCGTCCGGGCGGCCGCCGCGCGCGCCGCAGCAACGGTCGCGGTGTCAAAGGGCGCAATCTCGAATGCGCCAAGCGGGCCGTTCCAGACCAGTGTTTTCAGCCCGTTTATCTCGGCGACGATGTCCGCCACCGCGCCATCCCCGGCATCGAGCACCATCTGGTCGGCCTCCAGCACCGTGTCGGGGCCCAGCGGCAGGGTGTCGTAATGCGCACCCGCCTCAAAGGCCCGCGCCACCCGCCCGTCCCGGGGCAGGATGATGCGGCAGCCGCGGGTTTCCGCTTCCACAAGGATATCCCGCGCGGTCGCCACCATGTCGTCCTCGCGCAGGGACTTGCCCAGCTGCGCGCCCATCGCCGCAAGGAACGTGTTCGCCATCCCCCCGCCGATGATCAGCACGTCCAGCTTGCTGACGAGGTTTTCCAGAAGCGACAGCTTCGTCGACACTTTCGCGCCGCCCACAACCGCGCCCACGGGGCGCTCCGGCGTGCTCAGCGCGCGCTCCAGCGCTTCCAGCTCCGCCTGCATCAACCGGCCCGCGCACGCGGGCAGCAAATGCGCAAGACCCGTGGTCGACGCGTGCGCCCGGTGCGCCGCCGAAAAGGCGTCGTTGCAATAGACATCGCCAAGCGCCGCAAGGCGGGCGGCAAATTCGGGGTCATTGGCCTCTTCGCCCGGATAAAACCGGATGTTCTCCAGCAGCAGTACCTCGGCCGCGCGCAGCTCTTCCGTCCCGGCCTCAACCGCGTCCAGCGTCTCCGCCAAAGTCACCTTGCGGCCCAGCGCCTCCGCCAGAGCGGGCACCACAACCCGCAGGCTCAGGTCCAGCACCTGCTTGCCCTTGGGCCGCCCGAAATGCGCGATCAGCACCGGCGTGCCGCCGCGTGCGAGGATGTCGTGCACGGTGGGAACGATCCGCGCGATCCGGGTTGCGTCTGTCACGCGCCCATTTTCGACCGGCACGTTGATGTCCACGCGGGTCAGCACCCGCTTGCCTGCCAGATCCATCTCGTCCAGCGTCTTCCAGGCTTTGCCCACGTGCACGTCCTTCATCACTCGGCCCCCTTTGGCTTGTGGGCGTTCTTGCGCGCCCCTGCCGTTCCGTCAACCGGCTTGGCTTTGCCTGGCTGCGGCCTTAGGTAACAGCGAACGCTAACATGAAGGAACATCGCGCATGGCTGAGATCAAAGACCCCGAAAACACGATCCTGATGGAGCTGAAGGGCGGCACCGTCACCATCGAATTGCTGCCCGATGTGGCCCCCGGCCACGTGGCGCGGATGAAAGAACTGGCCCGCGCCGGCGCTTATGACGGCGTCGTGTTCCACCGGGTGATCGACGGTTTCATGGCGCAGACAGGCGACGTGCAGAACGGCAATGCGAACAAGGATTTCAACCTGCGCATGGCGGGCACCGGCGGGTCGGACCTGCCCAACCTTCCGGCAGAGTTTTCCAAAATCCCGCACGCCCGCGGCTCCATCGGCGCCGCCCGCGCGGCGGACCCGAACTCGGCCAACTCGCAGTTCTTTATCAATTTCAGCGACAATGACTTTCTCAACGGTCAGTACACCGTCTATGGGCAGGTGACCTCGGGCATGGAGCATGTCGACGCGATCACCCGCGGTGAGCCGCCCGCAGCGCCGGACCAGATGATCTCTGTCAAGGTGGCCGCCGATGTGGGGTAAGGCAGCGGCGCTTTGGGCGCTGATGGCGCTGCCCGCGGCGTCGGCGGGCCTTGAGATCGTGATCGAGGGTGAGGCGAATGGCGTGGTCAAGATCGACCTGCTGGAGGAGGTCGCGCCCCGCCATGTCGAACAGATCACGACGCTCGCGGGTGAAGGGTTCTACAACGGCGTGGCCTTCCACCGCGTGATCCCGAATTTCATGGCGCAAACCGGCGATGGCGAGCATGCGCGCATCGACGCGTACAGCGCGTTTCGCGCGGGCACGGGCGGCTCCTCCTACCCGGACCTGCCTGCCGAGTTTTCGGACATCCCCTACGCGCGCGGGATTGTCGGCATGGCGCGCAGCACGGATATCAACAGCGCCAACAGCCAGTTCTTCATCATGTTCCAAGCCAATGACAACCTGAACGGGCTCTACACCGTTGTGGGCCGCGTGACCGAAGGGATGGAGGTTGTCGACGCGATCAAGAAGGGGTCGCGCCCGGCCAATGGCGCGGTCGCGGGGCGGCCAGACATCATGCGCACGGTCACCGTGACGGAATAATCACGCGCGCGGCAGGGCAGAGGCCTTGCCGTGCGCCTACCTGCGGGGAAGAGCGCGCAGGGCGATCAATGCTGCCATCACGCACAGCCCCGCGCTGATCCACGCTAGCGCGGCAAAGCTGGCGGTCATGGCTTGCCCGTGCCCCGCGCTGTCGCTCAGCACGGCAAAGCTGCTCAGCCCGCCATTCGCGGCGTAGATGCCAGCCACAACCGGGCCGACCGCCGCGACGGAGACAAGGCCGGACATCCGCGTGATCGCGTTGTTCACGCCGGAGGCGATGCCGGTCTGCGTGTCCGCGACCGCGCCGATTACCGTGCTCGACAGGGGCGCGACAACCGCGGACATGCCAAGGCCGACAAGGCACATCGCGGGCAGCATATGCCGCCATATGTCCTGGTAAGGCGCCAGCAGCGCCATCGCCGCATAACCGCACGCGACGACCATCGCACCCCCCGCCAGCAAGGGCGCGGGGCCGATCCGGTCGGCAAGCTGGCCCGCGCGCGACGACAAGAGCGCAATGAAGACCGACATCGGCGCAAAGGTCGCCGCGGCGTCGATCTCGGAATAGCCCCAGCCCGCGATGAAGGTCATCGGCATAAAGAAGAACATGATGTTCAGCGCCGCATACAGCAGGAAAGTCAGCAGGTTCGCCGCCGAAAACGCGCGGCTGGCAAAGAGGCTGAGCGGCATCATCGGCGCCGTCACGCGCGCCTCGACCATCACGAACACAGCCAGCAGCGCCGCGCCGAGGGCGGCAAAGCCCCACGCCTCTTTCGTCAGCCCCCAGGCCAGCGCCAGCAGCGCGAGCGTCGCCACCGCGGCCCCCGCCCAATCGAGCGGCGCACCGTCCCGGCGCGGATCGGCGCTCACCCCGCGCCACAAAAGCCACAGCGCCAGCGCGCCCAAGGGCAGGTTCACGGCAAAGATCCAGCGCCACATCTCCGGCCCGCCAAAGGTCAGCGCGAGGCCGCCAATAATGGGCCCCAGCGCGGTTGTCAGGGCAGAGGCCGCCGCCCAGATGCCAATCGCCCGCCCGCGATCTTTTCGCGGATAGGCCCGGGCAATCACTGCGAGCGATCCTGGGACCATGATAGCGGCCCCAATGCCCTGCACAGTGCGGGCCGCGACCATCGTCTGAGGCGACGGGGCGAGCGCACATCCCACGGAGGCGACAAGGAAAACCCCGATCCCGATGGAAAAGACCCGCGCAAGGCCAAACCGGTCTCCCGCCGCGCCGCCCACAAGGATCAGCGCCGACAGGGTCAGCATATAGGCATTGTGGATCCACTGCGCCTGCACCAGGTCCGCGTCGAGCGAGGCGCGCATCGCAGGCAGCGCGATAGACACAACAGTGCCATCGATAAAGCCCAGCGCGGAGGCAAGGATTGCCGCCACCAGCAGCCAGGTGCGCTTGGCCGGGTCGCAAAAGCCATCAACGAAAACGGGCGCCGCAGGTTGCCCGGGCGCCCGTGTGTCCGATGCCATGAGGGATCAGAGGTTGTCTTGCGGGTTCGGGGTCGGCGTCGCAGCCGGTGCCGGTGCCGGTGCAGGCGAAGCTGCAGGCTTGGCGCCCGGCTTGCTGCCGGTGTTCAGCGGGTCGTCCTGCCGCTGCACGGAGCCTTCGAAATGCGCGCCGCTCTCGATCGCGATGGTCTTGTGAATGATGTCGCCTTCCACGCGAGCGGTGGAGGTCAGGCGCACCTTCAGGCCGCGCACGCGGCCCACGATGCGGCCGTTGACCACAACGTCATCGGCAATGACTTCGCCCTTGATCGTCGCACTCTCGCCGATGGTCAGCAGATGGGCACGGATGTCGCCCTCGACCGTGCCTTCAACCTGAATGTCACCGGTGGTCTTCAGGTTCCCTGTAATGTGCAGGTCCGCAGACAACACGGAAGCGGGCGGTTTCGCCTTCGGCGCGCTCGCCTTGAATTCACTCGATGCCGGTGCGCTCGGTGCGCTGGGGGTCTGGGCCGCAGGCCTGGGCGCCTCGTCCTTGGGGCCCGGTTCGTTGATTTTGCTCTTAGAAAACATCGTTCGCTGCCTTGATGTAAATCATGGGGTTTACGGGCTTCCCGCCAACGCGCACTTCGTAGTGCAGATGGGTGCCGGTTGACCGTCCGGTGTTCCCCATAGCAGCAATCCTTTCCCCGCGCGAGACCCTTTGACCAACCTTTACGTAGTTGCGCGAGTTATGTGCATAGCGGGTCTCGATGCCAAATTCGTGCTGGATCTTGACCAGTCGGCCATAGCCCGACGCCCAGCCGGAAAAGGTCACCACGCCATCGGCGGTGGCATAGATGGGCGAGCCATGCGCGCCAGCGAAGTCAACGCCGTTGTGCATCCGCCGCCCGCCCGTGATCGGGTGGCGGCGAAAGCCAAAGCCGGAGGTAAAGCGGTAGGGCGTTTTCAGCGGATTGGCAAACGGCGCCTTGTTCGCCGCGATTCGATAGAGGTTCAGCTGGTCCATCTGCTGCAGCAGACGGTTCGCGCGGTTCTCATTTGGCCCCGGCTCCTGCCCACGGGTGGAGAAAGACAGCGGCGTCAGCGGCCCGCCCTGACCGCTATAGCCGCGGCGCACCTGCTCGATGATCTGGTCTGTCGGCATACCCGCGGCGCGGAACATTTTGTCCAGCGGCTCCACCGAGACGGTCATGGCTTCTTCGAGTTGGCGGAAGATTTGATCGTTCTGTTCCTTCATCAGCGCGATCTGCGCCTTCATCTCGTCCGCAGCGAGCAGCGCGTCCTGCGCGTCGCGCGCGATCTGGTCCCGCTCTGCCGCAGTTTGCGCCAGCGCATCTGCCACAATGTCCATCGGTGCGCCGCCTGAGTGCGCGACAAGTGCGGTTGTGCCGCCCTCGATCCGCTCTTCCAGCGCGGCCAGCTGCGTGCGCGCCTCCTCGCGCGCCCGCATCGTGTCGCGCAGGGTGGCCTGGATCACCTCGATCCCGGTCTCCAACTCCCGGCGGCGCGTCTCACTTTGCAGCAGCTCGCTCTGCATCACGGAAATCTGCGCCAGCGCTGCGTTGAACCGCTCCTGCGCGGCCAGCGCTTCGGTGGCCCGCGCATCGCGCTGGGAGGCCAGCACGTTCAGCCGCGCCTCGTAATTGCGCTGGTCCCGCTTTGCTTGTTCGCGGAAATTCCCCGCGCCGATGCTGTCCATCAGGATGATCGCGGCGGCCAGAATGGCCCAGGCAACCACCATCGACGATCCAGCAAAGGCCAGAAGCTGCATCCCGGGGCGCAGGCGGATAAACCGCGTGTCCGTATCCGATTTCATAAACACCCGGCGTTCAGGAAACCAGCGTTCCAGCAAGCCGTTCAACTTGATCCCAAGCGTAGTGCGCAACGCCCGTCTCCCTCATTCCTGACCGGGCAACGCAGTCTCGCCGTGGCTGGGGAGATGCGCGCTGGCCCCGCGTTTGGCCCTGCGCCCCCACGCAGGTATCTTGCACGCTTAAAATCGTTCAGCCGAGTTCCGCGCGAGAGGACCAATAACCACACGCCCGCGTTCGGGCAACAGCTTTGACCTGCTTGTGCAACCTATTGCGCCAATTGGCGAAAACCTGCCTATCGTGGCGCGGTGCCGGACCCCTGCGCAGCAAGGGGCCAGTAAAAGTCGGGCGGGATGCCTGCCTCGGCCCGCTTTTCCTCATTGAAAGGCGGCTTGAGCGCCCCGTGGAAATAACGCTGGACCAGGTCGTGAAAAGCATCTTTGGGGTCGCAGTTCTCGCGCCCGCACAGGAAATGGAACCACTTGGAGCCGTAGGCGACGTGGCTCACCTCCTCAGCGTAAATCGTCTCGAGCGCTTCTACGGCGTGGGTGATCCCGGCCTTGCGGAAAACCTCGATCATGTTTGGCGTCACATCGAGGCCGCGGGCCTCCAGCACCATCGGCACCACGGCAAGACGGCCCATCAGATCGCCTGCCGTGTCTTCGGCCGCCCGCCACATGCCGGCATGCGCGGGCAGGGCGCCATAGTGGGAGCCGAGCGCCTCAAGGCAGTCGCAAACGAGGTTAAAATGCTTTGCCTCTTCATCGGCGGCCTTGACCCAATCGTCGTAGAACCCCGGCGGCATGGGCACATCGGTAAACCGCGCGATGATGTCCCAATGCAGATCGACCGCGTTCAGCTCGATATGCGCCACCGCGTGCAAAAGCGCGATGCGCCCCTCGGGACTGCCCGGTTTGCGGTGCGGCACGTCCCGCGGGCTGAGCAGTTCGGGCCGCTCGGGCCGCGCAGGGCGCAGCGGCGGGTCCGCCGTGCCGACCTCCGGCATCTGCCCGCCTTCGCGCGCAGCCCGCCAAACCGCGGCGTGTTCGCGCGCCAGCGCCGTCTTCGCACGCCCATCCGCAGTGCGCAGCACTGCATCCGCCATTTGGGCCAGCGGGATCACAGGCCCTTCGCGGCCTCCAGCACGGCCTCGGCATGGCCGGGGACCTTCACCTTGGGCCAGACCTGCGCGATCTTGCCCGCCGCGTCGATCAGAACGGTCGTGCGTTCGATCCCCATATAGGTCTTTCCGTACATGTTCTTCTCTTTCCACACCCCGTAATCTTCGCAGACCGACCCGTTCTCGTCCGACAGCAGCGGCACCGTCAGGTCATGTTTGGCGGTGAATTTGCCGTGTTTGGCAACGCTGTCCTTGGACACGCCAAACACCTTCACGCCCGCATCGGCGAACTCTTGCAAGTGCTCTGAAAACGCAATGGATTCCTTGGTACAGCCCGGTGTATCGTCCTTGGGATAGAAGAAAAGAACCACAGGCGTCCCGCGCAGCGCCGAGAGCGTCACATCGCTGCCATCGGTCTGCGGCATGGTAAAGTCGGGGGCGGTATCGTTGAGTGCAACCATTTCGAAGGGCCTTTGTGCAACCAGTGAACTCTGTCGTCGCCATCGCAACCTAGACTGCAAAGCACAAGCGTAAAGACATGACCTCTCCCGACGGCACCTCCAAGCGCGACAGGCGCCGCCGGCGTGCAAAACGCTGGGGTTGGGGTTCGTTTGCGGGCCTTGCTGTCCTTTGTATTGCGGCGGCAATAGCCGGTTTCATTCTGATGGGCCGGACCCTGACCGCCCCAGACTGGGTCCGGGCCGAGGTGGAGGCGCGCGCAAGCGCGGCGGGTCTGACCGCCCGCTTCTCCCGGATGGAGATCGTGGTGAACAAGGGCTGGCGGCCCCGGGCCCGCCTCGTCGACTTGCACCTGGCCACGGCCGAAGGCGCGCCCATCGCGCAGCTCTCCAGCATCGAGACAAGCCTGTCGATGCGCGCGCTGCTGCGCGGAGAGGTCATGCCTCGCCGGGTCGAGATCAGCGGCGTCGTTGCCAGCCTGCGCCGCGATGCGGGCGGCGCGATCACCTTGTCGGGCGGCACCGAAGTGGGCGCGGCCAGCCGCGAGGCCGCATCGCTGACGGCCCTGATCGGCGGCCTCGATGCCGTGCTTGAAGATCCGCGGCTGTCCGAGCTGCGCAGCGTCGACATCTACGCCCTGACGCTTGAGTTTCAGGACGCCCGCGCCGGGCGCAGCTGGACCGCGGATGGCGGCCGCCTGCGCCTTGCCCGCGACGCGCGCGATTTGGCCCTTTCGGCGGACCTTGCCTTGCTGGGCGGCGGGGCCGGGGTTGCGACGATTGAGGCGAATTACACCTCCCGCATCGGCAATCCCGAGGCCGATTTCGGCGTGCGCATCGACGGTGTGCCTGCTGCCGACATCGCCACCCAAGGCCCCGCCTTTGCCTGGCTGGAGCCGCTGCGCGCCCCGATCTCCGGCGCTCTGCGCTCCGGCGTGCGCAGCGATGGCAGCCTCGCGCCGCTTAACGCAACGCTCCAGATCGGCGCAGGCGTGCTGCAACCCAACACCGAAACACGTGCGATCCCGTTTGAGGCCGCGCGCGCGTATTTTACCTATGACGCCGCGACGGGTGTGATGGGCGTGGACGAGCTGAGCGTGCAAAGCGATTGGCTCCGGGGCCGCATCGAAGGGCAGGCGCTGCTCACCGGGGACGATCCCGGACAGTTCGAGGCGCTGATCGGCCAGTTCAGTGCCGAGGGGCTCAGCTTCAACCCGTTCGAGCTGTACGAAGAGCCCGTCACCATCGGTGGCACCGCGCTCGACTTTCGCCTGACGCTGGACCCGTTCCGGATTGAGCTGGGGCAGGCGGTGCTGGATGATCGCGGCCAGACGCTGACCGCGTCGGGAGACCTGACCGCGCTGCCGGACGGGTGGCAATTTGCCTTCGACGCGCAGATGGACGGGGTGGCGCGCAGCCGCCTGCTGGCCCTGTGGCCGCAGAACCTTGTGCCCAACACGCGGCGCTGGATCGACGAAAACCTGAGCGGCGGCACCTTGTCGGGTCTGGACCTCGCCTTGCGCGGCGCGCCAGGTGCGGCGCCCGAAACCTATCTCAGCTTCGATTTCGACGGCGCCGACGTGCGCTATGCCCGCACCTTGCCGCCCATCACGGACGGCGCGGGCAATGCCAGCCTGCTGCGCGACCGGTTCGCTTTGACCATGTCCCGCGGCACCATCACGCCCCCGCAGGGCGGTGCGATGGACATCGCGGGCTCGTCCTTCATCATCCCCGATGTCACTGTCACGGGCGGCCCGCCCTCCGTCGTGCGGCTTGAGGCGCGCGGCCCGATTGAAGCGGGGCTGTCGCTGCTGAACACCGAACCGCTGCGGGTCATGGATCGCGCAAATCTGCCCGTGGCCCTTGCCAGCGGCGACGCGGTGATCAGCGGCACACTCGATATCCCGCTTGTGCGTGATCTGCGCGCAGACCAAGTCACCTTCATCGCGGCGGGCACGCTGTCAGAGGTTCGCACCGATGTGCTGCTTCAGGGGCGCGCGCTCGCCGCCCGCTCGCTGACCGTGACCGCCCGCAATGACGCCGTGCGGATTGAGGGCGCCGGCACGCTCGACGGCATCCCCTTCGACGCCGCGTGGTCCCAGCCCCTTGGGGAAGAGGCGCGCGGGGGTGGGCGCATCGACGGCAGTATAGAAATCAGCCAGCGCGCGCTGTCGGCCTTCAACATCGCCCTACCGCCCGGAACGATTGCGGGGCAGGGCACGGGCCGCATGTCGGTTGCGCTGCCGCGCGGCGCGCCGCCGCGGCTGGAGCTGCAATCGGACCTGCGCGGACTGCGCATGGCCCTGTCGCCCCTTGGCTGGAATAAAGCGGCGGCCACCCCGGGGACCTTCCGCATGGGCGTTACGCTGGGCGCGCGCCCGGATGTGGAAACGCTCAGCCTCGACGCGCCCGGCCTGTCGGCCAGCGGCACAATTGACCTTACGGATAGCGGCGCGCTGGCCGCGGCAACCTTCGAAAAAGTGCGCATCGGCGGCTGGCTCGACGCGCCGGTCACCCTTGTTGCCCGCGGACGCGGGGCGCCGCCGCTGATCCGCCTGCAAGGCGGCCAGATCGACCTGCGCAACGCCGAATTCGGCGACGGGAGCGGGGGCGGCGGCAATGCCCAGTCCTCGCCGCTCGATATCCGCCTCGACCGGCTGCAAATCGCGGACACGATCGCGATCACCGACATGCAAGGCGATTTCGTCACCAGCGGCGGGCTCGACGGTAGCTTTACCGGGCGGATCAACGGCGGCGCGCGCGTCACCGGGCAGGTTGTCCCGCAAAACGGGCGCAGCGCGATCCGGCTACGCTCGGCGGATGCGGGCGGTGTTTTTTCTTCCGCCGAGATTATCCGGCAGGCGCGCGGAGGCGAATTTGACCTTACGCTAATCCCCGTGGGGCAGGAGGGCACGTTTGACGGCACGCTGCGCGTCACCAACACCCGGGTGAAGGACGCCCCCGCCATCGCCGATCTTCTCAGCGCGATTTCCATCGTTGGCCTGCTCGAACAGCTTTCGGGCGAGGGGATCCTGTTTTCCGAAGTCGACGCCAGTTTCCGCCTGACGCCTTCGGTGCTGACGCTCACCAAGGCCAGCGCGGTCGGCCCCTCCATCGGCCTGTCGATGGACGGGCGCTATGGGATCGAAGGCGGCATCCTCGACATGCAGGGCGCGGTCACGCCGGTCTACCTGCTGAACGGGATCGGTTCCATCTTTACCCGCAAGGGCGAAGGCCTGATTGCCTTCAACTACCGCCTGACCGGGCCTGCGGACGGCCCGCGCGTGACGGTGAACCCATTGTCGGCACTGACGCCTGGCCTTTTCCGCGAGATCTTCCGCCGCCCGCCGCCCGATGTGCCCGCGCTGGACAGCCCCGCCGCGCCGCCGCAAGCCTTTGCGCCAACCACGCCCGAAGCCCCGGTGCAGCAGCAACAGCGCATCGACGGTTTCGAAGGCCGGTAGGCGCGGGACGGCGCTGCTGCAAATCCTGTTTTAGCGCCCGGAAAAACACACTACAGCGGGCGCCATGAAGCTGAGCGATTTCGATTTTGACCTGCCCGAAGACCTGATCCCGACGCGCCCCGCGCGCCCGCGCTCCGCCGCGCGCCTGCTGGTCGCGACGCATGACGCTTTGCACGACCAGCAGGTCACCGACCTTGCCACCTGGCTGCGCCCCGGCGACCGGCTGGTTCTGAACGACACCGCCGTCATCCCTGCGCGGCTCAACGGCACACGCACCCGGCCCAGCGCCCAAGGCCCTGCCACCGCAAGGATCGAGGCCACCCTGCTGGAGCCGCGCCCGGAGGGGCGCTGGTCCGCGCTGATCAAACCGCTGCGAAAGCTGAAACCGGGGGAGGTCATCACCTTCTCCGCCGCGCTCTCGGCCACCTTCCACGGCGCGCAGGACGGTCAGGCCCTGCTGGAATTCAACCTCTCCGGTAGCGATTTTGACGCCGCGCTGGCCGAGGCGGGCGACATGCCGCTGCCGCCCTACATCGCGGCCAAGCGTGCCGCCGACGCGCAGGATCACGCCGATTACCAGACGATCTGGGCCCGCGCCCAAGGCGCTGTCGCTGCCCCCACCGCTTCGCTGCACTTTGACGAAGGCGTCATGGCGGCCCTGAAGGCCCGCGGGGTGGAGACAACATTTGTGACCCTGCACGTGGGCGCAGGCACCTTTCTGCCGGTCAAGGTGGACGATATCGCTGATCACAAAATGCACGCCGAATGGGGGGAGGTCACGCCGGAGGCCGCCGCGCAGATGGCGGCGACCAAAGCCGCAGGCGGGCGCCTTATACCTGTCGGCACCACCGCACTGCGCCTGATTGAGACCGCCGCCCGCTCCGGCACCATCGCGCCCTGGCGCGGCCCGACGGACATCTTCATCACCCCCGGCTTCACCTTCCACGCCGCGGACGGGCTGATGACCAACTTCCACCTGCCCAAATCGACGCTGATGATGCTCGTCTCGGCCCTTATGGGCACGGACCGGATGCGCAGCGTCTATGCCCACGCTATCGCCGCCCGCTACCGCTTTTTCAGCTATGGCGACGCGTCCCTGCTGCTACCCGGAGACCCCTGATGTATATCGAGATTAACGGCGCGCGCCTCTTCTTTGACATCGCCGGCACCGGGGTGGACCCGGCAACGATGCAGCCCAAACCGACCCTCCTGATGCTGCATGGCGGGCCGGGCTATGATCAGTCGACCTTGCGGCCCCATTTTGACCGCTTCGCGGACACGCATCAGGTCATCTATATTGATCACCGCGGCTGTGGCCGCTCGGGCGGCGATCCCAAAACCTGGACCTTGGACCAATGGGCGGACGATGTCGCGGCCTTCTGCGCCGCGCTGCGGGTCGAGCGCCCGGTGATTTTTGGCCAGAGCTTTGGCGGCATGGTCGCGATGCGGACGGCCGCGCGCCACCCGGAGCTTGCAAGCAAGCTGATCCTGTCCTCCACCGCCGCGCGGTTCGACGTAGAGGCGACCGTGGCGATGGCGCAGCAACTGGGCGGTGCGGTCGCTGCTGCCGCGGCGCGGGCGCTTTTCACGCTCCCCACACTGGAGGCTTACAAAAGTTACGCCGAACTGTGCCTGCCGCTCTATAACCCTAGCACCGAAGCGCGCGCGGCCCTGCGCGGCAACGCGATCCAAAAGCCCGAGGTGACAATCCACTTCTTTGCGAACGAGATGCTGGGCATGGACCTGCGCCCGGGCCTCGCCGCGGTCAAATGCCCGACCCTTGTGCTGGCCGGGGCGCAAGACCCGGTGACCCCCACGATCTGCGCCAAAGAGATCGCCGCCGCGATCCCCCATGCCGCCTTGCATGTGTTTGAAAGCTGCGGGCACGGCGTGCACCGGGACCAGCCGGATGAAAGCGCCGCCCTCATGCGCCGCTTTCTCGCGGCCTGACACCAAAAACGACGCCGCCCTGGTCGCTGCCAAGCGGGACGCACGCCGCCCCCCGCGCGCACACGGGGATATGTCCGGCGAAGGAGACCCGCCATGCTGCAAGTTCTGACCAGCGCCTGGGCGCTCCTGCTCGGTATGGGCCTGCTGATGGTGGGCAACGGGATGCAGGGCACGATCCTTGGCATCCGGGGCGAGCTTGAGGGGTTTTCCACCCTCGAGATGTCGATTGTCATGTCAGCCTATTTCGTTGGCTTTCTTGGGGGCAGCCGCATGGCCCCGACGATGATCCGCCGCGTGGGCCATGTCCGCGTCTTCGCCGCGCTGGCCTCGCTCATCTCGGCGGTGATGATCCTCTACCCGACGCTGACGGACCCGTGGGTCTGGACGCTGGGCCGGGTGCTGATCGGGTTCTGTTTCTCCGCAGTCTATGTGGTTGCGGAAAGCTGGCTTAATGAGGCCTCAACGGTCGAGACGCGGGGCAGGGCGCTCTCGCTCTACATGATCGTGATGACCGGCGGGATTGTCGCCAGTCAGGCGCTGATCGTGGTCGCGGACCCGTCGGGCTACGTGCTGTTCGTGATCCCGTCGATCCTCGTGTCGGTCGCGATCACGCCGATCCTGCTGTCAATCTCTCCGGCGCCCGCCTTTGACAGCACCAAGCCGATGACGCTGGGCGCGCTTTATACCTCCTCGCCGCTGGGCTGTGTGGGCATGTTCCTGCTGGGCGGTGTCTTTGCTGCGCAATTCGGCATGTCGGCGGTCTATGGCGCGCAGGCGGGGCTGAGCGTGGGGCAGATTTCGTCCTTCGTCGCCGCGTTCTTTATCGGCGCGCTCGTGCTGCAATATCCTATCGGCTGGCTGTCGGACCGGATCGGGCGACGCATCCTGATCTCTGCGGTGGCGGCGATGGGCTGCGCGTCGGCAGTCTTTGCGACCGTCTTCGGTGGCAGCTTTACCCTCCTTCTGATCTCCGCCTTTGCGGTCGGCGGGATGTCCAACCCGCTCTATTCGCTGCTCATCGCACACACGAACGACTTTCTGGAGTATGACGATATGGCATCGGCCTCTGGCGGGCTGATCTTCATCAACGGGCTGGGCGCGGTGGCGGGCCCGCTGATCGTGGGGGCGCTGATGGACCGGGTTGGCCCCGCCGGGTTCTTCATCTTCATTGCGGCGCTCTTTGGCGCGCTGCTGCTCTACGCCAGCTACCGCTCGACCCAGCGTGCGGGCGTCGCCGTGGAAGATACCGGGGCTTACGTGACAATGGCGCCAGGGGTGACGCCTGTTGCAATGGAAACTGCGCAGGAATACGCCATCGAGGCCGATCAATCAGGCGAAGAGCCTGAAAAAGCTGCGTGATTGTGACGCGGCTGTCGCATTTCGTGATTGGCGCGGTGAAACGGGCCTGCATACGTTCAGATATGGTGGAAACGTAGGCGTATGGTGAGGCAGCGCCGTGAGGGAGATAGGCCATGACCGCGAAGGCGGATGACGTGCTCAAGTTCTGGCTCGATGAATGCGAGCCCAAAGACTGGTATGCGCAAAACGATGCGCTCGACGCGCAGATCGGGGCCCGGTTCCGCGCGGAATGGGAGGCCGCGTCCGAAGGCCGCCATGCGCTCTGGCTGACCTATCCCTCGGGCGCGCTGGCCTATATCATTCTGACCGACCAGTTCCCGCGGAACATGTTCCGCAATGACCCGCGCGCTTTTGCCCTCGATCATGCCGCGCTCGCGGCCGCCAAATCGGCGATCGACAAGGGTTGGGACATGCGCATCGATGCGCCGGCGCGGCAATTCTTCTACTTGCCGCTGATGCATTCGGAAAACCTGTGCGATCAGTCGCGGGCCGTGCGCCTGATTTGCGAGCGGATGCCGGAACATGGCGGCGCGAACCTGCTACACGCCCGTGCGCACCGCGAGGTGATCCGCCAGTTTGGCCGCTTCCCCTACCGGAACGATGCGCTCGGCCGGACCTCCACCGCGGCCGAAGAGGCCTACATGTCCGCAGGGGGCTACGGCAGCACTGTCCGGGCCTTGGAAGCGCAAGCGGCCTGATCCGGGCTTTTCCAGCTTTCATCACGCGAAGAAAGCCCGCCAGGGCTTGACTGAGCGCGCCCAGGGCGCGCCTGGGGCGGATATGTCGCGGGCGGCCTGCGTTGATGCGTTGCGAAAAGTAGTTTAACGCTAAACTACATTTCGCAGCGAGGAACCCCATGCCCGATTCCAAATACGACGTCATTGTGGTGGGCGCAGGCCCCGGCGGGTACGTGGCCGCGATCCGGGCCGCGCAGCTTGGCTTGAAGGTCGCCATTATTGAGCGGGAACATCTGGGCGGTATCTGCCTCAACTGGGGCTGCATCCCGACAAAGGCGATGCTGCGCTCCTCCGAAGTCTTCCACCTGATGCACCGCGCCAAGGAATTTGGCCTCTCCGCGACCGGCATCGATTATGATCTACCGGCGGTGGTCAAACGCTCGCGCGGGGTGGCCAAACAGCTTGCGGGCGGGGTGGGGCACCTGCTGAAAAAGAACAAGGTCACGACCATCATGGGCGAGGCTTCCGTGCCCGCCAAAGGCCAGGTTGCGGTCAAAACGGACAAGGGCACGGAGACGTTGACGGCCCCGCACATCATCCTCGCCACCGGCGCCCGCGCACGCGAGCTTCCGGGGCTGGAGGCGGATGGCGATCTGGTCTGGACCTACAAGCACGCGCTGGAGCCTGGCCGGATGCCAAAGAAACTACTGGTCATCGGCTCCGGCGCGATCGGGATCGAATTTGCGAGCTTTTACAACACGCTGGGCGCGGATACGACGGTGGTCGAAGTGATGGACCGTGTTCTGCCGGTCGAAGACGCGGAGATCAGCACCTTCGCCAGGAAGGCTTTTGAGAAGCAGGGCATGAAGATCATGGCCAAAGCGATGGTCAAACAGCTGGACCGCGCGAAGGGCAAGGTCACGGCCCATATCGAGGTCGGCGGCAAGACCGAAACGCATGATTTCGACACCGTCATCTCCGCCGTTGGCATCGTCGGCAATACCGAAGGGCTGGGCCTTGAAGCGCTTGGCGTGACAATCGACCGGAGCCATGTGGTGACCGATGCCTATTGCCGCACGGGCGTCGATGGCCTCTATGCCATCGGCGATATCGCGGGCGCGCCCTGGCTCGCCCACAAGGCCAGCCACGAGGGCGTCATGGTCGCTGAGATGATCGCGGGCCAGGACGTGCACCCCGTCAAACCCGAGAGCATCGCGGGCTGCACCTACTGCCACCCGCAGGTCGCCTCCGTCGGCTTCACCGAGGCGAAGGCCAAAGAGCTTGGCTACGACGTCAAGGTCGGCCGCTTCCCCTTCATCGGCAATGGCAAGGCCATCGCCCTGGGCGAGCCCGAAGGCATGATCAAGACGGTCTTCGACGCCAAGACGGGCGAGCTTCTGGGCGCGCATATGGTGGGCGCCGAAGTCACAGAGCTGATCCAGGGCTACGTTGTCGGCCGCCAGCTGGAGACCACCGAGGAAGACCTGATGCACACCGTCTTCCCGCATCCTACATTGTCTGAAATGATGCACGAAGCGGTGCTCGACGCCGACAGCCGCGCGATCCACTTCTGAACGAGGCGCGGTTGTAACCTAACCGTTAAGCTTGTCCCGCAAACTGCGGCGATGACCGCAGCGGGGTGCCACATGCGTTACGTTCTGATTGTCCTTCTTGCCGCCACGCTGGGGTTGCTGACACCAACCGCGCCGCAGGCGCAGGGCCTGCCCGAAGAGGGCGTGCGGCGCGTGCAGTCCATGCTCACCGATATGGGCTATCCCACCGCCATCGACGGCATTCCTGGCCCCGGCACCCGGCGTGCGCTTGCTGCGTTCTATGCCGATACGGGTGGGCCGCAGAACGTGCAGATCGACAGCAACGCGCTGTTTCTTGTGCAGCGCTGGCACGACCGGGAATACTATCGCGCTGACGCCGCCCCCGCGCCCAGCACCTCGAACACACGGGTCACGCCCAGCTTCGACTGTGCCCGCGCCGGCACCCAGACGGAAAAAGCGATCTGCCGCTACGACCGCCTCGCCGAACTCGACCGGACCTTGGCCGACACCTACACCGCCTTTCAGGGCCAGCTGAACACGGACGGGCGCGCACGGCTGAAGGCGGAGCAAAAAAGCTGGCTTGCCCGCCGCGATGCGTGTCGCGCCGATTTTCTCTGCCTCGAGCGGGCCTATGAACAGCGCCTGCGGGAATTTGCGACATGCCAGTAGCGCGCCATTGCACGTCTTTGCCGCCCCCGTCAGGGTGCCCTCATGACGCAGCGCACCAACTTCCCCCTTATCCTCGCCATCTGGGGCGCGGGCCTCGGCGCGGCGGGGCAATATGCCAAGGTTTCCATCGTCTTTGACCAGCTTGGCGCGGTCTATCCCGGCGCGGGGGTGGCCCTTGGCTTTGTCGTGTCGCTGGTCGGCTTTGTCGGCATCGTCTTTGGCGTGGTCGCGGGGCTTGTGGTGGCGCGGATCCGCTACCGCCGCGCGCTGATCTGGGCGCTGTGGGCCGGGGCCATCATCGCAGCGTTTGAGGCGCTCTTGCCGCCGTTGCCGATCATGTTGGCCCTGCGCGCGGCCGAGGGGCTGTCGCACCTTGCCATCGTTGTCTGCGCGCCGACGCTCATCGCCCAGCTGAGCGCGCCGCGCCACCGCGGCCTGACGCTGACGCTCTGGAGCACGTTTTTCGGCGTTGCCTTCACCTTGATCGTCCTTTTTGGCCTGCCGCTCGTCCGCGCTCAGGGCCTGCCCGCGCTGTTTCAGGCCCATGCGATCTGGATGGCCGTGTTTGCCCTGCTCCTTGGCCGGATGCTGCCCCGGATTGAGGCGGAGGTGCCGCCGCTCAGCCTTCCCGGCATCCTGCGCGATCACGTGGCCATCTACCGCTCCGCCCGCATGGCGGCCCCGGCGGCGGGGTGGCTCTTCTACACTTTCTGTTTCCTGGCCATCCTCACCGTGCTGCCGCCTTACATTGACGAGGTCTGGCGGGCCTGGGTCATCGGGTCCATGCCGCTTGCGTCGATTGCCGTTTCGATGACGCTGGGCGTTGCGGCCCTGCGCTATGTCAGCCCTGTGGCGCTGGTCCAGATCGGCTTTGCCTTGTGCGTCGCGTCTCTGCTGTGGTTGCTGGCCGTCCCCGGTGACCCGCTCGCGTGCCTTGCGCTCGCAGGCGCGCTGGGGCTGGTGCAGGGCGCGAGCTTTGCCGCCGTGCCGGACCTCAACACCGCCGCGGCGGATCAGGCCAAGGCCAACGGGGCAATGGCGCAGATGGGCAACCTTGGCAACACGCTGGGCACGCCTGTGCTGCTCGCCGTGCTGTCGGTGGCGGGCTATGCAGGGCTGATGTGGACATCAAATGCCATTCTTTTGGGCGGCGTTGCCGTGCATGGCTGGATGGCCCTGCGCCGCGTGCCAGCCTCGCAGCGGGCGTCATAATTCTGCGGCATATGCGTCGTTAGCTGTTGCCACATTCAGTTCTCAGGAGTGTCAGATGCGTCTCCTTACGCTACTCGCCCTTTTTGGTGTCCTCGCCACACAAGCCGCTGCGCAAACCGATCTTGCCCGCTGTGAACAGACCACGGTGCAGTTCCCGCAAGCCTGCCCTTGCATCATCGAAAGGTCCGAGGCCGCCGGGATCACGGGACAGACGCTGTCGCAGCTTCTGGTCAACAACACCGATGGCGTGCCCATCGACACGTTCCAGGCCTATGGGGCAGTTTTCGTGCAATGCATCCAGAGCGCGGTGCTGGCTGGTGTCCCTGCGGCCCCGGTGCCTCCGGCAGCGCCCGCCGCACCCAGCCCCGCCGCACCCAGCCCCATTGTCCCCGCGCAAACACCCGCGCCCGCAGGCGCGGACATCCCCGGCCCGCCGGTGCAAGGCCCCCTCGTGCGCGGCACCATCCCGGCCGGGTTTGACAATGAAACCCTCAGCCTCTTTATCCGCGAAGATCGCCCCGCAGGCACCTGGGGCCGGGTCAGCCTCGCCCGCGGCCCCGGTTTCCAAGGCAGCGCGGTGGGCACACATGACGGGCAGGGCCACCTGCTGCTGCTGAACTGCCAAAGCACCTTCACCGCCGAGGCACCCTATATCGCGCTCGCCGGTCTTGCGCCGAAGCTGACCCAGCCGATGCAGATCACCGTGCTGCGCGGGAACGGGCAAGAGCTGCTGTCGACCTATGCACGCGGGCAAGCGGCGGACGGGGCGGTGCTGCTCATGCCGCTTTACCGCGTGCTCGTCGATGCCCTGCGCGCGGGCAGCCGTGTGCGCTTTGCCCTCAATGACGGACCGACGCTGGAGTTTGGCCTGCGCGGCTCCAGCGCGGCGCTGGGCGATTTCTGTGCGCGCCAGCCGCCTCAGCGGTTCCAGTACCTCGCCGGAGAGCTCTTTGCGCCGGATGGCGGCTGGAGGTCTGCACAGGTCCAGGTGGTCTCGCGCCAGTCGCTCGCGGACGATGTGCTGCTGCACGTCTCGGAGGCGCCGCTGACCCCCGGCCTTATGCTGACCTGCGACCGCCGCATCGCCGCCCGCGGCACCGTCTTTGGCTACGGTGCTGAGAACAGGCGCGGCGTGATCGGAACCCCAAATGGCCAGATTGTGCTGCAGTTCAGCCCGTCCGGGGCGCTGCAAATGGCCAGCCAACCGCTGACCGAGGGTGAGATTGCAACGCTCAGCGCCGCAGACGCAATTCGCGTGACCTTCGACACCGACATGGAGCCGGGGGACTTCACCGGTGCGACCTACCAGATGGACGGCTTTGCGGACGCGCTCGCCAGCCTCACCTGTCCGCCGCCCCCGGGCCCCATTGGCCCCACCGCGCGCATCGATGCCTCAGGCCTGAAAAACGCCTGGACCGCTGCCGATATCGGCTGGGTGTTCGACGGCATGTCCGGCAATCCGGCCTACACGCCCGGCGCGTTCTTCACCACGGACATCGCAGACGTGCCCACACTCGGGATGCAGTGCAATGGCGAGCCCTTCGTGGTTGATCCCTGGCCCGGCCCGCGCTTCACCGTGCGGATGGAGGTGGATGGCACGGCGCAGGAGATCGAATGGTTCTCTTCCCGCGCGCATTACTTCCCGGAGTATCTGGGCAATGAGGCCTTCTTCAACGGCATCCTGGATGGCGCGGTCCTGCGTATGACCCTGACGACCGACACCCGCCTCGACGTGGCCTATTCGCTGGATGGCCTAAGACAGGCGCTGTCAGCAGCCGGGTGCCCGTAAACCCCGTTCCCTATCCGTTCTCATATTTCGATTGGAGAATCCCGGCCGCCCAACTATGTACAGAGTGTTAACGTGGGGGCGAGCATGGCCGAGCAGAAAAACATCGAAGTCCGCGGCGCGCGCGAGCATAACCTCAAGGGCATCGATGTGGACATCCCCCGCGACCAGCTGGTGGTGATCACGGGCCTGTCGGGGTCTGGCAAATCCTCGCTCGCCTTCGATACGATCTATGCGGAAGGCCAGCGCCGCTATGTCGAAAGCCTGAGCGCCTATGCGCGCCAGTTCCTCGACATGATGCAGAAGCCGGATGTGGACCACATCTCCGGCCTCAGCCCCGCCATCTCGATTGAGCAGAAGACGACGTCGAAGAACCCCCGTTCGACCGTCGGCACGGTCACGGAAATCTACGACTATATGCGCCTGCTGTTCGCGCGGGTTGGCACGCCCTATTCCCCCGCCACCGGCAAGCCGATCGAGGCGCAGCAGGTGCAGGACATGGTCGACCGCATCATGGCGATGGAGGAGGGCACGCGCGCCTATCTGCTTGCGCCCATCATCCGCGACCGCAAGGGCGAATACCGCAAGGAATTCCTCGAACTGCGCAAGCAGGGGTTTCAGCGGGTCAAGGTCGATGGCCAATTCTACGAGCTGGACGCGCCGCCAACACTCGACAAGAAGTTCCGCCATGACATCGACGTGGTAGTGGACCGCATCGTCGTGCGCGAGGGGCTGGAGACGCGGCTGGCGGACAGCCTGCGCACCGCGCTCGACCTCGCTGACGGCATCGCCATCCTTGAGGAGGCTTCATCAGCCCCTGCCGGGTCTTCTTTAGGCGAAGAAGGCTCCAAAGAGCCTGATGAACCCACCCGGATCACCTTCTCCGAAAAATTCGCCTGCCCGGTCTCCGGCTTCACCATCCCCGAGATCGAGCCGCGCCTCTTTTCCTTCAACGCACCGTTTGGGGCCTGCCCGGATTGCGACGGGCTGGGGCACGAGCTGTTCTTTGACGAACGGCTCGTCGTGCCGGACCAGAACCTGGAGATCGCCGATGGCGCGCTGGCCCCGTGGCGCAAGGGCAAAAGCCCGTATTTCCTGCAGACCATCGAGGCCATCGCGAAGCATTACGAATTCAAGCAGTCCACCAAATGGAAAGACCTGCCCGCCCATGTCAAACAGGTGTTCCTCTACGGCTCGGGGGATGAGGAAATCCCCTTCCGCTATGACGAGGGCGGGCGCGTCTATCAGGTGACGCGGGTGTTCGAAGGGGTCATCCCCAACATGGAACGCCGCTACCGCGAAACCGACAGCAGCTGGGTCCGCGAAGAGTTCGAGCGCTACCAGAACAACCGCCCCTGCGGCACCTGCGACGGCTACCGCCTCCGGCAGGAGGCGCTGGCGGTCAAGATCGGGAACGACGACGAACTGCTGCATATCGGCCACGTGGTGCAGATGTCGATCCGCGAGGCGTTTGAATGGTGCGAGCGTGTCCCCAGCTACCTCACCCCGCAAAAGAACGAGATCGCGCGCGCGATTCTGAAGGAAATCCGCGAACGGCTTGGCTTCCTGAACAATGTTGGCCTCGAATACCTGACCATGTCGCGTTCATCCGGCACGCTTTCGGGCGGGGAGAGCCAGCGCATCCGGCTTGCGTCCCAGATTGGCTCGGGCCTGACGGGTGTGCTTTACGTGCTAGACGAGCCCTCCATCGGCCTGCACCAGCGCGACAATGACCGTCTGCTCGGCACGCTGAAGAACCTGCGCGATCAGGGCAACACCGTGATCGTCGTTGAACATGATGAGGAGGCCATTCGCGAGGCGGACTATGTCTTTGACATCGGCCCGGGGGCCGGGGTGCATGGCGGGCAGGTTGTCGCCCACGGCACACCTGCGCAGTTGGCCAAAGCGGACAGCGTCACCGGCGACTACCTGTCCGGCAAGCGTGAGATTGCGGTGCCGACTACGCGCCGCAAGGGCAAAAAAGGCAAAAAACTGACGGTGGTGAAGGCCTCGGGCAACAACCTGCAAGACGTCACGGTCGACTTTCCGCTTGGTAAGTTTGTTTGCGTGACAGGTGTGTCAGGCGGGGGCAAGTCCACCCTAACGATTGAGACCTTGTTCAAGACCGCGTCGATGCAGCTGAACGGCGCGCGCCAGACGCCCGCGCCCTGCGAGACGATCAAGGGGCTCGAACATCTCGACAAGGTCATCGACATTGACCAGCGGCCCATCGGGCGCACCCCGCGCTCCAACCCCGCGACCTACACTGGCGCCTTCACCCCCATCCGCGACTGGTTCGCCGGCCTGCCGGAGGCGAAGGCCCGCGGCTACAAGCCCGGGCGGTTCAGCTTTAACGTCAAGGGCGGGCGCTGTGAGGCGTGCCAGGGCGACGGCGTCATCAAGATCGAGATGCACTTCCTGCCCGATGTCTACGTCGAATGTGAGACCTGCAAAGGTAAGCGCTACAACCGCGAGACGCTGGAAATTAAGTTCAAAGGCAAGAGTATAGCGGATGTTCTTGATATGACGGTTGAAGATGCGCAGCAGTTTTTTGCTGCGGTGCCGTCGATCCGCGAGAAGATGGATGCGCTCATGCGCGTGGGCCTCGGTTACATCAAAGTCGGCCAGCAGGCGACGACCCTGTCGGGCGGCGAAGCACAGCGCGTGAAGCTGTCGAAAGAGCTGTCAAAGCGCAGCACGGGCCGCACGCTCTACATCCTGGACGAGCCGACAACGGGCTTGCATTTCGAGGATGTGCGCAAACTGCTCGAAGTGCTGCACGAGCTGGTCGATCAGGGCAACAGCGTCATCGTGATCGAGCATAACCTCGACGTGGTGAAGACCGCCGACCACATCATCGACATCGGCCCCGAAGGCGGCGACGGGGGTGGCCGTGTGGTCGCCACCGGCACGCCCGAAGAGGTGGCGGAGGTTGCGGAAAGCCACACCGGCCGGTACCTCGCCCCAATGCTGACCAACCGTAAAGTCGCGGCAGAGTAGCGCTGACGGGTCGTCAAGCTGCCATCAACGCCTGCGCCTCAAACCTGCGCAGGATCGGGCGGGCGGCGGGCCCGTAGCCTTCGCCCGTATCGTCCAGTTCGGGAAACAGCGCCCTGATTTCCGCCTGGGTGCCTGCATCAAATCCGCCCATCGTAACGGGCCCGGGCAGGTAGCTTTCGCAGGGCGCGCCATTGGCGATGAGCACGTGGTGCGCATCCAGCAGCAGGTGCAGGTAGGTCACCATATCCCAGCGGTCCTCCCACTGGACACCGGGGCTCCCGACAAGGTCTTTGGCCTTGATCAGCACCTCGTCCGCCCCGAACAGCAGCTCCGCCCGCCAGCCATCAACCAGCACCCGGTGCTGCGGCGACAGCCATAAATCGCGCGTGGCCTCAAAGTGACCCGCACCGATGCGCACCGGCATAAAGCTGCCCGTGGCCCGCACCGTGCGCTGGCCCAGCCAGCGGACCGGTTGCAGGCCCGCATCGCGGGTCATGACCAGATCACCGGGCCGCAAGCTCTCAATCCGCTGCGGCCCACGCGCGGTCTCGATCAGCGTGCCCAGCGTAAAACAAGGCACTTGCGTGACTTCGACCAACGCCGTCTCTGTCGCGCCGTTGCTGTCCTGAACGGTGTAATTGAAGTAGACCGTCTCGGCATCGCTATCGCCGACAACGGTGATCGTGCCATCGTCATTCAGCCGGATCGTCTGCCCGGTGGCGAGGGTCACCTCATCATCGGCATAGACCCGCACGCCCTGGATATGCGTGATGGTCAGCGTGCCACCGCTGGAGCCGTCATTGGCCAGCACGTCCACAACGCGCGTGTCAGCATTGCCCAGCGTAATCTGGTCGTCCTGCGCCACGATGGTCGACTGCACCGACCCGCCGGCGATCAGCAGGTTGGTGTCATAACTGGCGTCGGCCACATCCGCGACGCCGATCCGCAGATCGTTTGGCACACCGGGGTTCACCGGCGCCACGAAGGTCAGCGTCACCGTGAACCCGTCCATCTCCGTGTTGAACTGGTCGGCGGTGTTGTCGTTATAGAGGTTTTGCGTCGCGCCGCCGTTGATGTTTCCCACGGAGGCGGTGCCGTCGCCAATCGTCACGGTGGCCTGCACGCCGTTTACCCAGACGCCAACCACGTCATTGAACTGCGAGTTTGCAAATTCTGGGTATTCCTCGGACGAAATGACGAAGTCGATGGTGATCAAATCGCCTTGCGGCGTGAAGTTGATCTCTAGGATCGCCGCATCCTGCGTCGTCGCATTGGCCAGCGCGTTGAACTGGGCGTCATTGTTGATGCCGGATGTGTTGGTTGTTGTGCCTGCGCTCACGTTGGTGTTGGTCGACCCGTCTGAATTCGTGAAGTCGTCCACATGTCCGGTGGATAGGATAACGCCGGTGTCCGCCGGGGCGACGCCCGTGGCAACCGTATCCGCGTTTGAATACGTGCCCGAACTGAGCGGGTCGCCGAAATAGATGGCCGAGTTGACCGTGATACCGTTGCCAAAGATCTCTGCCGCCATGTCTTCGGCGGTTGCACTGCTGTCGATGGGCAACTCGGTTGCTGTGGGCATGTTGGGTTCCGTCTTGTCTTCCCGGCGAGAGGCCGGTCAGAAGACAATGTGACGGAGCAATTTGCCGAAAATTGGCGCGGTCTCGGGGAAAAACGGGGCGCAACAGGGGGCGTAGAGGCTGAAATATGCCCGCGGGTTTCTAAAAAACTACGCTAAATCAAAGGAATAGGTGGGCTTTGCAGGCAGCCGCGCCACAATTGGTGACGCTTTGCGCCCCAATCGCATGAAATCGGCGGGATTGTTGCCAATCTGTCAATCACCCCGCCCGCGCCCTTCGAACCGGGGCAGCATGGCGCTGAAATCCCGGCCCTTGCCGTCCTCGTCTTCGACAAAGCGGCGGTACAGCTCCAGCGCGGCCGCGCCCATCGGCGTGTCCGCATCCGCGGCCTCCGCCGCCTGTTGCGACAGGTCCAGATCCTTCAGCATCAACTCCGCCGCAAACCCGGGCTGGTAGCCATTGTCCGCTGGCGATGCCGGGCCAACACCGGGGGCAGGGCAATACGCGTTCATCGTCCAGGAATAGCCCGAGGATGTGCTGACCACGTCAAACATCTTGGACCGGTCGAGGCCCAGCTTGTCTGCCAGCGCGAAGGCTTCGCAGGTTGCGATCATCGTGACCCCGAGGATCATGTTGTTGCAGATTTTCGCCGCCTGACCCGCGCCCGCCTCGCCGCAATGCACCGCCTTTTGGCCCATGATGTCAAAGAGGGGCGCGGCGGCGGCAAAGGCCGCTTCGGACCCGCCCGCCATGAAGGTCAGCGTGCCCGCCGCGGCGCCGCCAATCCCGCCGGAGACGGGCGCGTCGACAAACATCACGCCCTGCGCTTCGGCTTGCGCCGCGACCGCGCGCGCGCTTTCAACGTCAACGGTGGAGCAATCGACGAGCGTTGCGCTAGGGGCCATCGCGGGCAGGGCGGTACCCGCAACAGACCGCAGGATGTCCCCGTTGGGCAGCATTGTGATGACGATGTCGGCGCCCTGCACGGCCTCTTCGATGGACGCAGCCGCGCGCACGCCCGCCGCCGTTGTGCCCGCGACGTCAAAGCCGGTCACGCTGTGTCCCGCCTTTGCCAGGTTCGCCGCCATCGGCGCGCCCATATTGCCAAGCCCAATGAACCCAATCTGCATCCCCGTCTCCTCCAGTCTTAGCGCCATGTCCCCCAGCGGCATCAGCATCTTGCTGACGGCGGTGGCGGGCACCTTCATATCCGCATATTGCCACTGCGGATTGCGGTCCTTGTCAATGATCGCGGCGCGGATGCCCTCGAGGAAATCGCCATGCTCCATACTGCGCGCGGTAAAGCGGTATTCGAGGTCCAGCGCCTTTTCCATCGTCAGGGACGGGCCGCGCAGGCGGTGCAGGGTCTCAATCGCGCAAGCCATCGAGAGGGGGGAGTTGCGGTGCAGCTTCTTGAGCGTGTCACGGGCGAAATCGCTGTCTTCTGCGCCCAGGGTGGCGAGGATATCGCTCAGCCGCTCGCCGCCAAAGTGGCGGTCGATATCGGGCTGCATGGTCTGGATCGGGCCGGGGTCTGGCGTTTCGGCTGCGGGCTTCAGCGCGTCTGTCGTGCCGGTGTCCTCCAGAGTAGCGATTAGCTCCGGCCACTTGAGCTGCGGGATGTAGAGGTCTGCAAAACCTGCATAAATCGCATCCGCTGCATTCATCCGCGCCGCCGTTGTGCCGAGGTATTCCCCCAGCCGCCCCGGCGCCAGCGCTAGCATAAGCGAGCCGCCGACATCCGGCACGAGACCGATGCCAACCTCGGGCATGGCGATCTGGGAGGTCTCACTTACCACTCGGTAAGTCCCGTGACAGCCGATCCCGACACCCCCGCCCATCGTGAAGCCCTGAAGGAAGCTGACCACCGGCTTGGGGTAGGAGAAAATCTTGTGGTTCAGCCGGTATTCATCGGCCCAGAACCGCTGCCCAAAGGCGTAGTCCCCCTTCATCCCCGTCGCATAAAGGTCCGCAATGTCCCCGCCGGAGCAGAACGCCCGGTCCCCGATCGCATCCAGCACGACCAGCGCCACCGCGTCATCGTCCCGCCACGCATCCAGCGCCGCCTCGATGGCGAGGCACATCTCGTAGGTCATCGCATTCAGCGCCTCGGGCCGCTGGAGCGTGATGCGACCGGCGCGGCCCGATTGGCGGATGGAAATGTCTGTCATCTACTGTCGAACCGGGGGCCAGCCCCCGGACCCCCGGAGTTTATATGGCCAAGTGAAGTTTGGGGCTGAAGGGCATCAGCTTCGTTGCAGCATCTGACGCGAGACGATCACGCGCATGATCTCGTTGGTGCCTTCCAGGATCTGGTGCACCCGCAAATCGCGGACCAGCTTTTCGATCCCGTAATCGGCGAGGTAGCCGTAGCCGCCGTGCAATTGCAGGCACTGGTCGACCACGTTCGATCCGGCCTCGGTCACGAACTTCTTGGCCATCGCGCAGAACTTTGTGGCATCCGGCGCGCCGCTGTCCAGCTTCCACGCGGCTTGTCGCAGGAAGGTGCGGGCGGCTTGCAACTCGATCTCCATATCGGCGAGGCGGAATTGCAGGCCCTGGAACTGGTCAATGCTTTTGCCGAACGCCTTGCGCTCGCTCATATACGCCAATGTGCTGTTCAAAGCCGTCTGCGCCGCGCCCAGAGAGCAGGCGGCGATATTCAGGCGCCCGCCGTCGAGGCCATTCATCGCATATTTGAAACCCTGACCTTCCTCGCCCACCAAATTGGCCGAAGAAATGTTGCAATTGTCAAACTGTACCTGTGCCGTCGGCTGCGATTTCCAGCCCATTTTCTGCTCCAAAGCGCCAAAGCTCAGCCCCTCGGCGCCGTCTTCGACATAGAGCGTGGACACCCCGCCCGGGCCATCCTCCCCGGTGCGCACCATCACGACATAGGCGTCTGAATAGCCCCCGCCGGAGATGAACGCCTTGGTCCCGTTCACCACATAGCCCTCATTCGTGCGCTCCGCCCGGGTGCGCAGGGCTGCGGCATCCGACCCGCTGCCCGGCTCCGTCAGGCAGTAGCTGAGCACCGTGTCCATCGTGATCACATCCGGCAGCACGCGGTCCTTCAGATCGTCTGAGCCAAACCGGTCCAGCATCTTGGCGCACATGTTGTGAATCGACAGGAAGGCCGACACAGAAGGACAGGCCATCGACAGCGCTTCGAACACCAGCGTCGCGTCAAGGCGGCTCAGCCCCGTGCCGCCCGCCTCTTCGCTGACATAGAGCGCGCCGAAGCCCAGCTCGCCCAGCTTGGGCCAAAGCGCTTTGGGGATGGTCCCGGCCTCTTCCCACTCCCGCGCGAAGGGCGCGATTTCGGTCTGGCCAAAAGCATAAGCGAGGTCAAAGATCGCTTCTTGATCCGGTGTGAGTGCAAAATCCATTGGACGCCTCCCTGCGCATGGAATTGAACACATGTTAAATTAATCCGCCGCGCAGGCAAAGCCATATTTCACATTGCTGTTTGCAGCAGATCGCGCAGGGACGTTTCCGGCTGGCCCAGAACCGAAAGCGCACGCGCCTCTTCATGCTGGATCGTGGCGACGATGGTGTCCGTGCACTCCCAGGATCGGGCAAAGAGCGACGCAATGGCCTGCGCCTCAGCCGTGGGGGCGAGGTAGACAATCAGCATCTGCGCGCCCGCTGCTGTGAACCGGCCCGCCTTGTCCGCCTGTATCTCCAGAAACCGAGCGTAGTCCCGTTCAAACCCCGTGACCCGAGTCAGGTCCACCAATTGCTTGTGGTTGGCGTCAAAGGTGGTTTGCGCCTCGTAGCGGGCCATCCCTGCGACCGTCTCATCAATCGTGACAAAGCCGCTTGCTTGGATCAGCACCAAACCGCGGTCTGCAAAGATGCGAAAGTCGATGGGCATTGGCGTCTTTGGTCGTTTAGCGCGGTGCGCGCCCCGGGGTGGGGCGTGCCTTTTGTGTGCCGCTGCGCGGATCGGGCTGCGCTCCGCGCGTTCGGCCCTCAAACCCTCCCCCGGAGGGTGTGCCGCTGCGCGGATCGGGCTGCGCTCCGCGCGTTCGGCCCTCAAACCCTCCCCCGGAGGGTTTGCCGCTGCGCGGATCGGGCCTCACTCCATGACAGGAATCGAGAACTCGCCGCCTTCCTTGATGCCCGAGGGCCAGCGCGCCGTGACCGTCTTGGTCCGCGTGTAGAACTTGAACGCGTCGGGGCCGTGCTGGTTCAGATCGCCAAAGACGGATTTCTTCCAGCCGCCGAAGGTGTGATAGGCGAGCGGGACCGGGATCGGCACGTTGATGCCGACCATGCCAATGTTGATCCGATTTGCAAAATCGCGCGCCGTGTCCCCGTCGCGGGTGAAGATCGCGGTGCCATTGCCGTATTCATGATCCATCGCGAGGCCGATGGCCTCTTCATAGGACTGCGCGCGCACGGTGGTCAGGACGGGGCCAAAGATTTCCTGCGTGTAGATGTCCATGTCCGGCGTGGCGCGGTCAAAGAGGTGCGGGCCGACAAAGAACCCGTCCTCATAACCTTGCAGGGAGAAGTCCCGCCCGTCCACGATCAACTCGGCGCCCTGGTCGATGCCGGTCTGCACTAGACGTTCAATGTTGGCCTTCGCCGCCGCGGTCACGACGGGGCCGTAATCCACGTCCTTGCCAGCGGTGTAGGGGCCGACCTTGAGCTTTTCGATCCGCGGCACCAGCTTTTCGATCAGGCGGTCGGCGGTCTCGTCCCCCACGGGCACGGCCACCGAAATCGCCATGCACCGCTCGCCCGCCGCACCGTAACCGGCCCCGACCAGCGCGTCGGCGGCCTGATCCAGGTCGGCGTCCGGCATGACGATCATGTGGTTCTTTGCCCCGCCGAAACACTGCACGCGTTTGCCGTTCGCGCAGCCGGTGGCGTAGATATACTCGGCAATCGGGGTCGAGCCGACAAAGCCGATGGACTGGATCACCGGGTGGTGCAAGATCGCGTCCACCGCTTCCTTGTCACCATTTACGACCTGCAGGATGCCCTTGGGCAGGCCCGCCTCTTCCATCAGCGCGGCAAGCATCATCGGCACCGAAGGGTCGCGCTCGGACGGCTTTAGGATAAAGGCATTGCCGCAAGCAATCGCGGGCGCGAACATCCACATCGGGATCATCGCGGGGAAGTTGAAGGGCGTGATGCCCGCGGTCACCCCCAGCGGCTGGCGCATCGAATACATGTCGATGCCGGGGCCGGCGCTGTCGGTATACTCGCCCTTCAGCATATGCGGCGCGCCGATGCAGTACTCCACCACCTCAAGGCCGCGCTGCACATCGCCCGCCGCATCGGGCAGCGTCTTGCCATGCTCGCGGCTCAGCGCCTCGGCCAGCTTGTCCATGTCACGGTTCAGAAGGTCCACGAATTTCATCAGCACCCGCGCGCGGCGCTGCGGGTTGGTCGCGGCCCAGGCAGGCTGTGCGGCGGCGGCAATCTCAACCGCCCGGTCCAGCTCGGCCCCCGAGGCCAGCGCGACCTGCGCCTGCACGTCACCCGTTGCGGGGTTGTAGACATCCGCGGTCCGGCCCGAGCCGCCCGCAACGTGCCCGCCATCCAGGTAATGCCCGATCGTGTTCATAAGATGCCCTCCCGCAAGTCTGATTTGGCGGCAGCCTAGCGCGGGCGGGCAGGGGCCAAAAGCCCATAAATGACGGCGGGATCACCGGAACCTTGACTTGAAGCGCCCTTAGAGCGGAGGATAGGCGCCTACGCTACGGATGTCTGGGAGGACCCTACCATGCGCGTGCATCAAATCCTGAAATCGAAATCCGACGATGGCGTCGTGACGGTGCCGCCAGGCACGTCTATTGCGGATGCCGCAAAAGTGCTGGCCGAGCGGGGCATAGGCACGGTCGTGGTCAGTGCCGATGGCAGCACCGCCGAAGGTATCCTGTCGGAACGCGATATCGTGCGGGTGCTGGCGAGCAAGGGCGGCGCCATCCTGTCCGACAAGGTCGAGGCGCATATGACGTCCAAGCTTGTCACCTGCGGGCGCGGCGACGATGTCGATACGGTGCTGGGCCAGATGACCCAAGGCCGGTTCCGCCACATGCCCGTTCTTGAGGACGGTCAGCTTGCCGGGCTCATCACGCTGGGCGATGTGGTCAAGGCACGGCTGAGCGAGCTGTCGATGGAAAAAGACGCCCTCGAAGGGATGATCATGGGCCACTAGCGGGACGCGCCGCGTGCGCATATCGGCCCATACGCCGCCCACTTGCATTTGGCCCCATGCCATGCTGATTTGCGCCAACTAACGCAAAGGACCGCCCCATGCGCATCGGCCTCTATCCCGGCACCTTCGACCCGATCACCCTGGGGCATATCGACATCATCCGCCGCGCATGCTCGCTTGTGGACCGGCTGGTGATCGGCGTGGCGATCAACCGGGACAAGGGGCCGCTCTTTACGCTGGAAGAGCGCGTTGCGATGATCGAGGCGGAATGCACCGCTTTGTCAGAGGCGGCCGGCACCGAGATTGTCGCCCACCCGTTCGAAAACCTGCTAATCGACTGCGCCAAGGATGTCGGCGCCGCCGTCATTGTGCGCGGCCTGCGCGCGGTGGCCGATTTCGAGTACGAATTCCAGATGGTTGGTATGAACCGCCAACTCGACGATACGGTCGAAACGGTCTTCCTGATGGCAGAGGCGGAGCATCAGGCCATCGCGTCCAAGCTGGTCAAGGAAATCGCGCGGCTGGGTGGGGATGTGTCCAAGTTCGTGACACCGCCCGTGAATACCGCGCTGAAGGCGCGTTTCGGGGCCTAACGCCAGAAGGCCAGCCACTCGATCAGCTCGGCGAGTTTCTTGCCTAAAAAGACGAGGTTGGCCGCGTCATTGCCGATCGTATCATAGGCGATCGCGGCAACGATGATCAGCCCGAGGATAATGGCAAGACGGTTGGTCATGTCCCCGTCTTGCCAGCCTGCGCCGTTGCCGTCCAGTCAGCTTAGCCGAGCGATCCCATATGCACGGCCACATCGGCCATCCGGACGGAAAACGCCCATTCATTGTCATACCACGCCAGCACCCGGACAAGGTTGCCGCCCGTGACCTTGGTCTGATCGGGGGCAAAGATGGACGAGTGTTCGGTATGGTTGAAGTCCACCGAAACCTTCAACTCCGGATCATAGCTGAGCACGCGGGCCATATTGCTCTCTGCGCGCTTTTGCACCGCGGCGTTGACCTCTTCGGCACTCACGTCCCGGGCCGCGATAAACGTCAGGTCCACGGCGGACACGTTTGGCGTCGGCACCCGCATTGCGGTGCCGTCCAGCTTGCCTTTCAGCCCCGGCAGCACTTCACCCAGCGCCTTGGCCGCGCCGGTCGATGTGGGGATCATGCTCATCGCCGCCGCCCGCGCGCGGTAGAAATCCTTGTGCCGCCGGTCCAGCGTCGGCTGGTCCCCGGTATAGCTGTGGATCGTGGTCATCAGGCCCGAGACGATGCCGATCTCCTCGTCCAGCACCTTTGCCAGCGGGGCAAGGCAGTTTGTCGTGCACGAGCCGTTGGAGATCATCTTCTCACCGGCGGTAAGGTCTGCATGGTTCACACCATACACCACCGTCCGGTCCACGTTCTTGCCCGGCGCGGACAGAAGCACCTTGCCTGCGCCGCGCTCCAGATGCGCGTTCGCCTTCGTGCCGTCGTTGAACTTGCCGGTGCATTCCAGCACCACGTCGCAGCCGTCCCAATCCAGCTCGGCCATGTCATAGGTGCTCATCACCTCGATCGGCCCGCGCCCCAGATCAAGCGTGCCCGCGCCAATCTCGACCTTGCCCGGATACGCGCCATGCACGCTGTCATATCGGATCAGGTGCGCGGCGGATTCGATGGGGCCCGTCGCGTTCAGCTTGATCACCTCAATATCGTCCCGCCCGCTGGCCGCGATATGGGACAGGGTGCAGCGCCCGATGCGCCCGAAGCCGTTGATACCAACCTTGATCGCCATACGCCCGTAATCCTTGTGTTGCGCGTCGTTGCGCGCTCTATATCGGGCAGGTGCAGGGGGCGAAACGGACATTCCGTCCCTGTTAGCGTTAAACGATTTTTGGAGAGGCGGCATGAGCGGACTTCTGGCCCTGCTGGACGATGTGGCGGGGATTGCAAAGGTGGCTGCGGCCTCGGTGGACGATGTGATCGGGCAGGCGGCCAAGGCGGGGTCCAAGGCCGCGGGTGCGGTGATCGACGATGCCGCCGTAACGCCGAAATACGTGGCTGGTTTTTCCGCGGATCGGGAGCTGCCGATCATCTGGCGCATCGCGAAGGGCAGCTTTTTCAACAAGCTGGTGATCTTGCTGCCGGTGGGCCTTGCGCTGTCGGCCTTTTTGCCGGTGGCGATTCCGCCGCTTCTGATGCTGGGCGGGGCGTATCTGTGTTTTGAAGGGGCGGAGAAGGTCGCTCATGCGCTGGGCTGGGGCGGGCATGGGCATGATGACTACCCAGGCAAGGCCGAAACTGTCGAAGACCCTGCCAAGCTCGAAGAGGAAAAGGCGCGCGGCGCGATCAAGACGGATTTCATCCTGTCGGCAGAGATCATGACGATTGCCCTGTCGAACATCCCGGACAGCACGTTCTGGATGGAGGCGGCGACGCTGGCCGTTGTGGCGATTATGATCACGGTGGCGGTCTACGGCTCGGTCGCGCTGATCGTGAAGGCGGATGATGCGGGCCTCGCGATGGCCGCCTACGGACGGCTCGGCCTGATCCGCGGGCTGGGGCGGGGGATCGTGAAGGCGATGCCGGGGTTCATGAAAGCCCTGATGGTGATCGGCACCGCCGCGATGCTGTGGGTCGGCGGGGAGATTATCGTGCACAGCCTTGCGCAGTTGGGCTGGCACGGTCCCGAAGACCTGATCTATGGCGCCGCCAAGGCGATTGGAGGCGGCGCGGGCTTTGTCACCTGGCTCGCTAAGGCGGCGCTGCACGGGCTCATTGGCCTTGGTATCGGGGCCCTTCTGATCCCGGTGGGCGAGCGCGTGATCACGCCGGTGTGGCGCGCGGTCTCGGGGGTTTGGCGCAAGGCAACACCAATATGAGGCGCGGGCAATCGATCCTTCAAGGATCGACACCCCTCAAATCTTGCAAGATTTGATCAGCCCAGAAGTGCCTTCGCCTGCGCCACGATGGCGTCCGTGGTGATGCCGAACTTTTCAAACAGCGTGCCTGCCGGGGCGGACGCGCCAAAGCTGTCCATCCCAATGAACGCCGCCTTTGCATCGCGGCCCCGCTCGCCCAGCAGCCAGCGGTCCCAGCCCTGGCGCACCGCGGCTTCCACCCCAATGCGTACCGGCCCTGCGGGCAGAACGCGGCGGCGGTAGGTCTCGTCCTGCTGGGCAAAAAGCTCCATGCAGGGCATCGACACAACGCGGCAGCCAATCCCGGCCTCTTGCAGCTGTTCACGTGCCTCCAGCGCCAGATGCACTTCGGAGCCGGTCGCGATCAGGATGACCTGACGTTTCCCTTCCGCCTCCGCCAGCACATAGGCACCCTGCGCGGTCAGGTTCTTGGTCTTGTGTTCCAGCCGCACCGTGGGCAGGCCCTGGCGGGTCAGCGACAGCACCGAGGGGGTCTTTTGCGATGTCAGCGCAAGTTCCCACGCCTCGGCGGTTTCCACCGTGTCGGCGGGGCGGAAGACCAGCGTGTTGGGCGTTGCGCGGCTGATCGCCAGATGCTCCACCGGCTGGTGCGTCGGGCCGTCCTCGCCCAGGCCGATGCTGTCATGCGTCATCACGTAAGTGACGGGCACGCCCATCAGCGCCGACAGGCGCATCGCGGGGCGGGCATAGTCGGTGAAACACATGAACGTGCCGCCATAAGGCCGGATGCCCCCGTGCAGCGCCATGCCGTTCATCGCGGCCGCCATGCCATGCTCGCGGATGCCCCAGTAGATGTAACGCCCGCCGCGGCTCTCGGTGTCAAAAACGCCCAGATCAGCGGTCTTGGTGTTGTTGGAGCCGGTCAGGTCCGCCGAGCCGCCCACGGTTTCGGGCAGGATCGGGTTGATCACCTCCAGCACCCGTTCGGAGCTGGCGCGGGTGGCCAGCTTCGGCGCGGCTTCGGACATCTGCTTTTTCAGGGCCTTGATCGTCGCGCTCAGCTTGCGCGGGGCCTCCCCGGCATAAGCGCGTTCGAACCGGTCGCGGCGCGCCTTGGAGATGCCCTCCAGCCGTTCTTGCCACGCCGCGCGCTCGGATGCGCCGCGGGCGCCAATGGCCTCCCACGCCGTCTTGACCTCTGCCGGCACGTCAAACGGTCCGGTCGTCCAGCCATAGGCTTCTTTGGCGGCCTGCAACTGATCGGGATCGGTCAGCGCGCCGTGCCCCTTGGAGGTGTCCTGCGCCGCGTGGCCCAGCGCGATATGCGTCTTGCAGGCAATCATCGTCGGCTTTTTCGAGCCCTTCGCCTTCGTAAGTGCGGCGTCGATGGCGTCCGGGTCATGGCCATCAATCTCGATCACCTGCCAGCCTGCTGATTTGAAGCGCTGGGGCTGGTCGGTGCGGTCCGACAGCTCCACCGTGCCGTCGATGGTGATGTTGTTGTTGTCCCACAGGACGATCAGCTTGCCCAGTTCGTGCCGCCCGGCGAGCGTAATCGCCTCCTGGCTGACGCCTTCCATCAGGCAGCCATCGCCGGCAATCACATAGGTGTAATGGTCCACCAGCTTCTTACCGTAATGGGCGCGCTGGATTTCTTCGGCCATCGCAAAGCCAACCGCATTGGCAATGCCCTGGCCCAGTGGGCCGGTCGTTGTCTCGATCCCGCTGGCGTGGCCGTACTCGGGATGGCCCGCTGTGACCGACCCCCACTGCCGGAAATCCTTGATCTGCTGGAGGGGCATGTCCGCATAACCCGTCAGATACAGCAACCCATAAAGCAGCATGGATCCATGCCCCGCGCTCAGGATGAACCGGTCCCGGTCCGGCCAATGTGGCGCGGCGGCGTCAAACTTCAGGTGCTTTTCAAACAGCACCGTGGCCACGTCCGCCATCCCCATCGGCATCCCCGAATGGCCCGAATTGGCCGCGGCCACCGCATCCAGCGTCAGCGCGCGGATGGCGGTCGCCTTGGACCAATGTTCAGGATGTGCGGCAGCGCGGGCTTTGAGGTCCATAAGCGGCTCCTTGGGCGGCAGGTTTCGCGCTGCATACCAAGCCCTTCTGGCCCGTCAAGCAGGGACATGGCGCTCATGTGAACTGCGCGCGCCAAACCCCTGATTGCAAAGGGGAGGATTTGCGCGCCGCGCTGGGATAGACTTGCATGCACCGGGGCGGTGAGCGATTCGCGCGTTCCGTGCAAAAAGCGCGAAAAGCGCATGAGACGGGGGACAAGGGGCCTATGAGCGAGATTGATGAGCTGCAACACCGGCTAAGCGCCGCGATGGACCGGGTCGCGCGCGCGATCGAGGCCACGCCCAAGCCCGACGACGCTGACATCGCCGGGCTGAAGGCAGAGCTGGAAGAAGAGAAACTGGCCAACGCGCAACTGCAGGAGCGCGTTGCACGGCTCAAGGCGCAGCGGGCGGCGGAAGATGGCGCGGCGGAGCAGACCGCGGCGCGCATGAGCGATCTGGACCGGGAGCTGCAAAAGCTGCGCCGCGCCAATGAAGAGCTGCGCGCCTCCAATGCCAAGCTGCGCGAGGCGAATGCCGCGGGTGTGGGCGAGCCGCACCTGATCAACAAGGCCATGATGGCCGAGTTGGAGGCGCTGCGCGCCGCACGCGCCGCCGATGTGGCCGAGGCCAGCGCCATCCTCGGCGCGCTTGAGCCGCTTTTGCAAGGCGCGACAGAAGGACAACAGACCGATGCCTGAGGTGACGATCCATATCGGTGGCCGCGATTTCCAGGTTGCCTGCCAGGAGGGCGAAGAGCAGTACCTGCACGCCGCCGCCAAGATGCTGGATGACGAGGCGCAGGTGCTGACCGCGCAGGTCGGGCGGATGCCCGAGGCGCGGATGCTGCTGATGGCGGGCCTGATGCTGGCCGACAAAACCGCCAGCATGGAAGATCAGGTCGCTGCGGCCCAGGGCCAGCTGGCCGAGCGCGAGGCAGAGATCGAGGGCCTGCGCAACGTCGCTGCCCCGGAGCCGGAGCGGATCGAAGTGCCGGTCGTGCCCGATGCGGTCACCGATGCGCTCGCTGAACTTGCCGCGCAGGCCGAAGCGCTCGCCGCGCAGGCAGAGGAACGCAGCGCGCCCGCGGAGTGATCCGGCCCTTTTGCGCGCCCCGCAGTCTGCGGCGTCAACACCCTTGGCGGCGGCCCGCACTGTCGTCTAAGACAGCGCAATCACTTCCAAAGACGCGAGGACGGACCGATTTCAGAGCGCAACTATGAACCGATGACGAAGGCCGAGGTGGTCTCGGCCCAGCGCGCCTGGGCGCGTTACGTGACCGAGCAGGATGTTGAAAACCTGCTGGACCTTTATGATTTCGGCACGCCGGACGAGCCGCTGCTGTTCAAGCCGACGCTGGCGGATGTCATCCGGCTCGACCGGGCGGGGGCACGCGCCTATTTCGTCGGCGGCGATGATGACTACCCCAACGACGATGGCTTTCTCGCCAATGGCTGGACCCGCGTCGATTTCCAAAGCGCGGCGGGCCCGATCCTCAAGGCCGGGGGGCTGGGCTATAAGGACATGGGGCACTACACCTTTTTCAAAGGCGATGTGCCGGTCACGCGGGCCGATTACACCTTTGCCTATCACAAGATCGGCGGCAAGGTGCTGATTTCCCTGCACCATTCGTCCCTGACTTGGGAGCCTTCTTAGGGCACTAGGTTTGCACCCACCCGGCGCGGTGGGTGCAAGACCGTGTGGCCCGATCAGGCGTTGGCTTCGCGGATCTTGTCCGCCGCGTCCTTGTCATAGGCCACGCCGTTCTCGTCGAACATCGTGTCCAGCTCGCCCGACAGCGTCATCTCGGTGATGATGTCGCAGCCCCCGACAAACTCGCCCTTGACGTAAAGCTGCGGGATGGTCGGCCAGTCGGAGAAGTCCTTGATCCCCTGCCGGATGTCATCATCCGCCAGCACGTTCACATCTGCAAAATCGACGCCCATATAGTTAAGAACGCCCGCCACGCGGCTGGAGAAGCCACATTGGGGCATTTCCTTGGTGCCTTTCATGTAAAGCACCACGTCATTGGCTTTGATCATTTCGGCGATGCGGGTCTGTGCGTCACTCATTGCGTTTAGTCCTTGGATTTGAACGCCGCGTGGAACCGGGCGGCATAGGTTTCATCATCGTCAAATTCGATGATTGCGGATGTATCTGCGTTCTCTAACGCCCCCACTCGGCGGCCTCCCAGCCAGGTGGCGGCGGGGTTGTGGGTGCGCTCCAGCGCCTGATTGCGGCGGTTGACCGCGTCGATGGCCGCGGTATCGATCGCCTCCATCCCAAGCGGCACCGCGCGCCGTGCACGTGGGGGCTGCACCGCGGCAAGCGGCCTCTGCCGGGGCGTGACCAGCCATTTGAGCGTCGCCCAGATCACGCAGGCGCCTTCGTGGTCAGCGCCAGCGCGTGCAGCTCGCCCGCCGGGCCGTCCATCTTGCCTTTCAACGCGGCATAAACGGCCCGCTGCTGCTGCACCCGGTTCTTGCCGCGAAAGCTCTCGTCGATCACCAGCGCGGACATATGCACGCCGTCATCCCCGCCAACCTCGATATGGGCATCGGGAAAGCTCTCGCGCAGGAGGGATTCGATCTCGTGGGCTTGCATGGGCATGGGGCGCGCTCCGCAGGTGGTTTGGCCGAGATGTAGAGCCCTGCGCGGGGCGGTGCAAGGTTGCGGCGCCGCCCCCGCATGGGTAGCAATCAGGCATGGACATGTTTGAGAACGCGCCCGAGCTGGCGCTGGAGTGGCACAAGGCAGGGCGCGGCGCCGCGCTTGCCACCGTGGTCGAGACGTGGGGCAGCGCCCCGCGCCGCGTGGGTGCGCAGCTGGTCATTGCCGGCGATGGGGAGATGCAGGGCTCCGTGTCGGGCGGCTGCGTGGAGGGCGCGGTGGTGCTTGAGGCGCAGGACGCGCTGGCCAAGGGCGCAGCGCGGATGCTGGAATACGGCGTCAGCGACGACGACGCCTTTGCGGTGGGCCTCGCCTGCGGCGGGACGATCCGCGTGCTGGTGGAGCCGGTTGGCGTGCTGCCCGAGGCCTTGCTGGAGCAGATCGTGGCCGCGCGGGCGGCGCGTGAGGCGCTGGCTTATGTGGTCGACATCGAGGCAGGCACGCGCGAGGTCACGGGGGCCGGTTTTGAGGATCGGTTCCGCGCGGACCGCTCCGGCTTTGAGGAAGACGGGCGTTTTGTCCACATCCACGCGGCCCCCTTGCGGCTTGCCATCGTTGGCGCGGTGCATATCGCGCAGGCGCTGGTGCCGATGGCGCGGATCGCAGGCTTTGACCCAGGTTTGATCGACCCGCGCGGGGCCTTTGGCTCTGCCGCGCGCTTTCCGGGCGAGACGATCCTGGAGGACTGGCCGGACGAGGCGCTAGAGGGCTACGGGCTGGACGCGCGCACCGCGCTGGTGCTGCTGACCCATGATCCGAAGCTGGACGATCCGGCGCTGCATATCGCGCTGCGGTCCGGGGCGTTCTATATCGGCGCGCTGGGGTCCACGCGGACCCACGCGAAGCGGGTGGCGCGGCTCAAGGCGGCGGGGTTCAGCGATGAAGAGATCGCGCGCATCCACGCGCCGGTCGGCCTCGATTTGGGCGCGGCCAGCCCACAAGAGATTGCCGTGTCGATCCTTGCGCAGATGCTGGGCGTGCTGCGGGGGCGGGTGTGAAGTTTGGGCCGCTGCCTCTGAACACCGCGCGCGGAACCATCCTGGCCCATTCCGTTGCAACACCGGGCGGGCGGCTGCGCAAGGGCCGCGTGCTGGAGGCGGCGGACATCGCTCAGCTGACCGCCGCAGGCCTGACGGAGGTGATCGTCGCCGCGCCTGAACCCGGCGATGTGACCGAAAACGACGCCGCCCGCACACTGGCCGAGGCGCTGGTGGGCAGCGGGGTGCGCCTGACTGATGCCTTTACGGGCCGCGTAAACGTGCTCGCGGAGGGGCCGGGGGTTGCTGTGCTGAACGCGGGTGCGATCCACGCCGCGAACGCCGTGCACCCAATGATCACCATCGCAACCGTGCCGCCCTTTCAGCAGATGGCGGGGCAGGGGATGCTGGCCACAGTCAAGATCATCTCCTACGCCGTGCCCGGCGCGGCGCTGGCGGCCGCCTGCACCGCCGCACGCGGCGCGCTGCGCATGGCGGCGCCGGTCCTGTCCAGCGCGACCCTGATCGTCACAGAAATCCCCGGCGGCCCGGGCGCAAAAGGGCAAGCAGCTATCGCGGACCGGCTGGCGGCGCTGGGCGGCACGCTTGAAGACGTCACCTCCGTGCCCCACGATGTTGCCCCACTGGCCGAGGCGATTGCTGCAGCGGAGAGCGACGTGGTGCTGATCCTCACTGGCTCTGCCACGTCGGACCCGGGCGATGTCGCCCCCGCGGCCCTGCGCGCGGCGGGGGGCACGGTGGAGCGGTTCGGAATGCCCGTTGATCCCGGCAACCTGCTGTTCATCGGCGATCTGAGCGGGCGGCCCGTCATTGGCCTGCCGGGATGCGCCCGCAGTCCGGCTTTGAACGGCGCGGACTGGGTGCTGGCCCGAGTCATGTGCGGTCTTGAGGTGAGCGATAGCGACATTGCAGGCATGGGCGTTGGCGGCCTGCTAAAGGAAATCCCGACCCGCCCACAGCCGCGCCGCGGCGATAGGTAGCGCACGTCTTTTGCGCAGCCTGCGCGCGATCAGTCCCCTTGGGCCCTCCTTGCGGGCTTGATGCACCGCGCGAAGAGGGCCCGTAGGGACCGACTGAGCGGCCAGAGCGTTTTCGCGTAATTCAAGGTTCCCAAACGGCAATCCGTCTGCTTAACTCACCTCAAGTCAGCAATAAAGCCAACGGGAGGAACAAGATGGCACAGGTCTCAATGACTGTGAACGGGACGGCTGCGTCGGGCGAGGTTGAGGGGCGCACGCTGCTGTCGTCCTTCCTGCGCGACACGCTTGAGATGACGGGCACCCATGTGGGCTGCGACACATCGCAATGCGGGGCCTGCACGGTGCACGTGAACGGCACGTTGGTGAAATCCTGCACGATGCTCGCGATGGAAGCGGACGGCGCCGAGGTCTCCACCATCGAAGGGCAGGCCAATGCGGACGGATCGCTGAACGTGATCCAGCAGGCGTTTCAGGACCATCACGGCCTGCAATGCGGCTTTTGCACCCCCGGCATGGTGATGACCGCCGCGGCGCTGCTGAAGGAAAACCCCAAGCCGTCCGAGGCCGAGGTGCGCACCTATCTCGAAGGCAATATCTGCCGCTGCACCGGCTACCACAACATCGTGAAAGCGATCATGGCAGCCTCGGGGCAAGATGTGGCGGCCATCGCCGCGGAATAAGGCCTGCGGTCCGCGAGAGGTTGAAGCGAAAGGCGATTTTTGATGTCCAAACTGTTTCAAGCAGCGGCTCTTGTCGGCGCATTTTTCCTACCCGGCGCGGCGGTGGCCGAAGGATATTCGGTCAGTGACCTGGGCAACGCCATATCTAAAGAGGTGTGTCTACAGGCCGGTGAAAATGCCGTCAGGGCTTATGACTCAACGTTCGGGGCCGGTCAGATCAACGTCGCCAACTGGACCGTTTATGGCTGGGACATGACGCCGGGCGATCAGGATACGGTGATCATCTGCACGCCATCGACGTTGTCCTCTGCTGAAAGCGTGCGTGCCGTGCTTGTCGTTTACGGCGAACAAGAGTCGGAACAGCGCGCCTTCACACGCGACGCAATGAAGGAATTTTGGTCCAAGGAAATGGAACCCTTTGCTGGCGACACGCGATCTTCAGACGGTGCGGATGGCTGGTCAATCTCCGACCTTGGCACCGTCGCGGACCGGGACACGTGCATGGACCGCGCGGTGAACGCGCTCGAGACATGGCCTTCGAACCGGCGCACCGAAGTGAGCCGTGGCAACTGGGCCGTCTACGCCTACAACCTGTCGCCGGGTGAGAACCACGTCGTGATTACCTGCCCGGTCGTGTCGGGGCAAATCAACGCGTTTATCCACATCTTCGGCGAAGACAACACCACCCAGGACGACCGCACCGTGGTGCGCGAATTCGTCAAGGCGGTGTTTTAAGACCTTTGGCGCGCCCCGGCCTCGGAGGAAGGCCGGGACGCGCCGGCGGGCCGCTCTGGCCCGCGCGGACGACCAAGACAGTGCGCAGGCCCCTATCCCGGGGCAGCGGCAATTCAGGGAGGAAGACAAAATGCCAAAGGACGGAGGCATCGGCGCCAGCAGCAAGCGGCGCGAAGACGTGCGGTTCCTGACAGGGAACGGCAAATATACCGACGATATAAACCTGCGCGGCCAGACCTACGTGCACTTCCTGCGCTCGGACATCGCGCACGGCACGATCAGCAGCATTGATACCACCGCAGCCGCGGCGATGCCGGGCGTGATCCGCATCTTTACGGGCGCCGATTTTGAAGGCGTGGGCGGCATCCCCTGCGGTTGGCAGGTGACGGACAAGCATGGCGATCCCATGCAAGAGCCCGCGCACCCGGTTCTGGCGCAGGGCAAGGTGCGCCATGTGGGCGAGCCAATTGCCGCCGTTGTGGCCGAGACCGCGGCCCAGGCGCGCGATGCGGCCGAAGCCATTGAGCTGGACATCGCCGAACTGCCCGCCGTGGTGGACATGAAGGCAGCGCTCGAGGACGGCAGCACAAAGGTGCACGACGATCTGACATCGAACCTCTGCTATGACTGGGGCTTTGTTGAAGAGAACAAGGGCGCCGTCGACAAGGCCTTTGAGGAGGCGGCGCATGTCACCTCGCTTGAGCTGGTGAACAACCGCCTTGTCGCCAACCCGATGGAGCCGCGCGTGGCCGTGGGGGATTACGACAAGTCCTCGGACGACTCGACGCTCTACACCACCTCGCAGAACCCGCACGTGATCCGCCTGCTGATGGGCGCTTTCGTGCTGGGCATCCCGGAGCACAAGCTGCGGGTTGTGGCGCCGGACGTGGGCGGCGGCTTTGGCACCAAGATTTTCCACTATGCCGAAGAGGCGTTCTGCACCTTTGCTTCCAAGCAGCTGAACCGGCCGGTCAAGTGGACGTCATCCCGGTCGGAGGCGTTCATGTCGGACGCGCATGGGCGCGATCACGTCACCAAGATCGAACTGGCGCTGGATGCAGAGAACAACTTTACCGCTTTGCGCACAGAGACTTACGCGAACATGGGCGCCTACCTGTCGACCTTCGCACCCTCGGTGCCGACCTGGTTGCACGGCACGCTGATGGCGGGCAATTACAAGACGCCGCTGATCTACGTGAACGTGAAGGCGGTGTTCACCAACACCGTGCCGGTTGACGCTTATCGCGGCGCGGGCCGGCCCGAGGCGACGTTCCAGCTGGAGCGGGTCGTGGACAAGGCGGCGATGGAGTTGGGCGTGGACCCGATTGCCCTGCGCCGCCAGAACTTCATCACCGAGTTCCCCTATGCCACGCCCGTGGCCGTCGAATACGACACCGGGGATTACCACGGCACGATGGACAAGCTGGAAGAGATCGCGGATCTGAGCGGCTTTGAGGCGCGGCGCAAGGAAAGCGAAGCGAAGGGCATGCTGCGCGGTCTTGGCGTGAACTGTTATATCGAGGCCTGCGGGATCGCCCCGTCGAACCTCGTGGGCCAGCTTGGCGCGCGGGCAGGGCTCTATGAATCGGCGACCGTCCGGGTGAACGCGACCGGCGGCCTTGTGGTCATGACCGGCTCGCACAGCCACGGGCAGGGGCATGAGACCTCCTTTGCCCAGGTGGTGGCCGAGATGATCGGGATCGACGAGAGCATGGTCGAGATCGTGCACGGCGACACGGCCAAGACGCCGATGGGGATGGGCACCTATGGCTCCCGCTCCATCGCGGTGGGCGGCTCGGCGATGGTCCGCGCAACCGAGAAGATCATCAACAAGGCCAAGAAGATCGCCGCCCACCTGCTCGAAGCCTCCGAAGGGGATATCGAGCTGAAGGACGGCGCGTTCAGCGTGGCCGGCACCGACAAGTCGGTGGCTTGGGGGGATGTGACCCTCGCCGCTTACGTGCCGCACAACTACCCGCTGGAGGATATCGAGCCGGGGTTGGAGGAGACGGCCTTCTACGACCCGGCGAACTTCACCTACCCCTCGGGCGCCTATGCCTGCGAGGTGGAGGTCGATCCGGACACCGGGAAGGTCACCATCGCGCGGTTCGCGGCGGCGGATGATTTCGGCAACATCATCAACCCGATGATCGTGACCGGGCAGGTGCATGGCGGGATCGCGCAGGGCATTGGTCAGGCGCTGCTGGAAGGGGCGGCCTATGACGAAAACGGCCAGCTGCTGACCGGGTCCTACATGGATTATGCGATGCCGCGGGCGGATGATCTGCCGTTCTATTCGGTGGATCACTCGTCCCAGACGCCCTGCACCCACAACCCGCTTGGGGTGAAGGGCTGCGGTGAGGCCGGGGCCATCGGCTCGCCCCCCGCGGTGGTGAACGCGGTGGTTGATGCGCTGCGCTCGGCGGGCAAGGATGTCACGCATATCGACATGCCGCTGTCGCCTGCACGGGTGTGGGACGCAATGAACTGAGTGGTTTCGGGCCGCGTGCGCGGCCCGACCGGCTGGGGGCTCTGCCCCCAGACCCCCGGGATATTTGGAACCCAAAGAATACGTGTGTGTTCAGCGGGTTGGAAAGGAAAGACGATGTATAACTTCGAGTTCGAGAAGCCTTCGACCGTTGCGGATGCGGTGGCGGCGCTTGGCGGGGACGAGGCGCAGGCGCTGGGCGGGGGGCAGACGCTGATCCCGACGCTGAAGGCGCGGCTCGCGATGCCGTCGACGCTGGTGTCCCTGTCCGGCATCGCCGAAATGCAAGGCGTGTGCACGATGGATGACGGGCGCCTGTCTGTTGGCGGCGCCACGACCCATGCGGTGGTCGCAGCGGAGGCGGCGACGACGTTCCCGGGTCTGGCGGATCTTGCCAGCCATATCGGTGATCCGGCGGTGCGCAACCGGGGCACGATTGGCGGCAGCCTCGCCAACAATGACCCGTCCGCCTGCTACCCTTCGGTGGCGCTGGGCACGGGCGCGACGATCGTGACGAACAGCCGCGAGATTGCGGCGGGTGACTATTTTCAGGGCATGTTCGCCACCGCGTTGGAGGAAGGCGAGATCATCACCGAAGTGCGCTTCCCCGTGCCGGCGGCCTCAAACTATCAGAAGTTCGTGCAGCCGGCGTCGCGTTTTGCACTGGTCGGTGTGTTTGTCGCGAAGTTCGCAGGCGGCGTGCGCGTCGCGATCACCGGGGCATCCAATGACGGCGTCTTCCGCTGGTCGGAGGCCGAGGTCGCGCTGTCGGCGGATTTCTCGGCTGGGGCGCTGGACGGGCTGAGCCTCGATGGATCGAACATGATTTCCGACCTGCACGGCACCGGCGCTTACCGGGCGCATCTGTGCAGTGTTATGACCAAGCGGGCTGTGACGGCGGCAGCCTGACGCGCCGCGTCACAGAATAACAAAGGGCGCCTGTTGGGGCGCCCTTTTCGTATCAGACTAAGACCATAACCCTCTTCGCGGCTGGGTTCGATCATCGCAGCGAGCACTTGCGCGCGTCGCCCCTTTAGTTGCTTTCCGCAGGAACGCTGCGAGAGGGGATCACCCTTTCTGCGGGAGCGGCCCAATCATCATCACCATCTGGCGGCCTTCCATCTTCGGGAAGTTTTCCACTTTGCCGATCTCTTTGGTGTCCTCGGCCACCCGTTCCAGCAGCTCCCGGCCGAGGTTCTGGTGCGCCATCTCGCGCCCGCGGAACCGCAAGGTGACCTTCACCTTGTCCCCGTTTTCAAGGAATTTGAAGACGTTGCGCATCTTCACCTCGTAGTCATTGGTGTCCGTGTTTGGACGGAACTTCACCTCTTTGACTTCGATGATCTTTTGCTTTTTGCGGGCCTCGGCCTCGCGCTTTTGCGTCTCGTACTTGAACTTGCCGAAATCCATGATCTTGCAGACCGGGGGCGTGGCATTGGGGGAAATCTCGACCAGATCAAGCCCGGCTTGCTCGGCAAGGTCCATCGCGCGGGCGGGGGACACGACGCCGACATTTTCGCCATTGGCGCCAATCAGGCGGATTTCGGGGGCACGGATCTTGTCGTTGACGCGCGGGCCGGTGTCACGTTGGGGCGGCGCGTTGTGGGGTCTGCGGGCTATGGATTCGGTCCTTGGATGGTTTGTTTTGGAGGCCGCAAGGTAACGTCCCGCAGGGGTGCGTTCAAGCCCGGAAGGCGCTGGCGCGGCGGCGTTTGCAAGCGAATCTGCGCCTTTGGCGCTGCGCGTTTGAATTTCCCCTTGCCGTCAGCGGACCAAAGTCTCAGATGCGTCCTGGGTTCGGCGGGCCGCTGCGGCGGCTGCCATATGACATGAGAGGTTTGGGACCGATGAGAAATCTGCTGTGGATCGTGCTGGCTGTTGTGATCGCCGGGGGGGCGTATCTGCTCTATTCCGGCCAGACCCCGCAGGAAGCGCTCACGGATGCGGCTGAAGCGGTTGGCGCGCCCGAGGCGCTGGAGGCGGCCTCTGACGCCGTTGGCACCGCGGTTGAAGCGACGGAAGGCGCTGTGGAAAGCGCGGTTGAAGGCGCGGCGGATGCGGCCGAAGCGGCGGTTGAGGCGGCAGAAGGTGCGGTGGAGACCGCAGCCGAAGCGGCTAGCGATGCGGTTGAAACCGTTGGCGAGACGGCTGGCGCCGCAGCGGATGCGGTGATCGAAGCGGCGTCGGACACGGTGGAGACCGCGACGGAAGCGGCAACGGCGGCGACCGAAGCGGCGACGGAGGCCGCGGTAGAGGCAGTCGAGACAGCGACCGAAGCAGTCACGCAGACGGCAACCGAAGCGGCAGAGACCGCGGCGGAGGCCACCGAAGCAGCGACGGAGGCTGCAACCGAAGCGGCGACAGAAACCGCGGCCGAAGCGGTTGAGACAGCGACGGAAGCGGCGGAGGCCGCGACCGAGGCGGCGACAGAGACGGCGGGCGAGGCCACCGAGGCAGCAACCGAAGCCACCGAGGCTGCGACGGAAACGGTAGCAGAAGCCGCTGAGACTGCGGCGGAAGCTGCTGAGACGGTGACCGAAGCGGCAACAGAGACTGCGACCGAGGCAGCCGATACGGCCACCGAAACTGCGACAGAAGCGGAGGAGACGGCAGCGGAGGCCACCGAAGCGGCGACGGAAACCGCGACCGAAGCGGCGGAGACGGCGGCAGAGGCCACGGAGACAGCGACCGAAACGGCGACTGAGGCTGCGACGGAGACAGCAGCAGAGGCCACCGAAGCGGCAAGCGAAACCGCGACGGACGCGACCATCGAAACCGCTTCGGAAGGCGTCGAAACCGCAGCAGAAACAGCGACCGAAGGCACCGAGGCCGCGGCGGACGCCACCGAGGCAGCGACCGAAGCGGCCACAGAGGGCTTTAACGTGACCGAGCTGCTGAGCGTGGATGGGTTTGACTACGACAAGGTGATCGAGATGATCGACGGCTCGGACATCGGCGCGCTGCAAAAGACCACGCTGAAGGCCGGGCTGGAGCAGGCGCGGGACAATCCCGAACTGCTGTCAGGCATCCTGGAGCGGGTGCGCGCTGCGATGGGCCTCTGAGCCAATCCCGTTAGGACACGAGGCCGCGCCCTGCCACCCGGGGCGCGGCCTTTTTTGTTGCGCCGCCGCGATGCGCTGCCGCAGGGTAGGGGGATGGTGTGGACCGTGCGCAAACTCTCCGGACTCTGCGGGGCAGAACTGACCGGGGCGCGGCTGGAAGGGGCAGGCGCGGATGTCTTGGATGCCGCCCGCGCGGCGCTGTTCCAACATGGGGTGGTGACCTTCCCCGATCAGCACCTGAGCCCCGCGGCGCACCTCACCTTCGCCCGCCATCTGGGCGAGATCGACGTGAACCGGTTCTTTACGCCCGTCGAGGGTTATCCGGAGATTGCCGAGGTGCGCACGGCGCCGGACGCTAAAGCGGTCATTGGCGGCACGTGGCATTCCGATCATTCCTATGATCCCGCGCCGGCGATGGCGTCGGTCCTGAACGCGCGGGCGCTGCCGCCCTATGGCGGGGACACGCAGTTTGCCAGTCAGGTCGCGGCGCTGAACGCGCTGTCACCCGGGTTGCGCGGCATGTTGGCGGGGCTGCGGGCGGAGCATTCGGACGCCTCTTTCGCAGGCAGCAAGCTGGGCCTGCATGAGAACACGGACGCCTTTCGCGGCGCGGTCACGCACCCGGTCATCATCCGGCACCCGCAGTCAGGTGTTGCTGCGCTGTACGTGAACGGCGATTTCACAACCCGCTTCGACGGCTGGACCGCCGAGGAAAGCGCGCCGTTGCTGCGCTGGCTCTATGCCCATTGCACCCAGCCGGTGTTTTGCTGCCGGGTGGCGTGGCGCCCGGGCATGGTGGCGGTCTGGGACAACCGGCTGGTGCAGCATTACGCGACCGCCGATTACGCGGGGCACGGGCGCCTGATGCACCGGATCACCGTGGCAGGCCAGCCGCTGGCGCGCGGCGTCTGACGGGGCGGCGATCCTTCAAGGATCGCGGAGAGGCCGTTTTTGGAAAAACGGCGCGCGTCAGTCGAGGAAGGCTTTTTCGACCACGTAATGCGCAGGCTTGGAGTTCGCGCCTTCCTCCAGCCCGTAGCCTTCGAGCATCGCCTTCAGTTCGAGGTTGAAAGCAAGGTTGCCGCAAATCATCGCGCGGTCGGTGTCCGGGTTCAGCACAGGCACGCCGAGGTCGGCAAACGCCTCACCAGAGTTCATCAGGTCGGTGATCCGGCCCATCTTAGGGCTCTCTTCCCGCGTTGTGGTGGGGTAGTACTTGATCTTTTTCCAGAAACCGTCCCCGATCACCTCGTTCAGCAACTCGTCATGCTGGAGCGCGTCGATCAGGTCGCGCCCATAGGTCAACTCGCCCACCTCGCGGCAGGTATGGGTAATGATGACCTCGTCGTAATCTTCGTAAGTCTGCGGCTCGCGCAGGAGCGACGCGAAGGGCGCAAAGCCAGTGCCCGTGGCAAAGAACCAGATGCGCTTGCCCGGCAGCAGGGCGTCATGCACCAGCGTGCCGACGGGCTTGGGCCGCAGGATGATCTGCTCTCCGGGCTGGATGTGCTGCAGGCGCGAGGTCAGCGGGCCGTCCTGCACCTTGATCGAGTAGAATTCCAGCTCTTCATCCCAGGAGGGGGAGGCGATGGAATAGGCGCGCAGGAGCGGTTTGACCTTGCCCGTCTTGGGGTCCGGATCGCCCATCAGGCCGATCATCACGAACTCGCCCGAACGAAAGCGCAAGGACGCGGGCCGGGTGCATTTGAAGCTGAACAGCCGGTCGGTGTAGTGCTTCACCTCCGTCACTGTCTGGGCGTCGGGCAAGGCGGGGGTGGCGCGTGCGGCTGCGGTCTCGTTCACGGGTCGATGCTCGGTCATGTCGTTTTATCAGGCAAGGCTTACACCCTTGCCGCTCCGTATTGGAAGGCTTTTCGCGCTTTGGGATAGGGCGCAGCAGTGCGGTGTGCCTTGATCTGCGTCAGAGCGGCCGCGCGCGCACCCGGGCTTGGTAGTCATGCGCCTGCCAGTCCGCGCGAAAGCGCCACTGGTCCTCGGGCTGGCGTGCGGCGAGGGCTTGGCTGATCTCAACCTCGTCAAAGCCCGCGCGGCGGGCCATTGCGTATTGGTCGGCGATCACGTGGCCCCGCACGCGCAGGCGGCCTGCATAACCGCGCAGGCGCAGCATGCGCGCGATGGTAAAGGCGCGGCCATCGGCGGCGGAGGGCATGTCGACCCGGATGATCTCCGCGCTCAGCGGGATCTCCGCCGGGTCGGCATTGGACGCGACATCAAGCGCGCGGGCGTCATTGGCCGCCTCCCCAAAAGGAGTGTAGCCGTGATCCCAGCTGTCCGGGCCAAAGCCTGCGTCGGTGACGATGATGGTCATGCTGCGGTTCCTTCTGTGTCTTTGTGTGACGCGCCGGGGCGCACGGCTTTGCCATCCACAAAGTGGATGCCGCATTCGTCCTTGTTCTGCCCTTTCCAGCGGCCCGCGCGGGAGTCTTCGCCCTCCGCCACCTTTGACGTGCAGGGGGCGCAGCCAATGCTGGGATAGCCTTGGGACACCAGCGGGTGCCGGGGCAGGCGGTTCTCAATCATGTATTCGGCCACATCCTCGGGCCGCCAGCGGGCGAGCGGATTGACTTTGATGCGGGCCCCATCAACCTCGAAGAATTCGAGGCTGGCGCGGGTGCCTGACTGATAGCGCTTGCGCCCGGTGATCCAGCCGCCGTGGTTTTTGAGGGCTGCGTTCAGGGGCACCGTTTTGCGCAGGGCGCAGCAGGCGTCCGGATCGCTCAGGTGCAGCGCGCCGTTGGGGTCGCGGTCTTTGATGTCCTTGGCCCGGATGATGTGCATGTTGCTGAGACGCAGGCGTTCGGCCACGTCTTGCTGGTAGATCAGCGTTTCGGGAAAGAGCATCTCCGTGTCGATCATGTAGACCGGCACATCGCGCCGCGTGGTGGCCGCGAGGTGCAGAAGGACGACCGATTCCGCGCCGAAGGACGAGACGAGAGCCAGGTCCGGCACCGTATCAAAGGCGGCGCGCAGCACGTCCCGCGCGCCGTGGTGGGTCAGTTTTGCGTTCAGCGCGCTGACCGTTTCGGCGAGCAGGGGTCTACCCGGCCCTTCGGGGAGAGTTTTTTCTGCCAAGTGAAGCATTGGGTTACTCGGCTGCGATCGATGTCTTGTTCTCGTAGAGGGCGGTCTTGAACGGCTCCATGCCGATGCGGGCGTAGGTGTCGTTGAACGGCTCGACCTCGGTCCGATGGGCCAGATAGGTGTCGACGATGCGCTCGATGGCTGGAACGATTTCGGTTGCCGAGAAGCCGGGGCCGGTGCGGTCGCCGACGCGCGCGTTTTGTGTGTGATCGCCACCGAGGGTGATCTGGTAGGTCTCCACCCCGCCGCGGTCGAGGCCGAGGATGCCGATATGGCCGACATGGTGGTGGCCGCAGGCGTTGATGCAGCCCGAGATCTTGATCTTCAGCCCGCCGACGTCCTGTTCGATCTCTTGAAACCGTTTGGTGATGTCCTGCGCAATCGGGATCGAGCGGGCGGTGGCCAGCGCGCAGTAGTCCATGCCGGGGCAGGCGATGATGTCGGAGATCAGGCCGGCATTGGCGGTGGCGAGGCCCGCCGCTTTCAGTTCAGCATGGAGCGCCGGCAGGTCGGCGCGGTGCACATGGGGCAGGATGACGTTCTGCTCGTGGCTGATGCGCAGCTCGTCATAGGCGTAGCGCTCCGCGAGGTCGGCCATGAGGCGCATCTGGTCTGCCGTGGCGTCGCCGGGGGTGGCGCCGTGGGCCTTGAGCGAGATGGTGACGATGGCGTGGCCCTCCGCGCGGTGGGCGGTGAGGTTCGTGTCGGCCCACGCGCGGAAGGTGGGGTCTTCGTGGTAGGCGGCCTTGAACGGGGCTTCGGATTTGGTGGCGAAGGCCGGGGCGGCGAACTGGGGGAGGATCTGGTCGAGCAGGGCCATGTCCGCGCCCTGGAATTGGGGGCGGATGAGGGCGTAGCGGTCCTCGACGCGGGCGCGGATGTCGTCGATGCCATGCTCGTGCACGGTGATCTTTATGCGCGCCTTGTACTTGTTGTCGCGGCGGCCGATCTGGTTCCAGACGGACACGATGGCCTCGAGATAGGGGAGGATGTCTTCTACCGGGACGAATTCGGAGATCACTTTGCCTATCATCGGGGTGCGCCCGAGGCCGCCGCCGACGATGACTTCGAAGCCGACGCGTCCGTCCCGTTCCAGCGCGCGCAGGCCGATGTCATGCGCCTTGGTCACGGCGCGGTCATTGGGGGAGCCGGTGACGGCGATCTTGAACTTGCGCGGCATGAACTGAAATTCGGGGTGGTCGGTCGACCACTGGCGGATCAGCTCGGCGTAGGGGCGGGGATCGATCAGCTCGTCCGCCGCAGCCCCGGCGAAGTGGTCCGCGGTCACGTTGCGGATCGTGTTGCCGGAGGTCTGGATCGCGTGCAGCCCGACCTCGGCCAATGCATCCAGCATGTCGGGCACATCGCGCAGTTCGGGCCAGTTGTACTGGATGTTCTGGCGCGTGGTGAAGTGGCCGTAGCCCTTGTCCCACTTTTCGGCCAGCAGGGCGAGTTGGCGCATCTGGGCGCTGTTCAGCGTGCCATAGGGGATTGCCACGCGCAGCATGTAGGCGTGCAGCTGCAGGTAGAGGCCGTTCATCAGGCGCAGGGGCTTGAATTCGTCCTCGGTGAGCGAGCCGTCGATACGGCGCTCGACCTGGGCGCGGAACTGGCGGTTGCGTTCCGCGAGGAAGGCGGCGTCGAAATCGGTGTAGCGATACATCAGTTCAGCTCCGCTTGCTTGCCGTGGTTGTAGTTGGAGGGGCCGGTGGCCCGGAAATCTTCGCGGAAATGGGTGGGCTGGCCGTCCGGCGTGACCTCGGCGAGGTATGCGCCGACGATCTTGTCCGTTTGCTGGGTCGCCTCGATGAGGCGCAGCTGGGCGTCGGCCTCGTCGGTGAGGATCTCGGCCTCGTGCAGCGTGCGGGTCCAGCCGGTGGCGGTCTGGTAGATGACGTCGCCTTTGCGCAGGTCATTGGCGGTGACGACGGAGGGCTTAAACGCTTTGGGCATGGGGGAGTTCCTGCTGTAGGGCCTCGCGCGGGGCGAGGCCGAAAAAGGTGAGCGCGGGGCCGGTCATCCCGGCCTCGGAAATGGTCGGCTCCATCCGGGCCAGCGTGGTGGCGAGGATGCGTTGGTCGGGGCGGGAGGCGTTTTCGATCACTGTCACAGGCGTCGCGGGGTCGGCGCCGTGCATCATCAGGCGGCCCTGGATGAAGCGGGCGGCGCGTTTTCCCATGTAGATCGCGGCGACCTCACCGGGGCGGGCGAGGGCCTGCCAGTCGTGATCGGCAAAGCCCTTGGTATCAAAGCCGGTGAGAAAGCGGATGCCGGAATTGCGACCGCGCTTGGTGAAGCTTTGCCCCAGCGCAGCAACGGCGGCGGAGGCGGAGGTGATGCCAGGCACGATGTGCCAGCCGATTTTTGTGCCGGTGAGCGCGTCGATTTCCTCGTCGAGGCGACCATAGATTGTGCAGTCGCCGGATTTGAGGCGCACGACCTGCGCGCCTTGCCGCGCGTGCTGGACGATCAGCGCGTTGATGTCGGCTTGCGTCATGGAGGGGCCGAAGCCTTCTTTTCCGGCGTCGATCATCAGCGCCTCGCGGCGGGCAAGTTCGAGGATCGCGGGCGAGATCAGGCGGTCGTGGATCACGACATCGGCCTCATCCAGCGCGCGGCGGGCCTTGAGCGTAAGGAGTTCGGGATCGCCGGGGCCTGCGCCGACGAAGGCGACGCGGCCGGGGCGCTCGGCGCGGGCGAGATGGTCTTCGAGGAGGGCCTCAAGCGCCGGGGTCACGGCGTCTTCGCCTTGGGAAATCGCGCGGGGGCCGGTGTTGAAATAGTAATCCTGCCAGAAGTCGCGGCGGGGTCGGCCAAAGGGCAGCGCTTCGGCAGCCTTGCGGAAGGCTTTGCCGATGCGCGCGAGGGGGCCGAGGGTGGTTGGCAGGCGCTCTTCCAGGTCTTTCTTGATCGCACGGGCGAGGACAGGGGCGGCGCCTTCGGTGCCGATCGCCACGGTGACGGGGTCACGATCGACGATGGCGGGGGTGATGAATTGGGAGCCGCGCAGGTTGTCGACCATGTTCACCAGCGCCCCGTCGGCGCGGGCGAGCTTTGCTGTGCGGGCGTCCTCGGCGTCATCGTCGGAGGCCGCATAGAACAGCGCCGCACAGAGCGCATCGCCGGGGGCGAAGGCGCGGCGCACAAGGCGCAGCTTGCCTTCCTGGGCCCATGCGGCGATCTGAGGGTCCGCATCGGCGGCAAAGACGGTCAGGTGCGCCTCGGTCTTCAAGAGCAGGCGCAGCTTGGCCAGCGCCGCCTTACCCCCGCCAGCCAGCACGATGCGGCGCCCCGCGGTGCTGAGGAAGATCGGAAAGTGGTCCATCGCTTGTCCCTGTGCTGGCGTTTGACTATGGGGGCAATATAGGAAAAAGTTCCGGTATTCCGCCACAGGGCACCCCAGATAAGGACGTTTGTTCCTGCCTGCCGGAAGAATGGAACGTGCAGTTCCTTGGAGAGGAAAAACTAGAATGTCCGTCCGTATTGACGAAGTTGACCGGAAAATCCTTGCTGTGTTGCAGCGCGATGCGGCCCTGTCGCTGGATGAGATCGCGAAGGAAGTCGGCTCTTCCAAGACGCCGGTCTGGAACCGGATTCGCAAACTGCGCGAGGCCGGGGTGATTGGCCCGCAGGTCGCTGTGCTGAACGCCGAGGCGCTGGGGTTCGAGGCGTGTTTCTTTGTCCTGATCCGCACGTCCGAGCATGAGGCGGAGTGGCAGGCGGCGTTTCTCAAGGCGCTGAACGACCGGCCCGAGGTGCAGGAGGCGCACCGGCTGGCGGGAGATATCGACTATATTCTCAAGGTGCGGGTGGAGAATGCGCGCGCCTATGACCGGTTCTACCAGGCGCTGATCTCCGAGGTGCGGGTGCACAATGTGACCGCGCTTTTGTCGATGGAAGAGATCAAATCGACAACCGCCTTGCCCCTGTAGGGCGTTTCCAAAAGGAGCGCCTTTCGGCGCGTTACATGTTTTGTTTGGCGCCATGCTGCGGGCGGCGGGTTGATTGCGAAGTTTGGGGCTTTTTGCTGAGAGGTCGCCGAGGGCGCAATGCGTCCTCGGCAGACCTGTTCGAGGGTTTGCGAGTCGCACCTGCGTCAAGGACAAGCCGGCTGGCGCCGGTCGCTGCGCGATCCTTGACCCGGACCCGAAGCGCAGGGGACTGGCCAAGTCGCGTGCCGCAGGCTTAGATGGCGGGATGAAGACGGGTTGGACATGGCGGCTTGGGCTTTGCCTGGCCGTGCTGAGCGTTGCGCTCGGGATCGCCTTTGGCGCATGGCGGCTCGGGCTGGCCCGCGCGCTTGATGATATCGCGCAGCGGGGCGCGGCGGACCTTGCGCTGGCCTCGGACCGGGTGGCAAGCCAGCTTCAGCGCTACCGCGAGCTGGCGGTGATCCTCGCGGACCACCCGGTGATTGCAGAGCTGGAAGGCGGCGGCGGCGAGGGGGCGGCCACGCGTCTGCTGGAAGGGGTTGCGGACAAGACCGGCGCGCTGGACGTGATGTATATGGACCGCGCGGGCGCCGTGCGGGTGACGGCGCGGGGGGGCAGCCTGCGGAACCTCGGCGGTCAGGGCTATGCGCAGCGGGCGCTGCACGGCGCGCTGGGAGGCGGGTTTGGCACCTATGGCACCGAGGGGCGCCGCGCCTATTTCTACGCCGCGCCGCGCTTTGGGGCGGACGGGTCTGTGGTTGGCGCCGTGGTTGTGGCTGCCGACATTGCCGAGATTGAATGGGACTGGGCGGGCTCCAACCCGGCGGTGTTCTTCACCGACGCGCGGGGGCGGGTGCGGATCACCAACCGCGGTGAGCTGGTCGGGTGGGAGCGCCCGCCCGCAGGTGCGGGCCTGGTGGCGCCGGGTGAGCTGGCGCCGCAGCTGAGCGTGCGCGATATCGGCCCGCACGAGATCTGGGAGGCGCGCTGGGGGCAGTACCTGCCGTCCCAAGCGCTGCACCTTGTGCGCCCGATGCCCGTGCTGGGGCTGGAGGCCGAAGCGCTTTTGGACATCGCTCCGGCGCGGGCGCTTGCGCGCTTGCAAGCCGCGCTCGTGCTGGCCTTGGCGTTGATGGGTGCAGCAACCGCTGTGGTGGCTACGGTGCGCCGCCGAACGCTGGCCGAGGCCAATGCGCTGCTGGAACGCCGCGTCGCGGAACGGACCGAAGCGCTCGCCCGTGCGCAGGCGGAACTGGTGCAGGCGGGCAAGCTGAGCGCGCTGGGGCAGATGAGCGCAGGCATCAGCCACGAGCTGAACCAGCCGCTGATGGCAATCGAAAGCTATGCCGGGAATGCCCGCACGCATTTGGCGCGTGGCAATTCCGACCGCGCCGGGGAGACGGTGGCCAAGATTGCCGACATGGCGCAGCGGATGAGCCGGATCATCCGAAATCTGCGCGCCTTTGCGCGGCAGGAAAGCGCCCCGGCCGGGCAGGTTGACCTCCGCGCGGTGCTGTCGGGTGCGCTTGAACTGACCCGGGCACGGCTGCGCGCCGCCGATGTCACGCTGGACTATGAGGCGCCGCAAGGGCCGGTGCTGGTGCGCGGCGGGGAGGTGCGGCTGGGCCAGGTCTTTGTCAACCTGATCAGCAATGCCGCCGATGCGATGGAGGGCCAGCCCGTGCGGCGCCTGTCGCTGCGCGTGCTGCAGGGGGACGGCACGCTGAGTGTGGAGGTCGCCGATACCGGGCCGGGGGTGGTAATGCCGGACAAGGTGTTTGACCCGTTCTACACCACCAAATCGGTGGATGCGGGCATGGGGCTGGGCCTGTCGATCTCTTATGGCATCGTGCAAAGCTTTGGCGGGCAGATCGACGGGCGGAACGGGCCCGAGGGTGCGATCTTTACCGTCACGCTAGAGCGGTGGGCCGCGCTGGCGGAGGCGGCCGAATGACCCGCCGCGTGCTTTTGGTGGATGACGACGCCGCGGTGCGCGATGCGCTGGCCGAGACGCTGGAGCTGGCCGATTTGGCGCCGATCCAGGCCGGCTCCTTTGTGGTGGCCAAGGACCACATTTCGGCCGATTTCGATGGGGTGATCCTGTCGGACATCCGGATGCCAGGACGGGACGGGTTCCACTTGCTGGACCATGCGCGGCAGGTGGATGCAGACCTGCCGGTTGTCCTGCTGACCGGCGAAGGGGACATCCCGATGGCAGTGGACGCGATGGGGCGGGGGGCCTTTGACTTCCTGGAAAAGCCCTGCGCGCCCGAACGGCTTCTGGCGGTGCTGGGCCGTGCGCTGCACACGCGCGCGCTGGTGCTGGAGAATCGCAAGCTGCGCAAGCTGGCGGTGGCGGGCGATGCGGCGGACCGGATGCTTTTTGGCACCTCCCCGCAGGCAGACGGCTTGCGCGGCACTGTGCGCCGGGTGGCAGAGCTGGAGGCGGATGTATTGGTCTACGGGCCGCCCGGGTCAGGCGTGCCCAAGGTGGCGGAGGTCCTTCACCTGTCGTCCCGCCGGGCCAAGGGGCCGTTGGTGAAACGCGCGGCGGCAGAGCTGACGGCTCAGGCCCTGCGCGGGGCGGTGGAGGCCGCGAAGGGCGGCTCGCTCTTCCTTGACGAAGTGGCGGGCCTGCCCCCGGCAACGCAGCTGGCGCTGGCGGAGCCGCTGGACGATGTGCGCCTGCTCGCCGGCAGCACGCGCGATCTGGCCGCGCAGGCCGAAGCGGGTGCCTTCAACGCCGATCTCTACTGGCGGATTGCAGCGATGCCTGTGCGCATTCCGGCCCTGTCCGAACGGCCCGAGGATATCCCCGTGCTCTTTCGGCACTACGTCGCGCAGGCTGCAGAGCAAGCCGCGCTGGAAGCGCCAGAGATCACGCCCGCGCATCTGGCCCAGCTGATGGCGCAGGACTGGCCGGGGAACGCGCGGGGCCTGATGAGCGCCGCGATGCGCTATGCGCTGCGGGTTGAGGACGCACCGGATGCAGAACTGGGGCTTGCTGAACAGCTCGCACAGGTCGAGCGCGCGCTTCTGAGCGCGGCGCTGCAGCGGGCGGGCGGGCAGGCGAGCGTTGCGGCCAAGGCGCTGAAACTGCCGCGCAAGACCTTCTATGACAAGCTCGCGCGGCACGGGATTCGGGCGGAGGCGTTCCGGGGCTGAGGGCTGTGCGGATTTTCGCACAAACCCGCGCGCTCCTGTGCGGAGATTCGCACAACTGCCGCAAGGGCATCTTCAACACCCTGAAAATACGTTCATAAATTTTTCATAGTTCCGCACCCGCACCCGTGATCATGTATCACCGTGCGGGGCCGAATGGCCCCTGTCTTTGCAATCTCTGGGAGGAGAGCCAATGAAATTCCTGACCGCTGCCGTTCTGGCCCTGACCGTCTCCGCGGGCGCCGTTGCCGCCGCTTGCGATGATGGCGAGATCGTCATCAAATTCAGCCACGTGACCAACACCGACAAGCACCCCAAGGGCATCGCCGCCACGCTGCTGGCCGAGCGGGTGAACACCGAAATGCAGGGCAAAGCCTGCATGGAAGTCTTCCCGAACTCGACCCTTTACAACGACAATCAGGTGCTGGAGGCGATGCTTCAGGGTGATGTGCAGCTGGCCGCGCCGTCCCTGTCGAAGTTTGAGCAGTTCACCAAACAGTTCCGCATCTTTGACCTGCCCTTCATGTTCAACGACATCCAGGCAGTGGACGCGTTCCAAAGCTCCGAGACCGGGAAGGCGATGAAGGAATCGATGACCCGCCGCGGCCTGCTGGGCCTCGCCTTCTGGCATAACGGGATGAAGCAGATGTCGGCGAACGTGCCGCTGATGGCGCCCACAGATGCCAATGGCCTGAAATTCCGTGTGCAGAACTCCGACGTGCTGAAGGCGCAGATGGCGGCCCTCGGCGGCTCGCCCCAGCCGATGGCCTTTTCCGAGGTTTACGGCGCGCTGCAGACCGGTGTTGTGGACGGGCAGGAAAACACCTGGTCGAACATCTATGGCAAAAAGTTCTTTGAGGTGCAGGACGGCATCACGGAGACCAACCACGGCATCATCGACTACCTGCTGGTGACGAATGTTGACTGGTGGGAAAGCCTGCCCGAGGACACCCGCACGCAGCTCGCCACGATCATCGAAGAGGTCACGACGATGCGCAACGGCGAGTCGACCCGCGTGAACAACGAAGCGCGGCAGGCGATCATCGACGCGGGTGGCACCGTCCGCTCCCTCACGCCCGAACAGCGGGCCGAATGGGTCGCAGTGATGAAGCCGGTCTGGGACCAGTTCGTCGAAGACGTGGGCCAGGACAACATCGACGCCGCGCAAGCGATCAACGCGTCGCTGAACAACTGATCTGATCCCGTGCGGGGCCTGACATCGGGCCCTGCACCCCTCCCTTTTCTGACGGATCGCTGCGCGCAGGCGTGGCAGATGGGTGTGCACCATGTCCAAACACGATGCCCCGAAATCGGCCCTTGGCCGGGCCATTAACGAGATCGAAGAGACCGCCATCGCGCTCCTGCTGGCGGCGATGACGATCATCACCTTCATCAACGTTGTGCTGCGCTATGGCTATAACACCGGCCTGATCTGGGGGCTGGAGATGGTCAGCTTCCTGTTCGCGTGGCTGGTCCTGTTTGGCGCGTCTTATGCGGTGAAGACGACCTCACATCTGGGCGTGGACGCGATCATCAACCTTTTTGGCCCCACCGGGCGCAAGGTCTTCGGGCTGATCGCGGGGGCGGTGTGCATTGCATTCGGGTTCCTGCTGCTGAAGGGCGCGTGGGACTATTGGGCGAACTTTGCCAACCTGCCGCAGACCACCGGGCGCTGGTTCCCGACAGGGTTCGAAGAGATGCGCCGCACCTCCTTTCGCGGCTGGTACGAGGTGATCGACATCCCGCACCCTGAATGGCTGCGCTGGATCGAGCCGGTGATGAACGAAGGCGAAGCCTACGAGAAGATCCCGCGCTTCATCCCCTACGCCATCCTGCCCTTTGGCATGGCGTTGCTGCTGTTCCGCTTTGTGCAAGCCACATGGCGCATCTGGACGGGTGAGAACCAGAGCCTGATCGTCAGCCACGAAGCCGAAGACGACGTCGAAGCCGTCGCCCATATCAACAAGGACTGAGCGCATGGACGTCGTACTGCTTTTCTCGATGGTGATCGGGCTGATGCTGATCGGCGTACCGATTGCCGTCTCGCTTGGCTTCTCATCAATGGTGTTCCTGCTGATCTACTCGGACGCCTCGCTCGCTTCGGTTGCCAACTCGCTGTTTCAGGCGATGGCGGGGCACTACACGCTGCTGGCGATCCCGTTCTTCATCCTTGCCTCGACCTTCATGTCGACCGGCGGCGTGGCCAAGCGGATCATCCGGTTCTCCATCGCCTGCGTGGGCCATTTCCCCGGGGGTCTTGCGATTGCGGGGGTCTTTGCCTGTATGCTTTTCGCGGCCCTCTCCGGCTCGTCGCCCGCGACGGTGGTGGCCATCGGCACGATCGTCATCGCCGGGATGCGGCAGGTCGGCTACACCAAGGATTTTGCCGCGGGCGTGATCGCGAACGCGGGCACGCTGGGCATCCTGATCCCGCCCTCCATCGTGATGGTAGTCTACGCCTCTGCGGTCGATGTGTCGGTCGGGCGGATGTTCCTTGCGGGGGTGATCCCGGGCCTGATGGCGGGCTTGATGCTGATGATCACGATCTACGTCATCGCCGTGCGGCGCAACCTGCCCAAGGGCGACTGGGCCGGCTGGAGCGAGATCGGCGCGAGCGGCGCGATGGCCTTTCCGGGCCTTCTGCTGATCCTGATCATCCTGGGCGGCATTTATGGCGGGGTGTTCACCCCGACCGAGGCTGCTGCCGTGGCTGCCGTTTATGCCTTCCTCGTGGCGGTCTATGTCTACCGCGACATGGGCCCTTTCGCCAAGGAAGGCACCGCGGCGGGCAGCTTCGTGCCGATCTTCACGATGGGCGGTCTGCTGCTTGCCGTGCTGATCGCGATTGCGGGCTATACGTCACTGGCCTGGGCGGGTTTTGTTGCGTCCTTCGCGCTGGCCTGGGGGGTGGGTCTTGCGCTGCACCCCGAAAAGGTCGCGCTGCCCAGCATCCTGCGGGATGCGGCACGCGCGCCGCTGGCTTTTGTGCATCGCGACACGAAGACCGCCTTTTTCGAGGCGGGCAAGCTGACGGTCACGCTGCTTTTCATCATCGCCTGCGCGCTGATCCTGAAGCACGTGCTCACCGAAGAGCAGATCCCCCAGAAGATTGCCGCCGCGATGCTGGATGCGGGCCTTGAGTGGTGGGTGTTCCTGATTATCGTGAACGTGATCCTGCTGATCGGCGGGCAGTTTATGGAGCCCTCGGGCCTTCTGGTGATCGTGGCGCCGCTGGTCTTTCCCATCGCGATCGAGCTGGGGATCGACCCCATTCACCTGGGCATCATCATGGTGGTCAACATGGAGATCGGGATGATCACGCCGCCTGTGGGCCTGAACCTGTTTGTGACCTCTGGCGTGGCCGGGATGCCGATGATGCGGGTGGTGAAAGCGGCGCTGCCCTTCACCGCGGTGCTCTTCGTCTTCCTGATCATGGTGACGTATATTCCGGCCATCTCGACCTGGCTGCCGAACATGATGATGGGGCCGGAGGTTATTCTTCAGTAGCGGGAGATTTTTCTGCGAAAAATCGCATCGAGGGGCCAGCCCCTCGAGCTCCCCGGGATATTTGAAACCCAAAGAAGATCAGGACGCGTCGAGGGCGGTGATGATCGGGGCGAAGTCGGCGGCTTTGAGGGACGCGCCGCCCACGAGGGCACCGTCGACATTGTCACTCGCGAAGATGGCCGCGGCGTTATCGGGCTTGACGGAGCCGCCGTAGAGGAGGCGGATGGCCGCGCCGTCGTCTCCAAAGCGGTCGATCAGGCGGGCGCGAATGAAGTCGTGCACCTCGTCGATTTGGTCCGGGCTGGCGACAGCCCCGGTGCCGATGGCCCAGATCGGCTCATAGGCGATGACGATGTTGTCTGCGCGCGCGCCCCCGGGGACGGATGCCGCAAGTTGGCCCGCGATGATATCAAGCGTGTTGTCGGCGGCGCGGTCAGCGGCGCTTTCGCCGAGGCAGAGGATCGGGGTGAGAGACGCCGCCCATGCCGCGTCGGCCTTTGCGCGCACGTCGCTGTCCCGCTCGCCATGCGCGTCCCGGCGCTCCGAATGGCCGACGATCACGTATTTGGCTCCGGCACCCGCGATCATCTGGGCGGAGATGTCGCCGGTGTAGGCGCCGCTGGCCTCTGCGTGGCAATCCTGCGCGCCGATGGCGATCTCGGTGCCCGACGCGGCCTCCGCCGCACGGTAGAGCAGGGGGGCCGGGGGGCAGATAACCACGTCGGTGTCGTGCGTCTGCGGCAGGGCCTGCAGCATCCCAAGCGCCGCGGCATCGCCATTCATCTTCCAGTTGCCCGCTGCCATCTTCCGCCGCATGTGCCTGTCCTTACGTGCTTTTGGCTCTGTTAGCACGGCGCGGTGGGGCTGGCCAAGCGCTGCGCGGCGGGCTAGGAGGCGCGGCATGACGGATGATCTGATACCGCGCCTTGATGCGGCGAAATTGATCGCGCGCGACCCGGCAGCGCTGGACGCGCTGCGGCAGGCCGCGGCAGGTGTGGGCTTTGCCACGGTCCACAACACCGCTTTACCTGCTGCGCGCGTCGCAGAGGTTATCGAGGTCTACCGTGCGTTCTTTCACCTTCCCGAAAGCTTCAAGCAATCGGTCGACATGGCCCGCACCGGCGCCAACCGGGGCTGGGGCGCGCCGGGGTCTGAGCAAGTCGATCCGGAGGCGAACCCTGACTACAAGCAGTTCTTCGACGTGGGCGTCAGCTTGCCTGAGGGGCATCCGCTGGCCGCGATGCCGGTCTATGCGCCCAACCACTGGCCCGATGTGCCGGGGTTCCGGGACGTGGTCTCGGCCTATTATGACGCGGCCTGCGGCGTGGCGATGGATGTGCTGCGCGCGCTGAGCCTTGCGCTGGGCCGCCCGAGGGACGCTTTTGATGCGGCCTTTGATCCGCCGATGGCACTGCTGCGCGGGAACTATTACCCGGAGCGCCCGGACTGGGCGGGCGCAAAGGATTTCGGGATCGCGACGCATACTGATTATGGGTGCCTGACCCTGCTGGCCACCGATGGCACGCCGGGGTTGGAGGTGCGCCAGCGCGGCGGCGGGTGGATCAAGGTGGCACCGCCGGTGGGGGAGTTCGCAATCAACTTCGGCGAGATGATGGAGATCTGGACCGGCGGAGACGTGAAGGCGACGCCGCACCGGGTGGTTGGTACCGCGGCTGAGCGGATCTCGGTTCCGCTGTTCTTCAACCCGTCCCATGACACCAATGTCGCGCCGCCGGGTGCCGCGTATGTCAGCGCAGGGGATCACATGGCGCGGCGGTTTGCCGAGACGTACTTGCATTTGAAGCGATAAAAAGGCGCCTGGCTGGGTCGGTATGAGGGAACGACCAGCCTCTGTCGCAGGTGCGCAGGCGCAGGGCGGGCGAGCGCCACCGCTTCGTCCAGGGCCACCTCGGGCGTCTGCCAATAGGGCACGGACGTTTCTGTCTTGCCCTTGCGCGGGTCGCGCCAGCAGGTCAGGCTCATAGCTTCAAGCGCGTCCTGAAAGGCGCCCGTGCCCTTGATCATCACCGCGCCCTCCGCGTGCAGGATCGCAAAGATCGTATCCTTGTGCTACAGGCACAGCCTCATGCGGCGGGTTGTGATCTGTCCGAGGCCCGAAAAGAGGTCCTTGGCACAGGCGATATCTTCGGCGGACGCACGCACATGCTGTTGCTCAGAAAGTTATGGCAAAAATTGCCCGCCGGTCAGGCGCGCGGCGGCCACCAGCGCTGTCGCCGACATCAGAGCAGCGGCGCGCCTTTTGCGGCCTTGCGATCCGCTTCAAGCTCTTCGACGTCCTTGAACGCGATGCTCTCGCCGCAGCCGCAGGCGTCGGTCACGTTGGGGTTGTTGAACTTGAAGCCGGACTCCAGCAGGGAGGTCTCGTAGTCGATCTCGGTCCCGAACAGGAACATCTGCGCCATCGGCGCGATGGCCACGCGCGCGCCGTCCTGCTCGACCACCTCGTCATGGGGGTCCAGTTCGCCCACATAATCCATCGTGTATTCCATACCCGCACAGCCACCTTTCTTGACGCCGATGCGCAGGCCCTTGTGGCCGTCCTTTTCCATCAGCTTCGCGATCTGCGCCGCGGCGCGGGGCGTGATGCTGACGGCTTGTTTGCCGGGGATGGAAAACATGTCTGTGCTCCTTTGCAGGCTCAACGTAAGGGCGGGCCCGGGCAAACTCAAGCGTGCCGGGCGCCCTACATAAAGCCCAGTTCCAGCCGTGCCTCGTCCGACATCATGTCCATGCCCCAGGGCGGCTCCCACACAAGCGCGACATCAACCTGCTTGACCCCCGGGATCGGCTCGACCGCGTCGGCGATCCAGCCCGGCATCTCGCCCGCGACGGGGCAGCCGGGGGCTGTCAGGGTCATGACCACGTTGACCTCGTTCTGCTCGTTGATGTCGATCGTGTAGATCAGGCCCAGCTCGTAGATATTGACCGGGATTTCGGGGTCATAAACCGTGCGGCACGCCTCAACCACCTGCTCATAGAGCGGGTGATCGGTAGAGGAGGGTGCAATCAGCGGGGCACCTTCGAGCGGAGTTGTCTGTTCGGTCATGACGGCCTCTGGCTTATCCTGAGTGTTTACATAGGAGACAGGCGCGGGGCGGTAAAGGGGTAGGCTAAGCTGCAGGAGCCGTGCGATGGTCGTTCTTGGACACAGACTATCCATGATCAAAATGAAAAGCCGTCCGGCGTGCCGGACGGCCGTAGGATCGTGCTGACATATTGGTTACTCGAATTTGCCGTCTTGTTTGAGGCGACGGGGCACCTGTTTGAATTCCTTGCCGGGACGATTAGTTGAAGTTTTTGGGTGTGTGGACCTCGGCATAGGCCGGGCCCCAAGCAGGTACAGACGGGCGATGTGCAGGTTGCGCATGGGTTTATTCCTTTTGCTGGTGGTCAGAGGTCCCGCCGGCCCGCTCGGTCACGCGGCGACGATAACCGGCTGGATTTGTCGCGCCTTGGTCGCCAAGGGGCGAGAGCAATTCCTTGTCGATTGATGAGAGTACGGCGACGAGCGGGACACGGCCGTCGGATTTGGCTTTGCTTGTTTGCATCGAATTAGTCTCCTTTTCGGCGGTGGCGGAGTGCCATCGCGTGCCTATCGTGTAGGTGCCGAATGCAACGCCCTGCACACAGAAGGTTCCGCAACTAAGATTGTGAAATTAAACCATAACTTTCCGCACATTTGGTCGTTTGAGCATTTTGCCAGACTGACGTCCGACCCTTTGAGTGTCTCGTCCGTGTAGCGAGCCCTGGTTAACTTGCGCAAACGTGCAGAAAATTTTGCTAAAATTGCTTGATTGAGCACTTCAACCTGCACAAACTAGCGGAACGTGGAGATCGAAGGTACGAGTAAGGCGCTGAAATGGCTGGAAGAGAAGAACCAATCACGATCACGCAACTTGCGAGACAACTGCAGTTCAAGCAGGAGTTCGCAGTTCTGAGCGCAATGGATGCCTACAACCGCACCCTAGAAAGCGAGAGCGAGCGGATGTCTGCACGCTGGCTTTCCTCGTCTAAGGCAAATGGCATCAAGTTGCGCAACATGAAATCGCAACAGTGGTTGGCGGGCTTCAAGCAGTTCGTGAATGACGGCTCCGTCGACAAAGATACCGGGCTGTTGACCAGCGCGTTCCAGCAACTTCTGGACGCATCCCCAACGACATACACAGCGCCAGAGCCTAGTTTGGTTGGCGTCGATTCGCTGCCTACGGACCTGCGTGATAGTGTAGGGCTTATCCTTGACCGCACGGAAACCAACACCGGACTGAGCGAAAGCCGAACCGCGTTAAGCGGGTATTACCGCCTTATCCGTGCAAGCACCCGGGCCAGCAGAAATGAGTATTACGAAGAGCCACTGTTTATCGGGGACGCTGGAGACACGAGCTGGCTAGCAATGAAAACGCGTGGCACGCCGCGCCTAGGGTTCGCCTTTGCTGGCCTTGGCGTCGTGTTTGTGACATTTGCCGCGCCACATTCGGAAAGAGGGCTGTCCGGCGCGATGTTGACATTGCACGGGTATGGGTATGCAACGCCGAAGTTTCTGTCCGGCGTGATGGCGCGCCTGTCAGATGACCGTTCGCGCCCCGCCGCGGTCTCCGTCCTTGCGATCAGGGAAGATGACCAAGATGTGATCGGCGCGTGGCAGGCGGCACAGAGCGAGGACAACATGGGAAAGCTGTGCAGAACGATCACGGCTGAAACGGCATCGGAAGAGTTCGCGATGCTTGAAGAGTTCGACTTGCGTCACAGCGTCAAGGGCCACAAGCTGGATCAATGGTTTGAGTTAATGGACAAGCACGACCCAAACCCGGTTGAAGACTAGTGCCAACCTTTTGACTGCCGCGGCAGGGGCAATTCATGCTCTTCCCCATCTGCGTTTCGGCATACCAGCGCGTGGCCGGTTGCGTTTGCCTTAAAGCAGATGTCTTGGAACGTAAGGGCTTTGGCGAGCACAGCAGACACGTCGGAGGTCTGGAAGGCCGTCATGAGCCTCAATAGAGCGTTTGCCTCAGCATCATCCAAAATCAGGTCTAGCTGAAATCGGTGCTTATCTTGTGCCATCGGCGCGCTCTCCATCAACATATTGGAAGGAACACCAAGTGTTGATGGCTGGTCAATGTCTCCTTTCAGATTTCCACAGGTTTCTGCTTTGTCCAGAGTGACACGGTGCTGTTGCGGCGCCTCGGTGACGTCACCGGCGCCGGCGCACCGGTTGCGGCTTCACGCGCGCCTCGATCAGGTCATAAACCTTGCCGACGATGTCCTTGCCCGTCGCGCCCTCGATCCCTTCGAAGCCGGGGGAGGAGTTGACTTCGAGCACCTTTGGCCCCGTCTCTGATCGCAAGAGGTCCACGCCCGCCTTGCCAAGGCCAAAGGCGCGGGCGGCGCGGACGGCGGTGTCGCGTTCCTCGCGCGAGATGCGGACGGATTTGGCCGACCCGCCCCGGTGCAAGTTGGAGCGGAAATCGCCCTCTGCCCCCGTGCGTTTCATCGAGGCGACGACCTTGCCGCCGATCACAAGGCAGCGGATGTCCTCGCCCGCGGCTTCCTTCACGAAATCCTGCACCAGAAAGTTGGCACGCAGCCCGCGGAAAGCGTCGATGACCGACTCGGCGGCCTTCTTGGTCTCCGCCAGCACCACGCCCTTGCCTTGCGTGGACTCCAGCAGTTTCACGATCACCGGCGCGCTGCCCACGACGCCCAGAATGTTGGCCGTGTCGCGCGGGGACGCAGCGAAGGCGGTCGTCGGCATTCCGATCTTGCGGCTGGCGAGGATCTGGTGCGCGTGCAGCTTGTCCCGGCTCGCCGTAATGCCCGCGCTGCCGTTCACGCAATAGGTGCCCGTCGTCTCGAACTGGCGGATCACCGCAGTCCCGTAGGCGGTGATCGAGGCGCCGATGCGCGGAATCACCGCATCATAGCGGGGCAGGCGCTTGCCGTCGTAATGCACCTCGGGCGCGATGGTGTTGATCGCCATGTAACAGCGGGTGGTGTCGATCACCTCGACCACGTGCCCGCGCGCCTCGCCCACCTCCACCAGCCGGCGGGTGGAGTAGTTGTTCTCCCGGCTGAGCACAGCAATGCGCAGCGCCCTTTGCGGTGCGGTCTGGCGGAAGGCAGCGGAGTGGTAGACGTCAAAGCTCAGCTCGGGTTGCAGCCGCTTTTCGGAGGCGGTGATCTGGATATTTTCGCCCAGCGCCTGACGGCCCAGAAGCATTCGGCTGGTCATGCCGTCCCGGTTGGTCAGTGTCACCTCGATCGGCCAGCTTTGCCCGCCGACCTCGAGCGTTGTCTCGATGACGTAGCGCCACTCGGCCTCGCCATTGGAGGACGTGACCTCCCGCCGGTCGAGGATGGTGGCAGAGCAGGTGACCTGCACGCTGGTGTCCCCCGCGATGGGGAAGATGTTGAAGCGGACCTTGGGCTTGGCTTGCGGGCCGAACACTTCGATGTCCTGCGCGTGCAGGGCCGAGGTGCGCGCGCCGGTGTCGATCTTGGCCTTGATAGCGGGCAGGCCGAGGCCGGGCAGGGCGACCCATTCTTCCCAACCGAAATTCAGAATGTCGCGCGGTGTTTCACTGTCCGTCATAGCGCACGGGTATCGCGCAACGGGGGCGCTGCGCAACAGGCGGCGCGGTATGTGCGTGCCTGTTTGGCAACTGGTTTGGGGGCGTCCTGCGCGTGCCGCCCCTTCGCGGGTGCAGTTAGTCCTTCCGGCTTGGGTCGTTCGCAGCGCGCCCAGCCAGCGCCGCCATCGCGGCATTCAGCACGATCCAGTTGGTCTGCGTGTCGAGGTTGTGCTGCATGATCTCCAGCGCGCGGACGTGCTGACACCTGCGCAGGTCGTTCCATATGCGATGGAAAAGCGGTGCAAGGGTCCACTCGGCGAAAGGTTGGTCCAGCGCGGCGACCTCGCTTTGCAAGCGGGCCAGGTAAGGCAGCAGCATATCGCGCCGTTCCGCCTCTACCCGCTTCATCGCGTTGGAGGTGCGCAGGCGGACAACCTCATCGGCGCTTTGATAGTAGGCGAAGCGTTCGGCGCAGCGGGACGGGTCCGAAAAAACGATATCCACAACTTCGATGGTGCGGCCGAGGGCGTTTGGATGGCCTCTGGTGCGCATGGTTTCAAAGGACTCGGACATGAAGGCACGTGAATGATGGGCAGATTGCCCATCTGACGCGCAGCGGCTTCGCAGAGTGCAAGGGGGTCGAGCCATGTCCGCAAGCATTGCAAAGCGGCGGGTCAGGACCAGCGCCTGTCCTCGGCCTCGGCCTTGAGCCGCCCTTCATCGAGGAAATGGCCAACCATGACCGGGGTTGCGATGGCGTAGGCCTCTTCCAACGAGGTCTCCAGATGGGCGTGCAATGCGGCCTTGCCCGCGGCGATGGGGCCGGGGTTGCGGGTGGCGAGCGTGGCGGCGCGCGCCTGCGCCTCGGCCAGCGGGTCGGCGGCGATGCGGGTGATCAGACCCGTGCGCAGGGCCCAGTCCGCATCCAGCGCCTCCCCGGTCAGCATCAGTTCCATCAGCGCCTTCTGGCCAATAGCGCGGCTGACCGCGACGGCGGGCGTGGTGCAGAACCCGCCATTCTTCACCCCCGGCAGGCAGAAGGTGGCATCAGGTCCCGCAATGGCCATGTCGCAGGACGCCATCAGTTGCAGGCCCGCCGCCGTTGCGATCCCGGTCGAGGCAGCGATTGTGGGTTTCGGCATATGGGCAAGGCGCAGCATCATCGCGCTGCACGCCTCGAAAAGGCCCGTCAGGAAGGCGGTGCCGCCGTCTGCATCACTTCGGTGGCGCGCCATCTCCTTCAGGTCGTGACCGGCGCAAAAGATGCGGCCTGCACCGTGGATCAGGACCACGCGGACGTCTGGGTTGTCCTCTGCCCGGACAAGCGCCGCGTCCAGCGCATCGATCATCGCGCGGCTCAGCGGGTGGGCGGGGTCGGCGCCGAGGGTCAGGGTCAATACCCCGGCGTCAAGCGCTTCCCCTACAAGCGGCGGGCTCTGCATCTGGTTCATGACATGTCCTCCTGCGCCCAGCATGGGGCAGGGTGGCGCCCCGGGCAAGACCGCTGCGACGGCCGCTTAGTCGTTCACGTCGTGGGTGATGGTCTTGCTGCCGCTTGATTGCGTGCGGAAGGCGGTGCGCAGGCCCAGCCAGCACAGGAGCGACAGGCCGGCAAAAATGGCCATCATCGCGCTGACCGGCAGGGTGGTCATCACTGCAGGCATGGCGAGCATGGCAAGGCCGAAAAGCGCGGCGGCCAGAGCGATGCCGAGGAAGATGAACCCGGGCAGCAGGACCTCCAGCGTTGCGAGCGCGAGTGCGATGCTGATCCAGACCCACCAGAGGCTGAACGCTGCGGTCATTTCACGCTTCCTTTCAACAGCTTGAAGGCGTCAGCGAATGCATCGAGCGCATTGGCGGGCAGGACGACGGTCTGATTGCCCTGCGATTGGCCCAGCGCGGTGAGGCTTTCGACCTGTTTCAGGGCGATCTGGTACTGCGCCGCTTCCAGCCCGTTCTCGTTGATCGCGTTGGCGACGACCTGTGTGGCGTAAGCCTCCGCATCGGCGAGGACGCGGCGCGCCTTGGCGGTCTGTTCGGAGGCGTAAAGCTCCGCGTCGGCGGCCAACTCGACCGCGCGCTTTTGGCCCTCGGCCTCAGTCACGGCGGCGCGGCGAGCCCGTTCGGCGTTCAGCTGTTGCAGCATCGCGTCGCGGGTGGCCGCATCGAGGTTCACGTCGAGGATCTCCGTCCGGGTGACCTCGATCCCCCAGCTGTCCACGGCGTCGGCGACGGCCTCTTTGATGATCCCGATCAGCTGCGCTCGGTTCGACTGGACCTCGTCGAGGTCCATCTTGCCGATCTCGGAGCGCACGATGCCGGCCACGGTCGTGGTGATCGCGCCGTCCACGTCGCGGATCCGGTAGACGGTGCGTTCGGGCTCGATAATGCGGTAAAAGACCGAGGTTTCGACCTGCACCAGCACGTTGTCCTTGGTGATCGCGTCCTGGCTGTGGTTGGGCAGCTGGCGTTCGAGGATCGAGACGCGGTGCGCAACCCGGTCGATGAAGGGCACGATCATGTTGATGCCGGGGCCCAGCACGGCGCGCAAGCGGCCAAAGCGTTCGACGACGAATTTCTCGGACTGCGGCACGATCTTGACCGAACGGATGACGAGCACAAACAGCAAAAGCGCGAGCAGCAGGTAGACGGCGTTCGCCGAGAGCAGCTCGATCAACAGGTCTTCGATGGGCATTGGGGGTCTTCCGCGTGAGGGGGTTGACGTGAATATCATCGGAGCTGCGGTGATTTACAAGCCGCACGCCGCGGGATAACGCAGCCCGTGCAATGGCGGGGACGGACAGCGATGGGCGCATTTTCCTTTGATCTGAAAGCGACGGATGGGCGCGCGCGTAGCGGCGTGATCTCAACCCCGCGGGGCGAGATCCGCACGCCAGCCTTCATGCCCGTGGGCACCGCGGCGACGGTTAAGGCGATGCTGCCTGAGTCTGTGCGCGCAACTGGGGCGGATGTGCTGCTGGGCAATACCTATCACCTGATGCTGCGGCCCACGGCAGAGCGGATCGCGCGGCTGGGCGGGCTGCACGACTTTATGAACTGGCAGCGGCCTATTCTGACCGACAGCGGCGGGTTCCAGGTGATGAGCCTTGCCGGGCTGCGCAAGCTGACCGAGGAGGGCGTGACCTTCAAAAGCCATATCGACGGGTCCAAACACGCGCTGACGCCGGAGCGGTCGATGGAAATCCAGCGCCTGCTCGGCTCGGACATCGTGATGTGTTTCGACGAATGCCCGAGCCTGCCAGCGGATCGCGCGCGGATCGAAGAAAGCATGGAGCTGTCGATGCGCTGGGCGCAGCGCTCGCGCGATGCGTTTGGCGACCGACCGGGCCATGCGCTGTTCGGGATTCAGCAAGGGGGGCTGGAGGAAGACCTACGCGCACGGTCGGCGGAGGCTTTGCGGGCCATCGAGTTCGACGGCTACGCGGTGGGCGGTCTGGCTGTGGGAGAAGGGCAGGACGCGATGTTTGGCGTGCTGGACTACGCGCCCGCTCAGCTTCCTGCGGACAAGCCCCGCTACCTGATGGGTGTGGGCAAGCCCGATGACATCGTCGGCGCGGTCGCGCGCGGCATCGACATGATGGATTGCGTGCTGCCGTCCCGGTCGGGGCGCACGGGGCAGGCGTTCACCCGGCGCGGTGTGGTGAACATCAAGAACGCGCGGCACGCGGATGACCCGCGCCCCTTGGATGCGGATTGCACCTGTCCGGCCTGCTCGGGCTACAGCCGCGCCTATCTGCACCACACCTTCCGCAGCAACGAGATCATCGCGTCGATGCTGCTGACCTGGCACAACCTGCATTTCTATCAGGAGCTGATGGCAGGAATGCGCGCCGCGATTGCGGAAGGCCGTTTTGAGGCATGGCAAGCGGAATTCCACGCGATGCGGGCACTCGGGGATATTGAGCCACGTTGAAAAAGCCCCGGCTTTTTCAGGCGGGTGGCAAGGCTCGTGCCGCGCAGCGGGATGTGCGGCCACACCCCTGAAAACCTTGGCGCGGGCAGATTATTTGAAATAATCTGGGCGGTGGCGGGGGCGTTTTGCTACGCAAAACGGGCGCTCTGCTAGGAGCGTTTGGATTGGATGGATAGGTTTTGCGCTTCGGGTCTCACCAAACCTAAATCGGTTCGAAGCCGCCCTCGCTTGATCTGCGGCGTGCCCTGAGGGGGCGGCCGCATCCAGCAGAAATACGGTTTCCTCTTGCAGGGACCCTCCGCATTTCAGCTGGACCCGTCCGCCCCCTCAGGGCTCTTGCGCGCTCAAGCGAAGGCGGCTCCGAACCTAAAGCGGTTTAAGCGACGGCGGCGGCGAAGGCGGTGCGGTAAAGTTCGGTCAGTTCGGACAGCGGGGCCTCGGACGCGCCGTAGCGCACAGTATCGCCGGTAAAGCGGCCTACGCTTTGGATCGGAACGCCGGCCTGGCCTGCGGCGACCATGAGCGCTTCGGCCCGGTCGAAGCCGCAGGCGACAAGGTAGCGGCCCTGGTCCTCGCCGAAGAGGAAAGGCGTGTCGCCGCTGTCGAGGCAGATGCCGACGCCGCCCGCCTCTGCCAGCTCAAACGCGGCGAGGGCGAGGCCGCCATCGGAGAGGTCCGTGCAGGCGGTGATCAGGTCGCGGTTGGCGCGGATGAAAGCGCCGTTGCGGCGTTCGGCGTCCAGATCGACGGCGGGGGCATCGCCGTCGGCGCGGCCAAAGACTTCGGCCAGCAGGGCGGATTGGCCGAGATGGCCGATCGTGTCGCCGATCAGCAGGGCCACATGGCCATCGCGCACGTCGCAGCCGATCGGCGCGTCGCCCGCCGCGATGAGGCCGACCGCGCCGATGGTGGGTGTCGGCAGGATCGCCTGACCGTCCGTTTCATTATAGAGCGACACGTTGCCCGAGACGATGGGCATATCGAGCGCTGCGCAGGCCGCGCCAATGCCTTTGATCGCGCCAACGAACTGGCCCATGATCGCGGGCTTTTCAGGGTTGCCGAAATTGAGGTTGTCGGTCGTGGCCAGCGGCGTTGCGCCCACCGCGCAGAGGTTGCGATAGGCTTCGGCGACGGCCTGTCTGCCGCCCATCTCCGGGTTTGCGGCGACGTAGCGGGGGGTCACGTCGGAGGTGAAGGCGAGGTGTTTGCCGGTGCCGTGCACGCGGATGATTCCGGCGCCGAGGGATGGGCCGCGCGCGGTGTCGGCCATGACCATGCTGTCGTACTGCTCGTAAACCCACGCCTTGGAGGCATAGTTCGGGCTGGCCAGCAGCGCCTTCAGCCCGTCGATCGGGTCGATGCCCGGGACATCGGTCATTGGCTCGGCTTCGGGCGTTTCGGTCCACGGGCGGTCGTATTCGGGGGCGGCGGAGGAGAGCTTGGAGAGGGGCAGGTCCGCCTTTACCGCGCCATCGTGTACAATGAGGAAGCGGTCCTCGGGTAGGGTTTCGCCGACGATGGCGAAATCGAGGTCCCATTTTTCGAACACCGCGCGGGCCTCGGCCTCTCTTTCAGGGCGCAGGACCATCAGCATCCGTTCTTGGCTTTCCGACAGCATCATCTCATAGGCGGTCATGGCCTCTTCGCGCTGGGGCACGTTTTCAAGGTCCAGCCGGATGCCGAGACCGCCCTTGTCGCCCATCTCCACCGCCGAACAGGTCAGGCCCGCCGCGCCCATGTCCTGGATGGAGATCACGGCGCCGGTCTGCATCAGCTCAAGGCAGGCTTCCATCAGGCGCTTTTCGGTGAAGGGATCGCCGACCTGAACGGTGGGGCGCTTTTCCTCGATCGTGTCGTCGAACTCGGCGGAGGCCATCGTGGCCCCGCCGACGCCGTCGCGGCCCGTTTTGGCGCCGAGGTAGACAACGGGCATTCCGACGCCGCTGGCGGCCGAATAGAAGATGCTGTCTGCGTCCGCGAGGCCCGCGGCAAAGGCGTTCACAAGGCAGTTGCCGTTATAGGCGGGGTCAAAGCGCACCTCGCCGCCAACGGTCGGCACGCCAAACGCGTTGCCGTAGCCGCCAATGCCCGCCACCACGCCGGAAACCAGCGCGCGGGTGCGGGGATGGTCCGGAACACCGAAGCTGAGCGCATTCATCGCCGCAACCGGGCGCGCGCCCATTGTGAAAACGTCACGCAGGATCCCGCCCACGCCGGTGGCCGCGCCCTGATAGGGCTCGATATAGCTGGGGTGGTTGTGGCTCTCCATCTTGAAGACTACCGCTTGGCCATCGCCGATATCGACGACGCCTGCGTTCTCACCGGGGCCGCAGATGACCTGGGGGCCGGTTGTGGGCAAGGTCCGGAGCCATTTCTTTGAGGATTTGTAAGAGCAGTGCTCGTTCCACATCGCCGAGAAGATGCCGAGTTCGGTGAAGGTCGGCTCTCGGTTCAGGATGCGCAGAATGGTGGCGTATTCATCGGCGCTGAGGCCGTGGCTGGCGATCAGCGCCTCGGTGATGGTCGGCTCGGTCATGTGGGTCCCCCGTGGCTTCGCGGGGTCTATAGGGCAGGTGGCGGAGGGGGGCCAGCCCCCCGCGCTGCGCGCGTCCTGCCGAGGTTTTCCGAAACACAGAAGGTTTGACGCGGGCGCGGCAGAGGCGGCAATCTGGTGCGTGGGAGGACAGACACATGGAACTGGTGCACGGACATTTAGCGGTCGAGGCGCCGGCGGGGGTGCCAGTTTGGGATGTTGATCCTTACGACGAGGCGGTGCTGATCGAGCCGCTGCCGCTGTTTCGACGGCTGCATGGGGTGCCCTTTGCCCACCTTGAGCGCTACGCGATGCTGATCTGCGGGCGTTATGACGTGGTGCGGGAGGTGTTTTCGGACCATGCGCGCTTTGTCTCGTCCCGCGGCGTGGGCGTGTCGGATTTTGCGCTGGAAGCGCCGTGGCGCCCGCCGTCCATCGTGCTGGAGGTCGACCCGCCCGCCCATGACCGCACCCGCAAGGTGCTGATGCGGGCCTTGTCCCCCAAGGTGGTGCGCGATCTGCGCGGTGCCTTTGCAGCGGATGCGGCGGCGCTGATGGATGCGCTGGTGGTGCAGGGGGAGATCGAGGCGGTGGCCGATCTGGCCGAGGCCTTCCCCACCCGTGTTTTCCCGCGCGCGGTCGGGATCAGGACGCCGGATGCGCGCAAGCTGGTCGACTATGGCGCGATGGTGTTCAACGCGCTGGGGCCTGATAACGATCTGCGCCGCCGCATCATGGCGCGCGGGCCGGAGATTGTGCCTTGGATCAACGCCGCCTGTACACGGGCGCAGCTGGAGCCGGGCGGGATTGGCGCGGCGATCCATGCGGACGAGACGATCACCGAGGCAGAGGCAGAGATGCTCGTGCGCTCGCTGCTGTCGGCGGGGGTGGATACGACGGTGACGGCGTTGGGCTCCGCGATGTGGTGCCTTGCCCATGCGCCGGATCAATATGCCCTCCTGCGCAGCGATCCAGAGAAATACGCGCTGCCCGCCTTTGAAGAGACGATGCGCCTGACCTCGCCGGTGCAGGCGTTTTGCCGGACGGCGGCGCAGGACACGGAGGTTGCAGGGGTGCAAATCCGGGAGGGCACCAAAATCCTCTGCGTGCTGGGGGCGGCGAATGTGGACCCGGGCCAGTGGGGCGCGAAGGCCGAAGCCTTTGACATCACGCGCAAGGCGGCGGGGCATCTCGCGCTGGGCGTGGGCGTGCACACTTGCGTCGGGCAGAACATCGCGCGGGCCGAAGGGCAGGCGGTTCTGCGCGCGCTGGCGACGCGGGCGCTGCGGATTGAGCCGCTGGAGGGCGCGGCATGGCGGCCGAACAATGCGATCCGTGCGCTGGACCGTTTGCCGCTCCGCCTGCACGGCTGAGGGTAAAAAAAAGGCCGAGCGCAAAGCTCGGCCAAGTCCAACAGGGAGGTATGAAGATGCCGCGCATCGCGCTGCGACCTTCGAATGCCTACCTAGGAGGCGCTTTTGAGTCGATCAAGCGCAAGAATGCCGCAGATGCATCATTGCAGCTATGCGTGTGGCGCATAGGCCGCATCACCCGTCACCCGTCGCCTCGTGCTCTGAGCCGTTTGCGGTAGGCCACGATCTCGTCCTGGACAAAGTCGCGGAAGGCCGCGATGCGCTTGGATTGGCGCAATTCCTCGGGGTAGGCGAGGAAAACGGGCACATCGGCGCTTTCCATCTCGGGCAGCACCTGCACCAGATCGGGGAAGTCGTTGACCACGTAATCGGGCAGCACGCCAAGGCCGAGGTTGTGCAGCACGCCTTGCAGGACGCCAAAATAGTTGTTCACCGTCAGCAGCGACTGGACCGGGTAGGTCATCAGGTGCTGCACGAGGCTGAGGCCCGGTCCGACCTGCGCGCTGTCGGTGTTCTGACAGATCAGGCGGTGGGTCTTGAGGTCTTCGGGCCCCTGCGGCGTGCCATTGTCGGCAAGGTAGTCGGGCGTGGCGTAGACCTGCATCCGTACCGACATCAGCCGCTTGCGGATCAGGTCGGCCTGGCTGGGCTCTTTCATGCGGATGGCGACGTCCGCCTCGCGCATGGGCAGGTCGAGCACCTTTTCCTCCAGCATCAGATCGACCCGAAGATCAGGGTATTGTGCATAGAGCTTGGGCAGGCGCGGGGCGAGCCAGAGCGTGCCGAAGCCGGTCGTGGTGGTCACGCGCAGATCGCCAAACACTTCTTCTTCGCTGTCGCGGATACGGGCGGCGGCGGCGTCCAGCCGTTTCGTCATCGCGGTCGTGGCGTCAAAAAGTAGCTCGCCCTGTTCGGTCAGGATCAGACCGCGGGCGTGGCGGTGAAAGAGCGTTGCCGCAAGCTGCTCTTCGAGCCCGCGGACCTGGCGGGAGACCGCCGATTGGCTCAGCCCCAGCTTTTCCCCGGCGTGGGTCAAAGAGCCAGCGTCGGCGACGCTGTGAAAGATTCGTAGCTTGTCCCAGTCCATGTGCGCACCTTACAGTTCTGAAATGCCAAGATAGGGGGAACTTTCGGTTTCCGAACACACGCGCCGCGTCGTGCAGAAGAAAATTCTGGGCAGGTCAGTTACTGTGACCTATGTTATGTAGAAAGATTTGCAAGACTTGAGATCAGGCTGGGGAGGCTGACCGATGAGCACGCAGAAGATAACCCTCAACGACCGCTATGATCTGGACAAAAGCCCGGTGCTGCTGAACGGCACGCAGGCGCTGGTGCGGCTGATGCTGATGCAAAAGGCGCGCGATGTGGCCGCGGGGCTGAACACCGCGGGGCTGGTGACGGGCTATCGCGGATCGCCCCTGGGGGCCGTCGACATGCAGATGCAGCGCGCGTTGAAGCCGCTGGCGGCGCATGATGTGACCTTTCAGCCGGGGCTAAATGAAGACCTCGCCGCGACGGCGCTGTGGGGCGCGCAGCAGGCCGAATTGCGCGGCGAGGGCAAGTTCGACGGTGTCTTTGGCCTTTGGTACGGCAAGGGGCCTGGCGTGGACCGGTCCGGCGATGCGTTCAAGCATGCGAACATGGCCGGGACGAGCAAACATGGCGGCGTGCTGGTGGCGATGGGCGACGATCATACGGGCGAAAGCTCGACCGTTTTGCACCAGTCCGAATGGGCGCTGATTGACGCCTACATGCCTGTTGTCTCACCGGCAGGTGTGCAGGAGATCATGGACTATGGTCTGTATGGCTGGGCCTTGTCGCGTTTTTCGGGGCTGTGGGTTGGTCTGAAGACGATGAAGGACACGGTCGAGGCGACCTCGGTCGTGGACGGCAACCCGCACCGGTTGACCTTCACGCCGCCGCAATTCGACATGCCCGAAGGCGGGCTCAACATCCGGCTGGTTGACACGCCGCACGCGCAAGAAGCGCGGATGATCGACTACAAACGCTTTGCGGCCGAAGCGTTTTCCCGCGCCAACCGGATGGACCGGCGCATGTGGGGCAAGCCGGGCGCGAAGATCGGCTTTGTCGCTGCGGGCAAGAACTGGCTCGACCTGGTGCATGCGCTGGCGCTGCTGAACATCGACGAGGCCGAGGCCGAGCGGCTGGGGATCACGACCTACAAGATCGGGCAGACCTTTCCGCTGGACATGCGGTCTTTCCATGACTGGGCCGAGGGGCTCGATCTGATTGTGGTGGTCGAGGAAAAGCGCAAGCTGATCGAGGTGCAGATCAAGGAGGCCATCTTTGATGATCGCCGGGGCCGCCGGGTCTATGGCTGGTACAAGGGCGGCGCGGGCGGCATGCACCGCGAAGAGCTGTTCCCGACGCGCGGCGCGCTCGATCCGATCTGGATCGCCGAAAAGCTGGGCGGCATCCTGCTGGAAGAGGGCCGCGAGACGGACGGCATCAAGGCGGGGCTGGCCACGCTGGATGAGGCGCGGCGCGCTGACAACGCCGAAGAGATCGCGGCGCGGCTGCCGTATTTCTGTTCGGGCTGTCCGCATAATTCGTCGACCAAGGTGCCGGAGGGATCCCGCGCCTATGCGGGCATCGGGTGCCATTACATGGTGCAGTGGATGGACCGAGAGACGTTGGGTTTCACCCATATGGGCGCCGAGGGGGCGAACTGGATCGGTGAAGCGCCGTTTTCGACGCGTGACCATGTGTTTCAGAACCTTGGGGATGGCACCTACAACCATTCGGGCGTGCAGGCGATCCGGGCGGCTTTGGCGGCGGGCACGAACATCACCTACAAGATTCTCTACAACGATGCGGTCGCAATGACAGGCGGGCAGGGCAATGATGGCGATCTGAGCGCCGAGCGGATTGTCGATGAGATGAAGGCGATGGGGGTGCAGGCCCTCGCCGTGGTCTATGACGACAAGGAAGACGTGGACCCGGCCGCCTTTGCAAAGCGGGGCGTCGAAGTGTACGAGCGCGCCGATTTGCAAACTGTGCAAAAGCAGTTTGCAAAGTCGGAAGGTGTCAGCGTTATCGTTTATATTCAGACCTGTGCAGCGGAAAAGCGGCGGCGGCGCAAGCGGGGGCTGTTCCCGGATCCGGACAAGCGGGTGTTCATCAACACCGATGTTTGCGAGGGCTGCGGCGATTGCGGTGTGCAGTCGAACTGCGTCTCGATCGTGCCCAAGGAGACCGAACTGGGCCGCAAGCGCGCGATTGATCAGTCGTCCTGCAACAAGGACTTTTCCTGTGTGAACGGGTTCTGCCCGTCTTTTGTCACGCTTGAAGGGGCGCAGGTGAAGAAGGCGGCGACGACGAGCGTGGACCTGCCTGATATGCCGCAGCCGGACCTGCCGGAGATTAACGGCACTTGGAACGTCGTCATCACCGGGGTCGGTGGCACGGGTGTCGTGACCATCGGCGCCGTGATGGCGCAGGCGGCGCATATTGACGGTAAGGGCGCGGGCATGATGGAGATGGCGGGCCTCGCCCAGAAGGGCGGCGCGGTGCACATCCATTGCCGGCTGGCCGAAGACCCCGCCGATATCAGCGCCATCCGCGTGGCGACGGGCGAGGCGGACGCGCTGATCGGCGGTGATCTGGTCGTTTCCGCCGGGGCCAAGACGCTGGGGCTGACAGCGCCCGGTCGGACCGGTGCGGTGGTGAACAGCCATGAGATCATCACCGGGGACTTCACGCGCAACACCGAATTTGCATTACCGTCCGATAGGTTGCAGGTCGCTCTTGAAGCGCGCATGGCGGGGCGTGTCGACCTGTTTGACGCTTCGGACCTGGCAAAGGCGACGCTGGGGGATTCGATCTTTTCCAACATGATGATCTTTGGCGCCGCGTGGCAGAGGGGCCTCGTGCCGCTCAGCGCTGATGCGATCCGGCAGGCGGTGGAGCTGAACGGCGCGGCGGTGGAGAAAAACCTGCGCGCGTTCGAGATCGGGCGCTGGGCCGTGCTGCACCCCGACGAGGCGACGCAGCTGCTGACGCCGAATGTGGTGCAACTGCCCAGGTCGGAGAAGGAACAGATCGACTTCCGCGCGGACCATCTGGTGGCCTACCAGTCAAGGCGCCTGTCCAAACGCTTCCGCAAGATGGTGCAGCGGGCGCCGGAGGGTCTGCGCCTGTCGGTGGCCAAGGGCTATCACAAGCTGCTGGCCTACAAGGACGAGTACGAGGTCGCGCGGCTTCTGCTGACCACCCAGCAAAAGGCGGAGGCCGAGTTTGACGGCGATTTCAAGATGACCTTCCACCTCGCCCCGCCGCTCGTGAGCAAGGAAGGTCCGAATGGCCGCCCGGTGAAGCGGCAGTTCGGCGCGTGGATGCTGCGCCCGATGGGCCTTTTGCGGCGGATGAAGGTGCTGCGCGGCACGCCGCTGGACCTCTTTGGCTACACCGAAGAGCGCAAGATGGAGCGCGCGCTGATCAAGCAGTTTGAGGCGGACATGGCCGAGGTTTTGCCACTGGACAGCCCCGCGACCCGCGAGGCGATCACAGCGCTGGCGGAATTGCCCCTGCAAATCAGGGGGTTCGGCCCGGTCAAGGCGGCCAACGAGGCCAAGGCGGCCAAACGGCGCGAAGAGTTGCTGGGCGTGATCCGCGCGGGCGGTCCCGCAATGAAGGCGGCGGCAGAATAAACGCCGCACCTGCGCAGACCCTCTAGGCAGAGGGTCCGCGAGGCTCTAAATTACGTCGAACCGAGGAACCCAGGGCACGTTGATGAACCAGATCCGCCGCCGCGATATCGCACGTGACATTTCCTACGCGCATTCCGCCGAGACGAAGGGCGGGCGCGCGATGATCCGGTTGATGGAAAACACGACCGGGCGTATCGGGCTCATCAAGCGTGCGAAAGGCTATGAAGACGAGGTCAAGGCGGGCCGTGATTTCTGGCAAGTCATGGTGGAGCGGTATGGTCTGACACTGGATGTGGTGGGCGGCAGCCTCGACAACATCCCCAAAGATCGCCCGCTGGTCCTGATCGCGAACCACCCCTACGGCATCTTGGATGGCCTCATGATGGGGCATATCCTGCAGCGCACGCGGGGCGATTTCCGTATTCTCGCGCACCGGGTGTTTCGCAAGGCCGAAGACCTGAACCGGATCATCCTGCCCATCTCGTTTGATGAAACGAAGGAAGCGATGGCGCTGAATATCGCCACGCGCAAGGCGGCGCTCAGCTACCTGTCCGAAGGCGGGGCAATCGGGATCTTCCCGGGCGGCACCGTCAGCACGGCGGTCAAGCCGCTGGCCAAGCCGATGGACCCGGGCTGGCGCAGCTTTACCGCGCGGATGATTGCCAAATCGGATGCGGTTGTGGTCCCGGTCTATTTCGACGGGCACACCAGCAAGCTGTTCCAGCTGGCCAGCCACATGCATTACACGCTGCGGATGGGTCTGATGATCAAGGAATTCAAAAAGCGCGTGGATACGCCCGTGCGCGTCGTGATCGGCCAGCCCATCGAACGCGATGTGCTGGACCCGATGGCGAAGGACGCACGCGGGATGATGGACTTCCTGCGCAAAGCCACTTACGAGCTGAACCCGAGCCCGGCCAAATCCTACGATCTGGGCTTCGAGTTTGAAGAGCATTGGCGCGAGAAAAGCTCCCGCGCGTAAGGGGCATGGCATGGCCATCGGCATTTTTGACAGCGGTCTGGGCGGCTTGACCGTCCTGGAGGCAGCGCAGGCGCGCCTGCCGGAGATGCCGTTTGTCTACATGGCCGACAGCGCCCATGCGCCTTACGGGGTGCGCGATGCGGATGACATTTACGATCTGACCTGCGCATCGGTGCAGCGCCTGTTCGATGCGGGCTGCGATCTGGCCATTCTGGCCTGCAACACCGCCTCTGCCGCCGCGCTGCGCCGGATGCAAGAAGGCTGGGTGCCCGAAGGCAAGCGGGTGCTGGGTGTCTTTGTCCCCCTGATCGAAGCGCTGACGGAGCGGCAATGGGGCGACAACTCCCCCCCGCGCGAGGTGGGCGTGCAGCATGTGGCGCTTTTTGCGACGCCCGCGACCGTGTCGTCCCGCGCGTTCCAGCGCGAGCTGGCGTTTCGCGCCATCGGCGTGGACGTGGAGGCGCAAGCCTGCGGCGGTGTCGTGGATGCCATCGAAGAGGGCGACATGATCCTCGCCGAAGCGCTGGTGCGGTCCCACGTGGACGCGCTGAAGCGCAAGATGCCCAAGCCGCAGGCGGCGATCCTGGGCTGCACACATTACCCGCTGATGCAGGACGTGTTTCAGGACGCGCTCGGCCCGGAGGTGAAGGTCTTCAGCCAAGCGTCGCTGGTGGCGGAGTCCCTTGCCGATTATCTTACCCGCCACCCGGACAAGCTGGGCTGCGGGGATGCAGGTTACTTGACCACGGGCGATCCGGCGCGCGTATCCAGCCGTGCCACACAGTTCATGCGACGAAGCATCACCTTTGACGCCGCCTGACCTGACCTTCCGCACACGAGACGACACATGACACATTCCATCGCGATCCTTGGCGCATCGGGCTATACCGGTGCCGAGTTGATCCGGCTCATCTCTGGCCATTCCACGTTTGACATCAAGGCTTTGGGGGCGCATTCCAAGGCGGGACAAAGCCTTGCACAGGTCTATCCGCACCTGCGCCACCTGGACCTGCCGGATATGGTGGCCTTTGACCAGATCGACTGGGCGGGCATTGATCTGGCCTTCTGCGCGCTGCCGCACAAAACGAGCCAAGAGGTCATCTCCGGCCTGCCGCGCGATCTGAAGATCGTGGACCTCAGCGCCGATTTCCGGCTGCGCGACCCGGAAGCCTATGCCAAGTGGTACGGCAATCCGCACAGCGCGGTAGAGATGCAGGGCGAGGCGGTTTATGGCCTGACCGAGTTCTACCGGGAGGCCATCCGCGGTGCACGGCTGGTCGCGGGCACGGGGTGCAACGCGGCGACGGGGCAGTTCGCGATCCGCCCGCTGATCGAGGCGGGGGTGATTGGCCTTGATGACATTATCCTCGACATGAAATGCGCGGTGTCGGGGGCAGGGCGCAGCCTGAAGGAAAACCTGCTGCACGCGGAACTGTCAGAGGGCTATCACGCCTACGCGGTTGGCAGCACGCACCGGCATCTGGGCGAGTTCGATCAGGAATTCAGCGCGATTGCGGGGCGTGAGGTAAAGGTCCAGTTCACCCCGCACCTGATGCCCGCAAACCGGGGTATTCTGCTGACCGCTTACGTGTCCGGCGATGCGCGCACGGTGCACCAGACCCTTGCGAAGGCCTACGCGGATGAGGTGTTTGTAGAGGTTCTGCCCTTTGGCGAAACCCCGTCCACCCACCACGTGCGGGGCAGCAATTTCGTGCATATCGGTGTGACCGGCGACCGCATTGAAGGCCGCGCCATCGTCGTGGCAGCCTTGGACAACCTGACAAAGGGCTCATCTGGGCAGGCGTTGCAAAATGCCAATCTGATGTTAGGTGAGAATGAAACCGAGGGGCTGATGATCGCCCCACTGTTTCCGTGACGGGCTGAGATTATTCGTACGAATAATCTCGGGCGGGAGGAGATGTGACGTGAAAAGCCTGAAGAAACAACGCCGTATCCAAGTCATTGCGCTGGCCTTTGTGGCGCTGACCATCTCGACGGTCCTGATCGGCTACGCCTTTCGCGACGGCATCAACTTTTTTCGCGCCCCGTCCGAGATCATCGCCGCACCGCCCGGTCCGGAGGAGACGTTTCGCATTGGCGGCTTGGTCGCTGAAGGCTCCATCGTGCGCGGGCAGGGGACTGAGGTCCGCTTTGAGGTGACCGATGGCGGGGCCACGGTGCCGGTGGTCTATGCGGGCGTGTTGCCGGACCTGTTCGAAGAAAACCAGGGCATGGTTGGCACCGGCAATTACGTGGACGGCGTGTTTCGCGCGACAGAAATCCTCGCCAAGCACGACGAGACCTACATGCCCGCCGAGGTTGTCGATGCGCTCAAGGCGCAAGGCGTCTACAAGCCCTCAGAGTAGCGTGCGCGCCGGTTAAGGGGCGTTAACCACGCGCCATGCATTCATCCCCCGTTCACGGCAAAAGCGGAGGCTTGAATGCAAACGGTCAGGGACATCGCGCGCGAGATCGTGCACCGCGAAGGCGGCTACGTGAACGATCCCGACGATCCGGGCGGCGCGACGAATTACGGCGTGACAATCCACACGATGCGGCGGCTGGGCCTTGACCTGACCGGTGACGGGCGCGTGGCGGTCGATGATGTGAAGGCCCTGACGCGCGATCAGGCGATCGACATCTTCATCACGCACTATTTCGAGCGCCCGCTGATTGCGGAACTGCCTCGCGCGCTGCACGCGACGGTCTTTGACATGTACGTGAACGCGGGCGGCAATGCGGTGAAGATCCTGCAACGGCTGCTGCGCCAGATGGGGCATGACGTCGCCGTTGATGGCGCGCTTGGCCCGCAAAGCATCGGCGCAGCGCAGGCGGCATGGCAAGCGGCGCCAGACCATATGGTGGACGCATACGGGATTGCCCGGCGGAATTACTATTTCCGCATCGCGGACCGGCGCCCGGCCAGCCGCAAATTCGCGCGCACCCGCGCGGGGGGCAAGGGCGGCTGGATCCGCCGTGCCGAAGAGTTCATCGCGCCGCGCTATCACCTGAGTGAAGCTGAGTTTCAAAAGAGGGTCGCAGGATGGGCATGATCGAACGCATTTTTGAGGCGCTTTTTGGCGGTGGGCGCAATGTTGTGCGCGAAACGGCCGAAGTGTTCCGCGAAAACACGGAGAAAGGTGCCGCGCGCGCCTCCGACATTCAGGTTCAGGCGATGGCGCAATATGGCGAGGAATATGCGGTGCCGCGCCGGGGCGGCTTTGATCGGTTCATGGACGGGGTGAACCGGCTGCCGCGCCCCGCGTTGGCGCTTGGCACGCTTGGCCTCTTTGTCATGGCGATGATTGATCCCTTGTGGTTTTCCGAGCGGATGCAGGGCATCGCGCTGGTGCCGGAGCCGCTGTGGTGGCTGCTGGGCGTGATCGTCAGCTTCTATTTCGGCGCGCGTCATCAGGTCAAAAGCCAAGAGTTCCAGCGCGAGATTGTTGGAACAATGGCGCGCGTGCCCGCGGTGATCGAGAACATCAAAGCTTTGCGCGCGCTGCGTGCCGGCAGCATCGGCGCGGCGGATACCGGCCCCGATACACGGCTGAGCGTGGCGGCAATCGCGCCCGACAGCAATGCCGCGCTGGAGGCGTGGAGGCGCGCGGCCTGACACGGGACAGCCGGCGCGGTTTTCCACGCCACTTCGTTGAAATGCAGGGCCCGAAAACCGTGTCGGTTTTTGGGCCTGCGACATAACATCGGTTTGCATTGGCAGGGGGCGCTGGCGCAACTATACCTTAGCCATGCTGACCGAACTTGGACATTTCGCCCTTATCCTCGCCTTTGTCGTGGCGATTGTGCAAACCATCGTGCCGCTCATCGGCGCGGCCAGGCGGGACCACGCATGGATGTCCGTCGCTGAGCCCGCGGCCAACCTGCAATTCCTGCTGACGGCCTTTGCCTTTGGCGCGCTGATGTGGGCCTTCGTGGTCTCGGATTTCAGCCTGCGGCTCGTTGTGCTGAACTCCCATTCGGCCAAGCCGCTGATCTACAAGATTTCCGGCACATGGGGGAACCATGAAGGGTCCATGCTGCTCTGGGTGCTGATCGTGACGCTCTTTGGTGCGATGGCGGCGTGGTTTGGGGGGGCGTTGCCACCCACCCTGCGCGCCCGCGTTCTGGCGGTGCAGTCGGCCATCGCGGTGGCATTTTTTGCCTTCATCATCTTCACGTCCAACCCGTTCTTGCGCGTGGCGGTGCCGCCCTTTGACGGGCAGGACCTGAACCCGCTGCTGCAAGACCCCGGCCTCGCCTTCCACCCGCCCTTCCTGTACCTCGGCTATGTGGGCCTTTCGATGGCCTTCTCCTTTGCCGTTGCGGCCCTGCTGGAGGGGCGCGTTGACGCCGCGTGGGGCCGCTGGGTTCGGCCCTGGACCCTCGCGGCTTGGGTGTTTCTGACCATTGGCATCGCGCTCGGTTCCTGGTGGGCCTATTACGAGCTGGGCTGGGGCGGGTTTTGGTTCTGGGACCCGGTGGAGAACGCGTCGTTCATGCCGTGGCTGCTTGCGGCGGCGCTGCTGCACTCGGCCATCGTGGTGGAAAAGCGCGAGGCGCTGAAATCGTGGACGATCCTTCTCGCGATCCTTGCCTTCGGCTTCTCACTCATCGGCACCTTCATCGTCCGCTCCGGCCTGCTGACCTCCGTGCACGCCTTTGCCAATGACCCCGAGCGGGGCGTGTTCATCCTGATGATCATCGCCTTTTTCATGGGCGGTGCGCTGATCCTGTTTGCCGCGCGTGCAGGGATCATGGAGGCGAAGGGCGTATTCGGCATTGAAAGCCGCGAGAGCGCGCTTGTGGCGAACAACATCCTGCTCGCGGTCTCCTGTTTCGTCGTCTTTGTCGGCACGATGTGGCCGCTGGTGGCCGAGATGTTTATGGGCCGCACGCTCAGCGTTGGGCCGCCCTTCTTCAACATGGCGTTCACACCATTCATGATCGCGCTGGGGATTATTCTGCCGGTCGGGGCGATGATGCCGTGGAAGCGGGCCGGTATCCTCAAGGCGATGCGCCCGCTGCGCTTTGTGTTCCTCGCCGCGGTGGCGATTGCGGGCCTCGTCTGGGCTGCGCAGACGGGCAATTCGCTGGGCGGGCCGATTGGCGCCTTCCTTGGTGCATGGTTGATCATGAGCGCGGCGCTGGACCTGTGGACGCGCACGGGCAAGTCCGGCGCGTCGCGCCTCTTGCGCCTGCCGCGGGCGGATTGGGGCAAGGCGGTCGCGCATTCGGGGTTGGGGGTGACGATGCTGGGCATCGCCTTCCTTACTACCTATGAGAGCGAGGACATCCGCGTCGCTGTGATTGGTGAGCCGTATGACGTTGGTGCGTACACGCTGACGCTCACCGGCGTGGAGCAGGGCGAGGGGCCGAATTACCTCTATACCCGCGGCCTTGTGGACGTGACGCGTGGCAGCCGGACGGTTGGCACGCTGACGCCCGAAAAGCGCGTTTACCCGGTTGCGCAGATGCCCACGACCGAGGCGGCGATTGACTATGACCTCGAACGCGACCTCTACCTTGTCATCGGCGATGAGCAGCCGAACGGCTGGGTGATCCGCACCCATATCAAGCCGATGGTGAACTGGATCTGGATCGGGTCGGGCCTGATGGCGCTTGGTGGGTTCCTCAGCCTGTCGGACCGCCGCTTCCGCGTGGCCGCTGGCGCGCGGCGGCGCGGGCCAGAGCCGGTGGCGGCGGAATGAAGCGGCTCGCCCTGATCCTGATACTGATCGCCGCGCCGCTTTGGGCGGTGCAGCCCGATGAAATCCTCGCCGATCCGGTGCTGGAAGAGCGCGCGCGGGAGCTGTCGAAAGAGCTGCGCTGCCTTGTCTGCCAGAACGAAAGCATCGATGAGAGTAACGCTTCGCTCGCGCGCGACCTGCGCATCCTTGTGCGCGAGCGGCTGGTCGCGGGGGACACGGACGAAGAGGTCATGGACTTTGTCGTCGCGCGCTATGGCGAATTTGTGCTGCTGCGCCCCACGGTTACAGGCGGCAACTGGCTGCTGTGGGCGGCGGGGCCGATCATGCTGATTATGGCCGCGGGCATCGCCGTGGTCTTCATCCGCGGGCGCGCGCGGGCCACTGGCCCCGAGGGTCTGAGCGCCGAGGAAGAGGCGCGCCTGCGCGACATTCTGGACAAATGATCTGACGTCATTTCTGGGCGCCCCTCTTGGCCCCGGCTGTCAGACGGGTAAGGTGCGGCGGACCCATGAAGGAGGCCGCCATGATCTTCGACACCATCACCTACGCGCTGGACGATGACGGCGTTGCGCTGATCACGCTGAACCGTCCGGACGTGATGAACGCGCTGACCCAGCAGATGCGGGCCGAGATCAAGGAAGCCGTGACCAAGGGCGGGCGCGAAGGCAAATGCGTTGTGCTGACCGGCGCGGGGGCGCGGGCGTTCTGCTCGGGCCAGGATCTGGGCGACCGCAAGGGCGGCACCGCGGACCTCGAACGGACCCTGCGGGACGAATACACGCCCATGCTGGAGGCGATCGTGACCTGCCCCGTGCCGACCATCGCCGCGGTGAACGGTGTTGCCGCAGGGGCAGGGGCCAACATTGCGCTGAGCGCGGATATCGTGATTGCAGCCGAGCGGGCCTATTTCCTCCAGGCCTTTGCCCGGATTGGCCTCATCCCCGATGCGGGCGGGTCCTACCTGATGCCGCGCAACATGGGCATGGCGAAGGCGCTTGGTGCGGCGCTGCTGGCCGACAAGATCAGCGCGCGGCAGGCGGATGACTGGGGCCTGATCTGGGCCGCGATCCCGGATGACGAATTTGACGCCCACTGGCGCGCCCGCGCCGCGCAGCTCGCCACCGGTCCGACGCTGGCCTACCAGGCGATCAAGCGGGTGATCCGCGGCACGTGGGAGCAGACCTACGACGAACAGCTTGCGACTGAGGCCGCCGAACAGGGCGTTTGCGGCAACAGCCGCGACTTCAAAGAAGGTGTGCTCGCCTTCACCGAAAAGCGCAAGGCCCAGTTCGAGGGGCGCTAGCCGCTCAGGCCGGGATGCGCACGAAAAACAACGTGTCGGTGGGTGTCACCATTTGGCCCGCCGTGCCCGGCAAACGCGCCAGCACCCCGTTATCCGAGACCAGCTGGAGGTCGCCGTTCTCGTCCACCACGAACCGCACGTCGCTGGGCGGGGCGTTGGTTGTGTGGCCAAAGATCACAACGTCTTCGTTCGGATTGAAATCCGTGATTGTCACCGGCGCGTCAGGCGTCACCCACGGGCCCAGCACGATATCGTCCAACCCGTCACCGCCCGTGACGACATCGCCGCTACCGGCGAGGATCACGTCATTTCCGTCTCCGCCGTTGAGCGTGTCTGCCTCACCGGGGTCGGCATTGATGTCGACGAATTCTTCGAACGTCTCTTCGGCGACAACGCCCAAAACGCCTTCGGGCGTCAGCAGGTCCGCGTCGATCACGTCGACGCCATAGAGGACATCGTCGCCCTCGTTGCCAAAAAGCGCGTCACTGCCCGCGCTGCCATACAGGCCGTCATCGCCTTCGTTGCCGCGCAGCACATCATTGCCGTTCCCGCCGATCAGCGCGTCATCCGCGTTGCCGCCGCGCAGCTCATCCGCGCCATTCCCGCCAAAGAGCGCATCGTCGCCATTGCCGCCTTCCAGCAGGTCTTTGCCCGCGCCGCCGTCGAGCACATCCACCCCGCTGCCACCGATCAGCGTGTCTTCGCCGCCCGCGCCCGATAGCGAGTCCGCGCCAACCCGCCCGTCCAGCAGGTCATCACCCGCGCCGCCCTCCAGCGTGTCATCGCCCGGACCGCCGGCTTCTTCCACGCCCGGCGCCGGCGTGATATCGTCATCGTCGTCCCCGATAAGGGCAGCAAGGCCAAAGCCGATGAGAAGGGCGGGCAGCAGCAGGGCAAGCATGGTTAATTCTCCGATACCAACAATGGTAAAGGTCTACCAAGCCACTGAAAAAATGCAAAAAACCCCTGTTCTCGAACCGCTGAAAGAGGCCAATGCGAAGGTCGGTCGCCCCTTTGTTTTCACGGTGAAGACAATCAGGCGCCCGGGGTAAAAGCTCAGCGATTCGGATCGACGGCGCCCACCGTTATGGGATCCAGCAGGACAATGTCCGACGCCTGCAGCGCCGCGCCGCCCTGTACGCGCGCCACCAGCACACCGTCCAGCGAGATGAGGCCATCCTCACCTTCGGCCTCGACTGTGACCTCCGGATCGGTGCCGTCGTCCCGCGCCAGGATCGCAATGGTCTCGTCCGGCTCAATCGCCTCGATGGTGGCTGGGCCGCCCTCTGCCTGGTCCTCCATGACCACGAACGTGTCCGTTCCGCCTGCGCCGCGGGCGGTGTCACCCGCGCCAAAGATCAACGTGTCGTCACCCTCGCCGCCAATGAGGCTGTCAGCGTCGCCGTCGTCGCTGATGGTTAGGGCGGTATCCTCGGGTACACCGAGCAGATCGGCGAGCGCCGCGCCGTCGCGCAAGCTTTTGAGGTCTTCGAACCGCAAAGGCGTGCCCGCCACATCGCCCGAAACGATCAGATCATCGCCGTCACCGCCCGCAAGATCATCCGCGCCGCGTCCACCGATGAGCGTGTCATTGCCCGCATCGCCACGCACAATGTCAGCACCGGCGTTGCCTTCGATCCAGTCGGCTTCCGCGCCGCCAGTGGCCACATCATCGCCGCGCCCGGACTGGATGAAATCGCTGCCCGCGCCGCCATTGATCGTGTCGTTTTGCTGTTCGCCTTCGATCACATCGTCGCCGTCTTCACCCTGCAATAGGTCCGCGCCCGTGCCCCCCTCGATATTGTCGGCGCCAGCGCCGCCGGAAATCACGTCGTTGCCGCCAAGACCGTCAAGATCATCCGGCCCATCCGTGCCGTTAATCGCTTCGCCGTCAGAGCTGTCATCATCGTTCACAAGTTCGGAAATGCCCCAACCCAGCAGGACAACAGGCAGCAAAATCGAAAGATACAGCATCGCAGAAGGGCCCCCCGACCCACAGGTTTGCAGCAGACGGCGCAGGGTAGGAGCGCGGGCCCGCGCCGGTCAAGCAAAGCCCAATTTTGCGCGCTGCGCGGCAGTCAATGCCGCATAGTGCGCTGTATTGTTGCACAAATGGAAACGCCGCCCCGAATGAACGGAGCGGCGCATCTGTGTTCAAAAGAGTGGGTTAACGATTCTCGATATCGACATAGTCGCGCATCGTCTCGCCCAGGTAGAGCTGGCGCGGGCGGCCGATCTTGGCCTGCGGATCGTCCAGCATTTCCTTCCACTGGGAAATCCAGCCCACCGTGCGCGACAGCGCGAAGATCGGCGTGAACATGGAGGTCGGAAAGCCCATCGCTTCCAGAATGATGCCCGAATAGAAATCCACGTTCGGGAAGAGCTTTTTGTCCGCAAAGTAGGGATCGTTCAGCGCCGCCTGCTCCAGCTCTTTGGCGGTGGCGAGGATCGGGTTGTTCTCCACCCCCAGCAGCTCCAGCACCTCATCAGCGGACTGTTTCATCACCGTTGCGCGCGGGTCGAAGTTCTTGTAGACGCGGTGGCCGAAGCCCATCAGGCGGAACGGGTCGTCCTTGTCCTTGGCGCGGGCGATATATTCGGGGATGCGGTCAGGTGTGCCGATTTCCTTCAGCATCTCAAGGCAGGCCTGGTTGGCGCCGCCATGCGCCGGGCCCCAGAGGCAGGCGATGCCCGCCGCGATGCACGCAAACGGGTTCGCGCCCGAAGAGGACGCCAGACGCACCGTGGAGGTCGAGGCGTTCTGCTCGTGATCCGCATGCAGGGTAAAGATGCGGTCCATCGCGCGGGACAGGATCGGGTTGACCTCGTAATCCTCCGCCGGGACGGCAAAGCACATGCGCAGGAAGTTCGACGCATAGTCCAGATCGTTGCGCGGATACACAAACGGCTGGCCGACCGTGTATTTGTAGGCCCAGGCCGCGATGGTCGGCATCTTGGCGATCAGGCGGTGGCTTGCAATCTCGCGCTGGTGTGGGTCAGAGATGTCGGTGCTGTCGTGATAAAAGGCAGACATCGCGCCGACCACGCCAACCATGACAGCCATCGGGTGCGCGTCGCGGCGGAACCCGCGGAAGAAGTTGCCCATCTGCTCGTGCAGCATCGTGTGGCGGGTGATCGTCGTCTCGAACGTCTCAAGCTGTGCCGCGGTCGGCAGCTCACCGTAAAGCAGCAGGTAGCACACTTCGAGATAGTGGGATTTGGCCGCCAGCTGGTCGATCGGATAGCCGCGGTGCAAAAGCTCGCCCTTAACGCCGTCGATATAGGTGATCGTGCTGTCGCAAGCCGCCGTAGAGGTAAAGCCCGGGTCATAGGTGAACACCTTTGCCTCGGCATAAAGCTTGCGGATGTCGATCACATCCGGCCCGGTGGAGCCGGAATAGATCGGCAGATCGTATTCTGTCCCGTCGATGGAGAGTTTTGCGGTGCGGCTGCTTGCGTCGGCCATTCGGAGTCCTTCCTAAGGTTCGGGCGCATTTCAGGCACCCGTCGCCCGGCTTGCCCCCGGGCCGTTGTCAAAGCATGGAATGATGAACCGATTATGAACCGGCGCCGTCCCCCTTGCTCGCGTCGATCAGCCTGCCCAGGGTCTCCTCTCGGCCCAGCACAAGCATCATGTCAAATACCGAAGGGGTCACCGCACGTCCCGCGAGGGCTGCGCGCAGGGGGCCGGCCAGCTTGCCGAACTTGGTGCCCTGCGCCTCCGCGAAACCGTTCAGAACCGTCTCCAGCGCGTCTCGGGTCCAGTTACCGGTTTGCAGGTGCGGCGTCAATTGAGACAGTATACCACGGGATACCGTATCCAGCGCCTTGGCCGCTTTCTCATCCGGCACAATCGGGCGGGCCGTGAGCGCAAAGTGAGCCTTTTCAAGCAGTTCCGGGAAGGTTTTTGACCGTTCTTTGACAAAGGGCATTGCGGCGATTAGCCCCGCCTGCTGCGCATCCGTCAGCGTGGGCGCGCCATTTGCCGCAAGGTAGGCCTGCGTTTCTTGCTGCAACGCCGCATCATCCGCGGCGGCGATATGCAAGCCCGACAGGTGTTCCAGCTTTTTCAGGTCAAACCGGGCGGGCGCCTTGCCGATTCCATCAAGGTCGAACCACTCAAGTGCCTGTGCGTCCGAGAAAAACTCGTCATCCCCGTGGCTCCACCCAAGGCGGGTGAGGTAATTGCGCATGCCCGCCGCCGGGTAGCCCATCACCTGGTATTCCTGCGCCCCCAGCGCGCCGTGGCGCTTGGACAGCTTCTTGCCATCGGCCCCGTGGATCAGCGGGATATGCGCGAAAGTTGGCACATCCCAGCCCATCGCGTCGTAGACCATTTGCTGGCGCGCCGCGTTGTTCAGGTGATCGTCGCCGCGGATCACGTGGGTCACGCCCATGTCGTGATCGTCCACCACCACGGCCAGCATGTAGACCGGCGTGCCGTCAGAGCGCAGCAGGATCATATCGTCAAGCTGGCTGTTCTGCACGGTCACATCGCCTTGCACGGCGTCGCGGATCACCGTCTCGCCCTCCAGCGGGGCCTTGATCCGGATGGCGTAGGGTGCGTCGGGGTGATCTGTGCGGTCCCGCCAGGGGGAGCGGAAGAGCGTGCTTTTGCCTTCGGCCTTCGCCGCCGCGCGGAAGGCGGAGATCTCTTCCTGGGTGGCAAAGCACTTGTAGGCTTTGCCCTCGGCCAAAAGCTGCTGCGCGACCTCCGCATGGCGGGGCGCGTTTTCGAACTGGCTGACCACGTCGCCATCATGGTCCAGCCCAAGCCACGCCATGCCGTCGAGGATCGCCTGCGTGGCCTCCGGGGTCGACCGCGCGCGGTCTGTGTCCTCGATCCGCAGCAGGAACCTGCCGCCGCGGCCCCGTGCATAGAGCCAGTTGAACAGCGCCGTGCGCGCCCCGCCGATATGCAGGAACCCGGTGGGCGAGGGGGCAAAGCGGGTGACGACCTGGGTCATGTGGGCATTAACCTTTGGGTAACCATGAAGGAGGTAGCGTTCCAATAGCCAGAGGGCGCGACAGGAGCAAGCATGGCTCGGGCCTGGCCCATTACATCCGCCGCGATCACCGACATCGCGCTGCGCCAGCGCGGGGGGCTGATCGAATGGGTGCCCGTGTGCCTCGCCTTCGGGATTGGGGGCTATTTTGCGCTCCGCCAAGAGCCTTCGGTCGCGGCTTTGATGTGCATCGCGGCCTTGGCCTGCGTCCTCATCGCGCTGGCGTTCCGCATGGGCGAGGCGTGGAGCCCGCTGCCCGTCGGCCTTGCCCTTATCCTCATCGGCACATTGCTCGCGGCGCAGCGCGCGCATTCCGTCGCGGGGCCGGTGCTGGGTTTTCGCTACTATGGCCCGATCGAAGGCCGCGTCGTCGCGCTGGACCGCTCCGCCTCGGACGCGGTGCGCGTGACGCTCGACCGGGTGCAGTTAAACGATGTTGTGCCCTGGCGCACGCCGCTGAAGGTGCGGATTTCGCTGCACGGTGCGGCAGAGGGCAGCGCACCGCGTCCCGGGGCACGGGTGATGACAACCGGGCACCTGTCGCCGCCCGGCGGGCCGGTGGAGCCGGGGGGCTTTGATTTCCAGCGTCACGCCTGGTTCAAATCGCTGGGGGCGGTGGGCTACACGCGCGTGCCGCTGCTGACCTCTGCCCCGCCCGCGCAGGGCTGGCGCCTGATGGTGTTCCGGGTGCGCATGGCGATCTCCGCCCATGTGCGCGCGGTGCTGCCGGGGGATGTGGGCGGCTTTGCCGCCGCCGTGACAACCGGGGACCGCAGCGGGATCGGGCAGCAGGCGCTGGAGGCTTTGCGCGCCTCCAACACGGCGCATTTGCTGGCGATCTCGGGGCTTCACATGGGTTTGCTCTCGGCGTTCATCTTCGGGCTGATCCGGGGCGGGCTGGCGCTTATCCCCACTGCCGCGTTGCATTGGCCCACGCGCAGCATCGCCGCCATTGGCGCGTTGATCGTTGCCGCGGTCTACCTTGCGATGTCCGGCGGGAATGTCGCGACGGAGCGGGCGTTTATCATGGTTGCTGTGGCGCTGGTTGCGCTGCTGATGAACCGCCGTGCGCTCAGCCTGCGGGCCGTGGCCGTCGCGGCGATCATCGTGCTGGTCCTGCGGCCCGAAGCGTTGATGAGCCCCGGCTTCCAGATGTCCTTTGCTGCGACAACCGCGCTGGTTGCGGTCTTTGGCTGGATGCGGGACGGGCAGATCAGGATTGGCCCCGTTTGGGCGCAGGGGGCGGTGGGCGTGATCCTGGCCTCCGCGATTTCCGGTCTTGCGACCGCGCCGGTGGGGGCGGCGCATTTCAACACGGTGGCCAATTATGGCCTGCTGGCCAATTTCTTCTCCGTGCCGCTGATGGGGATGATGGTGATCCCGGCAGCGGTCCTCGCGGCGCTGCTGGCGCCTTTTGGGCTTGAGTGGATCGGGCTGGAGCTGATGGGCCTCGGCCTCGGCTGGATCCTCTGGGTGGCCGAGTTCACCGCCGGCCTGCCGGGCGCGCAGCGCTATGTCGTCGGCCCACAACCTTTCGTGCTGCCGCTGATTGCGCTCGGAATGCTGTTTTTGCTGCTCTGGCAGGGGCGTGCGCGCCTTGCGGGGCTTGCCGTTGCGGCGGCGGCGCTGGCCGCGTGGCAGGTGGCAGAGCGGCCCGCGCTGCTGATCGCCGATACCGGGGCGCTGGTCGGCGTGATGACGGCAGAGGGCCGGGCGCTGAGCCGCGCCAAGGGGGGCGGTTTTGTCGCGCGCAACTGGCTGGAGAATGACGGAGATGGCACGCCGCAAGAAGACGCGGCCGCGCGTTGGGACGGGATGCAGGGGCTGGGCCGCTGGCACGGCATGCAAGTCGGCCCGGTCGCGGTTCTGCACGGTACGGGCAAGCGCGCAGCGAGCGCGGCGCCGGACTGCACCGCGGGCCAGATCATGGTGGTGAACGTCGCGCTGCCCGCCGCGCCGGGCCCATGCGACGTGTTCGATCCCGAGCGGTTGCGTCAAACCGGGGCTGTGGCGCTTGTGGCGCGCGGGGGCACGCTCGTGATGGTCACCGCCCGCGACGTGGCCGGTGACCGCCTTTGGTCCAGCTGGGCGCGTCAGTAGGTGCGGATCAGCCCGACCAGCTTGCCTTGGACCTTCACCTTGTCATCGGTGAACACGCGCGTCTCGTAGGCGGGGTTCGCCGCCTCCAGCGCGATGGAGTTGCCGCGCTTCATATAGCGTTTCAGCGTCGCCTCGTGATCCTCGACCAGTGCCACCACGATATCGCCATTTTCCGCCACGGAGGTCTCGCGGATCACCACAACGTCGCCATCGTTGATCCCGGCCTCGATCATCGAATCGCCCTTGACCTCAAGCGCGTAGTGATCGCCTTGCCCCGCCAGCATCGCGCCGGGGACAGAGACGGAGGTGCCGCCCTGCTGCAGCGCCTCAATCGGGACACCGGCGGCGATGCGGCCCACCAGCGGGATGGCGCTGGCCTGCACGGCCTCAACCGCGAGGGCCTGCGCGGGGGGCGGGCCGTCTGGCCGGTCGCCATCAATCACCCGGGGGACAAAGCCGCCCATCGCGTCGGGCAGTTTCACAATCTCGATCGCGCGGGCCCGGTGGGCGAGGCGGCGGATAAAGCCGCGCTCTTCCAGCGCGGTGATCAGCCGGTGAATGCCCGACTTGGACCGCAGGTCCAACGCTTCTTTCATCTCGTCAAACGAAGGCGGCACCCCGTCGCGCTGCACCCGTTTGTGGATGAATTCCAGCAAATCCAGTTGTTTTTTGGTCAACATGCTCAGACCTCCCGCGTTTTTGTGCGTTCAGCTTTGTTCTACGCATGTTCCCGTTTTGTGTCAACGGCGTTACAGATCGACGATCTGAACCATGTCGCCCGGAACGCGGGCTGGATCATCCGGGGGGCGCACGATCAGCGCGTTTGCTGCGGCGAGAATGTGCAAAAGGCTGCTGTCCTGCGCGCCCGCGTCCCGCACGCCGTCTCCGTCCAGCACGGCGCGCATGTAGTGCTCCCGCGGGCCATTTGCGCCTAGCGGCGCCGCGAGCGGGACGCTGCGGCGCGGCACAGGCGCGGCAGGCAGGCCCTGCATCACGTCCAGAACCGGACCAAGGAACACCGTGCCGCACACAAGCGCAGAGACAGGATTGCCCGGAAGGCCGATCATCGGCGTGCCCTCTAGCCGCCCCGCCATCAGCGGTTTGCCCGGGCGCATGGCGACCTTGTAAAAGCTCTGCTCCATCCCAAGCTCGGCCGCGACGGGCGCGACAAGGTCATGATCCCCGACCGACGCGCCGCCGATAGTCACGATCAGGTCCGCCCCGCGCGCCAGCGCAAAGGCTTGCCGCAGCGCAGGCGCGGTGTCGCGCGCTATGGGCAGGATGCGCGCGATCCCGCCCCGCGCTTCGATCTGGGCGGCCAGGCCAAAGGTGTTGGAAGCGATGATCTGGTCATCCGCGGGTGCGCCCCCGGGCATCACCAACTCATCCCCCGTCGCAATCAGCGCTACGCGGGGGGCACGGGCCACGGGCACTTCGGCGATGTTCATCGCGGCCAGCAGGGCAAGGTCGGCAGGGCCGAGGCGGCGGGGGCCGTCCAGCGTGCTGCCCGCGGTGAAATCGCCCCCCGCGGGGCGGATGTTTGTCCCAGCAGAGAGATTGCGTCCCAGCGTGATCAGATCACCCGTGCGTGTGACGTCTTCCTGGATCACCACGTGATCCGCGCCCGCAGGCACCGGCGCGCCTGTGAAGATGCGCACGGCCTCGCCCGCCTGCACCGTGCCGCGCCACGCGTGCCCCGCAGCGGCCTCGCCCACGACCTTGAGCATGACGTCCGGCTCGACCTCCGCGCTTTTGACCGCGTAGCCGTCCATCGCGGAGGCAGCAAAGGGGGGCTGGTCCCTGCGGGCTTGAACGGAGCCGCTTAGCACCCGCCCTGCGGCAGTGCGGAGCGGCACGGTCTCTGTCTCAAGCGGAGTGACAAGGGCGAAAAGGTGGTCGAGTGCCTGCGCGACGGGAATCATGGCGCCTCGTACCGGCCGCTCTTGCCGCCGTCTTTCAGGGTGACGTGGATGCCGCCAATCTCCATCGCCTTGTCCACGGCCTTTGCCATGTCATAGACGGTCAGCGCGGTGACGGACGCGGCGGTCAGCGCTTCCATCTCCACGCCGGTTTGCCCCGTCGTCTTGACCGTCGCCGCGATCCGCAGGCCGGGCAGGGCGGGGTCGGGCGAGATCTCGACGGCGACCTTGGTGATGGGCAGTGGATGGCACAGGGGGATCAGGTCAGACGTGCGCTTGGCAGCCATGATCCCGGCCAGCCGCGCGGTGCCGATCACGTCGCCTTTCTTGGCCGTGCCGCTTTCAATGATTTCAAGGGTTTCGGGCGCCATTCTGATCCAGCCCGCCGCCGTCGCGATGCGGTCCGTCACATCTTTGGCCGAGACATCGACCATATGCGCGCGGCCCTGCGCATCGAAATGCGACAGCGCCATCACATGCCCCCTTGCGGCAGCAGCGGGTTGGCAAGCAGGGCGCGGGTCGCCGCCGCGACATCGTCCTGCCGCATCAGGCTTTCACCGATCAGGAAGCTGCGCGCGCCGTACATCGCCATCTCCGCCAGCTCAGCCGGCTCATTAAGGCCCGACTCGCACACGATCATCCGGTCCGCGGGCACCAGTTTGGACAGGGTGCGCGTTATGTCCAGCGTGGTTTCAAATGTCTTGAGATTGCGGTTGTTGATCCCGATCATGCGGCTCTTGAGCTGCGCGGCGCGGGTCAGCTCGGCGGCGTCATGCACTTCGATCAGCACGTCCATGCCCCAGCGAAACGCTTCCTCCTCCAGCGCGGCGGCCTGATCGCCCGTCACGGAGGCCATGATGATCAGGATGCAATCCGCGCCCATCGCCCGCGCCTCGGCCACCTGGTAGGTGTCATACATGAAGTCCTTGCGCAGAACCGGCAGATCACAGGCGGTGCGGGCGGCCTCCAGATATTCCGGCGCGCCCTGAAAGCTCGGCGTGTCGGTCAGCACCGACAGGCACGTCGCGCCCCCGGCGGCATAGGCGGCGGCATGGGCGGCGGGGTCAAAGTCCTCTCGGATAAGGCCCTTGGACGGGGAGGCTTTCTTGATCTCCGCAATCAGCCCATAGCCGTCCCGTGCCGCAGCCTGCAACGCGTCCGCAAAGGGGCGCACAGGCGGCGCGCTGTGCGCGGCGCGGACCACATCGTCCAGCGGGCGTTCGGCCTTGGCGGCGGCGATTTCTTCGAGCTTGTAGGCCTTGATCTTGTCGAGGATCGTGACGGTCATGGGTGTGTGCCCCTTGGTTAGCGCTGGAGTGGGGGCCAGCCCCCACACCCCCGGAATATTTTTAGCCAGAAGAAGACTGGGTTATGTTCGCGACGGCTTCGAGTTTGGCTTTTGCTGCGCCGGTGTCGATGCTTTGGGCGGCGATCAGGGCGCCTTCGGTCAGGTCACCCGTTTTGCCCGCCACCTTGAGCGCGGCGGCGGCGTTCAGCAGAACCGCGTCCCGGTAGGCGCCTTTGGCCCCGTCCAGCAGCGCATGGAAGGCGGCGGCGTTCTCTTCGGGGGTGCCGCCGACGATCGCCTCGAACGGGTGCACGGGCAGGCTTGCCGCTTCGGGGTGGACCTCGAACTCGGTCACGGTGCCGCCGTCAAGCGCGGCGACCCAGCTGATGCCGGTGATCGTCAGCTCGTCCGTGCCATCAGAGCCGTGCACCAGCCACGCCGCCTCTGAGCCAAGCTGGCCCAGCGTTTCGGCCATCGGGCGGATCAGATCGCGGGAAAAGGCGCCCGTTAGCTGCCGCTTGACCCCGGCGGGGTTGGTCAGCGGGCCGAGGATGTTGAAGATCGTGCGCGTGCCCAGCTCTGCCCGGGTTGGCATCACGTGGGCGATGGCCGGGTGGTGCATCGGGGCCATCATGAACCCGATCCCGACCTCGTTCAGCGCTTTTTCAACCACCGCGGGGCCGACCATCACGTTCAGGCCCATCTGCGTCAGCGCATCCGCCGCGCCGGATTTGGAGCTGAGGTTGCGGTTGCCGTGCTTGGCCACCGGCACGCCCGCGCCTGCGACCACGAAGGCCGTTGCGGTCGAGATGTTTAGCGTGCCCTTGCCGTCACCGCCCGTGCCCACGATGTCCATCGCTCCGTCCGGCGCTTTGACAGCGTTGCACTTCGCGCGCATCACCGCGGCGGCGGCGGCGTATTCGTCCACCGTCTCCCCCCGCGTGCGCAGGGCCATGAGGAGGCCGCCGATCTGGCTCGGCGTCGCCTCCCCTTCAAAGAGGATCGCAAAGGCCGCCTCGGCCTGCGCACGGCTGAGCGGGCCGTTCGCGGCGGCGTCGATCAGGGGCTTCAGCGCGTCGCTCATGCTGCCACCGCCAGCGTCTCGGTAAAGTTGCGCAGCAGCGCGTGGCCATGCTCGGACCGGATGCTTTCGGGGTGGAATTGCACCCCGTGGATCGGCAAATCGCGGTGCTGCAGGCCCATGATCAGCCCGTCTTCTAGCTCCGCGGTGATCTGCAGGCAGTCCGGCAGGCTCTCCCGTTCCACGATCAGCGAATGGTAACGCGTGGCGTCAAACGGCGTGGGCAGGCCCGCGAAAAGACCGGTGCCGGTATGGTGCATCTTGCCCAGCTTGCCGTGCACGATGTCTGGCGCACGCACGACCTTGCCGCCAAAGGCCTGCCCGATGCTTTGATGGCCGAGGCAGACGCCCATGAGCGGGGTCCGCGTCTCCGCCGCTGCCTCCACGAGCGCAAGGCAAATCCCCGCATCATCTGGCGTGCAGGGGCCAGGGGACAGCAGGATGCCCGCGGGCCGCAGCGCCATCGCCTCTTGCACGTTCAGCGCGTCGTTGCGGTGCACCTGCACCTGGGCCCCGAGGCTGCCGACGTAGTGGACGAGGTTGTAGGTAAAGCTGTCATAATTGTCGATCAGCAGCAGCATGGGGCAGGGCGCACCTTTCCAGCGTATCAAAGGACTGGAGCCGCGCGGCCCCCTTGGCGTATAAGCGCGCATACATGATCCGCCACGGCCCTCCGCGTCAAGGGGCCAAGCGGACGGACGGCGGGCAAATGAGCAGGCGGGGTGCAGCAATGGCACGTGGATTTCTAAGCGGGATGATCTGGGGCAGCATGCTCAGCGTCGGTGTGGCGGCGGTTGCCTCGCTGAGCGCGGGCACGGCGCCGGTGCCCGAGCGGGGGGATGCCCCCGGGGCCACCACCGCGCCTGCGGAGACCCCTGCGGCGCAAGCTGCGCCGACGCGCGATGCGGACCTTGCCACGGATCCGGCGACCCCGGTGCCTGCGCCAGAAACACAGACCAGCGCCGTGGACCCGGCCGTGACCGCCAACCCTGAGCGTCCGCAAACGGCTGAGGTGGGCGGGCTGACCCCGCCGCCCGAGCCGGACACGAGCGCGGGGCTGGAAGCCGCAGTGCCGCGTGCCGCAACCGGCGCAGCGGCGCCGCCGCAGCCAGAGGCGCCGGAGGCCGAGGGCGGCCTGTCGATCTCGACCGATCCGGCCCAGCCCGCAGCGCCCGCGCAGGGGGCCGAAGGTGCGTTCGAGGCACCTGCGCCGGAACCTGCGCCGGAGCCGCAGCCCGCCGCAGAACCTGAGCCGGAACCGGAACCGGAGCCGGAACCGCAGCCCGAGGCCGCGCAAGTCCCGCAGCCCGCCTTCCCGTCCGCCGAAGACCCGGCCACGCCCGAGGCCCCGCCATCCCCGACCATTGGCACGCCCGGTGTCTCGCTGGTTGGGCGGGATGACGCGCCTGCCGCAGCCGCTGGCCCGCAGCCCATCGACGCCTTCGCCGCGGAGTATCCCGACCCCGAGGGCAAGCCGCTGATGGCCATTGTCCTGATCGACGATGGCAACGCGCCCGCCAGCGGACCCGTCGGCCTTGCGGCGCTGCAAAGCTTTCCCTACCCGCTGACCTTTGCGGTGGATGCCAGCCTTCCGGATGCCGCGGAACGTGCGGCAGGCTACCGCGCGCAGGGGCTCGAAGTGCTGGCCCTGACGGACCTGCCGACGGGCGCAACCGCGTCCGATGTCGAAGTGTCCCTTGCCGCTGCTCTGGATGCTGTGCCCGAAGCGGTCGGCGTGCTGGAAGGCACCGGCACCGGGCTACAGGCCAGCCGGGAAGTCTCTGATCAAGTGACGGCCATCCTGCAATCGAGCGGCCACGGCCTGCTGCTGCAATCCAAAGGCCTGAACACCGCGCAGAAACTGGCGGTGCGCGAAGGCGTACCCGCCGCCGCACTTTTCCGCGACTTTGACAGCGCGGGGCAGACCCCCACGGTCATCCGCCGCTTCCTCGACCAGGCCGCGTTCCGCGCCCGGCAGGAGGAGGGCGTGGTGATGCTGGGCCGGGTCCGCGCCGACACGATCAGCGCGCTGCTGCTCTGGGGCCTGCAAGACCGCGCCGCGCGCGTGGCGCTCGTGCCAATCAGCGCGGTGATGAAGGCGCAGGTGCCGTAATAGTCCTCAGATAATCTCGTCCTCGTCAAAGATCGGGTCGGCCTCAAGCTGCGCGGTGAGGGCATCGACCGTCTCTTCATCCGCTTGCGGGCTGACATTGGCCAGGTGATAGACCGCGTCACCCTCGTTCACGACGGGCATCACCGCGCGGCCGATGAGGATGCCGGGGCCTGGGGCTTTCAGTTCTGCCTCTACCTCGCCGAAGGGGTCGGAAATGGCGGCCAGCACGTCGCCTTCCGCCACCATCTCGCCTTCGGCGCGGAAGGTGCGCAGCAGCCCGCCCGCAGGGGCGCGCAGCCAGCTAGAGCGGGTACAGATCAGGCTGGGCGAGCGGGGCTTTGCAATGCCCTTGGCGCCGACCATGCCCGCATCGCGCAGCACCCGCAGGATGCCGGCCACGCCCGCCCGAACGGCGATCTCGTCAAAGCGCAGACCCTCGCCCGCCTCATACAGCAGCACCGGCGTGCCCCGCTCCGCCGCTTCCCCGCGCAGGGATCCGGGCCGCAGGGGGGAGGTCAGTATGATCGGCGCGCCAAAGCTGCGGGCCATCCGCGCGGTGACCTGATCCCCGGGTGAGACGCGGATCTGCGGCAGGTTCGTGCGCTGCACCGCCGCCGAATGCAGGTCGATGCCAAAGTCACAGCGCAATACGATGTCATTGAGAAAGATATGCGCCAGCCGCGCCCCAAGCGAGCCGCCGGGGGAGCCCGGAAAACAGCGGTTCAGATCGCGCCGGTCCGGCAGGTAGCGGCTGCCGCGCAGAAAACCGAACGCGTTGACCACGGGCACCACGATCAACGTACCGCGCAGCTTTGCCATCTGCGGCGCGCGCAAAAGGCGGCGGCAAATCTCCACCCCGATCACTTCGTCCCCGTGCACCGCCGCCGACACAAAGGCCACCGGCCCGTCCCGTCGCCCGTGGATCACCTCGCAGCGCAGGCCCACCTCGGTATGATCAGGCAGGATGGACACCGGCAGGGTCACATGGGCCCGGCCGCCCGGCGCTACGGAAACACCACCCAAGACAACGGCTTCACGCGCCACGGCCAGCCCCTTCTTCTGGCTTCAAATATTCCGGGGTCTGGGGCAGAGCCCCAGTCCAACAAAAACCAAGGGCAAACCGGATCAGCGGTTCCCCCCACCGGCAAAACGCGCGGCATCGGCTGCCGCCCGCCGGATCGCGCCGGATTTGTGTACCGTCTCCATGAACTCGGCTTCCGGGTCGCTGTCATGCACGATCCCGCCGCCCGCCTGGATATAGAGCATCTCGTCCTTCACCATTGCGGTGCGCAGGGCGATGCACATGTCCATGTCCCCCCCGGCAGAGAAATAGCCGACCCCGCCGCCATAAACCCCGCGCTTTTCCGGCTCCAGCTCGTCGATGATCTCCATCGCGCGGACCTTGGGTGCGCCCGAGACGGTGCCCGCGGGCATCCCGGCGCAGAACGCCTCCAGCGCGTCGGCCCCTTCCCGCAGTTCGCCCACCACGTTCGATACGATGTGCATCACATGGGAGTACCGCTCGACGATGAACTCCTCGGTTGGGCGCACGGTGCCGATCTGCGCGACCCGGCCCACATCGTTGCGGCCCAGATCCAGCAGCATTAGGTGCTCGGCCAGTTCCTTTTCATCCGACAGCAGGTCGGCCTCCAGCGCGTTGTCCTCCTCCGCGCTCGCGCCGCGGGGGCGGGTGCCGGCGATGGGGCGGATCGTGACCTCGCTGCCAAAGACCCGGACGAGGATCTCGGGCGAGGCGCCGATGACCTGAAACCCGCCGAAGTTAAAGTAAAACATGAAGGGCGACGGGTTAGTGCGCCGCAAGCTGCGATAAAGCGCAAAAGGCGGCAGGCGGAAGGGCTGGGCCCAGCGCTGCGACGGCACCACCTGAAAAATGTCGCCTGCGCGGATGTACTCTTTGGCCTTGTCGACGGCAGCCAGATAGGCGTCCTTGGTGAAGTTCGACACCGGCTCGGGTGCCTCATCTGCCTCGCCCATATGCCACGTGTCCTGGGGCATGGCGCGCTCCAGATCGCGCACGGCGTCCATGACCCGCTCCGCCGCTTGCGCATAGGCGGCGCGGGCGCTCTGACCCTCCCCGGCCCAAGCAGGGGCAACAACCGTCACCTCGCCTTTCACCCCGTCGAGCACCGCAATGACCGAAGGGCGCAGCATGATCGCATCGGGCAGGCCCAGCGGGTCGGGGTTCACATCGGGCAGATGCTCCACATGGCGCACCATGTCATAGCCCAGATAGCCAAAAAGGCCGGCCGCCGCTTGTGGCAGGTCCGCGGGCAGGTCGATGCGCGAGGCCGCGATCAGCGCGCGCAGGCTGTCCAGCGGGGGCTGATCGCAATCCTCGAACGCGTCCGCATCAAAGCGCGCGGCGCGGTTGATCTCGGCCCGGTCGCCCGCGCAACGCCAGACAAGGTCCGGCTTCATCCCAATGATCGAATAGCGCCCCCGGACTTCGCCCCCCGTCACGGATTCCAGCACAAAGGCGTCCTTTTGCGCCCCCGTCAGCTTCAGCATCAGCGACACCGGCGTGTCGAGGTCGGCGGCAAGGCGGGCAAAGACCACCTGGTTTTCGCCTGCCTCGAACCGGGCGGCGAAGGCGTCAAAATCGGGCGTCAAGCTGGCCATCAGGGAAAATTCACATGCACGGCTTGCAGGGTCCGCTGGTCAATGCGGCTGCCTGCACGGCGCAACGTGTCGTCGGTGTAGATCTGCAGCAATGTCTGGCCCAGCTGCTGGCTGACAGAGGCGGCGAGGTCCGCGCGCACCTGCTCAACCTCGGGGTTCTCCGAGGCAGGCGTCACGGCATCGAGCCGCAGGATCGTCACCGCGCCAAAGCCGGTGACAACCTCCAGATCGCCCGGCGCCATTTCGAACACCCGGTCGATGGTGCCTTGCGGCGTGCCAGGCAGGAAGGTTGAGCGGGTCACCGAAGGCTCCGCGCGCGGGCTGAGGCCCAGCGCCGCCGGATCGGCGCCGCCCTCCAATTCGGCCACCAGCGCCTCGGCGCGCGCGCCAAGGGCGGTCTCTAGCCGGTCGGCTTCAAAAAGCGCGCGCACATCTTCGCCCGCCTCCTCATAGGTCGCGTTCCGGGCGGGGCTTTCTCCGTCAAGGCGCAGGGCAAAGACGCCGCCATCCTCCAGCAGCTCAATCTGTGGGAAATCGCCGGATGTCGCCCGCGCCGCGGCCTCCGAAAAGGACGGGTAGGCGGCGATGTCTGCATCCACCGCATCGTGCCAGTCGATCTGCCCCAGCTCCAGCTGGGTTTCCTCGGCCAGCTGCTCTAGCGTGGCGCCGCCCGCAAGCTGGTCGTCGAAATCCTCGGCCAGCCCCGCGATCAGCCGCTCCGCCCGGTCGCGCGCCAGCTCGGCCTGCAGCGCCGCGCGGGCCTCTTCGAAGGATGTGCTTTGCGCAGGCAGAATGCCGTTCACGCGGAAGAGGGCCGGGCCAAGGGGCGAGGGCAGGGGTCCCACCACATCTCCCACCGCGGCGCCAAAGACAGCCTCACCCGCCGCGTCCAGCTCCAGCCGGCCGACATCGCCAAGGTCCACATCCGCGAGCGTCAGCCCACGTTCCGCGACCAGCGCCTCAAAGCTTGTCCCGCCAACTTCAAGCTGGGCCGCAGCGGCATCCGCGGCGGCACCATCAAGGAAGGGCAGCCGTTCGACCAGCCGCCGCTCGGGCGTGTTGTATTGCGCCGCGCGGTCGTCATACAGCGCGCGCAGCTGGTCTTCGGGCACCTCAACGCTGTCCACGAGGCTGTCCGGCGTCAGCAGCACATAGGTGATCTGGCGGGTGGCCGGGATCTGGAACAGGTCTGGGTTACCCGCATGGAACTCCCGCAGGTCCTGCTCTGCCGGGGCGGGCAGGGGCGCATCGAGGATACCCTCGTCCAGCCGCATCAGGGTGAGGGCTCGCGTCTCGCCCGCGTAATCGGCGAGGATGCGGCTGTAGGTGTCGGGCATTTCGGTGCCGGACACGATGGCTGCCTGCAACAGGTTGCGCGCGGCCTCCTCGCGCAAGCGGGCCTCGAACTGGGCTTCGCTCAGGCCGGCCTGTTCCAGCGCGAAGGCGTACGCGTCCCGGTCGAACTGCCCGTCAATGCCGCGAAAGCCTTGGATGGCGAGGATTTCCTCGCGCAGGGTGGCGTCCCCGACCGACAGGCCCAGTTGCGCGGTCTCGTGATCCAGCGCGCGGGCGCGCACGAGGCGGCCCAGAACCGCCCGGTCGATGCCAAGCTGCTGCGCCTCCGCGAAGGGCACGGCGCTGCCGCGCTGGGAGGCGAGGAAGTTGATCTCCTGGCTCAGCTGGCGGGCATATTGGTCGATGTCGATCTGCTTGTCGCCGACCTCGCCCAGGCTGCGGGCGGAGCCGCCAAGCTGCGTGATGCCAAAGCCGCCCAACGACAGGATCAGAAGGCCCATCAGGATCCAGATGGCGGTTTTCGAGACGGGGTTTGACGCTTTGGCCATAAGACGCTCCGGGTAAGGACCGGGCTTGTCTACCGGCGTGCCCAGAGGGGGGCAAGGGCCTCCAGCCGGTCTGCCAGCGTCGTGATCCCGGCGGCGTCCAGATTGGCAAAGGCGATGCGCACGGCGTCGTGGCCGCCGCCCGGGGAAAACATCGTGCCGGGGAGGCAAAGGATGCTGGCTTCGGAGACGAGTTTCGGGGCGAGCGTTGCGCTGGACTCGGCGAAAGGATGCCGCAGGTACGCGAAATAGGCGCCCACGCCGAGCAGCTCCCAACCCTGCGCCGCGAGCCGCGGCATCTGCGCCTCAATCGCGGCGCGGCGGGCGAGGATCTCTGTTCGCTCACCGGCCAGCCAGTCCTGTAGATGCGCAATGCCCCAGGCGGCGGCGATCTGGCCGATCTGGCCGGGGCAGATCGCGACTGTGTCGAGGAATTTCTCCGCCTCTGCCAGCCGCGCGGGGCCGGTGACCAGCGCGCCGACGCGGTGGCCGGTCAGCCGGTAAGCCTTGGAGAAAGAGTAAAGGTGGAGATAGGTCTCGTCCCAGCCGTCCTGCTGGAAGAGCGCGTGCGGCGGGCCGGAGCGGCTGTCGAAATCACGGTAGGTCTCGTCCACGATCAGGGCGAGCCCATGTTCCTTGGCGAGAGTGTAGAAGGCGAGGACAAGGTCCGCGGGGTACTCCACCCCGCCCGGGTTGTTTGGCGTGACCAATGCGATGGCTTTGGTGCGCGGCGTGATCGCCGCCCAAGCTGCCTCTGGATCCGGCAACAGGCCCGCGCCCGTGGGCAGCGGCACGGCCACGGCACCTGCCATGTCGAGCCACATTTTGTGATTGAAATACCAGGGCGTTGGCAGGAGAACTTCATCCCCTTCCTCGCACAGCGTTGCAATTGCCGCGGCAAAGGCCTGATTGCAGCCCGAGGTAATCGCGACCTGATCGGCAGAGACCGTGCCCGCATAGTGCGCGCTAATCTGCGCCGCCAGCGCCCCGCGCAACTCGGGCAGGCCCAGCACGGGGCCATAAAGATGCGCGCTGTCGTCCTCCAGCGCCGCCCGCGCCATCACCTCGCGCAGCGCCTGCGGCGGCGGATCGACCGGCGCGGCCTGACTGACATTGATAAGGGGGCGGTCTGCGGGGAAGTGCACACCGTCAAGCCAGCGGCGCGCCTCCATGACGGGCGGGGCGAAGGTTGATGCGGTGCGCGTCTTCGTCATCTTTCGGGCCTTTGGCTGGCGGAGGGAGCCTCCGGCGGGAGTTTATCTGGCCAAGTGAAGCGGCAGGCAGGTTGCCTAGTCCCCGCCGCGATAGGGCTGCACGTATTGCAGGGCCATGTCCCAGGGGAAGAAGATCCAGGTGTCCTGGCTGACCCCGGTGATGAACGTGTCCACCTGCGGCTCACCCTGCGGCTTGGCGTAGACGGTGGCAAAGTGGGCCTGGGGGTAAAGGGAGCGGACCAGCTCAAGCGTTTTCCCGCTGTCGACAAGATCATCAATGATCAGGATGCCGGTGCCATCGCCCATCATCTCGGCATTGGGGGATTTGAGGACTTGCGCCTCGCGTCGTTGATCGGCCTTGCCGCCGCCTGCGTGGTACGATTTCACGCTGATTGTATCGACTGTGCGAATGTCCAGCTCGCGTGCGACGATCATAGCGGGGGCCATGCCGCCCCGGGTGATCGCGACCACCGCGCGCCACGCGCCATGATCCGGGCCGCGCCCGTCCAGCCGCCAGGCCAGCGCGCGGCTGTCCCGGTGCATCTGGTCCCAGCTGACGTGGAAGCCTTTTTCGTGCGGCAGTTGGTCGGTCATGGGTCAGCTCCGGTCCAGGATAAGGCGCAGGCCGAGCGCACCAAGCAGCGTGGCGGCGATCCGGTCCAGTACGGGTTTCAACGAAAGATAGCCGCGCCGCGCGGGCGCGGAGCCCAGCGCGACGGCGAAGAGGGCGTAGAAGGCCAGTTCGACCACGAGGTGGTTCAGCGTGATCAGGGCGATGTCCCGCGCGCCGAGGCCCTCGGGGAAGACCACGACGATCACGGCGGCGGCAAAGAGCATGGATTTGGGGTTGCCCGCGTTCACGAGAAAGCCCGACAGGATGGAGGCGCCGGGGCGGGTAGGGGCCGCGCCCAGCGGGGCGGCGGCGTGGTTCCACGTCTGCCACGCGAGGTAGAGAAGGTAGGCTGCGCCCGCGGCTTTCAGCACCGTGTATGTCCAAGGGAAGAGGGAAAAGACGACCTCCAGCCCCAGCAGCGCCGCCAGTGTCCAGAGCGCAGCGGCAAGCCCGAGGCCAATGCCGGTGAGCATCCCGGCCACACGGCCCGCCGCGACGGTTGTCTTGATAAAATAAAGCAGCGCCGCACCCGGCGCGGCGATGGCCGCGGCCAGCACCATGTTGAAGGCAAGCAGGCTTTCCCAACTCATTTCGTGATGTCCGGCGCGTCCGCGGCCTTCATGCCCACAACGTGATAGCCCGCATCGACATGCAGGTTCTCTCCGGTCGTGCCGGAGCCAAGATCGGACAGCAGGAAAAGCGCCGCTTTGCCCACGTCTTGAATCGTCACGTTGCGGCGCAAGGGGGAGTTGTATTCGTTCCACTTTAGGATGTAGCGGAAATCGCCGATGCCCGACGCGGCGAGCGTCTTGATCGTGCCCGCGCTGATCGCGTTCACGCGGATGCCGTCCTTGCCGAGGTCTTCGGCGAGGTACTGTACCGACGCCTCCAGCGCGGCCTTGGCGACGCCCATCACGTTGTAATGGGGCATGACCTTTTCCGCGCCGTAATAGGTCAGGGTCAGCGCGCTGCCGCCATTTGTCATCATCTTTTCCGCCCGCTGCATGACGGCGGTGAAGGAGTAGACGGAGATGTCCATCGACATCATGAAGTTGGCACGACTGGTGTCGATATAGCGACCGCGCAGCTCATTCTTGTCAGAAAAACCAATGGCATGGACGATAAAGTCAAGGTTGTCCCACCGCTCTGCCAGCGCCGCGAACAGCCCGTCAATCGACGCCTCGTCGGCCACGTCACAGGGCAGCACGATGCTTGACCCAAGCTGCGCAGCGAGCGGATCGACCCGCTTTTTCAGCGCATCACCCTGGTAGGAAAAGGCCAGCTCCGCGCCCGCATCCGCCAGCTGCTTCGCGATGCCCCAGGCAATCGACTTGTCATTGGCGAGACCCATGATGAGGCCTCGCTTGCCCGCCATCAGCTCGTTACCCATCGCAAACCCCCGTTCTCTAGCCCGGCTGAGCATTAGGCGATTGCCGGGGACGCTTCAAGCGGCGGCATGGATTGACAGGGCGGGGCAATGCCGCACATGCCGGGGGAAAGGAGACCGCAGATGACTGACAAGGAACCCGCCCGCAGCGGCATGTTTGCCGGGGACGATCCGGTGGCGCTGGCGCGCACCTGGCTGGCTGAAGCAGAGAAGACCGAGCCAAATGACCCTAACGCCATTGCCCTCAGCACCGTGGACGCGGGCGGCATGCCCAACGTGCGTATGGTGCTGCTGAAGGACATCGAGGCGGACGCCTTTGTCTTCTACACGAATTACGAAGGCGTGAAGGCGCAAGAGATCGAGCAGGCGGGCAAGGCCGCCTTCGTCATGCACTGGAAGTCGCTGCGCCGCCAGGTGCGTGTGCGCGGCCATGTGGAGCGGGAGGATGGGGCAAAAGCGGATGCATACTACGCCTCGCGCTCGCTTGGCTCGCGGCTGGGGGCCTGGGCCTCGGCGCAATCGCGCCCGCTCGGCAGTCGCGCCGCGCTCATGGCGGAGGTTGCCAAAGCCGCCGCGCAGCACGGCACCGCGCCAACGCGTCCGCCCCATTGGGGCGGTTACCGGATCACACCCGTAGAAATTGAATTCTGGGCCGATGGCGCAAATCGGCTGCACGATCGGTTCCGCTGGACGCGTTCCAGCACTGGCGATGGGTGGACGGTTCAGCGCCTGAATCCCTGAAATTTCACGCCGCACGAAATGCAAATATCTGAAAAAGCGTGTTAAATTTGCCTTGCGTCGCGCGACGTAAAAAGTTCAATTGAGAGGAGCAGGACAAAAATAAACAGAAAGCCGCGCGTGTTGGATCAAACGCAAGATAGCAGACGGGTGTCGGGAACGGTGAAATGGTTCGACCCGGTCAAGGGGTTCGGCTTTGTCATTTCGGACGAGGGCGGTCCGGATATCCTTCTGCACGTCAACGTTTTGCGGAACTTTGGGCAAAGCTCGGTCACGGATCAAGCCCGGATCGAAGTGTCCGTGCAGCAGACCGAACGCGGTATCCAGGCGCTTGAGGTGTTTTCGATCACCCCGCGCGAAGGGGAGGCGCCTACGACCGCCCTCCCCGAATTTGCCGGACTGGACGCAGAGGCGCTTCGCGCCATCCCTCTGGAGCCGGCCCGGGTGAAGTGGTTCGACAAAGGCAAGGGCTTTGGCTTTGCCAATGTATTCGGCCGCAGCGCGGACGTGTTTGTGCATGTCGAGGTGCTGCGCCGGTCCGGATTGGCCGATCTTGCCCCCGGTGAAGCCTTGGCGATCCGCGTGATCGAAGGTAAACGGGGCAAAATGGCCGCGGAGGTGCACGCATGGGAAGCCGCCCTGACCCCAGAGGACGACTAGGCGGCCTGCTGGCGGTTTGCCTGTCTTTGCTCTTTGCCGATGTTGCTGCGGCAGCCTGCCGCGAGGACACGATTCGGCTCCGCGGCGATTGGGGCGCGGCCCGCTTTACCGTCGAGATCGCTGATGAACCGGCAGAGCAGCAGCGCGGGCTAATGTTTCGGGAAACGATGCCGGCCTCCGCGGGGATGTTGTTTGTCTATGAAACGCCCCGCCCGATGAGCTTTTGGATGCGCAACACGCTGATTGAGCTCGACATGATCTTCATCGACGCCGCAGGCATCGTGCAGCATATCCATCACCGGGCGCAGCCGCGCGATGAGACCGTGATCGATGGCGGGCGTGGTCTGGCCGCGCTCGAGATCAATGGCGGGCTGGCGCAGCGGATGGGAATCACCGTCGGCACCCAGGTTCAGCACCCCCGGCTGCCCGATGCGGTCTGGTCCTGCTGATCGCCCCTTTTCAACGGCGTTGACCCGCGGTAGAGGGGTGCGATGGCCGGGGCGTGGCGCAGTCTGGTAGCGCACCTGTTTTGGGTACAGGGGGTCGTAGGTTCGAATCCTGCCGCCCCGACCATCGAAATTTCGAAAAACCACACGCGGCTCTTCAGGCCCGTTGGCCTTCATCGCCTGATCCGGGCCGAAGAAGGCCCGCAGGGGCCTGAGTGAGGCCGCCTAGATCGGTAGCATGCCGCCCGAGGCGACGAGCAGCTGGTCGATGAACCCGTCCAGTTCACGGTCCTTGAAATAAATGCGCCGCGTGTCCCCCGATTTCTGCGGCACCTCGGCAAAATAGGAAAAGCCGACCTCCACCGGCCCGCCCGCGGGGCGTTCTTCGGTCTGGATCACCAGCGTTGGCACCTCGAGCGCGCCGTCATATTGCACCAGCAGGAACGCCGCGAGGTCCGGAGAGGGCAGGGTGCGACATTGACGGACCCCGCGGCGCGGCCGCACGTAGCGATCCCCGGGATCATTGCAAGCGGCGCGGAACGAGGCGTTCAATGCGTCCGGCGCGGCGGGGAATGTAGCGACGCGTTCGGGCAAAACCTCTCCGGGCGCAGCGACGCGTTCTACATATTGGGGGCCGCAAGCCGCCAGCATCAACATCAGGCAAAAGGCGGCGCAGGCACCTGCGCGGGCAAAAAAACGCGTCATCGGGGCTCCGGTTTCACAGCGGTGGTGCCACTGCACCATATTTGCGCGGCGCGGTCCATCCTTCGCAGCTGCAGCAAAGCGGCCTGTGGATAAGTTCAGGCTTTGCCTGCGGTGCCCGCGGTAAATCTGCCCGCCAAAACGGATTTTCCGAACGCAGCTTGTGAACAGTATCTCGCTGCACTGCTTAGGTATTTACCACTTGTTAATATTTGGAATCGCAGCCCGCGAAAAGGCGGATTTGGTCAAGGAAATTTTCGTCAAAAAAACGACAAAAATTCGATTGACCCACCCCCCGAGGATACGTCAGGTTGTGCGGGCTGGGTTCGCTACCACAACATCTTGTGGCACAACGCAAGGGGGCAGCGGGCCAGGCACGAGGGACAGATCACGCCAGATCATCGGCTTTTACTGAGCTGCACCAACCTGTGCAGTCAGGCGACTTTTGCCCCCGTGCCACGGCGTGCGTGCGCTCCGAAGAGAGTGCGAAGGACAGGAATGCTGAAGATGAGGCAGCGCGATGAAGATTGAAAGAAAGTTCACCAAGGCGGGGCAGGATGCGTATGCAGCGCTCGATTTCGTGACCACCGCGTCGGAAATCCGCAACCCGGACGGCACCATTGTGTTCCGCCTGGACGAGGTCGAAGTGCCCAGCACCTGGAGCCAGGTCGCCAGCGACGTCATCGCGCAGAAATACTTCCGGAAGGCGGGCGTGCCGTCCAAGCTTGAAAAGATCGAAGAAGAGGGCGTGCCGGAGTTCCTGTGGAAATCCCGCCCCGCGACGGGCGCGGAGATGGGCGGAGAGACGTCATCCAAGCAGGTGTTCGACCGTCTGGCCGGCGCCTGGGCCTATTGGGGCTGGAAGGGCGGCTATTTCAGCACGGAGGACGACGCGCGCGCCTATTATGACGAGATGCGCGTGATGCTCGCGACCCAGCGCGCGGCCCCCAACAGCCCGCAATGGTTCAACACCGGCCTGCATTGGGCTTACGGCATCGACGGGCCTGCGCAGGGCCACATGTATGTCGATCCGTTCACTGGAAAGCTGACCAAGTCCAAATCCGCCTACGAGCACCCGCAGCCGCACGCCTGCTTCATCCAGTCGGTGAAGGACGACCTGGTGAACGAGGGCGGCATCATGGATCTGTGGGTGCGCGAGGCGCGCCTTTTCAAGTACGGCTCGGGCACGGGCACGAATTTCAGCCATCTGCGCGGTGAGGGGGAGCGGCTGTCCGGCGGCGGCAAATCCTCGGGCCTGATGGGCTTCCTCAAGATCGGCGACCGGGCCGCGGGCGCCATCAAGTCAGGCGGCACCACGCGCCGCGCGGCGAAGATGGTCATCGTCGATGCGGATCATCCGGACATCGAGGACTTCATCAACTGGAAGGTGCTCGAAGAGCAGAAGGTGGCGTCCATCGTCGCTGGCTCCAAGATGCATGAGGCAAAGCTGAACGACATCTTTGCCGCCATTGCCAAGTGGGATGGCACCGCCGAAGACGCCTATGACCCCAACGCCAACCCGGCGCTGAAGACGGCCGTGCGCGAGGCCAAGAAGGTCGCGATCCCGGAGACTTACGTCAAGCGCGTGCTGGACTACGCCCGCCAGGGCCACACCAGCATCGAGTTCCCGACATACGACACCGACTGGGACAGCGAGGCGTACAACTCTGTCTCGGGCCAGAACTCGAACAACTCCATCCGCGTGACCAACGCGTTCCTCGCGGCCGTCGAAAAGGACGCCGATTGGCAGCTGATCTCCCGCGTTGACGGCTCGGTCACCAAGACGGTCAAAGCCCGCGATCTGTGGGAACAGGTCGGCCACGCGGCCTGGGCCTGTGCCGATCCCGGCATCCAGTTCCACGACACGGTGAACGACTGGCACACCTGCCCCGAGGACGGGCCGATCCGCGGCTCGAACCCGTGCTCGGAGTACATGTTCCTCGACGATACGGCCTGTAACCTCGCGTCGATGAATCTGCTGACGTTCCTCAAGGACGGTGAGTTCCAGGTCGAGGACTATATGCACGCCGCGCGGCTGTGGACCGTGACGCTGGAGATCAGCGTGATGATGGCGCAGTTCCCGTCCAAGGAGATTGCGCAGCGGTCCTACGCGTTCCGCACGCTGGGGCTCGGCTATGCCAACATTGGCGGCCTCTTGATGAACATGGGCATGTCCTATGACAGTGACCGGGGCCGCGCGCTGTGCGGGGCACTGTCCGCGATCATGACGGGCGTTTCTTATGCGACCTCCGCCGAGATGGCGGGCGAGCTGGGCGCCTTCCCGGGCTATGCCAAGAACGCGGCCCACATGTTGCGCGTCATGCGCAACCACCGCACCGCGGCCTACGGCGCGACCGAGGGCTACGAGAAGCTGGCGGTGCAGCCGGTGCCACTGGATCACGCCAAGTGCCCGGACAGCCGTCTGATCGACGTGGCGATGGCCGTCTGGGACGAGGCGCTGGAGCTGGGCCAGAAGCACGGCTACCGCAACGCGCAATCGACGGTGATCGCGCCGACCGGCACCATTGGCCTTGTCATGGACTGCGACACCACGGGGATCGAGCCGGACTTTGCCCTCGTGAAGTTCAAGAAGCTCGCGGGTGGCGGTTACTTCAAGATCATCAACCGCTCTGTGCCCGCGGCACTGGAAAACCTTGGCTATGGTTCCGCGCAGATCGAAGAGATCGTGAGCTACGCGGTGGGGCACGGCACCATTGGCAACGCGCCGGTGATCAACCACACCTCGCTCGCGGGTCACGGCTTTGGCCCGGCGGAGCTGGCGAAGGTGGACGCGGCGCTAGAGTCGGCCTTCGACATCCGCTTTGTCTTCAACCAGTGGACGCTGGGCGAAGAGTTCTGCTCCGGCGTGCTGGGCATCCCGGCGGCGAAACTGAACGATCCGACCTTCGACCTGCTGCGTCATCTGGGCTACTCCAAGGCCGATATCGATGCCGCGAACGACCACGTTTGCGGGACGATGACGCTGGAAGGCGCGCCGCACCTGCGGGAGGAGCATCTGCCGATCTTCGACTGCGCGAACCCCTGCGGGAAGAAGGGCAAGCGGTTCCTGAGCGTGAACAGCCACATCACCATGATGGCCGCGGCGCAGTCGTTCATCTCCGGTGCGATCTCCAAGACGATCAACATGCCGAACGATGCGACCATCGCCGATTGTCAGGCGGCGTACGAGCTGAGCCACAAGCTGGGCGTGAAGGCCAACGCGCTCTACCGTGACGGCTCCAAACTTTCCCAACCCCTGGCCGCAGCCCTTGTTGAGGATGACGAGGAAGCGGCAGAAGTGCTGGAAAGCGGCTCGGCCCAGGAAAAGGCGATCGTGCTGGCGGAAAAGATCGTCGAGAAGGTGATCGTCAAGGAAGTGGTGCGGTCCGAGCGCGAGAAGCTGCCCCAGCGCCGCAAGGGCTATACCCAGAAAGCTGTTGTTGGCGGGCACAAGGTTTACCTGCGCACGGGCGAGTACGAAGACGGCAGCCTTGGCGAGATCTTCATCGACATGCACAAGGAAGGCTCGTCCTTCCGGGCGATGATGGATAGCTTCTCCATCGCGATCTCGGTCGGGCTTCAGTATGGCGTGCCGCTGGAGACCTATGTGGACGCGTTTACCTTCACCAAGTTCGAACCCGCCGGCATGGTGCAGGGCAATGACAGCATCAAGAATGCGACGTCGATCCTCGATTACATCTTCCGGGAACTGGCGGTGTCTTACCTGGATCGCACGGACCTTGCGCATGTGAAGCCCGAGGGCGAGACCTTTGACAGCATCGGCCAGGCGGTTGCGCCCGAAGGCGATGAGGCCAACGTGGCGGCCCTTTCGGAGACAGCAGCGACCAAGTCGCTGGAGGTGCTCAAGTCGATCAGCTCGACCGGCTATCTGCGGAAACGTTTGCCGCAGGACCTCGTGGTGCTGAACGGCGGCATGGCCGGGGCGGTCGATGCCTCCGCCGCGCTGGAGACGCTGGTGCCGGAGACGGCGCATGGCGGGGATCTGGTGACTGCGACTTTGATAGACGCGCGCACCAAGGCCAAGATGCAGGGCTACGAGGGCGAAGCTTGCGGTGAATGCGGCAACTACACGCTGGTGCGCAACGGCACCTGCATGAAGTGCAACACCTGCGGCGCGACTTCGGGCTGTAGCTAGGGAATGCGCGTCCCGGCTTTGCCGGGGCGCGGGACACGAAGCGGATGCGTTCGCTTCTGACGACGTACAGGCCGCAGGCAGAAAAGTACCGGGCGGTTAACATATTGAGCCTGTACGGCGAAACTCACGGGGGGCTTTCGGGCCCCCCTTTTTCTTGGCCCGCTGCTTTGTCGCGGGCAGATTTTTGGGAAAAATCTGACGAAGAGGGGGGCGTTTTGCTGGCGCAAAACGGGCGCGCTGCTGCGGACGGTGGGCATGGATGGTTGAGGTGGTTTCGCTTCGGGTCTCACCAAACCTAAAACGCTTCGGAGCCGCCCTCGATTGATCTCTGGCGTGACAGGCGGTGTCGTCCCGCTCAAGACAAATAGCCGTATCCCCTCCTGCGGGGGGCCCCTCGGCGATTTGTCTTGACCGTGCCGCCCCCTCCTGCCTCTTTGAGCTCAAGCGAGGGCGGCTCCGAACCTAAAGGTTTAGTCCAGCTTGGCGCGCAGGGCGGCGCGGGCGCGGGCGAGGCGGGACATGACGGTGCCCAGCGGCAGGCCTGTCGCTCGGGCTAGGGCCTTGGGGGAGGTCTCTCCGGCCGCGACGCGGCGCATCAGGTCGGCTTGAGCACGGGGCAGCTCTTCGATGGCGCGCAGGGTCTCGGCGCAGGTCAGGCGGGCTTCGGCCACTGGCAGCTCAAACGCAGCGTCATCGCGCAGTTCTTCGCATCGCGTGCCGCGCCGCCAGCGGCTGCGCGCCTCGTTGCTCAGTGCGCGCATGGCGTAGCGGGGCAGATCGTCAATCTGCCGCCCTTTCGCCAGCCCCGACAGTAGCCGCACCATGACGTCCTGCAACAGGTCTTCGGCATCCGCCTCAGACCGGGTCAGGCGGCGGGCGCGGCGGCGCAGGGCGGGCAGGAGGGGCAAAAGGGCGTGCATGGCCTCATGCTGACCTCGCACATCGCCGCGGACCAGCCCGGGGGTTTTCGCCGAAGGGTGGGCTGGGGGCTTTTTGGGCAACCGCCCGCCAATCCGTATGTGGCGGATCGGCAGACCGCCGCGCGCCGAACCGTCGACGGGATGCAGACCCGGCGCGCCGCGTCTGCTGTCATGAAGGCGCACAAGCCCTTCGCCAACCAAAACAGGAGTACCCGACATGAAAACCAGCCTGAGCATCGCAGCCCTGACCCTGATCACTGTTCCTGCCCTCGCGATGGGCGCGGGCACCGCAGAGATCGACGCCAATGGCGACGGCGTGCTGACCATCGACGAGGTGCAGGCCGTGTACCCGGAGGTGTCGACCGACAGCTTCCTCGCGATGGACCTCGACGCGAGCGGCGCGCTGGACGAAAGCGAGGTTGTCGCCGCGCAAGAGGCCGGGATGATGCCGTCCGAGGACGGCTGAGGCACCGGGGGCTGCGGCGCGCGGGGCAGCATGACAGACACGCGCCGCGCCTTTCGGGAAAGGCGCGCGTCTCCCCCCAGGGGCGCGCGCCTTTTTGTCAGGCGCCGAGGTGGATGGTGAACCGTGCGCGGATCGCGGCGTCCACCTCCGGGGCAAGCCGTGCCGTGCTGCGGGTGGCGAGAATTTCCTCCTTGCGGGCGGTGGCGCGTGCGAGCAGGTCCGGTTTTCCCTTTTCCGCCCATTCCTTGGGCGAGGTTCGGTCGCCGAGGGCGGGGTAGACATGGTCTGTTTGCATCCGCGCCATCGTCTGGGCCGTGCCAAGGTAGTGACCCGGCCCGCCCATGCAGACCTGCGCGATCTGATCGAGCGCCATCGTCTCATCCGTAACCTCGATCCCGCGCACGCAGCGCAGCGCCTGACCGATGAGGTCATCGCCGAGGATTAGGGATTCAAAGCAGAAGCCGAGCAGGGAGGCGTGCATCCCTGCCGCCTCATAGATCATGTTGCAGCCTGCAAGGCCCGCTGCCGTCGCGGTGTTCGACATCTCCCAACCGGCCTGCATATCGGGCAGCTTGCTGTCCGACCCGCCTGCTGCAGCGCCGCCGGGCAGGTCGTAAAAGCGGTGCATTTGGGCGCAGCCCGCCGTGAGCAGGGCCTGCTCGCCCGAGCCGATGGTCATCGCGCCGGTGCGCAAATCGAGGCCGAAAGGCCAGGTGCCGAAGACTGCGGGCGCACCCGGCTGAATGGCCTGTACGTAGACGAGGCCGGCGAGGCATTCGGCCACGGCCTGCACGATGGCGCCTGCGATGGTGGACGGCGCGGTGGCCCCGGCCATGCCTGCCGAGAGCAGCAGCACGGGCATCCCGCCGCGGATGCAGACCTCCATCACCTCGCAGCTTTCGGTGGCGAATTTCATCGGCGGCACGACAAAGCAGTTAGAGTTGGACATGAAGGGCCGCGCGCGCCACGCATCCTCGCCGCCCGCCACCATGTGCAGCATCTCCAGCGCCTGCGCCGCGTGGTGCGGCTCGGTGAAGGACATGCCGATATGTTTGTGGGTGCCGGACACGCAAGCGTAGACGGAGTTCAGGTCCATCTCCAGGTTGTCGGGGATGTCGCGGGCCACCATTGGCCGCTGACAGAAGTGGATGTTGTCCAGCACGTCGCAGATGCGCGCGGCGTCGTGCAAGTCCTGAATGGTGCTTTCGCGGTAGTCGCGCCCGTTCGGATCGACCAGATGTACCGCCGCTCCGGCGGTGCCGTAATGCACACGGGTGCCCGATAGGTCGAGGTCCGTCAGCCCGTTGCGGCTGTGCAGGGTCAAGTTGCGGTTGGCGGAGGCCAGCGCGTCCTCGACCACGGACGCGGGAAAGCGCAGGCGACCATCCTCGCCCAGTACGGCGCCGTATGCGGTCATCGCATCGATGCCGGATTGCGGCGCGTCTGCAAGGCCAATGGTTTCAAGGGCTTGCAGGGCGGCGCGGTGGATGCGCAGCACCTCCGCCTCGGTCATGGGTTGGTAGTGCCCGCCGGACATACCTGGGCGTATGGGGCGCATATGGTCTGGCAGAGCAGCAGCGCGCGCTTTGCGGCGCGCAGAGCGTCCACCGGAGCGCAGGGCGGAGTGATCGTTCATGTCGGGTATCCTTGGCTGGGGTCATGTGAAGGGTTTGGACCCTTCAGGGGCGCCCCCGCGCCGCACGACCCCGGTCCGCACCGATGGTGCGGCTGACCAGCGCGATCTTGACATGATCCAAACGCATGCGGGCCTCCTGCTGAGGCAATGGTGCACGACAGTATACGGGCCTGTCTGTCCTGTTTGCGACGCCGTTTTTCACCGCTCAAGCGTCGCTCTTCAGGCCCCTTTGCGGGCCTTCATCGCAGCCGAAGAAGGCCTGCCCAGGCCTGATTGAGGCCCTGCTCAGTCGATTTCGTAATCCGGCAAGTCCTTGAATGCGCGGCGCAGGGCGTCGCCCCAGCCCGAGGACAGCGTTTCAAAAAACGCGTCCCCCGGCGCGATCCGGCGCACCCGGCCCAGCGCAAAACTGTCCGCTTCGTAGAGGTGCAGGTCCAGCGGCAAGCCGACGCTCAGGTTCGCCTTGATCGTTGAATCAAAGCTCAGCATCAGCAGCTTCACCGCCTCTTCGAAAGACATCTCCGCATCATAGGTCCGCACGAGGATGGGCTTGCCGTATTTCGTCTCTCCGATCTGGAAAAACGGTGTTTCGTCAGAGACTTCGATGAAATTTCCCTCCGGGTAAATCATGAAGATCCGCGGCTCACCGCCGCGCACCTGACCGCCGAGGATCATCGTGGCGGAGAAGGCCTCGGCTTCGTGACCTGTGCCGGTCTGGTCTTTGATCAGCTCGCGCAGGGTCTGCCCCACCAGCTCTGCCGCGCGGTACATCGATGGCACCTCAAGCAGGGTCGGTGTGCCGCGGTCTTCGGCGGGCAGGGCGCGTTCGTTCAAAAGGCTGACGACGGCCTGCGTGGTGGCCAGGTTCCCGGCGGTCATCAGGGTGATCGCGCGCTCGCCTTCGGTCTCCCAGTGAAACATCTTGCGAAAGACGCTGATATTGTCGACGCCCGCATTGGTGCGCGTGTCGGACATGAAGACGAGGCCACGGTTCAGCCGCAGTCCCACGCAATAGGTCATGTCAAAGTTCCGTTCTTCTTACTGCTGCTGTACCGCAATGGTGACATCCATCGCTTCCGCAGCATCGCCAAGTCTGATCCCAGATACCGGCGCGGCGCCCGCATAGTCCAGCGCTGTTGCGACACGAACGTAGCGCGCATCCGGCGAGATTCCGTTGGAGACGTCAAAGCCGACCCAGCCGAGGCCCTCCACATGCGCCTCTGCCCAGGCGTGTGCGGCCTCTTGCTCGACCCGGTCGTTTAGCATCACGTAGCCCGACACGTAGCGCGCCGGGATGTCGAGCGCGCGGGCGGCGGCGACAAAGATGTGGGCGTGGTCCTGGCAGACGCCGCGGCCCGCCTCAATGGCCGCATCTGCGGTGGTGCGCGCGTCCGTCTCGCCAATCGCGTAGGGCACTTCGGCGAGGATCCGGTCAGACAGCGCGTGCAGGAGCGGCAGGATCGCGTCATGCTCGGTGCGCAGGCCCTTCGCCAGCCGCCGCACATTGGGCCCTGCGCGGGTCAGCTCGGTTGAGCGTTTGAAGAGCCACAGGGGGACAAAGCCGCGCTGCGGTCCGACGACACCGCCGCGGTCATCGACCGCGACACAGCCGTGGCAGCGCAGGGTGATCGCTTCCGCCCCAGGTGCGATGCGTACCAGGCTGACGGTATTGGCGTGCTGGTCGGTGAATTCGGCCTCAATGCGCCCGCCTGTCACCTCAACCGCCCAGTCCTCCACCCGCTGGCCGTCCCGGCTTTTGGGCGTCTTGCGCAGCTGCTGCAGCCCATAGTCCACCGGCGCGTCAAAACGGTAGGTGGTGCTGTGATCGATCCGGAGGCGCATCAGGCGGCGAATCTGTAGTCGGTTTCGATCGCGCGGGCGAGGGCACCGACGCGGTCGAGAAAATCGCTGAGGAAATCGTGCAGGCCCGCGTCGAACACCGTGTCTACGTTCAGCCGCCTGAGGTCTGCATCCATCGCGTCCGCCAGATCGTGCGCGGCGTGCCGGTCCATGTAATCGGCCTCAAGCATATTGAGGTTGCCCTGTATCTTTGACATTGCAAACCGCAGTGAACGGGGCATGCGCGGATCGAACACCAGAAAGTCCGTGACCCCGCGCGCTGTTACCTCGCCCCGGTTCAGCCACGCAAAGGCGCGCGCGCCCGCGACCGAGCGCAGGACGACCTCCCATTGCACATTGTCCAGCTTGCTGCCCACATGGGTGAACGAAGGCAGCAGCACGTAGTATTTCACATCGAGGATGCGCGCGGTGTTGTCTGCCCGCTCAAGGAACGTGCCAAGGCGGCAGAAATCGAACGTGTCATCGCGCATCATCGAGCCGTGCAGCGCCCCCCTGACAAGGGCGGATTGCTGGCGGATCAGGCCCAGCATTTCGGGCAGGTCTTTGTCCGGCACCGGGCGGGCGAGCCGCGCTTTCAGCGTCAAGTAGGTGTCGTTGACCGCTTCCCAGACCTCGCGCGTGATGGCCGTGCGCACCATGCGCGCATTCTGCCGTGCGCTGGCATAGCAGCACATCACCGAGGACGGGTTCGCCCCATCGCGCAGCATGTAGTCGATCGCCGCCGATTGGCTGAGCGCACCATGCACCTCCGTATAGCCCGCAGCCGCCCCCGCTGTTTTCAGGACGCTGCCCCATTCATCGGCGCCGGGGCGGGTCAGAGCGATGCGAAAGCCCGCCTCGATCAGGCGCGCGGTGTTTTCCGCCCGCTCAAGGTAGCGGAACATCCAGAAAAGCCCGCCTGCGGTGCGTCCCAGCATCTCAGTCGTCCTCCAGCACCCAGGTGTCTTTTGTGCCGCCCCCTTGGGAGGAGTTGACGACGAGGCTGCCCGCCTTCAGCGCCACGCGGGTTAGACCGCCGGGGGTTATCTCCACCCCGCGCGGGGAAAAGAGCGCAAAGGGCCGCAAATCCACGTGGCGCGGGGCAAGGCCGGCCTTCGTCAGGATGGGCACGGTCGACAGGGCCAGCGTCGGCTGGGCGATGTAATTGTCGGGCTGCGCCTTCAGCTTGGCTTTGAACGCGCCGAGTTCCCGCTTGGAGGCCGCAGGGCCAACCAGCATCCCGTACCCGCCCGAGCCGTGCACCTCCTTCACCACCAGTTCGGGCAGGTGATCCAGCACGTAAGCCAGCGCCTCCGGCTCGGAGCAGCGCCATGTGGGCACGTTCTGCAGGATCGGTGCCTCGCCCGTGTAGAACTCGACGATGTCGGGCATGTAGCTGTAGATCGCCTTGTCATCCGCGATGCCTGTGCCGGGGGCGTTGGCCAGCGTGATGCCGCCCGCGCGGTAGACGTCGAATACCCCCGGCACGCCGAGCAGCGACTTGGGGTTGAAGTTCAGCGGGTCGAGGAAATCGTCATCCACCCGGCGGTAGATGACGTCGACGGGCCGGTAGCCTTGCGTCGTGCGCATCGCGATCTTGCCGTCCTGCACGCGCAGGTCCGTGCCCTCGACCAGCTCGACACCCATGTTGTCGGCCAGAAAGGCGTGCTCGAAATAGGCAGAGTTGTGGATGCCGGGCGTCAGGACCGCGACCGTCCGCCTTTCGCTTGCGCGGTCGGGCATGCAGGCGCTGAGCGCATCGCAAAGCATCCTTGGGTAGCCCGAGACCGGGCGCACCTTCACGCGGCCAAATAGGTCCGGGAACATCTGCAGCATCGTCTCCCGGTTCTCCAGCATGTAGGAGACGCCGGAGGGCGTGCGCGCGTTGTCCTCCAGCACGAAAAAGTCATTCTCGCCGGTGCGGACAAGGTCGATGCCGGTGATGTGCGTGTAGATGCCCCCGGGCGGGGTGACGCCGATCATCTCGGGCAAGAAAGCGGCGTTGCGGGCGATCAGCTGTTCGGGGATGCGGCCCGCGCGCAGGATTTCCTGCCGGTGGTAGATGTCGTGCAGAAACGCGTTGATGGCGCGCACACGCTGCTCGATCCCGCGGGTCAGGCGCGCCCATTCCTTGGCGGAGATGATGCGCGGCACGATGTCGAAGGGGATCAGCCGCTCATCCGCTTCCGCCGCGCCATAGACGTTGAACGTGATGCCGGTGCGGCGAAAGAACAGCTCCGCCTGGGACGATTTGCGCCGCAGCGCTTTGAGGTCCTGCGCGTCGAACCAAGCGTGGTAGCCGGTGTAAGGGGGGCGCGGCGCACCGGGGCCGCTGCCGGTCAGCTCATCAAAGAAGACGGGCTCGTCTTGCGTCATATGCTGGCGTGATCCTTCGTGTTGGCTGGATGCGAGTATATCGGGGGGGCAGGCGCCGGACAGCGGCGGGGCGCAATTTGGCGCTGCGGCGCCCGCGCGGCGGCGCAACTGCCTATTTCTTGTGCGCTTCTGGCACCGGGCGTGCCGCTTTTGGCTGGGGTAGCGGCGTTGAGTGTGGTAGGGCTACAGGTGGTTTCTTTTCCGCGCTGAGGGGCGTCGCCTTGGTCCGTGTTCTTATCGCCCAGCCGTCAGGTTGCGCCCGCTTGCGGTGTCAAAAAGGCCCGCCCATGACCCGTTTCAGCGCGTGCGCCAACCCGGCCGTGCCGCGACCCGCGGGGCGCCCCGCCCATGCGTGAGCTGCTGCAAACCATTGACGCACAACCCACCACCGCGGCGCTGTGGCAGCTGATGAACCGCTATTTCCGCACGCGAGGTTTTGAGAAGATCAGTTATCACCACATCAGCGCGACCGAGGGGCACCGCAACGCCATCACCGTCGCAGCCGAAGGGTTCGATCAACGCTGGGTGTGCCACTATATCCAGCATAAACTGTTCCTCGTGGACCCGATCACAGACTTCGCGATGCAGAACGCGCAGCCGTTCCTGTGGAAGGACGTGCCCGATCTGGTCCAGCTGAACGCGCAGCAACGCGCATACCTGTCACAGATGGAAGCGGCCAATCTCGGCAACGGCCTTGCATTTCAAGTCTTTGGCCCGGGCTTTCGCAATGGCTATGTCGGCCTTGGGTTTGCCCCCGACGCGGCGGCGCCCACGTCCGAGCAGATCCTCGAATATCAGTTCGCCGCGCAGGCGGCCCATGTCCGATATTGCGCCCTGACCCGGGAGCGCCGCGAACAGCCACACCTGTCCCAGCGCGAGCGGGACGTGCTCCAGTGGATCGCGCGGGGCAAGTCCAACGGCGTGATTGCCGACATTCTTGGCCTGTCGCCGCACACGGTCGACACGCTGATGCGCCGTGTCTACCACAAGCTCGGCGTGCGTGACCGCACGACGGCTGCCATTGAGGGGATCGGCGCCGGCCTGATCAGCCCCTGACGCAGCTGCACGCCGCGTGTGGCGTGACTCCGTGACATGACGCGCACGTCAACTTGGTCAATAGGGAGCGCCATATCCCACCCAAGTCCTAGCGAGTGTGCCCGATGAATGATTTGCCCCTTTTCGACAACCGCGACCTGCCTGCCGATGTGCTCGCCGTCCTCGATCGCCTGAACGCGATGCCCGCCGCGGCCCGTACGGCAGCAGCGCTGGCGGCTGCTGCGCCGCTGCTGGAATTTGCCGCTTATGAGCTGGCCCGCTCGGAAGAGGCGCAGCAGGTCGCCCGCCTGATCCTGATGGCCGCCGACATGGAACGAACCGCCGTCAGCCTCAAGGGTCAGGCGGGCTGACACGCCCCGGGCGGCGCGCCCGCGCGCGCGCAGCCCCTGCACGGCGGCACCATCTGCCCCCAATGGCACCGCTCACGGACCTGCGCAGCCGCGCAGACCTTTGGTGCCGCCGTGCGCAATTGGCTTGATGCGCGCCAAACCCCATGTTTCGCTGCAACGACACGACATGCGAAAGGCTAGGCCCATGAGCTGGAACCCCGCCCTCGACCCAGACTGCCCGACCGGCGACGCAATTGACGCGATCGAGACGGTCATCGTCCCGCGCGCCCGCGATCTGGGCGGCTTTGAAGTGCGCCGCGCCTTGCCCGCGCCCAAGCGCCAGATGGTCGGCCCCTTTATCTTCTTCGACCAGATGGGCCCCGCCGAGTTTGTGACGGGGCAGGGCATCGACGTGCGCCCGCACCCCCATATCGGCCTCGCCACGGTGACGTATCTGTACCGCGGCAAGATCCACCACCGCGACAGCCTCGGCACCGACAGCTGGATTGAACCCGGCGCGGTGAACTGGATGGTGGCGGGCCACGGCATCACCCATTCCGAACGCGCCGATGGCGCGGTGCGCCAGAACCCCCACAGTCTTTTTGGCATCCAGACCTGGGTCGCGCTGCCCGAGGAGCACGAAGACGCCCCGGCGGCGTTTGAACACGCGCCCAAGGACACGCTGCCCGAGCTGGAAGGGGAGGGCAAACAGGTCCGCATGATCCTCGGCACCGCCTGGGGCGAGACCGCGCCGGTGCGCACATTCTCGGAGATGTTCTACGCCGATGCGGTGCTGGAGGCGGGCGCGGCCATCCCGCTGCCCGACAATCACGAGGACCGCGGGGTGTATGTCACCCAAGGCTCGATCACGGTGGCGGGCGACACCTTTGAAGCGGGCCAGATGATGGTCTTCCGCCCCGGCGACCGCATCAGCCTCAAGGCCGGAGACCAAGGCGCGCGCCTCATGCTTCTGGGCGGGGAAACCCTCGGGGGGCCGCGGCACATCTGGTGGAACTTCGTGGCAAGCTCCAAGGACCGGATCGACGCGGCCAAAGAGGCATGGCGCGCCGGCGACTGGGCCCACGGCCGCTTCCAACTGCCGCCCGGGGATGATCAGGAATTCATCCCGCTGCCCGAGAAGTGAACCGGCCCGGGCAATCCTTTGAAGGATTGCGGGCCATCGATCCTTACAAGGATCGACCCGCGCCAAATCTTGAAGATTTGACCCCGCGCCGCGCGCAGCGTTGAGCCGCGCGGCGCATTCGGGTAACGCGGCGCTATGACTTGCACGTGCAACCGCTCATGACCCAGGATCCCGGCCGCATTGGCATCGTCTTTATGATGGCCGGAATGCTCTTCATCTCGGTCAATGATCTGCTGATCAAGACACTGTCGGGCGACTATGCGCTGCATCAGATTGTCTTTTTCCGCAACGGGATCGGCATCTGCTTTTCGCTGATCGTCCTGCAGCTTGAAGGGGGCTTTGCGCTGCTGCGCACACAGCGCCCGGGCCTGCACGCCCTGCGCGCGGTGCTGGTTGTGCTGGCCAACCTGTCCTTCTATGCCGCCATTGTCGCGATGCCGCTGGCCAAGGCCACGGCGCTTTACTTCATCGCGCCGCTGCTGATCACGGTGATGTCCGGCCCGGTGCTGGGCGAATGGGTTGGCCCGCGCCGCGCTGCGGCGGTGCTGGTCGGCTTTGGCGGCGTTCTGGTCATGCTCTGGCCGCAAATCTCCGGTAGGGATGTTGCGGCGGGCTGGGCGACGGTGCTGCCACTTCTGGCGGCGGCGGGCTATGCGGGCATGTCTGTGCTGACCCGCAAACTGGGCGGGCAAAGCCGCGCCTCCGCGATGGCGATCTATCTCCAAAGCGCGTTCATCCTTAGCAGCCTCGCCTTCTTTGCCATCGCTGGCGACGGGCGGTTCTTTTCGCCGGACCATGCGGCGCCCGTGCAGTTCCTGCTGCGGGCCTGGAGCTGGCCGCCCCTGGGTGACTGGGCCGTTCTGATCGGCCTTGGCGTGCTGTCGGCTTGCATTGGCTACACCATCTCTCAGGCCTACCGCCTCAGCCGCGCGGCGACCGTCGCCCCCTTCGAATACACGCTGCTGATCTACGCGACGCTTTGGGGCTGGCTGTTCTTTGCCGAAATCCCCGGTGTGTACGTGGCGGCGGGCGCGGTGATCATCATCGCCTCTGGGCTTTATGTGGCCTTCCGCGCGGACCGCCGGGCTGACGCGTAAATTTTGCCCCGCTCCGCGACATTGAGTGCTTGACGCCCCCGCGCCCCGCCCATATTACGCCCAAACGCAGCGGGCGGTTGTAGCTCAGTTGGTTAGAGTACCGGCCTGTCACGCCGGGGGTCGCGGGTTCGAGCCCCGTCAACCGCGCCACTGCTGTCGTGCAAAAGGCGCCCCTTGGCGGGAGCCTTTTTGTTTTATGGTCCCGCAGCGGGCCAATTCACCCGGACACGTCCGCACGCCCCTCGATGGTCATCAACGTGGCCGACAGGCGCGCCACAAGGGTCCCGTCCGGTGCCGTGCACCGCGCTTCGGCAAAGCTCAGCGTGCGGCCCGCCTTCACCACCTCTGCCGCGCAGCGAAACCGCGCGCCGCGGGCGGGTGACATCAGCGATGTTTTCAGCTCCACCGTCAGAACCGCGGCGCCCTTGGGCATCAGCGTCATCGCCGCATAGCCGCAGGCCGAATCGAGCCCTGCCGTGACAATCCCGGCATGCAAGAAGCCATGCTGCTGCGTGAAGGCGGCTTGAAAGGGAAGGTCGATCACGACCCGCCCAGGCTGCACCTCCGACAGGTCCGCGCCGAGGGTTTCCATGATCGCCTGACGCGCAAAAGACGCGCGCACATCGACCTCAAAATCCGGGTTTTTTACGTTATCCTTCATAGCCTAGCGCCGTTTCCTGAGCCGCGTCCAACTGCGTCCACATGAAGGCGCGATCGGTCTCACTCATCTGCGCAGGCGGGGCAGGGCGCCCCGCGACCGCCGGGGCAAAGCGCGAGCCGAGCCGCTTGACCACCGGTTTGAACTTGGCATCCGGGCTGTGGCCCAGCGGCGCCAGAACCCGTCCCAGAAAGCGCTCCGGGTCCGCCTGCGCCTCTTCCATCCGGCAAAGCACCACCGTGCAGTCCCGCGCAAGGTAGCTCAGCAGCCCCGCCAGCTTGGCCCGCCGCAGGGCGAAAAGGTTCTCGAACCGCGCGCCTGTGAGCGGATGGCGATCCAGCTGCAGGGGCTGGCCTTGGGCGGCGGGCAGGCCGATCCCCTCGAAATAGCGCATCTTATCCAGCCGCGTGTCCCACTCCGCGCGGAGGAACGCGGAAAAGGGCAGGGCCTGCATCGCGGGGCTGGTATGCCAGGGTTTGGCGAACATAGACCGCGCCCAATCCTCCGCCCGCCGCACGCAAAGGACCACCGCAATGTCGGGCGGGATCGCCGCCACCGAGGGAAAGCCGTGCTTCCAGCCCAGCAGCTCCACCGGGCGCAAGGCGGAGTTCTGCCCGATCAAGCGCTTGACGAAATTGGTGCCCGAAGACCGCTCGCCCAGCACGTTGATGCGCGTTATGGGCGTGTCGCCGCGGCGCTGGATCAGCAAGCCGGTTTTGGCAAAGTCAGGGAGAAGCAGGGCGAGACCCTCAATATTAACGATTCCCGATTACAAAACCCTCGTTTACACTGCCGCGCAAGGCGAAGGATGCGCCGGGTAAAGAGGTGAGCGATATGCAACTGGCCGCTGTGGTCACGATGGTCCGTGACGATGCGTTTTTTCTGCGCGCCTGGCTGCGCCATTACGGTGAGATGTTCGGGCGCGAGAACTGCTACATCATCAATCACGGCCGCGGGTCCGAGGTGGCGGCGCTGGCGGCGGGCTGCAACATCATCGGCATCCCCGGGGACCCGCACAAGAATTTCGACGTGAAGCGCTGGGGCCTTCTGAACAACATGGTGAACGGTTTGCGCCGCTACTACCGGCACGTGATCGTGGGCGATGTGGACGAGCTGGTGGTGGTTGACCCGTCTGAGGGCAAAACGCTCAAAGGCTGGCTGGAAGGCGCACCGGAGGATCGGGTGTTCACCCCTGTGGGGCTAGAGGTGCTGCACCGGATCGATATCGAGGCGGAGAGCGCGGCGGACATGATCCTCGGGCCGCGCCGGCATGTGCGCCTTGCGCCGCATTACTCCAAGCCCTGCATCGTGTCGGCGCCAACCAAGATCGCGCGGGGCGGGCACTTTACCCAGTACCCGAAGCTGCACGCGCCGGATTTCCTGTACCTGATGCACCTGAAATTCGCGGATTTCGGTGCATATGTGGAGGCGATGGACCGGCGCAACGGTGTGACCTCGGACATTGGTGCGGGGGTTAAGGACACCGCCATCGGGCGCCACTGGTTCGCTGAGGCGCGGGGCGAGGACCGGGAGGTTTTCGACGCCTTCGCGCAGATGCCGATGGAGGACGGGTTTGACCTGGGCTACGTGCGCAAACGCATGCACCGCAGCTTTGGTGCCCGCGGCACAACGGGCTATTATGAGTTCGCGCGGCCTGACTACAAAGTGCAGTACCACCTGCCGGAGCGGTTCAACGGGATCTTCTGAGCGGGGTCGATCCTTGAAGGATCGAGGGGCGGCGAATTTTCAAAATTCGCGGCGCTGCAGAAAACTCAGCAGCGCTTGTGTTGTTTGTTCGGGCGCCGTGTCGGGAAAGAAATGCCCGCCCGGGATCGCCGCGCTGCGTATATCGGCAAGCCTGTCCGCCCAGGTTCCCGGCACATCGAACTGCCGCGCCATGATCCCGTCCGCGCCATAAAGCACGAGCGCGGGGCAGGCGACCCGCCGCCCCAGATCTTCAGCATCGTCCGCCACATCGTATTTCAAGGCCGCGCGGTAGTCGGCGCACATACCGCGGATCGTGTCGGGCAGGCGCCACGCCGCCCGGTACGCCCCCAGCGCTTGCGCGTCAAAGGCGGCCAGCCCGTCCGGCCCCCATGCCCCGAGCAGGCTTTCGAAATAGCTGTCGGGGTCCGCCGCAATCATGCGCTCGGGCTTGGGGGACGGCTGCGCGAGGAAGAACCAGTGGTAATAAGCCTGCGCCACCTCGTAGCGCAGCTCGGTCAGCAGCAGGTGCGTCGGCACGATGTCCATGAGCGTGAGGCTTTGCACCCGGGCCTCATGATCCAGCGCGAGCCGGTGCGACACCCGCGCGCCGCGGTCATGGCCGACAAGATGGAACCGTTCAAAGCCAAGCCCGGTCATCAGCGCGGCCATATCCGCTGCCATATGGCGGAACCGGTAGGGCTCGGTCCCCTCGGGCTTGGACGAGGCGCCGTAGCCGCGCAGGTCCGCGGCCACCACGGTAAAGTGCTGCGCCAGCGCGGGTGCAATCCCGTGCCACATCGCGTGGGTCTGCGGGAAGCCGTGCAGCAGCAGGATGGGCGGGCCGCTGCCCCCTGTGGCGTAGGCGATGGTCTGGCCATTGGCGCGCGCCGTGCGCTGCTTGAACCCGTGGATCATGTGGCACCTGCCGGAGTGGGGGCCAGCCCCCACACCCCCGGAATATTTTTGGCCAGAAGAAGAGGGGCTTCAGGCTTCGTTAACCATCTTGGTGCGATCTTGGAAGCGCGGTACAGGCAGGAATGCCGATGGCCGTGCCAGGAGAAGGCGAATACGTCTGACCCGAGAGGGGCGCACGAGGACCGCGCGCTCCTCTTCCCTTCTTTTGGCGGCAAATATGCCGGGGGGTCGCCTACTGCGCGCCATTGGTCCGAGCTCAAGGGGCGACGGGCTGGCCTCCACTCCCGCCTTTGAAAGAGACACGGCTGTAGAGGCATCTCAAACCAACGCTGCCAGGATCCGCGCCCAGCTGCGCATCCCTTTGTGAAAACTCTCCACATCGTATTTCTCGTTGGGCGAGTGGATCTGGTCGTCATCCTTGCCAAATCCGACCAGCATGGGCGTCATGCCGAGGATGTCCTGAAAGTGCCCCGCGATCGGGATCGACCCGCCGCAGCCGATATAGGCGGCCGGCACGCCCCATTCCGCGCTCAGGGCCGCGCGGGCGCGCTCAAAGGCCGGATCGGAGATGTCGAAGGCGCCCGCCTGCGCGGCGCCGTGGCCGGTGAACGTGACCGCGCAATCGGGCGGCATCCCGGCGCGGACCATCGCGCGAAAGTTTTCGCGGATCGCGTGCGGGTCCTGCTGGCTGACAAGGCGGAAGCTGACTTTTGCGTGGGCCTCGGACGGCAGCACCGTCTTGAAGCCATCCCCTGAATAGCCGCCCCAGATACCGTTCACGTCGCAGGTCGGGCGGGACCAGATCATCTCGAGCGGGGTGCGGTCCTGCTCTCCGGCGGGCACCGAGAGGCCCACATCGCCGAGAAAGGCCGCGTGATCGAAGGCAAGGCCCTGCCATTGCTGGCGCAGCGCGTCCGGCAGCTCTTCAACGCCGTCATAGAACCCCGGCACGGTGACGCGGCCTGTCTCGTCATGCAGGCCTGCCAGTACCTTTGTCAGCACCCGGATCGGGTTCATCGCGATGCCGCCATACATGCCCGAGTGCAGGTCTTTGTTCGAGGCGGTGACGTGGATTTCTTACCCAGAAGGCCGCGCAGCATGGTGGTGATCGCTGGCACCTTCGATTCAAAGAGCGCCGTGTCACAGATCAGCGCCAGATCGGCGCGCAGCTCGTCCGCATTTTCCTGCAGGAACGGCACGAGGGAGGGGGAGCCGGATTCTTCTTCGCCTTCAAAGAAGAATGTGATGCGGCAGGGCAGCGCGCCGTGTTCGGCCTTCCAGGCCCGGCACGCTTCGATAAAGGTCATTAGCTGGCCCTTGTCGTCCGCCGCGCCGCGCCCGCGGATCACGCGGCCCGCCGGGGTCTCCTCGATCTGCGGGTCAAACGGGTCCCTGTCCCACAGCGCCAGCGGGTCAACCGGCTGCACGTCGTAGTGGCCATAGAACAGCAGGTGCGGGCCGTTCCCCGCCACATGGCCCACGACCATCGGGTGGCCGGGTGTCTCGCGCTTGGAGGCGTCCACGCCAAGGCTTTGCAGATCGGCCACCAGCCAGTCCGCTGCCGTTTGGCAATCCGCTGCAAAGGCTGGATCGGTCGAGATCGACGGGATACGTAGCAGGTCCATCAACCGCGCCAGCGCGGCATCCAGATCGTCGTCAATACGGGTCAGAACGGGGTCGAGCATGAACGTCTCCTACAGGTCTCGCCCCGTAGCCTATCGGCGCGGAGGCGGTTGATCCAGATCAAGGCTGCGGCCATTTGGCCGGTCTAGTCACGTTGAAAGCCGGCCGCCCTGACTATACTCATTCTAAAAGCCAGCAAACGGAGCCAGCAGTGGACTATACCGCCCAGCTAGACGACGCATTGAACCGCCTGCACGACGAAGGCCGCTATCGCACCTTCATCGATATCGAGCGGCGCAAGGGGCAGTTTCCCCACGCGGTCTGGACCACGCCCGAGGGCGCGGCGCGGGACATCACCGTCTGGTGCGGCAATGACTATCTTGGCATGGGGCAGAACCCGGTGGTTCTGGCCGCGATGCACGAGGCGCTGGACGCCACCGGCGCGGGCTCGGGCGGCACGCGCAATATCTCTGGCACGACCGTGTACCACAAGCGGCTGGAAGCGGAGCTGGCGGACCTGCACCGCAAGGACGCGGCGCTGCTGTTCACCTCGGCCTATATCGCGAATGACGCGACGCTGAGTACGCTGCCCAAGCTGTTTCCGGGCCTGATCATCTATTCGGACGCGCTCAACCACGCCTCCATGATCGAGGGCGTGCGGCGCAATGGCGGGGCCAAGCGCATATTCCGTCACAACGATGTAGAACACCTGCGCGCGCTTCTGGCCGCGGACGACCCGGACGCGCCCAAGCTGATCGCGTTTGAATCGATCTATTCGATGGATGGCGATTTCGGTCCGATCGAGGCGATCTGCGATCTGGCGGACGAATTCGGCGCGCTGACCTATATCGACGAGGTGCACGCGGTTGGCATGTACGGCCCGCGCGGGGCAGGGGTTGCCGAACGCGACGGCCTGATGGGCCGGATCGACATCATCAACGGTACGCTGGCCAAGGCCTACGGCGTCATGGGCGGCTACATTGCCGCAAGCGCGAAAATGTGCGACGCGATCCGCTCCTACGCGCCGGGTTTCATCTTTACGACCTCCCTGCCGCCCGCGGTGGCGGCGGGCGCGGCGGCCTCCGTCGCCTACCTGAAGACAGCGCCCGAGCTGCGCGAGGCGCACCAGCTTCAGGCGCGCATTCTCAAGATGCGCCTCAAGGGCCTCGGCCTGCCGATTATTGACCACGGCAGCCATATCATCCCGGTCATCGTCGGAAATCCAGTTCACACCAAGGTGCTGTCCGACATGCTTTTGTCCGATCACGGCATCTACTGCCAGCCGATCAACTTCCCGACGGTGCCGCGGGGCACGGAGCGTTTGCGCTTTACACCCAGCCCGGTACACGGCCCGCGAGAAATCGACGCGCTGGTTCGCGCAATGGACGCTTTGTGGTCCCATTGTGCGCTGAATCGCGCCGAATTAACCGCTTAAACTGGCGCCAGGTGTAATTCCGTTTGCCTTGTGTTAACCTGCGGTTAACAACGGGGGCGCGGCGAATCGCGTAGGGTTCGACGCCGCAGGTTCGGAGCAGGCACGGCCCGGATCGGGCACGCGGGATAAGAGGCAACGGAATGATCGGGCGCAGAGCACCGAAAATCGAACCTCAGGACACAGAGCCGAAGGGCTTTGACGCGTTCGAATTGCGTCTTGGCGATGTCATGCGCGGCGAGCGTGCGACAATGGGCAAATCCCTCCTGGACGTGCAGCGCGAGCTGCGAATCAAGGCCTCCTACATCGCGGCCATCGAAAACTGTGACCCGGACGCGTTCGACACACCCGGCTTTATCGCTGGTTACGTACGCTCCTACGCGCGCTACCTGAACATGAACCCCGACCAAGCGTTCGATATGTTCTGCGCAGAATCCGGTTTTGAGGTCGCCCACGGCATGTCCGCTGAGGCCTCTGTCATCAAGAAGCCCAGCCGCGAGGAACGCCTCGGCGCGCCGCGCGGCGGTGACATTTTCGCAGCCCCAGCCACGCCTTTCGTGCCCGAAGGCGAACGTTTTTTCAGCCGGATCGAGCCGGGGGCGATCGGGTCCTCGGCCGTTCTGCTGGCGCTGATTGCGGCAATTGGCTTTGGCGGCTGGACCGTGCTGCAAGAGGTGCAGCGGGTTCAGGTGGCCCCGGTGGATGCAACGCCGGTTGTGCTGTCAGAGGTTGACCCGCTCGCAGGCGCAGAGCCGGCGCCAAGCGCGGGCCCCGAGGTGCCGCGTGCCGACGCGCTGGACCGCCTATACCGTCCCCAGACGCTCGATGTGCCGGTGCTCACCGCGCGTGACGCACCCATTGCCAGTATCGATCCGCGCGAGCTTGGCAACTTTGCCGCGCCCGCACCCGATACGCCCCCGGGTGGCATTGGCGGCGCACGGCTTGCCGTCTTGCAGCCCGATGCACTACCCGGCACGGACGGCCCCGCTGTGCCGCAGGTCACCGAAGACCCGGTGGAAACCGTGCGCATCATCGCCTCCACCGAAAGCTGGGTGCGCGTGCGCTCAGCCGAAGGCAATGTGCTTTACGAGGCGGTCATGAACGCCGGCGATACCTATGATCTGCCCGCGTTCGAAACCCCGCCGACCCTGCGGACCGGCAACGCGGGCGCCCTCTACTTTGCGATGGGTTCGGACTGCTTTGGCCCGGTGGGCGGGTTCGGCTCAATCGTCAACCTTGAGCTCGATAGCGTGAAACTGGCCGAATCCTTTGAGGCCGTGCCACCGTCCGACCCCGACAGCACCTTTCACAACATGGTGGCGGACAAACGGGCATCTGATCCCGCGTGGATGTCCAAACTGCCCTGTCAAATCGACTGACCGGCCCCTATATCCGCGTCAGGGCGGTTGCGAGGCAAGGCGTGACTGTCTAACCTAGTTGACAGTTTGTAGCGCGCGGAGCCGTCCATGTCCCTTAACCACATCCGCCCCTGGCGCAACATCTACCGCCGGGAAAGCCGCCAGATCATGGTGGGCCGCGTGCCCGTGGGCGGCGGCGCGCCGATCACCGTGCAGACGATGACCAACACCCTGACCACCGACGCGCAGGCCACCATTCGCCAGATCAACGCAGCTGCCGAGGCGGGCGCCGACATCGTGCGCGTTTCCGTCCCGGACGAGGAAAGTGCCGCAGCGATGAAGACGATCTGCGCCGCTAGCCCCGTGCCCATCGTCGCCGACATCCATTTCCACTACAAACGCGGGATCGAGGCAGCAGAGGCGGGCGCGGCCTGCCTGCGGATCAATCCTGGCAACATCGGGTCAGAGGACCGCGTGCGCGAGGTCATCAAAGCCGCGCGGGATCATGGCTGTTCGATCCGCATCGGGGTGAATGCGGGCAGCCTCGAAAAACACCTGCTGGACAAATATGGCGAGCCGACGCCTGAAGCGATGGTGGAGAGCGGCCTCGACCACATCAAGATCCTGCAGGACAACGACTTTCACGAGTTCAAGATCAGCTGCAAAGCGTCCGACGTCTTTATGGCCGCCGCAGCCTATCAGCAGCTTGCCGACGCAACGGACGCGCCGATCCACCTGGGCATCACCGAAGCGGGCGGTCTGACGACTGGCACGATCAAATCCGCCATTGGCCTTGGCAACCTGCTTTGGATGGGGATCGGCGACACGATCCGCGTGTCGCTCTCCGCCGACCCGGTCGAAGAGGTGAAAGTCGGCTACGAGATCCTCAAATCCCTAGGCCTGCGCCACCGGGGTGTGAACATCATCTCCTGCCCGTCCTGTGCGCGGCAGGGCTTCGACGTGATCAAGACGGTCGAAATCCTCGAAGACCGGCTGGCCCATATCAAGACACCGATGAGCCTGAGCATCATCGGCTGCGTCGTGAACGGCCCCGGCGAGGCTCTGATGACTGATGTCGGCTGGACAGGCGGTGGCTCGGGCCGGGGCATGGTCTACCTCGGCGGGGCGAAATCCCACGCGATGGACAATGACAAGATGGTCGAGCACATCGTGGAGCAGGTGGAGAAGAAGGCCGCGGAGCTTGAGGCCGAAGGGGCGCAGGCAGCGGAGTAAGGCGTTTTCTTGGTCAGAAAACGGACCGGAAACTTACAAAGTTTCCGTCCGGACCAACACCATAGGGTGGGTGCGAACCCACCGCCGCTGGCCATGTATATCACCGGCCTGCAACTGAACAGCGTCCTCAGCATCCCGCTTTTCTGGCGCGACAAAATCCCCGCAATGGTCGCCGCGCAATCGGCGCTGGGGACCCTCTCGGCAGAGGCGCACAAGATGGGCGGCGTGCACCACACGCTCAGCACATGGGACAGCCGTGCCGCGATGCTCGTCTACCTGCGCAGTCCCGCCCACGCCCGCGCGATGCCGCGCTTTGCCCGCATCTCAACCGGCCGGGTCGTGGGGTGGGAGGGGACATCCAAGCCAAGCTGGGACGAGGCGCTGGACCGCCTCAAGACACAGGGGCGTGAGGTGTACATATAGACGCGGGTGTTCCGACGCGGAACACCGTCGTTGCCAACGGGCGGTACAGGGGAAACCGCGTCGGTTTCCCTGCCCTCGGCTACTCCCGCTTGACCGCCACCAGCGCGGCAAGCTGGTCGGCGGGCAGGAAGCCGCGCAGCATCTCGTCTTCCAGCACAAAGGTCGGCGTTCCGGTGATGTTCAGCCTTTGCGCGAGCGCGCGGGTGTCGCGGATCTGCTGGGTGACAGCGTCACTTCCCATCTCCGCCTGCACCGCGTCCCAATCAAGCCCAAAGGTGCTGGACAGCCGCCGCAGGGCCGGGTCCGCAATCTCGCCATTGAAGGTCATCAGCGCGTCGTTCACGTCCTTGTAGGCCGCGTCCCCCGCCACGTTTTTCACCGCGAGCGCAAAGCGCGCCGCTGTGACAGACTGCTCACCCAGGATCGGGAACTCTTTCACGATCAAGCGGATGTTTCCGTCCGCCTCCAGCAGTTGGGCCAGCTCGCTATGGGCGCGCTTGCAAAAGCCGCATTTGTAATCAAGGAACTCGACCAGCGTGATGTCCCCCTCCGGGTTGCCGCCCACCCAGCTGCGCGCGTCCTCGAACAGGGCCGCACGGTTCTGCGCCACCAGCTCAAGGTCGGCGCGCGCCTCCGCAGCGGCCTGCTGCTGCTCAAAGATCGCGACGGCCTCAAAGATCACCTGCGGGTTCGCCAGCAGGTAGGCGCGCACCGCGTCGCCAAAGGCCGCGCGCTCCTCTGCGCTCATCTCATCAAGTTCGAGCGCCGCGGCGGGCAGGGCCCAAAGGGCCAGCAGAAGGGCGAATAGGCGTTTCATGATCATCTCCGTTTTGCAGCCCGTTCCGAGGCTATGAGGATATCCTGTGCCCTTTGCCACGGGCCGGAGCCGGTGGCCAGCAGGCCGGTGGCGCGGCGGGCGTGAATGCCTGCGTCCTCCAGCCGCCCGCGCAGAGCAAAGCGTTCGGCAGTGACCAGCGCGGCCATGCCTTGCTGGCCCGAGCGGGCGTAGGCCACGCTCAGATCACGCAACATCACGCCGTCGCGCGGGTCGATGCTGCGCGCCCGCTCCAGCGCGGCGCGCGCGTCCGCGACCCGGTCAATCGCCAGCAGCGCGCGGCCATAGCCCGCAAGGATCAGCCCGTCGCGCGGGGCCAGGTTAACCGCGCGGCCATAGGCGTTCGCGGCGGCGCCAAATTGGCGCGCATCCATCAGGATGTCGCCGCGCGCATCGTGCAGGAAGGGATCGTTCGGGCGGGCCGCGAGCGCTGCATCAATCGCGCGCAGGGCCTGCCGCGTGCCAGACTGGCGCGACTGGGCAATCGCCTCGCGCAGAAGCTTCACATCCGGGTAGGTCTCCTCGTTCAGCCGCCGCAGGGTCCAGCGCGGCGCGCGGGTATAGGCGCTCAGCTTGCCCTGAACCCGCGCAAACCAATAGGCCGAGGTCGCATCGGGCCGGCCCTGATCGCCATAAGCGGCGACATAGCCCTGCACTGCGCGGATGCGGTCGCGGCTGAGCGGGTGGGAGCGCACATATGGGTCCTGCCGCCCTTCGCTCAGGTTCTCCTGACCGCGAAACTCCTCCAGCACATCGCTCAGTCCGCGCACGGGGATGCCGGCCGCGCGCAGGTAGCGGATGGCGGATTGGTCCGCGCTCGCCTCTTCGGCCCTTGTGTGACGCAAGAAGGCCCGCTGTGCCGCGCTTTGGGTACCGATGGCAAGGCCCGCGGCCCCGTCCACACCCGCCGCGGCGGCAGCGGCGGCCAGCGCAAGGCCCAGCGCCGCCATATTGCGCGAGACGCCCATGTTCTGCATCCGCCGCGTGATGTGCCCATTGGCGATATGCGCGGCCTCATGCGCGATCACCGCCTGCAAGGCGGGCGCCGAACCCAGCTTGTTGATCAACCCGTAATGCAGAAAGATCGCGTCATTGCTGACGACGAAGGCGTTCATCGAACTCTCGTTCACAACGAGGATCTTGACGCGATTTGGGCTCAGCCCCGCCGCGCGCAGCACAGGGCTGGCCAGCTGCTTCAGCCCGTGCTCCAGATCCGCATCGCGCAGCAGCCCAACAGCGCCCGAAGGCCCGGGCAGCAGCATCAGCGCCAGCATTGACGCGAAGACCAAAGCGCGGTGAAAGACCATGTGGGCATATGAGGGTCTAAAGATGAAAAGCTCAAGGCGCGGTGACGTCGATCCCTTTATCGTGATGGACGTGATGGAGGCGGCCCGGGCTGCGGAGGCCGCGGGGCGCCACATCATCCATATGGAGGTCGGCCAGCCAGGCACCCCGGCCCCCGCCGCCGCCCGCGGCGCTGTGGCACGCGCGATGGAGGCCGGACCACTCGGCTACACCGTCGCCCTAGGCCTGCCGGAGCTGCGCGCGCGCATCGCGGAGCTTTATGACCAGTGGTACGGCGTGAACCTTGACCCGTCCCGCGTGGTGGTGACGTCGGGCAGCTCAGCAGGGTTCATCCTCGCCTTCACGGCTCTGTTTGAGGCGGGGGACAAGCTCGGCATCGGCGCGCCGGGCTATCCCAGCTACCGCCAGATTGCCCGCGCGCTCAGCCTGACCCCGGTGGATATCGAGACGGCGGCGGAAAACCGCTTTCAGCCGGTTCCGGCCGACATTGAAGGGCTGGGCCTGCAGGGCCTGATGGTGGCCTCACCCGCGAATCCGTCGGGCACGATGCTGAACCGCGCCCAGATGCAGGCGCTGATCGAGGCCTGTGCGGGGCAGGGGGCGGCCTTCATCTCTGACGAGATTTATCACGGGATTGAATATGAGGCCAAGGCAGTCTCAGCGCTAGAGATCACGGATGACGCTTACGTCATCAACTCCTTTTCCAAGTATTTCTCCATGACCGGCTGGCGCATCGGCTGGATGGTGGTGCCCGAGGCCCATGTGCGCGGGATCGAACGGCTGGCGCAGAACATGTTCATCTGCCCGCCCCACGCGAGCCAGATCGCCGCGCTCGCCGCGCTTGATGCCGGGGAGGAGCTGGAGGCGAATATGGACGTCTACCGCGCCAACCGGGCGCGGATGATCCAGGGCCTGAAGGCCGCAGGCTTCACCAATTTCGCCCCGCCCGACGGCGCCTTCTACATTTACGCCGATGTGTCGGACTTCACCGAGGATAGCCGCGCGTTTGCCGCTGAAATCCTTGAAAAGGCGGGCGTCGCCGTCACCCCCGGCCTCGACTTCGATCCGGTCCGGGGCCACCAGACATTGCGCTTCTCCTATGCGCGCAGCACCGAGGACATCGAAGAAGGACTCGCACGGCTGAAGGCGTTCATGGCCTCTCGATAAGCGTCCCTTCTTCTCTGTTCCAAAAAATCCCGGGGGGTGAGCGGCGTCTTGGAAACGCTCTGGGGGAGCGTTTCAGCCGCGAACGCGCGGAGCGCAGGGTGGGGCCCTCTCGCACACCGCCTTGCGATGTGCTGCCGGGTTTCGGCGGCGGAGCCGCCTGAGCTGGCCCCCACTCCCGCACTCCGTGATAGCGCAACAGCCAAAAACCGGGCGACTGTGCAGAAGCGCACCCCGCACAGACACGTGAGGTACGCCTTCACTGCGCACCATCGCCTCTACCCACGCACCGCCGCGTGGGCTATCCTGCCACCAAAACCAAGTGTCAGAGCAGATGCGCACCATCCTGATCTTCCTCCTATGGCTCGCCGCTCCGCTGGGCGCGCAGGACCTGAGAGCGCTGGCCCGGGTGGATGCGGCCGGCAGCTCGGTTGAAGACGGCTGGTTCGGCCGCTCCGAAATCACCCTCGCGCTCAGCCAGGGGGTGCCTTACCGCGTCTTCACGCTGGACGCGCCCGCACGGCTGGTGATCGACTTTCAGGAGGTGGATTTTTCCGGATTGGACCCTCTGGACATCCTGCCTGTGCCCGGGCGCATCGCGGCGGTGCGGTTCGGCGGCTTTCGCCCGGGCTGGTCCCGGCTGGTGGCGGATCTGGCTCAGCCGATGCTGCCCGCGCAGATCGGGATGCAGATCGACCAAAGCTCCGGCGCGGCCCAGATCGCCATCACGCTGGAACGGGCGGAGCGAGAGGCCTTTGCCGCGGCATCCGGCGTGCCCGAGGGCGCAGGCTGGGACGTTGAGGCCGCAGCCCCGCCGCCGCCGCCTGCGGATGACGGCATGTTCACCGTCGTGCTGGACCCGGGCCACGGCGGGGTGGACCCGGGCGCGGTGCGCGATGGGGTGCCCGAAAAGACGCTGATGCTGCAAATCGCGGTCGCGCTGGCCGAGAGCCTGCGGCGCACGGGCGACGTGCGCGTGGTGCTGACCCGGACCGACGATGTCTTTGTCTCGCTCCCGGGGCGGGTGGCGCTGGCCCATGCGGCGGGTGCGGACCTCTTCGTGTCGCTGCATGCGGATGCGCTGAGCCAGGGCGGGGCGCGGGGCGCCACGGTCTATACCTTGTCCGAAGAGGCCTCCGATGAAGCCTCCGCCCAGCTTGCCATCCAGCATGACCGCGCGGACATCATCGCAGGGCTGGACCTTGCGGGCACAGACGATGAGGTCGCCGCCGTGCTGATGGACCTCGTCCGGCAGGAGACCGAGCCGCGGGCGCTCGCGGCCTCCGCGGCGGTCATCGCAGCGATGGACGAGGCGGGCGGGCCGATGAATTCGCGCCCCGCGCGGCAGGCGGGCTTTTCGGTGCTCAAAAGCGCGGACATCCCCTCGATCCTGATCGAGGTGGGGTTCCTGTCCTCCCCGCGCGATCTGGCAAACCTGCGCGATCCGGTCTGGCGCGCGGTCATGGTGGAGGCCATCGCGGAAGGTATCCTCGACTGGCGGGCGGCTGATCTTGCCCAGAGGCCGCTGGTGCGCCAGTAGCGCCGATGGACAAAACGTGAGGCTGAAAGCGGCAAACCCTTGCCGCTCGCCTTTTGACGGCGGCCCGCTTCGCGCGTATATTCCACCCAACCAATAGGGGCCCGCCAAAGGGGTAACGCGCAGTGTTCCGATTCATCCTTTCCTTCTTCGGCGGGATCTTTACCACCGTCACGATGGGCCTCGCCTTTGCCGCGCTTGGCGTTGGCGCGGTGTTCTGGATGTATGGCCAGGACCTGCCCAGCCACGAAAGCTTGACCCAATACACCCCGCCCACGATCAGCCGTATCTATAACGGGCAGGGCAAGATCATCGACGAATTCGCGGTCGAACGCCGCCTCTTTGCCCCTGCGGAGACGATCCCGCCGCTGGTCAAACAGGCATTCATCAGCGCGGAGGACAAGAATTTCTACACCCATGACGGCTACGATCTGCGCGGTATCGCTGCCGCGGCGGTGGACGCGGTGCGCTCGGGCGGGCGGGACATCCGGGGTGCCTCCACCATCACGCAGCAGGTGATGAAGAACTTCCTTCTGTCCGGTGACCGGCAGGCGGAGCGCAAGATCAAGGAAATCATCCTCGCCGCCCGCATCGAAGAGACCCTGGCCAAGGAGCGCATCCTTGAGCTGTACCTGAACGAGATTTTTCTCGGACAGAACTCTTACGGCGTCGCCGCCGCGTCGCAGACCTATTTCAACAAGACCCTGAGCGAGCTGGCCCCGCACGAGGCGGCGTTCCTTGCCTCCCTGCCCAAGGCGCCGTCCGACTATCACCCGGTGCGCCGCGCGGACCGGCTGATGAACCGCCGGAACTTCGTGCTGAAAGAGATGTACGAAAACGGCTATCTCGACATGGCCACCTACGAGGCGGAGCGGGCGCAGCCGCTGCGGTCCGTGCAGGGTGGCGATTTCGAGAGCTTCAAGGCCGAACTGCCCCCGCGCGACTACTTCACCGACGAGATTCGCCGCCAGTTGAGCGAGGATTTCGGCGAGGATCAGTTCTTTAAGGAGGGCTACACCGTCCGCGCCACCATCGACGAGGCGATGCAGCCCGTCGCCGCGCGCGCCTTGCGGACCCAATTGCAAGCCTATGACCGGGGCACCGCGATCTGGCGCGGCACCGGAGAGACGCTCCCCGCAGAGATTGCCACCGGCGAGGCGTGGGAGGCCGCGCTGGCCGAGGTCACCGTCGCGCGTGACATCGATCTGGGCGGGCAGTGGTATCCGGCCGTCGTTCGGGACATCGCCGACCAGACCCTGACCGTTGGAATCGAGGCACAGGGCATCGGCACCGTCCCGCGCAGCGATATCCGCTGGATGAAGGGCAACTTCTTTGACAATTTCGACGTCGGCGACGTGGTGCATGTCCGCGCCGAAGACGGGGCCTGGTCGCTGCGCCAGGTGCCGGAGGTGCAGGGCGGTTTTGTTGCGATGGACGTGAACACCGGCCGCGTGATCGCGATGCAGGGCGGCTTTTCCTACCAGCATTCGGTCTATAACCGCGCCACCCAAGCGCGGCGCCAGCCCGGCTCCAGTTTCAAGCCCTTTGTTTACGCCGCCGCGCTGGACAGCGGATATACGCCCGCGACCATCGTTGTCGACGCGCCCATTGAGATCAACACGCCGCAGGGTCTCTGGCGTCCGCGCAACGCGTCCAACCAGTTCTACGGCCCCACACCCCTGCGCACCGGGATCGAACAGTCGCGCAACCTGATGACCATCCGCCTGGCCGAAGAGGTCGGGATGGATACGGTCGCGCGCTATGCCGAGCGCTTCGGGGTGTATGACAACATGGGCCGCTTCCTCGCCAACTCGCTTGGGTCCGAAGAAACGACGCTCTACCAGATGGTCGCCGCCTACGCGATGTTCGCCAATGGCGGGGAGCGGGTGCGCCCGACGCTGGTGGACCGGGTGCAGGACCGGTATGGCCGCACCATCTACCGCCATGACGAGCGGCGCTGCGAGGATTGCCAATTGGCCAGCCTCGACGCCGGGTTTGCCCCGCGCGTGTTGTCGGATCGCGAGCGGGTGATGGACCCGGTGACCGCCTACCAGCTCACCTCGATGATGACGGGTGTTGTGGACCGGGGCACGGCACGCAAAACGATTAACCTGCCGGTGCCGATTGCGGGCAAGACAGGCACCACGAATGATGCCAAGGACGTTTGGTTTGTCGGCTTTTCGTCCAACATCGTGGCGGGCTGCTATATCGGCCATGACAACCCGCGCTCGCTGGGCAGCGGCGCGTCGGGCGGGGGCATGTGCGGCCCGGTCTTCCAGCGGTTCATGAGCGAGGCGATCAAGTCCTATGGCGGGCGCGCCTTCCGCGCCCCGGCCGATTGTCAGTTTATCAAGATCGACCGCTTTACCGGCGCACGGCTTGGCGACAGCGCCTCGGGCGACAACGTGGTGCAGGAATGTTTCCGCGAGGGCGAAGAGCCGATCTTTGGCATCACCTTTGATGGTGGATTTGCAATGGGCGCTGACCTGCCGCTCTTTGAGCAGGCAAGCAGCGGCGGCACGCAGGTGACCACCTCAACCGGCAAGAAGGCCGTGGTGGGGCCAAAGGCGGGCTTTGGCACGCTCAGCTCCGGCGGGCTTTACTGACCGCCTTGTGGCCTCGCGGGCGCTGGGCTATCTCACGGGTCTGAGACCGCCCGAGGAAGCATCATGCGCGCCGAGACCCAGAACATCGTGACCGAGATCGAAAAGTCGCTGGAGCTGCTGGCGCAGCGCCTCGATGTGGAGACGGCGCAGTTTCGGCTCGAAGAGTTCAACGCGCGGGTCGAGGACCCGAACCTTTGGGACGATCCCGATGCGGCGCAAAAGCTGATGCGCGATCGGCAGGGGCTGGTTGATGCGATGGCGACCTATGAGGGGATCAAGACGGACCTCGCTGACAATATCGAACTGATCGAGCTGGGCGAGATGGAGGACGACGCAGACGTTGTGGCCGATGCCGAAGCCGCGCTCGCTGCCCTGCGCATCACGGCGGCCAAGAAAGAGCTCGAAGCGCTGCTGGACGGGGAGGCGGATGCGAATGACACTTTCCTTGAGATCAACGCAGGTGCCGGCGGGACGGAGGCCTGCGACTGGGCGCAGATGCTGCAGCGCATGTATGTCCGCTGGGCCGAAAAGCGCGGCTACAAGGTGGAGCTTCAGTCCGAGGAGGCCGGCACCGAGGCGGGCATCAAATCCTGCGCCTACAAGATCAGCGGGCACAACGCCTATGGCTGGCTGAAGTCCGAGAGCGGCGTGCACCGGCTGGTGCGCATCAGCCCCTTTGGCAAGGGCACGCGCGAGACGTCTTTTGCCTCTGTCTGGGTCTACCCGGTGGTGGACGACAATATCGAGATTGAGGTGAACCCCGCCGATATCCGCATCGACACGTTCCGATCCTCTGGCGCCGGCGGGCAGCACGTGAACACAACCGATTCCGCGGTGCGGATCACCCACCAGCCGACGGGCATTGTCGTGACCAGTTCCGAGAAATCCCAGCACCAGAACCGCGACATCGCGATGAAGGCGCTGAAATCCCGCCTCTACCAGCTGGAGCTGGACCGCCGCACCGCCGACATCAACGCCGCCCATGAGGCGAAGGGGGATGCGGGCTGGGGCAACCAGATCCGGTCTTATGTGATGCAGCCCTACCAGATGGTCAAAGACCTGCGCACGAACCATGAGACGTCCGACACCAAGGGTGTGCTGGACGGCGATTTGGACGGGTTCATGGGCGCGACGCTGGCGATGAATGTCAGCGGCAAAAGCCGGGCCGAGGCGCAGGCGGACTAGGGCGATCCTTCGAAGGATCGCGGGCGGCGACTTTTTGAAAAGTCGCTTTCCCCGGCGCGCAAGTCGCGGCACTCTGCCCGTATGGACGATCTGTTGAACATGGGGGCCTTGCAGCTGTCGGATGCGATGGCGCGCGGCACGGTCAGCGCGGCGGAGGTGATGCAGGCGACGCTGGCCCGCATCGAGGCTGTGAACGGTGACGTCAACGCAATCGTGTCGCTGCGGGATGCGGACGCGCTGATGGCCGAGGCGGAGGCGGCGGACACTGCACCGCGCGGCGGTTGGTTGCATGGCATCCCGCTCGCCGTGAAGGATCTGGCCAACGCGAAAGGGCTGCCCACGTCCTTTGGCTCGCCTGCGCTGGCGGGGCAGGTCGCGCAGGCCGATGATCTGCACATCGCGCGGCTGCGCGCGGCGGGGGCCATTGTGATCGGCAAGACAAACACGCCCGAGTTCGGCCTTGGCTCGCACAGCTTCAACCCAGTGCACGGCACCACCACCAACCCTTACGCAGCACGCCTGTCGGCGGGCGGCTCGTCGGGCGGGGCAGGGGTGGCGCTGGCCACCCGCATGACCTGCATCGCGGATGGCTCAGACATGATGGGCAGCCTGCGCAACCCAGCGGCCTGGAACAATGTCTACGGGATGCGGCCCAGCTGGGGCCTTGTCCCGTCCGAGCCGGTGGGGGATGTCTTTCTGCACCAGCTGGCCACCAACGGACCAATGGCGCGCAGCCCGCGCGACTTGGCCGCGCTTCTGGACACGATTGCGGGGCCCGACCCGCGCCAGCCGCACGGGCGGCAGCAGGCCGCGTGCCTGCCGCAGATCACCGCAGGGCTGGCGGGTACGCGCGTCGGCTGGCTGGGGGACTGGGGCGGGGCCTATCCCTATGAGGCTGGCATTATGGAGGCGTCGGAGACGGCGCTGCAAACGATGCGCGACCTCGGCGCAACGGTCGAAGACGTCCCCCCGCCGATGGACGCCGCAGCCCTGTGGGAGGCGTGGACCACCCTGCGGTCTTGGCAAGTCGCCGCTGGGCTGCTGCCGCTTTACGAGGCGTCCCCGGACCAGCTCAAGGACACCGCCATCTGGGAGATCGCGCGCGGCAAAGGGTTCAGCGCAATGGACGTGCACCGCGCGTCCCTGACGCGCAGCCAGGGCTTTGCTGCCGCGGCCCAGCTGTTCGAGACCTATGACGCGCTGGTCCTTCCGGCGGTGCAGCTTTGGCCGTTCGACGCGGCGCAGCCCTATCCAACTGAGATCGCGGGGCGGCAGATGGACACCTATCACCGCTGGATGGAGGTTGTTATCTTTGCCTCGCTGCTGGGCCTGCCGGTGGTGTCGATCCCCGCGGGCTTTGGCGGCCCGCAGGACACGCCTTTTGGTTTGCAACTGATCGGCGCGCGCGGCAGCGATGCCAAGCTGCTGCGCATCGCGGAAGGCTGGCATGTGGCAACAGATTGGCCGGGGCACAGGAGACCGCAATGAGCAACGCAGCACTGCAATTTGGCGCACCCGAATTTGCGACCCCGCAAGCAAACCACGCGTTGCGCGCGCTGACGCGCGGCTGGCGCGATTTTACCGCCGCCCCGGCGCTGGGCCTGCTGGTGGGGCTTGCCTGTGTCCTCACCGGATGGGGCATCACCGGCCTGACGCTTTGGGCGGGGCATACGTTCTGGCTGATCCTTGCCGTCTTTGGCTTTCCGCTGGTCGCGCCCTTCGCCGCCGTCGGCCTTTATGAGATTTCGCGCTTGCGCGGGCTGGGCGAGGCGCCCTCCATGACCCGCGCGCTGGAGACGGTGTGGCAGCAACGCGGCCGCCAACTGCCGCAGCTGAGCGCGATGGTCATCATCCTTCTGCTCTTCTGGTTCTTCCTCGGGCACATGATTTTTGCGCTCTTCCTCGGCCTTGCGCCGATGACGAACATCACCACCTCGCTGGATGTGTTCCTGAGCGCGGATGGGCTGCAAATGCTGGCCTTCGGGTCGGTGGTGGGGGGCGCCTTTGGCCTGGTGCTTTATGCGGTTTGCGTGATGGGCCTGCCGATGCTGATGGATCGGGAGGTCGACTATGTCACCGCGATGATCCGGTCCTTTGGCGTGGTTCAGTCCGCGCCCGTGGTGATGATCGGCTGGGCCGTCCTGATCGGGGCGCTGCTGATTCTGGCAATGTTGCCGGGGTTTCTGGGCCTTTTGGTGGTGCTGCCGTGGCTTGGCCACGCGTCCTGGCACCTTTATGACGGGCTGGCGGCGCGCTAGGCCCGCTCGCGCCCCTCGGCCACCAACCGCGCCCTGAGCGTGGCAGCCCGCGCGTCCCCCGCCTCGAGCGCGTAGACATAGGCTTGCGTCAGCAGGAAGCAGGCGGTGTCCACGTCACGCGCCTGATCTGCCGCCAGTGTGTAGACGGTGATCAGCGCCGCCGTATCACCCGCCGCAACAGCCGCATCCAGTCGCGCGGCGAGGCTCACTCCGCCGCGCGCTCCGTCCCGGCCCTCGCCTGCATCCGGCTCGCCACCCAGTCGTGGAACAGATGCGTCGGCCCGTCCATCGCCGGTGAAAACCGCCCGCCGTCAAAATGCGGGGCGGCGCGGCCCCGCTGCATCCCCTCGACGACAAAGATGTCTTCCTTGAACACCACTTTCCATTGCTCCGTATTAGCCGCGCGCAAGTCCGCGTCGGTGTCCGGAGTGGGATAGTAGAGGTGGATGTGTTCGACCGTGCGGTCCTGCGCCTGCGGCGCCAGCACGATGGCAAAGGCGTGGTCCCGGTGCACACCCAGCAGGACGTTGGGGTAGACTGCGATGTATTCGGCTGCCGTATCCCACTTTGCGCTCAACCCTTCGAAATCCGGGAACACACCGCCATCCTTGCCCTCGAGCTGGCGGTAGACTTCCGTCCCCTGGCCCGAGAACCGACCCGGCGCTTCGATATGGTAGTGATCCTCAAGCCGCGAATAGGTGTTCAGCGCCGGGTGGACCCAGGGCAGGTGGTAGCTTTCGCAGTAATTCTCCACCGCGAGCTTCCAGTTGCAGCCCACCTCCAGCGTGAACCGGCTGTCGGCGCCGCCGTGATAGAGCGGTGTGTCGAACTCGGCCCAGCGCGCGATGAGGTCCGCATGGGCGTCCTCGAACGCGGGCGCATCGCCCGAGATGTTGATCCAGACCACGTCCCTCCAGACATGGCTGCTCACTTCGATCAGGCCCAGCGTGGCGCGGTCAATCCCATCTGCCGTGTTGTGCCCCGGCCCGCCCACATGCGGGGTGGAGACAAGGCGCCCATCCGTGGCGTAACACCAGCTGTGATAGGGGCAGCGGATCGCGCCCTTGATCTTGCGCGGGGCGTCCACCAGGATCATGCCCCGGTGGCGGCAGATGTTCTGAAACACCCGCACCGCCCCGGCCTTGTCCCGCAGCATCAAAAGCGGCACGCCCAGAAACGTCAGGGGCACCGCATCGCCGACCTCCGGCACGTCTGCCGCAACCCCAAGGCCAGACCAGCCTGAAAAGAGCACCGCGTGCTTTTCCGCCTCAAACGTCGCCGGATCGGTATAGAAGGCGTTGGGCAGGCCGTTTGCGGCCGCGATCGGGCGCCTCACGGCTTCAAGGGCGGTCACATCCTGCATCTGGCAGTCTCCGTTCTTGTCGGAGGTCAGGATATCGCCGCGCACGGCGCGGTCATGCGCAACAGCGACACGGGTTTTCTCACCGCGACATCAGCGGAAGGGTTGCCCGTCCCTGAGCAGGCGCTGGTGGTAGGGCAGCAGGTCCTGATATTTGGTATAGCCCGCGCCGCGCGCCGCTTTGCGGGCGGACGCCCACCCGGTGCCCAGATATTCGTAGACCATGCGCACAGCCCGGTCACTGTCGAGCGCTTCGCGCACCGTGCGGATCGCATATCCCGTCCAGTAATTGTTTTGAAACGACGCCTCAGGCGAAAGGTAATTGAACGAGGCGGTCATCCCGCCATTGCGCGAGATCAGCGCAGCAATCCCGCTTTCTTGCAACATGACCAGTCCGCGAAACTCGCGCGCGGTCCGGTCTGTGGACAAGCCCTGCGCGCGCATGGCCTCCTTTGCCTCGAACCCGTTGACCATCGTTGTTCGGCCGGACCGGAAAACGCGTACCAGTCCGACAACGTAGTCGCCTTCGCTCATGAACGACCGGCGGGAGAACTGGTAAAAGCCGCTTGGAAAGACTTCTTCGGGCACGTCCCGCGCGCCACCGCCCACAAATCCGGCCAGGAACGGATGGCCCAACGTGTCATCAAGATCGCCGATCTCGGCAACCGGTTCGAGCAGGATGCGCGCATCGACGTCAAAGAATGCACAGATCCGTGCGAGCACGTCAGGGCGTGGAAAGCTTTCACCGGCGAGGTAGCGATTGAACTGCGTCCGATTGATACCAAGTTGCCGTGACAGTTCAGAAATCGACGGATAGCGCTCGGCGAGCGTTCGAAGGTTCTTGCCAAACATGCTGCGGAGTTCGGCCGGTGAAGCCTTTGCGTCGGGCATATCGCACGACCTTTATTCTGCGCGTTCAGCGGTCTGTTGCCGCGGTTAACGCTATTTCGTGTCGCGTTCTAAACGCTTGACGCGCTTCGGCGTCAGCGGTGACGCTAGTTGGGGACCCAACCCTACGCCTTCCGGCACAAAATGCAAGCGACCGGTGCTGCATACACCGTGTTAATTATCAGATAGTCCGGGTTTTCTTAGTTCAATCGGAAGTTGTGAGTGCGGATATGATCGGCGTGATACTTTGGAGTGATGTTGCAGACCGCAAGGCGGTCGTCTGGTGCGAGGATCAGGGCGATCTTGCGTTCCTGTCGGGACAGGATGCTGTTTTGTATCAAGACCTTTTCTTTGATATCGGCGACGTCGTGCAGTTCGATGTTAAGCTCGAGCGATCCTTTCGGCGCGCATCAAACGCCAAGCTGCTCCAACAGGGGGCGGGGAGCGGAGCCGTGGAGCAACTGCAAACAATGGCCGCATCCCAGCGCGCGACCCCAAACAGTGCACAGATCATACCGTTTCACACCGTTGTTGAGGCGAGCTCCAAGAAATCCGGCCGTAAGGCGGCACCCGGTCGTAGAAACGCCTGACCGCAAAGGTCAGTTGCTGCCAGGCAGCGCCGCAATCAATCCCCACGCGGCGGCGCCGTAATTAATCTCCGCGCGGCAATGCCGCGACACCTGTGCGCGCCACGTCAACAAGTCCAAGCGGGCGCATCAGGTCGGCAAAGGCGTCGATCTTGTCCGGTGCCCCCGTGATCTCAAAGACAAAGCTTTCCAGCGTGCTGTCCACCACCTTGGCCCGGAAAATCTCCGCGATGCGCAGCGCCTCGACCCGCTGCTCGCCCTTGCCTGCAACCTTGAGCATGGCAAGCTCCCGCTCCACCGCGGGGCCTTCAACGGTCAGATCGTGCACCTCGTGCACCGGCACGATCCGGCCCAGCTGCGCCTTGATCTGCTCGATCACCTGCGGCGTGCCGCGGGTCACAATGGTGATGCGGCTGAGGTGCCCGGTATGGTCGACCTCCGCGACGGTCAGGCTTTCGATGTTGTAACCGCGCCCGGAAAAAAGGCCGATCACCCGCGCTAGAACGCCGGGTTCGTTGTCGACCATGACAGCGAGCGTGTGCCGCTCTTCCACATCACTGAAGGTGGGGCGCAGGTTGTAGGCGGAGTGGCTGGAAGAGCCTTTTTTGATCTTGAGCGCGGACATGTCAGTCGTCTTTCATGTTGGTTAGGGCGGCGGCGATGTGGCTCGGCACATCGCTGCGGGAGTGGATGATGGCAATGACGCCTAGAACGTTGTCTGTAAGGCGATAAATGACAAAGTGTTCTCCGGCGCGCAAAAACACCAAATCTGCCAAGTGAGGATCGTCGTCCAGAAGTTTGCAAGGGCGGCCTGTGATCAGACCGTCTGCAGCTTTTTTGATCCGGCCTAGGATTGCAGTCTGGTACCTTTCTGCCTGGCGGGTGCCGAACGTCTCAACCGTCCATTCCAGTATATCTGCCAACTGTGCCCGAGCGGGCATGGTCAACCGTATCCGGCGGGTCATTCGTTTCGCGCGGCGACGCGCGCGGTTGCTTCGGCAAGGGCGCTGGCAAAGACATCGTCGATGTCACCTTCGGCAAAGTCACCGGCTTCCAGTGCGGCCAAACCCTCCATCAGGGTCTTGCGCAGACGGAGCGCCTTTTCCTCTTCGATCTCAAGGCTGTTCAGCCCCGCGCGGATCGCCTCGGACGCGTTCTGATAACGGCCCGAGGCGACGAGGCGATCGAGCAGCTCGGATTGGTGATCGGTCAGCACAACGTTGCGGGTGGGCATGGCATATCTCCTTTTGTTGGCAATATATGCCAATGCCGCGATTTAGACCAGCACCGAGCCCTTGGCGTCGATCACGCCTTGGGTTTGCGCGTCCCCAAGCAGCATCTCGTTATGAGCCTTGCCCGACGGGATCATGGGGAAGCAATTTTCGTGCTTTTCCACCAAGCAGTCGAACAGAACCGGGCCGTCATGGCGCAACATCTCCATGATCGCGTCATCCAGATCCGCGGGGTCAGAGCACAGGATGCCCTTTGCCCCAAACGCCTCGGCCAGTTTGACGAAGTCGGGCAGGGCATCGGACCAGCTGTGCGAATAGCGCTCGCCATGCAGCAGCTCCTGCCACTGCCGCACCATACCCAGCCGTTCGTTGTTCAGGATGAACTGCTTCACTGGCAGGTTGAACTGTATCGCGGTGCCCAGCTCTTGCATGTTCATCAGCCAGGACGCCTCTCCTGCGACGTTGATCACCAGCGCATCGGGGTGGCCCATCTGCACGCCGATGGAGGCGGGAAAGCCGTAGCCCATCGTCCCCAGCCCGCCCGAGGTCATCCAGCGGTTCGGATCCTCGAAGCCAAGGTACTGCGCGGCCCACATCTGGTGCTGGCCAACCTCGGTACAGATGTAGCGGTCGTGATCCTTCGTCAGCGCCTCAAGCCGGGCCAGCGCGTGCTGCGGTTTGATCGTTTTGCCGGTCTGCTTGAACGCGAGGCAGTCGACCTTGCGCCATTCGGCGATCTGATCCCACCATTTGGCCACGCCCTCGGCATTGGTTTTGCGCCCGCGGGATTTCCAAACCTTCAGCAGGTCCTCGAGCACGTGCGCGATGTCGCCGACGATGGGGATGTCCGTCTTGATCACCTTGTTGATCGAGGACGGGTCAATGTCGATATGCGCCTTTTTCGACTTGGGCGAGAACGCGTCGATCCGGCCCGTGATCCGGTCGTCGAACCGCGCGCCGATGTTGATCATCAGGTCGCAGTCGTGCATCGCCATATTCGCCTCATAAAGGCCGTGCATCCCCAGCATCCCCAGCCACTTGTCACCCGAGGCCGGGTAGGCGCCGAGGCCCATCAGAGTCGAGGTGATGGGAAAGCCCGTCGCCTCCACCAACTCGCGCAACAGCTGGGACGCGCCAGGGCCAGAGTTGATCACGCCGCCGCCCGTGTAGAAGATCGGGCGCTTGGCCGTCTCCATCGCGGCGGCAAGCTCGGTGATTGCCTCCAGATCGCCCTTCACTTGCGGCTGATAGCGCGAGGTCGAGGGCTTGGGCACACTGTAGCTGCCGGTGGCAAATTGCACGTCCTTGGGGATGTCGATCAGGACCGGGCCGGGGCGCCCTGCGGTGGCCACATGGAACGCCTCGTGCAGCACACCGGACAGCGCGTCGGTCTCCTTGACCAGCCAGTTATGCTTGGTGCAGGGGCGGGTGATGCCGACCGTGTCGGCCTCCTGAAAGGCGTCCGAGCCGATCATGAAGGTCGGCACCTGGCCCGTGAGCACCACAATCGGGATGCTGTCCATAAGCGCATCCGTCAGGCCGGTCACCGCATTGGTCGCGCCGGGGCCCGAGGTCACGAGGCACACGCCCGGCTTGCCCGTGGCGCGCGCATAGCCTTCGGCGGCGTGCACCGCCCCCTGTTCGTGCCGCACAAGGATGTGGCGGATCGCGTTTTGCTGAAAAATCTCGTCGTAAATCGGTAGAACGGCCCCGCCAGGATATCCGAATACCGTGTCCACGCCCTGGTCGATAAGGGCTTGGACGACCATTTTCGCTCCGGTCATTTGACGTGTCATGTCCGCGTCTCCGATCTGCGGGTTGCTACCTGTTGCGCACAAAAAAGCCCCCGGTGTTCGGGGGCGCATGGGAAGGTGATCTGGCGATCCGTTACCGGCCCATGCGCGTTCCTTCTACGATGACGACTAGGATCTGTGGTGTTCGGGTCATGCCCGGAGGCTCCTGTGCTGATGGGCGGCACATTATGAGGGGCCACAAGGAGCGTCAACAGCCAAAGCGAGGATTTCGTTAGGCAGGTAGGCAGAAATTTGTAATTTTATTGCGCCGTTCCGTCACATCTCGAAATTTTGGGAATTTGCAGCCCCTTAAGCTGCCCTCAGAACGACGTGCCTGTGCCCTGAAGCACCCCGTGCTCCATCGCGTAGCGCGTCAGCCCTGCGGTCGATGAGATGCCCAGCTTGCGCTTGATGTTCTTGCGGTGCGTTTCGACCGTGCGGACGGAGATGTTCAGCGCCAGCGCCACCTCTTTGTTCGACTTGCCCTGCGCCAGTTGCAGAAGGATCGTCTGCTCGCGCCCCGTGAGCGCCGATTGCGCGGCCTCCGCCCGGGGGGCGATGGAGCCCTCGGCGCCCGTGCACAGGTAGCGCTCGCCGCGCATGACGGCGTCGATGGCCAGTTTGATCTCGTCCGTGGGCACGTCTTTCAGCACATAGCCCATCGCCCCGTGCGAAAGGGCCGAAGAGATATATTCGGGGCTGTCATGCATCGACAGGATCAGAACGCGGGTCTGGGGGCGGCGTTCAAGGACAATCTCCGTTGCCGTCAGCCCGCCCATCCGGGGCATGTTCAGGTCCATCAGGATCACGTCGGGGCGCAGCACGTCCAGCTGGTCGATCACGTCCTGCCCGGTGCCGAGTGTGCCCACGACGTCCAGATCATCGAAATCTTCGAGGATCGACTGGATGCCTTGCGCGACCATCGGGTGGTCGTCCACAATCAGAACGCGGGTCATGCGGCGGCATCCCTTGGCAAGGTCGGCCCGGTCTCTGGATCGGGGGGCAGAAGATGCGTCAGGGGTACGGTCACGGTGATCATCGTGCCCGAAGCGCGCCCTTTGGGTTGGCGGAACACCAGATCACCGCCCAGCTGTTCGGCCCGTTCCTGCATGTTGCGCAGGCCCAGGCCCTGCCGCCGCGCCGCCCGAATGCCCGCGCCGTTGTCGATGATCTTGAGCGTTGCGCCCTTCGCGTGCCCGCGCAGGTCCACGGTGACACGGGTGGCGCCGGCGTGCCGCTCGATATTGGTGAGCGCTTCCTGAGCAATGCGGTAAAGCGCGATTTTCGCGTCCTGGTCCAGCCGGTTGCGGAAAACGACTGTCGAAAACGCCATCTCGATCCCCGTCCGCTGGCCGAAATCGTCGCATAGCGCCTTCAGCGCGGGCCCAAGGCCCAAATCGTCCAGCGCACCGGGGCGCAGATCGCGGCTGATCCGGCGCACCTCGGAAATCGCCTCGCCCAGGCTTTCGATCCCCTGTTGCAGCGGCTTTTCGGCATCCGTGCCGCCCCGCTCAAGCCGCCGCCGCGCGGTGTCGAGCGTATAGCGCACCCCGACGAGGATTTGGCTGATCCCGTCATGCAGCTCGCGCGCGACGCGCCCGCGCTCCTCTTCCTGCGCATCAAACACCCGCTGGGTCAGCTTCTTCAGCTTGGCATCCGCGAGCCGCCGTTCGCGCAGGTTGATCAGCATCCCCGAGCCAAAGACCAGCAGCACCGCCGCCAGCGTGATCCCGAGGATATAGTAGAACGTGCGCTGCACCCGCGCCTCAACATCCGCGCGGGCCGCCGCTACCGAGCCCAGCACATCATCGATGAAAACCCCGGTGCCCACGGCCCAGCGCCACGCGGGGAAGGAGGTGACATAGGTGATCATCTCCGCCTCCGCGCCGCTCGACGGTTTCGCCCAGCGGTGGGTCAGATACCCGTCACCCTGCCGCGCAATCTCGATCAGTTGGTCTACGACGGGCACCCCGTCGGCGTTCACCTCTCCGGCGAAATTACCGCCGATCCGGTCCGTTTGGCGGGGGGAGACGAGGTTGGTGCCCTCATAGTCGTAGACAAAAAAGAACCCTTCATCCCCGTAGATCATCGCCGCAAGGATCTGCGCCACCTGGTCTTTCGCGTTCTGATCATCCGGCGCGGCGGAGCCGTAGATGAAGTAGAACCCGTTGCGCGCCTGGGTGACGTAGTTGCGCAGCTCGCGCTTTTTCGCCTCGATCAGCTGGTCTTCCAGCGCGGCGATCTCCCGTTCGGCCAGCGCGCGGGACTGCATCGTGACCAGCACCGCAATTGCGCTCACCGCCAGCACCAGCGGCAAGGCCGCGACGAGGGCAAGCTTTTGCGCATAGCTGAGGCGCAGTGCGTGGAACAGGCGAGACATGGGCCGCTTGTTTAGGGCATCGCTCCGTCTGCGCCAAGAGGGGGGTGCCAGAACGGGGCAGGGGGCGCCGCCGGGCCATCTGCCACCCGGTCGGTTTGCCGTGCCGCCGCCAAGGTCAGCCTTGCAGGGTCCGCCGCCCGCCATGCGTCCCAGTCCGAAGTGATGCGGTCCTCTTGCGCAAGCGCATCGCGCATCACGTTCACGGCCATAAACCAGAGCCCGCGCGCGTCGCCATGCCCGAAATGCGCGGCATCCTGCGTGCCGTCTCGCACCGCGCGCCACGCATCCGCCGCGAAAAGGAACTGATCCGCGGGGATGTCGCGCGGGTCCATCTTGATCTCGTAATGTGCAAGATGTGCGGCATCAAGCTGGGGATCGGCTATGCGCCAGCGCGCCGTTTCGTGCGGGCGGTAGAGGCAAATCCAGTGATCCTCAAAACCAGGCGGGTGGAAATACCGGGCAAAGCCGCAGCGGACCTGCGCGTCGAACCCCTTGAGGCGCAGCGCGGCGCAGAAAAGCAGCGCAAAGTCGCGGCACGTTCCGATATCCCGCTGCCTTGGCGCGCGGGGGGCGCACAGATCGCCCCGATGCAGCGTCAGCAGACGGTCCAAACGGACGGAGACGGGCAGAGTGGCGCGGGACGCGGCCGCCAGCCGCGCCGCCTCGTCAGGGTAAAGCAGACCCGCGGTAACGTCATGCAGCAGCAGCCCCTGCACCCAAAGCGCGAGCGCGGCCGGGTCGGCTGGCAGGCCCTGTAGTGCGCCGCGATGCGCGCCGAAGTAAAACATATCTGAAGCCATGCTGCGGAGCTTCGCACCCAGCATCGGCCTGTCAAGCGCCGCACGAATCGCCCCCCGGGGCACAACGCCGCAACCAAAAGTTTTCGACCCTGACGGCGCCGTATGGGCGACATACGCCCAAAAATTGACCTGTGGGCAGGATTTCTACGCAGTCGTGGGTATTCCATATCCCGCATCCCCCGTTACGGTAGCGCCACTTCAAAAGCCTGCGCGGGGAGAGATGACGCGGGCAGGCACGAACACACTTGGGAGGATCTGCATAATGGATCGTCGTTCTTTTCTGAAAACTTCCGCTCTGGGTGGCACCGCTGCCGCTGCGAGCACGCTGGCCGCTCCGGCCTACGCACAGGGCCGCCGCACCCTGACCATGGTCACGTCGTGGCCCCGTGGCTTTGCCGTTCTGGATGACGCGGCCACTTACCTGGAGAACTTCGTCCCCGCGATGTCCGATGGCCAGCTGACCATCGACAAGAAAGCACCGGGCGAGCTGGTCGGCGCGCTGGAAGTGTTCGACGCTGTGTCCTCGGGCCAGGCCGACATGTACCACTCCGCGGATTACTACTTCATCGGTCAGCACCCGGGCTATGCCTACTTCACCGCTGTGCCCTTCGGCGGCACCGCGCAGGAAGTGACCAACTGGTACGAGCATGGTGGCGGCCAGGAGCTGCACGACGAGCTGGGCCAGATCTTCAACCTGAAGGGCCTCTTGGCGGGTAACTCCGGTTCGCAGTCCGGTGGCTGGTTCCGCAACGAGATCAACTCGGCCGCTGACTTCAATGGCCTGAAGTTCCGCATGCCGGGTCTTGGCGGTCAGGTGCTGTCGCGCATGGGTGCGTCCGTGCAGAACATCCCGGGCGGCGAGCTCTATCAGGCGCTGTCCTCCGGTGCCCTTGACGGTCTCGAGTGGGTCGGCCCGATGGCGGACGAGCGCGCGGGCTTCCAGGAAGTGGCAAAGGTCTACTACACCGCGGGCTTCCACGAGCCAGGCTCGGCGCTGGCGTCCTCCGTCAACCTCGACGTCTGGAACGACCTGACGCCGCAGCATCAGGCGATCCTGCAGGGCGCGTCCCGTGCGACCACCTACTTTCAGCTGTCCGAGACGCTGGCAAACAACGGTGCGGCACTGGCCCGTCTTCAGGCACAGGGCGTCAAGACGCTGCAGTTCTCTGACGATGTGTGGGACGCGTTTGGCGCGGCCTCCAAGGAAGTCATGGACGAGAACATGGGCGACGAGCTGTTCGCCAAGATCCGCGCCTCCTTCGAGGAATCGCTCGCGACCTCCGCAAGCTGGATCAACAAGTCCGACGGCTTCTATGTCGAGCAGCGCGTGCGCGTGCTGGGCGGCTAAGCCCGATTTCACAAAAACGACGAGGGCCTCGGGAAACCGGGGCCCTTTTCCGGGTTGAACCGGGACCGTTCGAGCGCGCATCGCGGCGGGCTCCGGTCCCGATGGAAGAAAAGGACGCGGCATGGCAGAACCACAGACCGTCAGCTTTGGTGAAGCGATAAGCGCCGTCGGGTCAGGGCTCTATTGGGCCGCAGAGCAAATGCTGCTGGGCCTGTGGCACATCGTTCAGGGCCTTTACATGCTGCTGCCCCGATCCTGGCGCGGGTTCGAGGAAGGCGATATGCCCGGCCCCCTGCGCTGGCTGGCGTGGGATGGCTCGACCGAGGCCAAATCCTCATTGATGTCGTTTGTCTACTACGGCGGCTCAGTCGAGTTCTTCTTCATTGTCTTCAACATCGTGGTCCTGATCTCCCTTTACGGGATGATCGTCAGCCACCGCTTCCTCTGGGGTGTGGTTGGCGCGCTGGAGGGGTTTGCGAACACGGTCGGGCGCCTCTTTGCCTGGGCGGGCCTTGCGATGGTGCTGCAACAGATCGTCATCGTGTTCATGCAGCGGGTCTTTACCCGGCCCGACATTTCCTTCGGCTTTGGTATTCCGCTGCAATACGACATTTCGTGGTTCGCGGAGATGCTGAAGTTCTACAACGCTTTGGTCGTGGCGCTTTGCGTGACCTACACCTTCGTGCAGGGCGGCCATGTGCGCGTTGACCTGATCTATTCCGCGGTGAAATTCCGCACGAAGAAGGTGATCGACATGTTCGGCGCGATCTTCTTTATGTCCACCACCGCGGTGCTGGTGTGGATGTATGGCTGGTACTTCCTGTGGCGCCACTTGATTAACCCGCCGGTCTCGGCCTCTGACACCTTTGACCGGATGCAGCTGAAAGCCCGCGCGATGCGCTGGAGCGTGGAGACCATCGGCTTCTCCCCCTCGGGCTTTACCGGCTACTTCCTGTTCAAGGTCTTGCTGGTGTCCTTTGCTGGCCTCGTTTTCCTGCACGCCTGCGCCTTTTTCTGGCGGTCGTACCTGGAATGGTGTGAGGGCGAGGAGAGCGCGAATAAATACCTCGACAAGGACAGCCTTGGCGACGGGGAAGAAGCCTATGAGGGGACGCATTAATGGAACGTTTTCAGGAAAAGTGGTTGCCGGTTTTCCGGTTCGAAAACGTGACGGGAGAATAGAATGTTTGGGCTGGACGGGGTCGAAGTCGGCCTGATCATCGTTTTCATCTGCCTGTTCGGGGGGATCCTTTCGGGCTTTCCGGTGGCCTTTGCCATCGGCGGGGCAGGCGTGCTGAGCTTTGGCATCATCGCCGCGATGGACAGCGCGGGGCTGCTGATCCATGCCGCGATTGACACCTCAAGTCAGGCCTACGCGGACCTTGTGAACAGCGGGGTGGGCCGGAACGAGATCAGTATTTTCCGATACCCGGACCTGCCGCGCATCTTTGAGCCGGTTTTCCCGCGCGGCTGGGAAACCGCGCTGGACCGCAATGTCAGCTTCATCGTGAACCGGATCAACGAGCGGGTGCTGGCAGGCCAGTCGATCGAGACGCTGCTGGCGGTGCTGATGTTTGTTCTGATGGGCATCACGCTGGAACGCTCCAAAATCGCGAACGACCTTTTGACCACGATGGCGCGCGTCTTTGGCCCGCTGCCGGGCGGTTTGGCTGTCTCTATCGTCGTGGTGGGTGCGTTCCTTGCTGCCTCCACCGGGATTGTGGGCGCGACCGTGGTGACAATGGGCCTGCTGGCCCTGCCGACGATGCTGCGCAACAACTACTCGCCCGAGATCGCGACCGGTGTCATCGCCGCCTCCGGCACGCTGGGGCAGATCATTCCGCCTTCCATCGTGATTGTCCTTTTGGGCACGCTGGCCGGGGATCTCTATTCCGGCGCGCAGGAGGCGCGGGCGCAATCCGTAGGCTGCACCGATGCGCTGACCTATCTGGGCGAGCCGGCTGTTGTGTCGGTCGGCACGCTCTTCCAGGCGGCGCTGCTGCCGGGGATCATGCTGGCCTTGCTGTATGCACTCTATGCCTTTGGCTATGCGCTGCTGAACCCGGACAAAGCGCCGGCCGTGCCGATGGGATCGACCAATGCCGAGCCGATCACCCGGAACGAGGCCTTCACCTGGTTCCTTGGCATTCCGGCGCTGGTCATTGTCGGCACGATCTTCCTCGGAAATGTGAACATCGTCGGCAGCCAGAGCACGACCGTCTCCGCCTTTTCGGACATTGGCGAGGCGGCCTCGCTGCGCACCAATGTCGGCCCGGAATGTCAGGCGGCGATGATCGAATTGCACGGGCAAGCGGCATGGGATGCCGCCGTCGCCCAGCAGGTGGAGATCGACGCGGCAGGCGGCGTCGCGCAGTCCGAGCGGTTGAGCGAGGAGGCTTTTGCCGCGGCGGTGCAGGCCAAAATCGATGCCGCGGCGCCGATTGGGACCGGGACCGCCATCTTGCTGGTGCTCTTTGTGCTGATGTTCTCTGTGGCGCGGGGTGTCTCGCCCAGCTCGGACATCCGGCCGCTGGCCATTGGCGGGATCGGGATCGCGCTGGCGCTGCTGGTCGATATCGTGCTTGTGGGACCGTCCACGTCACCGGGTCTTTACGTGGTGCTGATGGCGCTGCCCTTTGCGGCGATCCTTTATGCGGCTGCTATTGCCGTGCAGCGCTGCGCGGGCAATGAGCTGATCCGTGTGGTCTTCCCGCCGCTGGTGCTGATCATCGCGGTGCTTGGTTCAATCCTTGGCGGGATCACCAACCCCACGCCCGCCGCGGCGCTGGGGGCAGGCGGGGCGATCATGCTGGCAGCCTACCGCAAGCTGGGGGATATGGACCGCTCACCAAAGGTAATCATCTGGTCCACGCTGGCGATCATCGTCTGTATCCTTGTGGGCGTGAATTTTGACCTGCGGATCAACGTGGGCACGCCGACGGCGGAGACGTGGATCGCGTTCTTCGTGGCCTATGCGGCGTACCTCTATGCGCTCTTTGGGCTGCTGTTCTCCTGCTGGATCCTTTACACGTCGGGCGTGCTGACGCCGGTGGTGCGGGAGACGGCGAAGGTAACCTCGATGGTCTTTACCATCTTGATCGGCAGCCAGATCCTGAACCTCGTGGTGATCTCCTTTGGGGGTGAGCATTTTATTCAGCAGTTCCTGCGCAGCTTTGATAACGAGCTGACGGTGTTCCTCATCGTGATGCTGGTGCTGTTTATCCTCGGCTTCGTGCTCGACTTCCTTGAGATCATCTACATCGTGATCCCGATTGTCGGGCCGGTGATCTATGGCGGCAGCTTTGACCCCAAATGGGTCACGATCATGATCGCGGTTAACCTGCAGACGTCCTTCCTGACCCCGCCCTTCGGCTTTGCGCTGTTCTATCTGCGCGGGGTGGCGCCGAAGGAGGTCACGACCGGGCACATTTACCGCGGCATCATCCCCTTCGTGCTGATCCAGGTGATGGGGCTGGCGATCCTGTGGTTCTTCCCCGGCATCGTGACAATTGTGCCGGACCTGATCGGGTAGCGGTTTGAGCTTTTGAGAATGGGGCGGTCCATTGGGGCCGCCCTTTTTTGTTTGATCGGGTGCATCGCGTGTGGCTGGTGTCGGAGTGAGGGGCCAGCCCCTCACACTCCCCGGGATTTTTTGGAACAGAGAAGGTGCAGGGCGTCTGGTCCGAGAGGTGTCGTGCCCGCGCCTTAGCGCGTCGGGCGGGTGTCGGGCAGGGAGATGTTCGCGACCTGTTCGGCAATCGGATCGGTGTTCAGCGGGTGGCGTTCCGACATGAAATCGGACGGATCGTGCATCTTCTGCCAGCGGCCGCCCGCATAGACCTCAAGGCCCGAGAACTTCGCCTTGTAGCCCATCTTGCGCGATCCGGCGACCCAGTAGCCGAGATAGACATAGGGCAGACCCGCATCCTGCGCGATCTTGATATGGTCAAGGATGATGTACGTGCCAAGGCTGCGGCGCGGCTGGGTCGGGTCATAGAAGCTGTAGACCATGCTCACCCCGTCCGAGAGCACATCCGTCAGGCTCACGCCCGTAAGGTTGCGGTCCGCGTCATGGTATTCAACCACGCGGCTGCGAATCGGGGTTTCCTCGATCATCGCGGCGAATTCAAAGACATCCATGTCCGCCATGCCCCCGTCCGCATGGCGGCTGTCGAGGTAGCGGCGGAAGAGGTCATACTGGTCCTCGGTCGCCCAGGGCGAGGTCGCGCGGCGCGCAAGGTCCGCGTTGCGGTTCAGCGTCTTGCGCTGCCCGCGCGTGGCGGTGAAGGCGGCGACATCGATCCGGGCCGACAGGCATGCGGAGCATTCCGCGCACGACGGCCGGTAAAGCACGTTCTGGCTGCGCCGGAAGCCCTGCTGGCTCAGGCTGTCATTCAGTTTTTGCGCGTTGTCGCCTTGCAAAGCCGTGAAGAGCTTCCGCTCCATCCGCCCGTCAAGGTACGGGCAGGGCTGCGGTGCGGTCACGTAGAATTGGGGGGCGAGTGGGAGTGTGTGGCGCATGAATTATCCGGGAAATTAGGGCTAGGATAACACGCGCGCCGTGTGTGGCAAGCATTGTGCGCATCTGTGCTTAATTGTCTCGGTTCGGGGGGCGCCTCAGCCCATCCAGGCCGCCGCGCGCCGGTTCACCATTGCGGTCCCCAGGACCATATCGGTCAGGCCCTGGCCGCGGTCCGAGATCATCATAAGCACCACAGACACCAGTTGCAGCGGCGCGGCTGCGACGCTGACCGTATAGCCCAGCGTGTGCAGGAACGCGGCGGAGGCGTCGAGCCGGGCGCCTTGCGCCGTGCGCAGCTCCACCCCGGTAAAGCGCATCCCAAACGTCGCCGACCCGTTCGCAAGGCTCACGAGCCGGTAGACAAAGCCGATCACCCCGAAGAACAGCATAAAGAGGAAAAACCCGATGCCGAGCGTAAGAAGGGCCGCCGCGATCGTCAGCGCCGTCACGATGACGGTATCGACGATCCACGCCATCAGCCGTTTGCCCAGCACACCGGCGTAGAATTCAGATTGCATATGTGGATCGGGCAGGCTCATGCGTTTGCGCGCGCCTCCATGAAGCGGTCAAATTCGGATTTGTCCTTGGCCGCGCGCAGGCGGGTGAGGAATTCCTCGAACTCCGTGCGCTCCGCCTCAAGCCGGTCCATCAACTCGGCACGGTAGGCGTCGAAGCTGGCGTTGCCGGTGCTGTGCGCGGGGGCATTTGGGATCAGGTCGTCAATGCGGGGGCCCGCGCCCACGCCTGCAAGGCGGGTCCACTGCCAGCCGAAAAAGGCGGCAAGGGCGACGCCGGCGGGCCAGAATTTTACAAGGGCGACGATGCTGACGGGGATGGCGAAGCCGGTAAAGAGAACGAGGCTGACGATGCGCAAGCCGGTGGGTTGGTCGGTCATGTCCGTAATCCTGAGTTGGCGGCGCGGCCCGCCTGGGAAGGGGCGGGCCGCAGCGGGGGCTTAGTCGGCCTCGGCGGCTTTCTTGGCGCGCTCGTCCATGAATTGGTCGAACTCGGCCTTGTCCTTGGCTTCGCGCAGACGTTCGAGGAAGGCTTCGAAATTGGTCTGCTCTTCTTCAAGGCGGCGCAGCGTGTCGGCCTTGTAGGCGTCGAAGGCCGCGTTGCCGGTGGACCGTGTCGAAGGGGCGCGGTAGCTGCGCGCGGCGCAGGATTTTCCGGTGAACATGCGTTTGCTCCAGATCATGTAGGCAAGAAGGGCGAGGCCGAGCGGCCAGAAGAAGATGAAGCCCAGCACCATCGCAGCGATCCACGCGCCTTTGCCTCGCTCGTCGAGCCAGCTTTCGGTTTTGCGGAGCCACGAGCCGCCGTCGGTGCGGGACGCGGGAGAGGCAAGTGTCGTCATGGGCGGGACCTTTCCGTGTTGAGGGGCCATGTGAATGTCTTTCACATTACAGCAGATGGGGAAGGGTCCGAGGCCGCGCAAGGGTCAATGTGAAAAAGTTTTACATTTTTGGCTGACCCAGGGTCAGATGGTGAAATCTGCCAGCTTTGCGCCTGCAAGGGCTTGCAGCGTGACGGGCGCTGCCGCGAACACGTGGTTCGGGGTGCCCGCGGCGGCCCAGACCGTGGCAAAGTCCATCAGCCGCGGATCGAAAAACGCGCGCGGCGGCGTCAGGTGCCCGATGGGTGAAACGCCGCCAATGGCAAAGCCCGTCTGCGCCCGGATCAGCGCGGCATCGGCCTTGCCCAGCGGCTCACCGGCCAGCGCGCTGGCCATTGCGGCATCGACCTGACCGGTGCCGGCCGTGATGAAGAGCAGGGCGGTGCCGCTGTCCCTCCCGGCAAAGATGATCGATTTGGCGATCTGGTCCGTGTCGCAGCCCAGCGCGTCCGCGGCGTCTTGCGCGGTGCGCGCGCGCGCGGTTTCGCGGATCGTATCGTCGTGTCCGGCAGCCGACAGGGCGGCGCGGACACGTTTCAGGCTTTTGCTCATGGTCGGACCCTGCCGGGGCCAAGGCCCGGGTGCAAGCGGTTTGCGGCGCTGCGGCACCCGGAGAATTCGCCTAAATGGTGCTGGATTAATCCGGCAAGCCCGTGCGCGCGGCAACACATCGTTAAGCGTTTCAAGGCTAGGGTGCCCCAGGTTTTTGTGGGGATGCCGCGTTATGGATATGCAGTTTGAAGCCGTTGTGTCGGTGCTCGCAGCACTTGCGCTCATCCTGCAGGCAACGTTCCTGGTTGAAAGCGCACGGGGCTGGGGCATAAGTCGGGGCCTGTCCGACCTGCCTGCTGGTTTGCTGCTTGGCGCGATTTCGGTTGCGCAGATGTTTCATCCGATTGAGCCCTTCGACGGGGTGATTGTCGATTTGCGCCTTGTTCCGCTGTTTCTCGCGTCGGCATTCCTGAGCCTGCCTGCGATGATCCTTGCGATCACGCTTGCGGTGACGATGCGGCTTGGGATTGGCGGGATTGGTATGGTGGCCGGGGTGGCTGGTATCCTGAGCACAGGTCTGCTGGGGCAGGGGTGGCAGCGGCTGCGCCACAAGCTGCCGCTGTCGCGCACGGGGCATCTGATTGTGCTGGGGCAGCTTGCGACGCTCTCCCTCATCTCGGCTCTTGTTTTGGCAGAGCCGGTGCGCAGCTGGTTCCTGACCTATGCCGCGCCCCACCTCGCGCTGATCTACATCACGCTCGTGCCGCTGCTGGGTTATGTGCTGGACGAACGGATTGGGTTTGCCAACGAAAATGAGCGCAGCGCGCGCGAAGCCCTGCGAGCAGAAGGGGTGCGGCGGGTGTCCGTTCCGGCGTTCCTGCGGCGGATGCGCCTGGCGGCGATGGACGATCCGGAAAACGCTCCGGTCGCGCTGCTGACGGTGCGCCCGCGGGTTGATCATATGGAGCTGAACGAGGCCAAGATGCGCGACGTGGCAGAGGTGTTTGTCACCCGGCTGCACAGCGCCTTTCCGGAGTTCAGCGTGACCGCGATCCGCGCCGATCAGAGCGTGCTGATGCCGATCACGGCGGCGCAGCTTGACCGGCTGGGCGCCACCGCGCAGGTCGCGCATAGCGCGGTGACCGAGCGGCCCGTGTCGATCAAGCCGCTCGGGCTCTGCCGCGTTGCCGCCGATGTGGGGCTGGTGCATTTGCCATCCTGCACAGAGGATGAAACCGGCCCGGTTGTGTCCCTGCGCCGCGCGCGCGACGTCCCCGCGGGCAACATGTATTCGGTGCCTGACCTGCTCTTTGCCAAGGCGGAGATCAAGCTCGACCAAAGCTAGGCGCGCCCGCCATTGACGCCGCGCGAGCGGGGGGCAAATGTGCGGCCATGACCGCACTTGTTCCCACGCGTGTCCCGCGCCCCTTTGATCCCGAGACCGCCCCTCGGGTGCAAGTGGACGGTGCCACCGCCGATCAGACGTTGTTGATTGCGCGCGTCGCGGGCTGCGCACCCTACCTTGCGGGGCTGATCGGGAAGGAGGCGGGCTGGCTGGGCGCGGCGCTGCAAGACCCCAAAGCCGCCGTGCGAGACGAGATTGCTGCGCTTCCCGGCACCGCGCCGGACCTGCTGAAATCGCGGATGCGCCAAGCCAAGCGGCGCGTGGCGCTGATGACCGCGCTGGCCGATCTGGGCGGCGTCTGGACGCTGGAGCAGGTGACGGGCGCGCTCACGGACCTCGCGGACGCGGCCTGCGACGCTGCCCTGCGCGCGTCCCTCGCCCAGGTGGCGGCGCGCGGCAAGCTGCCGGGGCGTGGTCCGGACACGCTGGACGATTGCGCCAGCCTGACAGTCCTCGCGATGGGCAAAATGGGCGCGGGCGAGCTGAACTATTCGTCCGACATCGACCTGATCTGCCTTTTTGACGAGGCGCGCTTTGATGCATCGGATTTTGCCGAGGCCCGCGCGGGCCTGGTCCGCGCCACCCGGCAGATGTGCAACCTGCTCAGCGACATCACCGCTGAGGGCTACGTCTTTCGCACCGACCTGCGCCTGCGACCCGATCCTTCGGTGACGGCGGTCTGCGTCGGGATGGAGGCGGCGGAGCGTTACTACGAAAGCCAAGGCCGGACGTGGGAGCGGGCGGCGTTTATCAAGGCGCGGGCCTGCGCGGGCGACATCAAAGGCGGCGCAGCGTTCCTGAAAACGCTCACGCCGTTTGTGTGGCGCAAGCATCTCGACTTCGCCGCGATCCAGGACGCCCACGACATGCGCCTTGCGATCCGGGCGCACAAGGGCACCGGTGGGCCGATCACGCTGCCCGGTCACGACATGAAGCTGGGCCGCGGCGGCATCCGCGAGATCGAGTTTTTTACCCAGACCCGCCAGCTGATCGCGGGCGGGCGTGACCCGGACCTGCGCCTGCGCCAGACGGTGCCGGGGCTGCGCGTGTTGGCAGAGAAAGGCTGGGTGCCGCAAGACCTTGCGGACAGTCTGGCCGCGCATTACCGCGCCCACCGCACGGTCGAGCACCGTGTGCAGATGGTGCGCGATGCGCAGACCCACGCCCTGCCGAACAGCGCCGAGGGCTTTGCCCGCCTCGCCGCAATGATGGACATGGACCTGCCGGCGCTGGAGGCCGATCTGCAAAGCCGGCTGGAGGCGGTGCATACCGGGACCGAAGGCTTTTTCGCGCCGGGGCAAACCTCGGACGTGCCCGAGACGCCCGCGGTCGATCCTGCGCTGATGGCCGACTGGCCCCGCTATCCGGCGCTGCGCAGCGAACGGGGCGCGGCCCTCTTCGAACGTATCCGGCCGCGCCTACTTGCGCGTCTCGCGGACGCGGCCCAACCCGAAGAAGCGGTGCGCGCAATGGGCGGGTTTCTGTCGGGCCTGCCCGCGGGGGTGCAGCTTTTTTCGCTCTTCGATGCCAACCCGCAGCTGCTGGACCTTCTGGTCGATATCGTGAGCGTCAGCCCCGCGCTGAGCGCTTACCTCGCCCGCAACTCCGCCGTGTTTGATGCCGTGATCGGCGGCGGGTTTTTTGACCCCTGGCCGGGACAGGACGCGCTGGAGGCGGAGCTGACTGCGCACTTCAGCGCCGAGAGCGACTACGAACGCCAGCTTGATGCTGCGCGCCGCTGGGCCAAAGAATGGCATTTTCGCATCGGGGTGCACCATCTGCGCGGCCTGATCGCGCCGGATGCCGCCGCGGCGCACTATGCCGAACTGGCCCGCGCCTGCGTCCGCGCCCTTTGGCCCGCGGTTCAGGCGCAATTCGCGCGGCGGCATGGCCCGCCACCCGGGCATGGCGCGGCGATCCTGGGCATGGGTTCGGTCGGGGCGGGGCGGCTGACTTCGGCCTCTGACCTTGACCTGATCGTGATCTATGACGCCGCCGGGCAGGAGGCGTCGGACGGGCCGCGCCCCCTGGCAAGTCGCAGCTACTACGCGCGCCTGACCCAGGCGATGATCACCGCGCTGACCGCGCGCATGGCGCAGGGTCAGCTGTACGAGGTGGACATGCGGCTGCGCCCCTCGGGCAATTCCGGGCCGGTCGCGACCAGCTGGGAAAGCTTTCAAAGCTACCAGCGAAACGACGCGTGGCTGTGGGAACATCTGGCGCTGACCCGCGCGCAGGTGATCGCGGGGCCCGCGCGGCTGGCGGCGGATATCGAGGCGCTGCGGGCGGAGGTCTTGTCCACCCCGCGCAACACGGGCGCGCTGCGCCGCGCGCTGCGCGAGATGCGCGCGCGCATTGCCGCGGCCAAGGGCACGGGCGGGCTCTGGGATGCCAAGCTGGGGCGTGGTCGGATGCAGGAGGTTGAACTGATCGCGCAGGCGGGGCTGCTGAGCGCAGGCGACGCGGCGCGCGCTGTGCCCGCAGGGCTGAAGGGCGGTGTCGCGTCCGGCCTTCTGGATGCCGCGGCGGCCGCAGACTGTACGGCGGCGTATGATATCTGCTTTCAGCTGCAGATGGCGGGGCGACTGATCAGCCCAGCCGGGCTTGTGCCCGATGCGATGGGTGCGGCAGGGCGGGCGTTTCTGGCGCGCGCCACGGGGTTTGAAACGGTCGCCGCTCTGGAGGATCAGCTTGTGGCGCGCACCGCGCGGGCGGGCGCGGCCATTGATGCGGCGCTTGGAACGGAGGACGCAGATGGCGAAGGGCAGCGCGGATGACCCCAAGGGCCTGATCCTGGAAGCCTACCGGATCGACGGGATCGGCAAGCCCGAATGCCGGTCGATTTTCCTGGACTGGGCGCTGAGCCTGCCGGACGGGCAGGACCCGCAGGCCGCCATCACGCGGCTTCTTGAAACGCATGGTCACGGCGCAGAAGAGCACCCGATGAGCGCAGTTCTGCGTGAAGGGCTATCACGCCTGAGCGCGCCGCGCCGCCGCGGCGGCTGGCGTTCGCGCCCGCGTGGTCCGGCCTGATTGCACCTGAATTGCAAACAATTATCCCCGAATGGAACTGATTAAGCCTCAATCTTGCCTCAAAGCTTAAACATACAGGGGTCAGATCAAAAGATGACCCAAAGGGTGAAGGACCCGCGGGACAGGAGGCAAGACAATGAATACATTCAAGCTCATCGGCGCTCTGGCGCTCGGCGCGCTGGTATCTGCTTGCGGCGGCACCGCCGACGTGACCCGTGCCGCGCCGTTCCAGCCGCTGGAGGCCGAGGCCGCCGCGCCCACCGAACTGGCGCCAGTGACCATCACCGCCATCATTGTGCAGGTGCCGCGCAGCCTTAAGGTGTCGGAAGCCAACCGCTACCTCCCCGCGGGTGACATCGTGTGGCGCGGTGATCCGATCGGCGACCGCCATGCACAGGTGCAAGCGATTTTCGAAGAGGCGTTCGCGCGCACTGCGGCTAACATGGTCGGCAGCCGCGAGGTGATCGTGGACGCACGCGTGCTGCGCTTTCATGGCCTGACAGAAAAAGCGCGCTACAGCGTCGGCGGTGTGCACAACATCGAGTTCGATCTGATGTTCCGCGATGCGCAGACCGGCCTTGTGCTGAGCGAGCCCCGCCGGGTGCGCGCGGACCTCGCCGCCTTTGGCGGGCAGCAGGCCATCGAAGCCGACGCGGCGGGTCAGACCCAAAAGGTGCGCATCACCGCGCATCTGGCCGAGGTGCTGCGGCAGGAGATCATGGTGCCGGGCGGGCACGAGACGGCGAAACTGGGGCTGATCCAGTTGATGAACAAGCCCTGAACCTTTCCGCGCCGCACAAACACGGGTAAGGGGACGCCATGACAGCGTCCCCTTCTTCGTATCCGGTGGTGCGGCTGCGCCCCAAGGCCAATGCGCGCGCCATCCGGCATGGTTTTCCCTGGGTCTACGCCAATGAGCTGGTGCTCGACCGGCGGACCAAGGCCCTTGCGCCGGGGTCTTTCGCGGTGCTGGAGGATGATGCGCGCCAACCCTTGGGCGTGGTGACCGTCAATCCCGGATCGCGCATTGCGGCGCGGATGATGGATGCGGATGCGGCGGCGACACTGGACGCGGCATGGCTGGGCGCGCGGCTGCGCGCGGCGCTGACCCGGCGGGCGCGGCTGTATAAGGCGCCGTTTTACCGGCTTGTCCATGCAGAGGCGGACGGGTTGCCGGGTGTCGTGATCGACCGCTTTAGCGACACCTGCGTGGTGCAGCCCAATGCGGCCTGGGCTGAGGCGATGATCGCGCCGCTTGCGGATGCGCTCATGGCGGAGACCGGAGTGGTTAATGTGTTGAAAAACGCGGGCGGGCGGACCCGGGCGCTGGAAGGGCTGGACGATGTGTCCGGCGTTTTACGCGGGTCTGCGCCCGCGGGGCCCGTGCCGGTTGAGATGAACGGGGCCATCTACATGGCCGATCTCACGGGCGGGCAAAAGACGGGCCTCTTTTTTGACCAGCGCGAAAACCAGGCTTTTGCCGCGCGCTTTGCGAAAGGCGCCCGGGTGCTGGATGTGTTTTCCCATGTTGGGGGTTTCGGCCTTGCGGCTTTGGCGGCTGGCGCATCCTCGGCCTTGGCCGTCGATGGCTCGGAGGCGGCGCTCGCGCTTGCGACGCAGGGCGCTGACCGCATGGGAATGGCGGAACGCTTTAGCACCCGCCGCGGCGATGCGTTTGAGGTTTTGGCGGCGCTTGGCAGCGAGGGAGCCGTGTTTGATCTGGTGATTTGCGATCCGCCCGCTTTTGCGCCCTCCAAACCGGCTTTGGATGCGGGGCTGCGGGCTTATGAGCGGGTGGCGCGCATGGCCGCGCCCCTGGTGGCACCGGGCGGCACGCTTGTGCTGTGTTCGTGCTCGCATGCGGCGGATCTGGCGCAGTTTCGGGCGGCCTCCACGCGCGGGATGGGCAAGGCGGGGCGGCGCGGGGCTCTGATCTATACCGGGTTTGCGGGCCCGGACCATCCGCAGCTGCCGCAGCTGGCGGAATCGGGCTACCTCAAGGCGCTCGCGTTCGCGCTATGAAAATCGTGATCGACGCCTGCGTGCTCTACCCCTCGGTCATGCGCGAGATGGTGGTGGGCGCCGCGCGCGCCGGGGGGTTTGAGGCTGTCTGGTCGCCGCGCCTGTTGGAGGAATGGGCGCGGGCAGCGGCAAAGCTGGGCCCGGAGGGCGCGGCGCAGGCCCGGGCCGAAATTGCCCTTTTGCGCGCGGCGATGCCGTCCTGCGAAGTCCGCCCGCCGCCCGAGCTGGAGCGGCGGCTGTGGCTGCCGGATCCGGCAGACCTGCACGTCCTGGCGGCGGCGATCCATTGCTCTGCCGATGCGATCATGACGCTGAACGCCAAAGACTTTCCGCGCGGCATCCTCGCCGAGGAGGGTCTGTCGCGGGTCGATCCGGACAGCTTCCTTCTGGGTCTTTGGAAAGCGTCCCCGCAGATCATCGCCCCTGTCGCACAAGACGTGCTGGGGCAGGCGCGGCGCCTGTCGGGGCAGGATTGGGATATGCGCGGCCTGATGAAAAAGGCGCGATTGCCACGTCTGGGCAAGGCGCTCAGCGCTTAGCGCTGCGCAGCGGCATAGCCGTCGATGGCTTGCGTGAGCTGCTTTTGCACGGATTTGTTCAGCTTGAGCGCTTTGGTGATGTCCATGTCACTTGTCGGCGCGCCTGCGGCGACCGCGTCCAGTGTGGGCCGCAGTTTGGACCAGAAAAGGTCTGCGGTGCGCAGGTTGCGGGCGACGCGCCCGTCGGGCGGGGCGGAAATGTCTGCGTCCCCTTCGGCCAGCTGCGCGGCAGCAGCGGCGATGCGGTCCAGCGTCTGGTGCAGTGCCGCACGCATCGGATCCCCTGCGAGCCCGATATGGACAAGGCACATCTGCCGCAGCGCGCGCTGGGTTAGCACCCGCTGGTTCGCGGCCATGCGCAGGGCGGGGATCAGGTCTGCCGCGACGGCGTCCGGCGCGGCGGTGATGAAATGCTCCGCCAGCGCGGTTGACCGGGCGGCGGTTGGCTTTGTGCCTGCCAGAAGCTGCGCCATCACAACCGCGTGCAGATCGCCCGCCAGGGTCTGGTGAAAGGCGGGGGCGTAGGCCGCCCATTCCGCCTGCGCTTCATGAATCAGGCGCAGATCGTCCGGACGGGTCGCAGGCTCCAGCCCCATCCATTCGTGTCCTTCGGCAAAGGCCGTCAGCGTGGTGCCGAAACGCTCCACCGCTTCCAAGGCAGCCGCGGATTGACGGTGCGCGTCGATGCCGCCCATCGCAAAACAGGCCGACGCGCCCATCGCCTCCACCAGCGCGGGCTGGCTCAGCGCGAGCGTCACCCGTTTGCGCGCATCGGCCTGCGCAAGCGTTCCCATCGCCATCACGGCGACGAGGCATGCACAGCGAAGAAGGAAACCCATAAATGACCCGAGTGTTGCCCTGACTTGGCGTCACCCTAGCCCTTCAGCACTTAAGGCCCGCTTAACGCCGGTCGATTTGCCAGCGTGCCTCCAGCGCGTTCAGGGCCTTGATCCGCTCTGTCGTCTTGGGGTGGCTCATCAGCCACGCGGGCACGGCGCCAGAATTTGACTGCGTCAGGGCTTCCAGCTTCTCGAACAGGCTGATCTGCGGCGCAATGCCGATGCCCGCCTTGGTCAGCAGCGCGGCGGCGTAGGCGTCGGCCTCGTATTCATCCGACCGGCTGAGCCGCGCAGCGAGCAGCGTGGTCAGCGCGTTCGCGATCCACACACCGATCCCCGGCAAAAACCGGCTCAGCACCATGCCGAGCGCGGTGCGCAGCGCGTTCTGGCCAGAAAAGTCGATCATCCGGCGGCGGGTGTGGCCAAGGGCCACGTGGCCAAGTTCGTGCGCAATGACCGACGCCATTTCGTCTGCGGACACTTCGCCCGCACGGAACTTGCGGTAAAAGCCGCGGGTGATGAAGATGCGCCCGTCCGGCGCGGCGAGGCCGTTGACCGGCTCGATCTCATAGATGTGGACCTTGATCCGCTCCAAATCGAGCGCGCGCGCCATCCGGTCCGTGAGCGTGCGCAGCATCGGGTCAGCCAGCTCGGTTGAGTTCTGGTCCAGCTCGCGCCCCGTCCGCCATGCGGAAAAGCGGAACATCGCGATGCCGTAGAGGATGGCCAACAAGATCGGGGTGAACTTGAACATGGCGCAGATATGGGGCCGGCCTGCGCGCGTGTCGAGTGCGGGACGCTCCGCGGGGAGTTTATTTTGCCAAGTGAAGCGGGCTTACGCGTCCCATGCCACGGGCAGGGTGGTGGGGCCGCGGAAGGCCCAGCCGTGGAAGGGCACATCGCCGGTGATGTGTAGCCCCGGCAGTTGCGCGAAAAGCTGCGGCAGGGCGTGGTTGGCGATCAGCGCCTTTGACGCGGCAGCGCCCGCGCAGAAATGCGGGCCCGCGCCGAATGCAATGGCGGGGCCGGTGTCGCGGGTGATGTCGAATGCGTCAGGCTCTGCGAAATGGGCGCTGTCGCGGCCCGCGGAGCCGAACATGAGGAAGACAAGATCGCCCTCGTCAAAAGTGACGCCGGTGCTGGTGTCGGTGCGCGCGACGCGGCGGGGGGACATGCCGATGGGGGCGATCAGACGGACATATTCTGCGAAAGCGTCTGCGTAGCTGCGCGTGTCATCATGGATCATCGCGTGCTGGCCCGGGTGGGTCAGCAGCGCCCAGGCGCAGCCTGCGATGGCATCGCGCGGCTCGTTCTGGCCGCCGCCGATGATCACGCGCACGTTCCCGGCAATCGCGTCAAGGTCCAGACCCGCCTGATCGAAAACGGAAATGATCGACAGGTCGGGCGCTTTGCGCAACTCGGGCAGACGCGCGGCAATCAGATCGCGGATATGGTCCTTCCACGCATAGCCCGCGGCGTCGATCTCCGGGTCTTTCTGGTAGTTCGCCGCCGCGTCGAGCATGGCCTGGCTGGCCGTGTCCATGTCGATGGCGCTCATGTTCGTCAGGCCCGTCATGATGCGCAGCGCGTCGGCGGAGACGGGCATGGCAAAGTCGGTCACAAGGTCCATCTCGCCCCGGGGCCGCAGGCGGTCCAGGTGGTGCTGCACGATGTCGGCAAAGCGCGCCTCCAGCTGCTGGCGCACGGTGCGGGGGCTGAGCGCAGGAAAGAGCGCGCGGCGCTCGGCCATGTGGGCGTCGCCATCCTTGCGCATCATGTTGGGTCCCATCACTTGCGTCAGCAGGCCCTGCGGCTGATCGGAGGAGAACACCTCGATCCGTTTTTCCTGCACGAAGATGTCGTCGCGGCGGGTGATCAGGGTCGCCCCAAGCTGCGGCACGAAGGTCACCGGCGCCTCGGCGCGCATCCGGGCCAGCGCCGGGTAGGGGTCGGCGGCAAAACCGGGCAGGTCAATCTCGGTCACGGGTGCGTTTGACATGGAGGGACGGTAGAGCGCCCGGCGGCGCGCTGGCAATTGGTTTTGTAACCAATCAGATTTCGCGACAGCTTTTGCAACAATGGCCCAATTTGCGCCGCATTGTTTCGTTAACCATGTGTCGAACAGGCAGTGAAACGTGGGAAGACCGATGCGTAAGCCATTCATCATATTTGGCGTTTTGGCTTTGGCGGGCTGTGCCTCCGTGCCGGAGGCGCAGGTCAGCCGGGACAGTACCGGTGCGCATCAGATGCGTCATGCGATCTCGCCCGTGGCTTTGCGGGCGGCAAGCGGAGGGGAGCGGGCTTTGGCCGAACAGGCGGAGCTGCTGACGCGGATGGGCGCACGGCTGGAGCGGCGTGCGACAGGGCGCGGGGCGGCGCTTGGCACGGCGGCGGGCTGTGCGCTGGTGGTGATCGACGCGAGCCGGGCCAAGGGCTGCGTCGCGGGCGCGGCGATTGGGGCTGCGGTTGGCGCGGTGCAGGGCAAACGCGCGGTGCAAAAGCGTATCGAGATCGTGTCGGGCAATGAGCTGGCCAAGGCGCTGCGCCCGATGAACGCGGAGATGGCGGCGTTCCGGGCGGACTTGCCTGCCGTGCTGGCCGCGCAGGATGCCGAGCTTACAGCGCTCGCCGCTGCGGGGGACGCCCGCTACGACATCCGCCGCGCCCAGATCGCGGAACAGCGCGCCCGGCTTGCCGCCGCGCTGGAGAAGACCGAACGACAGGCCCGCCGCGCCGCCCAGCACATCGCGCAGGCGCGCGAGGCGGGGCAGGACGGGCTTGGCTACCATTGGATGACCAGCGAACGTCTGGCCGAAGAGGCCGTGTCGGCCCGCGCGCAGATCGACCTTTTGTCCTGATCCGCGCGACAATTGCGCCGGAGCGGCAGGAGTGTTTGCAAAAACCGGCGCGCCGCCCGATTTGTGCCACATTTGATTGCTACGATACCTTAATCAAAAGATCGAGCAGTAGGATCTGAACAATGAAACGCTTTGCGTTCCTGATTGTGGCGCTGTCCACGGTTGGCGCCTGCGCCAGCCAGGGCCCCGACGGCTACGTGCCGCCAAGCCGGGCTGCGGCGGATATCGGCCCGGTGTTTGCGCCCCTGGCGTTCAAACCCGAACCGGTGGTGTCGTCACGATCGACCATTACCCTCTTCTGAAGAGGGCCAAGGCAGGCAAGCAGGCTTGGCGCGCGCCCCAATCGGGGTTCGCGCCTGTCCGTTTTTAGCGGGTGAGCGCGCGCATCCCGCGGCTGAGCCCTTCGAGCGTCATGGGGACCATACGCTCCGCCCCGAAAATCTCGCGGATCATGCCGATGGAATGGGTGTAGCCCCAGTATTTCTCGGGCACCGGGTTGATCCAGAGCGTTGACGCCCATTGATCGCGCGCGCGCGACAGCCAGACCTGACCGGCCTCGGCGTTCCAATGTTCGGACGCGCCGCCGGGATAGGCGATCTCGTAGGGGGACATCGACGCGTCGCCGACAAAGATGCATTTGTAATCCGGCCCGTAGGTGCGCAGGATTTCCGCCGTAGAGGTTTGGTCATCCCAGCGGCGGCGGTTGTCTTTCCACACGCCCTCATAGAGGCAGTTGTGGAAGTAGAAATGCTCGAAATTCTTGAACTCGGATTTGGCGGCGCTGAACAGCTCTTCGACGACCTTGACGTGCGGGTCCATTGAGCCGCCAACGTCCAAAAACAGCAGCACCTTGACCGCATTGCGCCGCTCGGGGCGGGTTTTGACGTCCAGATAGCCATGCTCGGCGGTAGCGCGGATGGTGCCGTTCAGGTCCAGCTCTTCTTGCGCGCCGTCGCGGGCCCAGCGGCGCAAGCGCTTGAGTGCGACCTTGATGTTGCGGGTGCCCAGCTCGACCTGGTCATCGAGGTTCTTGAACTCCCGCTTGTCCCAGACCTTCACCGCCTTTTGGTGGCGCGAGCGGTCCTGGCCGATTCGCACCCCTTCGGGGTTGTAGCCATACGCGCCAAAGGGGGAGGTGCCCGCCGTGCCGATCCACTTATTGCCGCCCTGATGGCGCTTTTTCTGCTCCTCAAGGCGCTTTTTCAGCGTCTCCATCAGCTTATCAAAACCGCCCGCGGCCTCGATCTCTTTGCGCTCTTCTTCGCTCAGGTGCTTTTCGGCCAGCTTTTCGAGCCAGTCCTGCGGGATGTCGACCGCCTCGAGCACCTGATCGATAGAGATTTCCTCGAGCCCTTCAAAGGCGGCGGCAAAGGCGCGGTCGAACTTGTCGATATTGCGCTCGTCTTTCACCATCGCCACGCGGGCAAGGTAATAAAACGCCTCCACGTCATAGGTGGCAAGGCCCGCTTTCATCCCCTCAAGAAAGGCAAGAAATTCGCGGAGCGAGACGGGCACGCCGGCGCGGCGCAGCTGATCGAAAAACCGTAAGAACATGGCGTGGAACGTAGGGGTGGCAGCGGGGGCTGTCCAGCCAGCCGTGGCGTCGTTTGGAAGGCTTCATCAAGCCCGTGGGGGCTTTCTTCAGCAGGACCAGACCGTCCGGGAACGGCCAGCGGTGTCAGACGCGAAGAGGGCCCACAGGGACCGACTGAGCGCGCCCCTACACCATCGCGCGGTGAATGAAGACGGTAATGATCATCCCCAAGAGCGCGAAGGCAATCGCGTAGCCCGCTGCGTATTGCGCGATGTCAAGCGTGTTGCCCTTGCGCCGACGCGCAGTCAGGGCGCCTATGATGGCCCCAAAAAGGGCCAGGCCGATGACGATCATTGCTGTGCTCCGCGCGTCGCTTCAGGACGGGCTGAGCGACGCGATCTCACGCAGCTTTGCGCGCACCGCCCAGTCCGGGCCGAACCCGTAGCGCGCCCAACCCAGACTGTCCAGACGCACCGCCTGCGCCTCCCCGGTGCGCCCCTGAAGCTCCAGCGCTTCGGCGCGCAGCAGCATCAGCGTGGACAAGAGCGCTGCGTTTTCATTCTGCGCGGCCCGGTCCATGTAGGGGCCGATCAGCATCAACGCCGAGGTGCCGTCGCCGCGGCTGATCGCGTGGGCGGCCAGTTGCGTGGCGACATAGGCGCGGTGCAGATGGGCGCCCGGGGTGCGGGCATAGAAGACGTCGGCGGCGGCAAAGTGCTTTTGGGCCGCGTTGGGGTCGGTTGCCATCAAAAGGCGGCCATTGGCGTAGTGGGCAAAGGCGCGGCGGTGGTCCTGCCAGCCGAGCGCGGTCGCAATGCTCAGCGCGCGCTGCGCGGCCGTTTTGCGCTGAGACGGGCTTGCGCCGGGGCCGAGGGCCGTCTGCACGGCTTGGGACCATTCGCGCGGGGTGCGGGTGACAAGCTGCGGCGCGCGCCCTTCGCCCGCCGGGTTGATGCGGCGCAGGATCGCGGGCAGGCGCGCGGCGACCTGGCCGCGGCTCATGCCCGATTTCAGCGACGGGTCGTAATAGGCCCGCAAGATCAGCATATCAAAGCCGGTCAGCACCGTGTGCACGTTGTCGTCGTTAAAAACCGAATCCGGCAGTCGGTAAAGGTCATTGAGCGGCCCGATGGCCTGCGCCAGTTCCTCGTGCAGGCAATCGCGCACTTCTTGCGGAGAGGCGTCCGAAGGCAGGAAAATCGCCAGCTTCTCCCGGGTTTCCAGCAGCGTCCAATTGGTGCGCGCGGTGCGGCGTGCCGCCTTGTACTGGCTGATGGAGGTGATCCCCGGCACCACGAAACAGGCGGCATGGGGCAGGGCGCGGCGGATGTCGGCGCGGGTCACCGCCTCGATCGTGATATTGGCCGCGCTGCGCGAGGACACCTGGCGGATGTCGATGCGGGCCTCGGTTTGCAGGCGGCGGATCAGCTTCGCGAGGTCTCGGTTCAGGGTTGGTCCCGGCTGGCCGGTGACGCGGACGGTGATCGGCCCTTCAAAGCGGGTGAAGACGGGCAGATCGCGCCCAGACTCCAAAGCAAAGCTCAGCTCGACAAAATCAAGCGCGATGTCCGAATTGGCCTTGTAGGTCCGCTGTGGCTGCGCGGTGGCGAAGGCTTTCATCGGGGGCAGGGTGCTGTCCATTTGCACCGCGCGCGTGGGCATATCCCCTGCAGGCGTCACGGGCACACAGGCGTTCAGCACAAGCGCGAGCGGCATGACAAGGCGGCGCAGCAGCATCAGACGGCCCCGCGCTTGTATTGGATAAAGCCGGAGTTGACGGCGATACGGTCGTAAAGCCGGCGCGCGGTGTGGTTATCCGGTTGCGTCAGCCAGTATACGTTTGGGGCGCCTGCCTGATCCGCCGCGGCATAGACCGCTTGGATCAGGGCGCGGCCCACACCGGCGCCGCGCACGGACGGATCTGCGTAAAGATCTTGCAAGTAGCAGACATTCTCGACCTTCCAGCCATGACGGTGAAAGAGGTAATGCGTGAGGCCGATAGGGCGGCCCGCAACCTCGGCGATCAAACCGTGGAAATCATGCGGATTTTGGCCCATAAGGCGCGACCAAGCGGTCTCGAAGACATCTGCGTCCAGCGTCGTTTCATAATACGTGAGGTAATCCGTCCAGAGCTGCCTCCACGCAGCGTGATCGGACTCGACAAGGGGGCGCACTTCGGGTGCGTCTGTGCCATTCATCTTGTTTTTCTGCCTGCCTCAAGAGCATTGAATGGAGGTCTTGTCGCCCCTCATCCTGACCTTGTTAGGAAGCAATTAAGGCAAAATTGGGGCAAACCGTGCCCAATTGGGGCAGCGCCGCCAAAAGGGCCTGAAAGCGCCTGATATTTATAGGTTTTTGTTCAGACGCTGGCACGGGCAGGGGCGCAATGTGGCGGGCCCGGGGCCGCAACGTCGGGCGCGCGCACCGCTGTGGATGCGCGCGCTTTCACGTCTGCGCTGCCCTTAGCGGGTCAGGTAGCCGCCATTGGTAAAGAGGGTCTGGCCGTTCACCCACTGGCTTTCCGGGCTGGCCAGGAAGGCGAGCAGCGGCGAGAGGTCGCCGGGCGTGCCCAGTCGTCCCTCAACCGACAGGCCCGCGGCGTAAGCCGCCGATTGCGGCGTTTCCTGCCCGTGGAAAAAAGGCGTGTCGATGGGGCCCGGGGCGATCGTGTTCACGGTGATGCCGCGCGCGCCCACCTCGCGGGCGAGGATGCGGGTAAACTCCTCGACCGGGGCCTTGGTGCCGGCATAGACCGCGTAGTGCGGTGCGGTTCCGGCGGTCAGCGAGGTGCCGGTGTTGATGACCCGGCCCCCGTCCCGCAGGCGGCGCGCCGCCTCGCGCATCGAGTAGAACAGGGTGGCGACGTTGTCGTTGGTCAAGCGGTCGAATTCGGCGTCGGTGAAGTCGGCCATCGGCTTCTTGATGATCCGCCCTGCGTTGTTCACCGCAATGTCCACACCGCCAAAGACCTCTTCGGCGCGGTCGTACATGCGGGCGGCGACGTCACCCTGGCCAAGATCGCCCTGAAAGAGCGCGGCCTTGGCGCCCGCGGCGCGGACCATCTGCGCGGTCTGATCTGCCTCGTCGCGGCTTTCGGCGCGGTGGTAATGGACCAGGACGTTTGCGCCCAGTCCGGCAAGGGTGGCGGCGAAGGCGCGGCCGATGTTGTTGCGGGCACCGGTGACAACGGCGGTCTTGCCTGCGAGGGGTTTGCCATCGGTGCTGGTGGCCATTCCCGCCGTGGCTGCGCCGAGCGCGGCGGTGCCTGCGATAGCTGCGGTCAGAGCGGTGCGGCGGTTGATCAGGTTGGTCATGTCGGTCTCTCCAAGGTTTTGGGCGTCGGCCCGTTTCGATGAGACAGAGGTAGCCATCTACAAAATCATTTGGACTGCGAAAAAACCGGCGCTAACTATCTATGCCATAGATGATTGATGCGCTCACCCTCGACCAGCTGCGCCTTTTGGTGGCCATCGCCGACAGCGGCAGCTTTACCGCTGCGGCCCGCGACGTGCAGCGCGCGCAATCGGCGGTGAGCCACGGGATCAAGCAGCTGGAGGCCGAGATCGGCGTGCCGCTCTTTGACCGCGCAACCCGCAAGCCGACCCTGACCGAAGAGGGCCGCGCAGTGCTGGCCGAGGCGCGGACCGTGCTGGCGCGGATCGACCGGCTGAAAGCGCGGGCGCGCTCCATGCAGGCGGGGGTGGAGCAGCAGGTGACGGTTGCCCTGTCGGTGCTGGTGCCGCGTGCGCCGCTGCTGCGGGCGCTTGCCCGGATCGAACTTGCGTTTCCGGAGGTTTTTCTGCGCCTGACGGTGGACGAGGTGGGCGTGGCGCCAGGCCGGGTGCTCCGGGGGGAGGCGGACATCGCTTTGGCCGGACGGCTCAGCCTGGCGGGGCAGGGCGAGGCGCTGGAGGCGCACGAGATCGGCGCGGTCGATGTCATCGCGGTCTGCGCGCCGGACCATCCCCTGGCCGGACGGGAAGGTGCGGTGCCGGACGCCGCGCTTCAGGACCACCGGCAGCTGACAACCGTGACGACCGCGCTGGGCCGCTACCCCAACCAGCTGGCGCAAGCGACGTGGGAGGCGGCGGATCTGGGGATGCGGCGCGATATGCTGCGCGCGGGTCTGGGTTGGGGCACGATCCCGGCCCATGCTGTTGAGGATGACATCAAGGCAGGGCGACTGGTGCAGCTCACGCTTGGCCCCCGCCCCGGCGACGTGATGCGCATGCCAATGTTCCTTGTGCATCGCCGTGACAGACCGCTGGGCCCTGTGGGACGCGCGCTTTTGGAGGCGATGGGTGGTAAGGTGGGTTGAAAACCCACCCTACGTGTTCAGCGCCCCTCGCGCCGGGCCATGAAGGCCAGCCGTTCAAACAGGTGCACATCCTGTTCATTCTTCAAAAGCGCCCCGTGCAGCTTGGGCAGAGCGTTGGCGCCACCGGATTTCAAATCCTCGGGGCTCATATCCTCGGCCAGCAGCAGCTTGAGCCAATCCAGCACCTCGGATGTCGACGGCTTTTTCTTCAGCCCCGCCTGCTCGCGCACTTCGAAGAACTGGGTCAGGGCGGTGGTGAGCAGTTGCTCTTTCACGCCGGGGTGGTGCACCTCGACGATGGCTTTCATCGTCTGCATGTCCGGGAAGCGGATGTAGTGGAAAAAACAGCGGCGCAGGAACGCGTCGGGCAGCTCTTTTTCGTTGTTGGAGGTGATGATGACCACGGGGCGCTGGCGCGCGCGGATCGTCTCGCCCGTCTCGTAGACATAGAACTCCATCTTGTCGAGTTCCTGCAAAAGGTCGTTCGGAAACTCGATATCCGCCTTGTCGATCTCGTCGATCAGCAGCACGACCTTTTCATCCGCCTCGAACGCCTCCCACAGCTTGCCCTTGCGGATGTAGTTGGCAACGTCATGCACCTTCTCTTCGCCCAGCTGGCTGTCACGCAGGCGCGATACGGCATCGTATTCATAAAGGCCCTGTTGCGCGCGCGTGGTGGATTTGATGTTCCACTCGATCAGGCGCAGGCCAAGCCCTTGGGCAACCTGTTTGGCCAGTTCGGTTTTGCCCGTGCCCGGCTCGCCCTTGACCAGCAAAGGCCGCTCCAGCGTGACCGCCGCGTTGACCGCGATGGTCAGGTCATCGGTCGCCACATACTTGTCTGTGCCTGAAAATTTCAACTTTACGGCTCCCTCAACACTGTGTTTCGCGCATTTAGCAAGGCTAGGCCGGGTTTGTGTAGTGACAATCCCGGGGGGAGGCAGTAGACGCTGCGGCAGGGAGTGCGCACGTGTTGAAAGGTCACAGACATGACGGTTGAACCGGCGCACCGAGTTGAGGGGACATCAATGAAGCAGGAAGTGTTCGTGCCGGAGGATTACCGCCCGGCAGAGGACGAGCCGTTCATGAACGACCGGCAAGTCGAGTATTTTCGCCGCAAGTTGTTGACGTGGAAGGACGAGCTTCTGGCAGGCTCCCGCGACACCATCGAGGGGCTTCAGGACGGCACGCGCAATATTCCCGACGTGGCCGATCGGGCCTCTGAGGAAACGGACCGCGCGCTTGAGCTGCGCACGCGCGACCGCCAGCGCAAGCTGGTGAGCAAGATCGACGCGGCCCTGCGCCGGATCGACGAGGGCGAATATGGCTACTGCATCGTCACCGGCGATCCCATCTCGCTCAAGCGGCTGGACGCGCGCCCGATCGCGACCATGAGCCTTGAAGCGCAGGAACGTCACGAGCGCCGCGAGAAGGTGCACCGCGACGACTAAAGACGTTTAGGTCGATGCGCGTTGCGATCATCGGGGGCGGCATTGCGGGCCTTGCCTGCGCCGCCGTCTTTGTGCGCCGCGGCGCAGATGTGACCATTCATGAACAGGCACCTGCGCTGCGCGAAGTTGGCGCGGGGCTGCAAATCACCCCAAACGGGGCGCGGGTGCTGGCCGCTCTTGGCGTTCCTCTGGCGCAGAAGTCCGTCAAAGCGGGCGCGGTTGTGCCCACCTCCGCCATCACGGGCCGCGCGCTGGCGCGTTTTGACCTGTCGGCCAAGACCTACCATTTCGTGCACCGTGCAGACCTGATTGAGATGCTTGCCGCCGCCTGCAAAGGTGCCGACATCCGAACCGGCGCCCGCATCGAAAACCCCACCGCGCTGGGCGCGGACCTCATCGTCGGTGCGGACGGGCTGCATTCGCGGGTGCGGCCGCTGCTGAACGGCGATGACGCACCTTTCTTCACGGGCCAAGTGGCGTGGCGCGCGATGATCGCGGCGGAGGCAGACCCCGTCGCCCGCGTCTGGATGGCGCCGGGACGGCATGTGGTGACCTATCCGCTGCGCGGCGGGCGGCTCAACATCGTTGCGGTGCAGGAGCGCACCGCATGGGCAGCAGAGGGCTGGAACCACCCGGACGACGCGGAAACCCTGCGCACCGCCTTCGCTGATTGCGCACCTAACCTTCGCGCGCTGCTGGACCGGATCGAGGCGCCGCTGCTTTGGGGCCTTTTCCGCCACCCCATCGCGGCGCACTGGCACAAGGGCAACATGGCGCTGATCGGCGACGCGGCCCACCCGACGCTGCCTTTCCTGGCCCAGGGCGCTAACCTCGCACTCGAAGACGCGTGGAGCCTCGCCGCGCATGTCGCCGCAGCCCCGCTAGACCGCGCCTTGCCCGCCTACCAGGCCGCCCGCGCGCCGCGTGTTACAAAGGCTATCGCCGCAGCCAATGCGAACGCGCGCAACTACCACCTGCGCGGCCCCGCCCGCCTGATCGCCCATACCGGTCTGCGGGTGCTCGGCAAAGCCGCCCCAAACCTGATCCCCAGCCGCCTCAACTGGCTCTACGACTATGATGTGACCAACTCTTCTCTGTTCCCAAAAAACTTTGGGGGTGAGCCTGAAAGGCGAGGGGGTGAAACCCCCTAATTTTCTGCGTCAGAAAATTCCCACCTCAAAGGGCCATCTCAACCCAGACCGGTACATGATCGGAAGGTTTGTCGCCGCCCCGCACGTCCTTGTCGATCCCCGCATCGCGCAGCAGATCAGCGGCATAGGGGCAGAGCAGGACATGATCGATCCGGATACCGTCGTCGCGGTTCCACGCGCCCGCCTGGTAATCCCAGAAGGAATATAGCCCCGGGCGCGCGTCCCGGGTGCGGACGGCTTCGGTCAGGCCAAGGTTCAAAATCTCGCGCCACGCGGTGCGGGCGTCCATCCGGAACAACGCATCATCGCGCCACGCATCGGGGCGGGCGGCATCCTCGGCCTGCGGGATGATGTTGTAATCGCCCGCCATGAGGAACGGCGTCTCTTCGGCCAGCAGCGCTTCGGCGCGCTGCTTCAGCCGCGTCATCCAGGCCAGCTTGTAGTCAAACTTCGGTCCCGGCGCTGGGTTGCCATTGGGCAGGTACAGCCCGCAGAGGCGCAGCGCATCGGTGTCCCCCACGACTGTCGCCTCGATATAGCGGGCCTGCACATCTTCCTCATCCCCCGGCAGCCCGCGGGTGACATCCTCCAAAGGGGGCTTGGACAGGATCGCCACCCCGTTAAACCCTTTCTGCCCGTGGGTTTCAACGTTATAGCCGCGGTCCTCAAAGACCTCGCGCGGGAAGGCCTCATCGACGGACTTGATCTCCTGGCAGAGCACGACGTCCGGCTGCGCCGTGTCCAGCCATGCCGGCAGCGCGTTGATGCGCGCCTTGATGCCGTTGATGTTGAAGGTTGCGATCTTCATGTGACTACCTCAAGGGCGCGGATTGAACCTGCGCCAGATGTGACGCAAGGCGGCGGTGAGGGCAAGCAATCGGACCGATTCGCGTATTGGTTGTTAACCTTTGGGCAACTATGTGCGGCGCAGCCGTGATTTCGGCCCATGTGGATAAAGATTTTTTTGCCTGTGGATAGCTCAGCTTTTGAGCGCGCGGTCGCATCTCTGCAAGCCGTTGTTACTGTGGATAAATCCGCAACCACTTCCGCGTGACGAGAAAAATATTTCGTTAATGCAACCTTAACGGGCAAAGCTGCCGGTGGTTCCCGCAGCGATTGAAAAGGAGATGAACCATGACCGCTTTGCGCAAATTCACCACCGAAACTGCACCGATCCTCAGCGCCGAGATGCTGGATGGCATCGCCACCGAAGCGTTTAGCTCGGGCTCTGCGCCCCGCCATGCCGCGATGGACATGGGCGATCTGACGGGCCTGTTTTCGTCCGGCTCCGCGCCGATGATGACCGCCGCTATCGCCGGTGAAGGCGCCGAGATGTTCTCGTCCGGCTCTGCCCCCGCAGCCTCCGCAATTGCCGACGGGGATGCGACCGCCATGTTCTCCTCCGGCTCTGCCCCGGCCACGGGCGCAGCAACGGATGGGGACGCAACGGCGCTTTTCTCCTCCGGCTCCGCACCGACCGCATCGGCGGCCACCGATGGGGATGCGACGCAGATGTTCTCCTCCGGCTCCGCTCCGGTGACCACCGCGGCCACCGATGGGGACGCGACGCAGATGTTCTCGTCGGGCTCCGCCCCGGTGACCACTGCCGCCACCGACGGAGACGCGACGCAGATGTTCTCTTCCGGCTCCGCTCCGGTGACCACCGCGGCCACCGATGGGGACGCGACACAGATGTTCTCCTCGGGCAGCGCACCCAAAGCGGGCGCGGGCGAGGGCGTGCAGATGTTCTCCTCCGGCTCCGCCCCGGCCAGCGCCGAGGCGGCGGACGGCGACGCGACCGCGCTCTTCAGCTCGGGCAGCTAAGCGGGACCTTGGGGCACGTTGCACATCCGGAAAGGACACAAATCATGACCATCATTCCCCTGCACGTGCCCCACGCACGTCTGCCGCTGGCAGACCGCACCGGGCCGCTCATGCGCACGGTTTGCGCGGCCCGGCGTTTTGGCGACGATGTTTTCTGGCTCAAGGAAAACGCGGAGCTTTTGAATATCCTTGAATGCACCGGCGCGCGCCCTGACGCTGTTGATCTGGAGACCTACGGGCAGGTCTATGCGGCGCTACCCGAACGGCTCAGCTTCTTTCCCCAGTATTATCGCTTTCTGCTGTCGATTTGCCTTGACCTCGAAGACCTTGGCTTGCCGGGCTCGCAAGGCGAAGCGCTTGCCGCTTGGGTTGCAGGCCAAGGCCTCGCCGAGGCAGAGCTTTCGGACCTGCAACGCGCCGAGGCGCAGCGCTTGCTGGCCCGCCGCGGCGCCGCCGCTCCGGACCCAGGCCTCGAGGCGCGGCTGCGCGCGTTCATGGGCCGCTCCGCGACCTTTGCGCTGCCCAACAAGAAGGCCGCGTACGAATTGACGCATATCCTCTTTTACCTAAGCGAATACGGGCGCCGCGACCCGCAGCTGGACGGGGCGGCGCTGACCAGCCTCGAATATGCGGGTCTGCTCGCATTCCTTGACCAGAACGCGGACCTCCTGGCCGAGATTTGCATCGCCTTGCGCTATGCGGGCCGCACGCCCAGCCCGATTTGGGAGCAGATGGTGCTGGACGGGCTGCGCGGCTTTTCTGTGACCGCGGGGCCGTCCGTGGACATCAATGATGACTACCATGAATACATGGTAGGCCAATGGCTTGCAGGGCTGTCTTCACCCGATCTGCGCGCCGCCCCGGTGCCTGAGGGGCGCTGCCGATTTGACGCGCTGCCCCGTGGCGCCAGCCCCCTGCGCGCGATGTCGATGGCGCTTTTGCACATCAGCGGGGCGCGCAGCAGCGACTGGCACGTGATGCGCCCGCTGATCCTGCGCGGCTTTGCCGATGACATCGCGACCATGATTGCGCAGGCCGAAGCCTCATCAGACCAGTTCAACGCGTTTTTTGAAGGATTCGCGCGAGCCAATCCTGCCTTGTGAGGCTTACATCGAGAAGGACGTGCCGCAGCCGCACGAGCTGGTGGCGTTCGGGTTGTCGATCACGAACCGCGCGCCAATCAGCTCTTCGGAGAAGTCGATGACCGCCCCGGCCAGGAAGGGCAGGGAGACGCTGTCGACCACCACGGCCTCGCCAGAGCCGGACAACACAAGGTCATCCTCCTTCGCCTCATCAAGCGCGATCTCGTACTGAAACCCCGAACACCCGCCGCCCTCAACGGCGACGCGCAGAGCCTTGCCCTCCGACGCGGCGCCAATCTCGGCCAACCGTTCAAACGCGCGCGGTGTGACGCTGGGGGGGAGTTGCATGGCTGTGCTCCGGTTTCACGTTTCATTCGTGACGCATCGCCAATATATGCGGGGCAGAGGACAACGACAAGAATGGCCCCGCATAAAGGGCCGGGGGACAGCGACATGCAAGCGCCATATGCCTGCGATCCGAAGGACAGCCGGGGGCGGCGCATCCCGGAGGACGAGAGCAGCTTTCGCTCCTGCTTTCAGCGCGATCGGGACCGGATCATCCACGCCAGCGCCTTTCGGCGGCTCAAGCACAAGACGCAGGTCTTCGTGGAACATGAGGGCGATTACTTTCGCACCCGCCTGACCCATTCGATTGAAGTGGCGCAGGTGGCCCGGACGATCTCTGGCGCGCTGGGTCTGAATGAGGAGCTGACGGAGGCGGTCGCGCTGGCGCATGATCTGGGCCATCCGCCTTTTGGCCACACGGGCGAGGATGCGCTGGCCGAACTGATGGCCCCGCATGGCGGGTTCGACCACAACGCCCAAGCCATCAAGATCGTCACCAGCCTTGAGCGGCATTATGCGGAGTTTGACGGGCTGAACCTGACCTGGGAGTGTCTTGAGGGGATTGCCAAGCACAATGGGCCAGTCACCGGGCCGCTGCCTTTTGCGCTGGCTGAATACAACGCTTTGCATGATCTTGAGCTGCACACCCACGCGAGCGCAGAGGCGCAGGTCGCCGCGCTGTCGGACGACATCGCCTATAACAACCACGACCTGATGGATGGGCTGCGCGCGGGGCTGTTTACAGATGCAGAAATCGCAGAGCTGCCCATTGCAAGCGGGGCCTTTGCCGAGGTGGATGCGCGTTATCCCGGGCTTGACCCCTACCGCCGGCGGCACGAGGCGCTGCGGCGCATCTTTGGCGTGATGGTCAGCGATGTGATCGACACCTCGCGCGCGGCTCTAGCACAGTCCGGCGCCGCAAGCGCGGCAGAGGTCCGGAGCCTCGGCGCGCCGGTTGTGCGCTTCTCCGATGCGCTCTGGTCCGATTTGACGGACATCCGCGCCTTCCTCTTTGCGCACATGTACCGCGCCCCCGCGGTCATGGAGATGCGGGAGCGGGTGACGGCGGCGGTGCAAGACCTTTTCCCGCGGTTTCTGGCGCAGCCCCACCTGCTGCCCGCAAGCTGGCAGGGTGATGTCAGCGCGGCAGGGTCCAACCGCACGGCGCTCGCGCGCGTTGTCTGCGACTACATTTCCGGCATGACGGACCGCTTTGCGCTGCAGGAGCATGAACGGCTGTGTGGCGGCGGATAACCCTTCAGGCGCGGCGCAGCACGCAAAGCGCGACATAGAGCGTGCAAAGCGCCAGCGCGGTCAAAGCGGCCGTCGCTGCCACGCCTTGCCAGAAACCAAAGGCAATCGGGTAATCGGGGAAACGGCTGGGCATTCCCATGCGGCCTGACACGATCATCGCAAGACCCCAGATGATCGCGCAGAGGCCAAGCAGCGCATGCACCAGCCACGCGATCCACGGGCCAAAGCGTGGGTTTGCGTGCAGCGCCGCCCAAATCACCGGCCCCACAATCAGCGCAAAGCCGGGCAAATGAAGCAGCCCGCTGCGGTAGGTTGTACTGGTTACCGCGCCGCGCAGCGCGCTGGGGATTTGGAGATACCCGAGCAGCAGCAGGCTCCAGACCACTCCGATCAGACCAAGGCTCAGGATAGCTGCGCGCACATGCGGCTGGGCCCAATGCCGGACCAGCACAGACCCGAGGCAGAGCCACAGCAGGGCGAGGGGCAACACATAGCTCGCGGCCCAGACATAGGGGCTGCGCAGCAAAGCGTAGTGACCGACCGGGTTCTGAAACACGATGGCCCATGACAGGTCCGGCGCAGTGTAAACCATGTGCGCAATAGCCAACCCGGCAAGCGGTACCGCCAGCACCGCGGCCCAGACCAGCCACCGCACGCGCCCCGCATGCCCCAGCACTGCCGACAGCCCAAGCACCGCTGCCAAGCCAAGCCAATGATGCACGATCAACGCCCCGTTCCACCGCGTGCCAAGCGCGGTCTGCACCCCGGGCCGCGCCAATTCGACGGCCAGCATCGCGATCACGCCCCCGGCGCAAACCAGCATGGCCACCGCCATGATGTTGACCCCCTTTGCTATCCTGCTACACCCCCGCTGAACTGCCTGCATTGGATCCCTTGATGAACCTTTTCGCCGACATCCGCACCCGCGTTCTGACCGCAATAGAGGCTTGCGTTGCCGCCGGCACGCTGCCCCCGGGCCTAGAGACACGCGGCGTGACGGTCGAGCCGCCGCGGGATGCCGCGCATGGGGACATGGCGACCAATGCCGCGATGGTGCTGGCCAAGCCCGCGGGTATGAAGCCACGCGACATCGCCGAGGCGCTCGCGGGCAAGCTGGCGGAAGATGCGCGAATTGCGAGCGCCGAGGTGGCGGGGCCGGGGTTCCTCAACCTGCGGCTGGCGCCGTCGGTGTGGCAAGGCGTCGTGGGCGCGGTGCTGGAGGCCGGGACGGCGTTCGGGCGGTCCGATCTGGGGCAGGGGCGCAAGGTGAATGTCGAATATGTCTCCGCCAACCCGACCGGCCCTTTGCATGTGGGCCACACACGGGGCGCGGTCTTTGGCGATGCACTGGCCTCGCTTTTGGCCTTCACGGGCCATGAGGTGACGCGCGAATACTACATCAACGATGGCGGCGCGCAGGTCGATGTGCTCGCCCGGTCGGTTTACCTGCGGTACCTGGAGGCGCATGGGCAGGAGGTCGCCTTTGAGGACGGCACCTATCCCGGCGATTACTTGATCGACGTGGGCGCGGCGCTGAAGGACAAGGTGGGCGACCGGTTCGTGGACAAGGGCGAGCAGTTCTGGCTCGCAGAGGTCCGCGACTTCGCGACCGAGGCGATGATGGACCTGATCCGCGCCGACCTGGCCGCGCTCGGCGTTGAGATGGACGTGTTCTTCTCCGAAAAGTCGCTTTATGGCACGGGCCGGATCGAGGCGGCGCTGGACGATCTGCGTGGCAAGGGCCTGATCTACGAAGGCGTGCTGGAGCCGCCCAAGGGCAAGAAGCCCGAAGATTGGGAGCCGCGCGAGCAGACGCTCTTCCGCTCGACCGATCATGGTGACGACGTGGACCGCCCGGTGATGAAGTCGGACGGGTCGTGGACCTATTTCGCGCCGGACATCGCCTATCACTATGACAAGGTGCAGCGCGGGTTCGATGCGCTGATCGACGTCTTTGGCGCGGATCACGGCGGCTACGTCAAACGGATGAAGGCAGCTGTCAGCGCCTTGTCCGAAGGCGCCGTGCCGCTCGATATCAAGCTGACGCAGCTGGTGAAGCTCTTCAAGGACGGGCAGGAATTCAAGATGTCCAAGCGGGCAGGGACATTTGTGACCCTGCGCGACGTCGTGGATGAGGTTGGCCCCGACGTGACCCGCTTCATGATGTTGACCCGCAAGAACGACGCGATGTTCGATTTCGACCTCGACGCGGCGCTAGAGCAGTCCAAAGAGAACCCCGTCTTCTACGTGCAATACGCCCACGCGCGGGTGCAATCGGTGCTGCGCAAGGCGCCCGAGGGGCTGCCGGAGCCGGACCTGTCGCTGCTGACCCACGAGGCGGAGCTGGCCCTTGCGGCGAAGCTGGCCGAATGGCCGCGGCTGGTGGAGGCGGCGGCCAGTGCGAATGAACCGCACCGGGTGGCCTTCTACCTTTATGAGCTGGCGGGGGTCTTCCACGGGCTGTGGAAAAAGGGCAATGATGTGCCCGCCCTGCGCTTCGTGCAAGATGATTTGGCGGCATCGGCGGCAAAAATTGCGCTTGCGCGGAGCGTCGCGCTTGTTATTGCGGCGGGCCTTGGTATCCTTGGCGTGACACCTGCCGAAGAACTGCGCTGATAAAGGCGCGCGCGGCAGGCTGAGCAGAGTTTCACAATGATCCGCGCGGCACGATCCGCACGGGCAATGAGGCAGACATGGCAGACGTGCAGTACACCCAAGGAATGGGCGCGGCAGGATTCGCGCACCACGACGACACCTCGCAATTCCAGACCGTGCCCGAAGGTGGTAACACCCTGAAAACCTTCACCCATCTGACGGGCGCGGCGCTGTCGCTCGCGCTGATCGTTGGCGTGGGCGTCTGGGGCTACAAGCTGATCGCCCGCGATGTCAGCGGCATTCCGGTTGTCCGCGCCGCGGAGGGCGAGATGCGCATCCGGCCCGAAGATCCCGGCGGTCAGCTGGCCCGTAACACCGGCCTTGCGGTGAATGAGGTGGCCGCGCTTGGCACGGCGGGCGCGCCTGCGGATACGCTGCACCTCGCGCCGGAGCCGGTTGAGCTGGACCCGGCAGACATGGAAACCGCGCCCGCTTTGCCCGCACCCGTTGCAGCGCCGCAACAGCCCGTTGAGGTCGCGCTGGAGGGGCAAAGCGTGGCCGACATCGTCGCTGCGCTCACCGAAGGCGTTGCGCCGATGGAGCCGGTGGAGCCGGTGCCCGAGCCTGCCGCGCCCGTCGTGGCGCCCACCCCGGTGGAACCTGAACCGGTGGCGCCTGAACCGGCCGTGCAGCCCGCTGTGCTTTCGGGCGCCGGCCTGAATGTATCCCTGCGCCCGGTGCCGCGCCCGGTTGCTGCGCGGCCCGCAGCACCCGTGGTTGCAACGCCCGCCCCTGCACAGACCGGCGAGATTGACCCGTCCACGCTTGCCGCGGGCACCCGCCTTGCGCAGCTTGGCGCCTATGACAGCGCGGAAGTCGCGCGGTCCGAATGGGCGCGCTTTGATGCGCGGTTCGGCAGCTATATGGCGGGCAAGGACCGGGTTGTGCAGCGCGCGCAATCGGGCGGGCGTACCTTCTACCGGCTGCGCGTGCACGGCTTTGCCGATTTGGCGGAGGCGCGCCGGTTCTGCGCGGCGCTGGCCGCCGAGGGGCAGGACTGTATCCCGGTTGTGACCCGGTGAACCTCGGCACGGCTTCCACGCGCGCCTTTGGCGCGACAATTCTAGACGCGGACGGCTTTCGGCTCACCTCGGACGAGGTTGCGTTCTTTCGGGACGCGGACCCGTTTGGCTTCATCCTCTTTGCCCGCAACATCGACCACCCCGATCAGGTCCGCGCGCTATGTGCCGATATGCGCAACGCGGTGGGGCGCGACTGCCCGATCACCATTGACCAGGAAGGCGGGCGGGTGCAGCGCCTGCGCGGGCCGGTCTGGCGTGAATGGGCGCCGCCGCTGGACTTCGTGGCCGCGGCCGGGGACCAAGCCGAACGGGCAATGTTCCTGCGCTACCGCCTCATCGCGGCAGAGCTGCGCGCCGTGGGCGTGGACAGCAATTGCGCGCCGATGGTCGATATCGCCGAAGACGCCACGCACCCCTTCCTGCGTAACCGCTGTTATGGCACGGACCCGCAAACCGTGGCGACGCTGGGCGCCGCAGCCGCGCGCGGGATGCTGGAGGGCGGCGTGCTGCCCGTGCTGAAACACATCCCCGGTCATGGGCGTGCGACGCTCGATAGCCATTTCGATTTGCCGCGCGTGACGGCTGGCCATAACGCATTGAACGGGCAGGACTTTGCGCCCTTCGCTGCGCTCAAAGACCTGCCGATGGCGATGACGGCGCATGTGGTTTACGCAGCGATGGACGATCTGCCTGCGACCCTGTCGCCGCGGATGATGCAGATCATCCGCGCGGATATCGGCTTTGGCGGGCTGGTGATGACCGACGATATTTCCATGAAAGCGCTGTCCGGCCCATCGGGCGCAAATGCGCGGGCCGCGCTGGATGCGGGCTGCGACGTGGTGCTGCACTGCAACGGCACGCTGGCCGAGCGGGTTGAGGTCGCCGAGGCATCAGGCACGATGACCGATGCCGCGCAGAAGCGGGCCGAGGCGGCGCTGGCGCAGCGCATCACCCCCGCCGATGTTGACATTCCCGGGCTGGAAGCGGAACTTGAGACGCTTCTAAGCCGGGCAGGGTGATGGCAGGGCAGGACGACTTTGAAGAAGATGCGCTCAGCGTAACGGAGCGGCGCGCCGCCGAGGCGCTGATCGTTGATGTGGACGGTTTCGAAGGCCCCCTGGACCTGTTATTGACGCTCAGCCGGACGCAAAAGGTCGACCTGCGCAAAGTCTCTGTCTTGCAGCTGGCGCACCAATACCTCGCCTTCGTTGAACGGGCCAAGGCGCTGCGGCTGGAACTGGCGGCGGATTACCTCGTGATGGCCGCATGGCTGGCTTTCCTCAAATCGCGCCTTCTGCTGCCCCCGGACCCCGAAGAAGAGGGCCCGAGCGGGGAAGAGCTGGCCGCGCACCTCGCCTTTCAGCTGGAGCGTTTGCAGGCGATGCGCAATGCTGCGGCCAAGCTGATGGCGCGGGACCGGCTGGGCCGGGACATCTTTGCCCGCGGCACCACCGAGGAAGTCACGCGCATCCGCACCGTGCGCTATACCGCGACGCTGCTGGACCTGATGCAGGGCTACGCGCGCACCCGCACGAAGGACGAATTTCGCCCCTTTGTGATGGACCGGGACGCGGTCTGGACGATGGAAGAGGCGCTGGGCCGGATGCGGGGCCTCATCGGCTTTGCGGGCAGCTGGACCGACATCTCCACCTACCTGCCCGAAGGCTGGGACAGCCAGCCGGAACGGCGCCGGTCGGCCACGGCCTCCACCTTTGCCGCGGCGCTGGAGCTGGTGAAGGAAGGGCGGCTGGAAATCCGCCAGGGTGAGACTTTCGCGCCAATCGAGGTGCGCAAGAAGGAACAAGACCGTGCCTGAAGCCCCTGAACCCATTGAGGAAAGCCTTTTTGAAGCCCCGCCGATGGCCGAACAGGAGCGCATGGTCGAGGCAATCCTCTTTGCCTCCGCTGATCCGGTGACGGTCAAGGAATTGGCGGGCCGCTTGCCGCACGGGTGCGATCCGGCCGAAGCGCTGGTGCATCTGCGCAAACGCTACGCGGGGCGCGGGGTCGAGCTGCGCAAGGTTGGGGACGCCTGGGCGCTGCGCACGGCGGGCGATCTGGGCTTTATGATGCAGAAGGAAACGGTGGAGACGCGCAAGCTGTCCCGCGCGGCCATCGAGACGTTGGCGATCATTGCCTACCACCAGCCGGTCACCCGGGCGGAGATCGAGGAAATCCGCGGCGTGTCTGTGAGCCGCGGCACGGTCGATCAGCTGCTGGAGATGGAGTGGATCCGCCTGGGCCGCCGCCGGATGACGCCGGGGCGCCCGGTGACCTTTGTGGTGACGCAGGATTTCCTTGACCATTTCGGGCTTGAGTCCGCGCGCGATCTGCCGGGGCTGAAGGAGCTGCGGGCCGCGGGCCTTCTGGAAAACAGGCCCGTGCCCGGTGCGTTGACCGAGGGCGCAGAGGAAGAAGACGACGGTCAGGACGAGCTTTTCGAGGAGTGATCCTCAAAACTGCCGCATTCGCGTGTTATAGTGCTGCCATGCAGAGCGGAGAGACGCGATGAACGTGAACCAGATCCTGCGCATCGTCATGCGCAAGGCGATCAACAAGGGCATCAACGCGGGCGCCCGGCGCATGGGCGGCGGCAAGGGGCACGGCCCCAGCGAGGGGCAGGGCCCCGGCAGGGGCATGAAACAGGCGCAGAAAGCGGCGCGGATGAGCCGCAAGATCGGGCGCATGTAAGCGAGGCAGTTTTCCGACGCGGAAAACCTTCGGTCCACGTGTGGATTTATCCCTGAAAACCGCGTCGGTTTTCAGGGGCTGGTAAAGTGCTTTGAAAGCTTCAGGCCCTGGCCCTGATAGTTGGACGCAAGATCCGCGCCGTAGAGCATCTTCGGCGGTGCGGACATTTTTTCGTAGACCAGGCGCCCAACGATCTGGCCATGCTCCAGCACAAACGGCGCCTCGTGGCAGCGCACCTCCAGCACGCCGCGCGCGCCCGCGCCGCCCGCTGGCGCGTGGCCAAACCCGGGATCAAAGAACCCCGCATAGTGCACGCGGAACTCGCCCACCATCGCCAGATAGGGTGCCATTTCCGCAGCGTAATGGGGCGGAATGTGCACCGCTTCGCGGCTGACAAGGATATAGAACGCGCCGGGATCGAGGATGATCTGACCGTCGTCGGTATGCACCTCTTCCCAATAGTCGGGCGGCGCATAGGCCCCAATCCGGTCCAGGTCGATCACGCCGGTATGGGGCTTGGCGCGGTAGCCGACAAGCGTGCCCGCGGCCGGTTTCAGATCGACGGAGAAGCCGAGGCCGCCGTCGATGACGGCCTCCCCGTTCACAAGGGTCTGCGCCGCGTGCAAGGCGCGCAGGGCGTCATCGTCCAGCACCGCTTGGCCGTCGCGAAAGCGGATCTGGTTCAGCCGCATACCGGGCCGGACGAGGACGGAAAAGCTGCGCGGGCAAATCTCAGCGTAAAGCGGGCCGGTGTAGCCGGGCGCGATCCGGTCAAACTCGGTCCCGCCATCGGTGATCAGCCGTGTCAGCAGGTCGAGCCGCCCGGTGGACGATTTGGCGTTGGCCACCGCCTGTACGCCGACGGGCAGGGCCAGCCGCTCCGTCAGCGGCACGACATAGACGCAGCCCTTTTCCAGCACCGCACCGGCGCTCAGGTCGATCTCGTGCATGGCAAAGGCGGCCAGCCGGTCTTCGATCCGGGCGTGATGGCCGGACAGGAACGAGGCGCGGACGCGGTAGGCTTTCATGCCAAGGCGCAAATCCAGGCTCGCGGGCTGGACCTGTTCGGCGTTGATGGCAGGGTCTGCAGCAATGCCGCCGGTGCCGATCAGGGCTTCGATCTGTTGGCTTGCGAGGACGCCGGTCATGTCTGCCCCTTTGTCTGTGGCCGCGGCGCTGCACCCCCCGGATACACCACCGCCCGCACCCCGATATGAGGCACGGGCGGTAAAGGTTTGGTCGGGCTAGCAGGACTCGAACCTGCGACCTTCCGTCCCCCAGACGGACGCGCTACCAGGCTGCGCCATAGCCCGACGTGGGGGTCGTCATAACGCATTTGGGGCGCGCTGCAAGCGTAAAGGCGCGGCACAGCGGCGCCTTAGCGGGCCGCGGCAAGACGGTCGCGCAGCGCTGTGAGCTTCGCGGCCAGCGGCGCAATGGCCACGCGGCTGGACGGCGCCAACACGCGCAGCCCGGCAAGGTGCGACAGCGTGCCGGGCGGGGCTGGTATGTCCATATCGTCCGGCGGGTCGGGCGCATCGACCTCTGGAATGGCAGGGGCAGGGGCCGGTTCGGGCGCTGGTTTTGGTGCGCCTCTCAGGAAGCTGGGCAGGGGTGTCGGCTCTGGGTCCGGCGCGGGCTCTGTGGGAGGCTGGGGTGCTATTTTCGGCGGCTCAGAAGGCAGCGCGCTGGCTTCCCGGGCCACCGGCTCTTGCGGCGGCGGGGCGTTCTGGGTCAGGTCCGGATACCTGAGCGGCGCCTGCGCCGGTGCCTCAGGCGCCGGTTCCGTTACGGGCGCCAGCTTGTCTTCAGGCGGGGCGGCCTCGGGCGCTTCGACTTGCGGGGTCGGCTCCGGCTCTGGGGCAGCCTCCGGCGGGGCGGCCTCGGGTGCTTCGACTTGCGGATCCGGCTCCGGCTCCGGGGCAGCCTCGGGCGGGGCGGCACCCGGCGCGTCGACGTGCCGGTTCGGACCCGGCTCTGGGGCCGCTTTCGCCGCGGGCAATTCAGGGTAGCTCAGGTGAGGCAGCGGCTCGGGCGCGCGTTCCTGCGTTGGCACGGTTTCGGCAGCCGCGATGCGCTGGTCTTCGGGGTTCTGGGCTGGCGCCGGCGTGGCGTCTGCAATCAGCAACCCCGGAGGCGCGGGTTCCGGCTCCGGCTGCATCATGACGGCCGCGTCCTCGTGACGAGCAGGCGGCTCCGGATCGGGCACAATCGAAAGCGGCGTCGGCTCGGACGGCGCGGCTTCGGACTTGGCCATTTCGGGCGGGGTCATGTCCAGCCCGTCGACCATGTCTTCTTCCAGCGGCGGCGAAAGGTCCGCCACATGGGCCATGCCCTGTTCGCGCAGCACCTTCTGCACGCCCTTGATGGTCAGACCGTCCTCGTGCAGCAGCTTGCGAATGCCGCCCAGCAGCAGCATGTCCGCGGGCCGATAGTACCGCCGCCCACCCGCGCGTTTCACCGGTTTGACTTGTGTGAACTTGCTTTCCCAAAAGCGCAGCACGTGGGTTTGCACGCCCAGCCAATCGGCCACTTCGGAAATCGTGCGGAAGGCTTCGGCGCCTTTGGTCATCTCAGGCCTTGTTGCCCGCCGCCACACGGTCCTTCATCAGGTGCGAGGGGCGAAAGGTCAGAACGCGGCGCGGGTTGATCGGCACCTCTTCGCCGGTCTTTGGATTGCGACCGACGCGGGCCGTCTTGTCGCGCACCGAAAAGGTGCCAAAGCTGGAGATTTTCACCTGCTCTCCTCGCACCAGCGCGTCGGACATATGCTCAAGCACCGTTTCGACCAACTGCGCGCTTTCATTGCGGGACAAGCCCACTTCGCGAAACACCGCTTCGCTCAAGTCCATCCGCGTTAAGGTCTTTTCGCCCATGTCCACCCCCGTCATTCGCTAAGACATTAGAGGCAGGGCATTTTACGAGTCAATATCACCTACTAGTCCGGCAGGGCTGAGAAGGGGTGCGCGGCGCCCTTACAGGCGCAGGACAACCGCGCCCCAAGCCAAGCCGCCGCCAATCGCCTCGGTCACGATCAACTGCCCGGGTTTGAGCAAACCCTGCGCTTGCCCCACCGACAGGGCGAGGGGAATCGACGCCGCCGAGGTGTTGCCGTGATCTTGCACCGTCACGACGACCTTTTCCATCGGCAGGCCCATTTTGCGGGCCGTGCCCTCGATGATGCGGATGTTGGCCTGATGCGGCACGATCCAGTCGACATCGCCTGCGGTCACACCCGCACGGTCCATCGCCGTGTGCGCCGTCGCGGCCAGCTTTTCCACAGCATGGCGGAAGACCAGGTTGCCCTGCATCCGCAGATAGCCTGTCGTGCCGGTGCTTACGCCGCCATCGACGTAAAGCAGATCGCGCAGGCGCCCGTCGGAGTTGAGATCGACCGACAAGATGCCCCGATCCGCGGCCGTGCCCGCACCTTCCGCGGCCTCAAGCAGGACCGCGCCCGCGCCGTCACCAAACAGCACGCAGGTAGAGCGGTCCTGCATGTCGATGATTCGGCTGAACGTTTCGGCTCCGATGACCAGAATGCGGTCCGCCTGACCCGACACGATCTGCGCATTGGCATTGGCCAGCGCATAGACAAAGCCCGCGCAAACCGCCTGCACGTCATAGGCAAAGCCGCGGGTCATCCCGATCCGTTCCTGCACCATCGTCGCCGCAGAGGGGAAGGTCAGATCGGCGGTGGAGGTCGCGACAATGACCGCATCAATCTCGGACGCGCTGCGGCCTGCTTGCGCCAACGCCCGGTCCGCTGCGGTTGCGGCCATCGAGGCGGTCGTGTCCTGCGGCCCGGCAAAGTGACGCCGCTCAATCCCGGAGCGCGCGCGTATCCATTCATCGGAGGTGTCGAGCCGTTCGGCAAACCAATCGTTTTCGACAACCCGGTCCGGCAGGAAATGCCCCATGCCGGTTATGATGGCCCGCCGCGTCACGCATCATCTCCTGCACCCGGCAGCACCGACGCCACCCGGGCCGCAAGTTTGCCGTTAAAGCCCGAAGCTGAAAGCTGCGCCGCCAGCTTGATTGCAGCCGACACGCCTGTCGAATCCGCAGAGCCGTGCGATTTGACGACCGTGCCATTGAGGCCAAGAAAGACCCCACCATTGACCCGCCGCGGGTCGATCCGCTTTTTCAACCGCCGCAGGGACGTATAGGCGAGCAGCGCCGCAAGCCGCGACAGGGGCGAGAAGCGGAACGCCTCGCGCAGCAGATCGCCCACGAGCGAGGCTGTGCCTTCGCCCGTCTTGATCGCCACATTGCCGGTGAAGCCGTCGGTGACGATCACGTCCACGGTGTTGCCCGGAATATCGCTGCCTTCGACAAAGCCGACAAATTCAAATTCGGAGGACTTCGCGTGCGCCTCGATCAGCTCATAAGCGTCGTGCAGCTCGGTCCGGCCTTTATGCTCTTCGGTGCCGACATTCAGCAAGCCGATGCGCGGGATGGCCAGGTCGAGACCGTTGCGCGCGTAAGACACGCCCATCAGCGCATAGCGCAAAAGGTCCGTCGCATCGGCGCGCACATCTGCGCCCACATCCAGCATGACGTTGAAGCCCTGGGGGTTGCGCGAAGGCCAAAGGACAGCAATCGCCGGACGGTTCACCCCGGGCAGCTTGCGCAAGCGGATCATCGACAGCGCCATCAGCGCGCCAGTGTTGCCGCAGCTGACCGCGACATCCGCGTCGCCCGACCGCACGCTTTCAATGGCCGACCACATGGACGTGCCCTTGGCGCCGCGCACGACTTGGCTGGGCCGGTCATCCATGCTGACGACACCGGCGGCGTCCACAATACGGCAGACCTTCGCCAGCTTCTTGCGGCGGGCCACAAGAGGCTCCAGCTCGGCCCGTGGGCCGTGCAGAATAAAGGACAATGCGGGGTTCTTGCGGGCTGATTTCGCGCAGCCGGACACGACCGCCCAGGGGCCTTGATCGCCCCCCATCGCGTCAATCGAAACGGTAATGCTGCCGGGCTCAGTCATATCTGCGTCCGTCCGGCGATGTACCTTGTCCCGGCTTAGGCCGCGTCCTCGTCGATCTCGATCTCGTCGGTCATCGCGACGATTTCATTGTCGTCATAGTAACCGCAGGCCGCGCAGATGTGGTGCGGGCGCTTCAGCTCACCGCAGTTCGGGCATTCGTTGGGGTTGGCAGCCACGAGCGAATCGTGCGCACGGCGGTTGTTGCGGCGCGATTTCGAGACTTTGTTCTGTTGCACAGCCATGAGGCGGGCCTTCTCGGTTGGCTCGACACCGGGCAGCGCGCGCGGCGTGAGGTGGGTTCGGAATCTGTTTGGGCGGGACCAGCCCGCGCGTGGAGGGCCGTTTAGGCCACCCGGGCGGCGGTGTCCAACCGAAAATTCGGGGAGAGCGGCAAAATACGGCCCTCGCGCGGTTCTGCAAGCCCCGTTTAACCGTCCGGGCCTTCGAGTTTCTTTTTCAGCGCGGCAAGCCCGGCAAAGGGGCGGGCGGCCTCATCCGTCATCGGCGCGACGCCGGGTTCGGCAAAAACGGTTTGCTCTAGCGCGGCATCACCGGCGCGCGGGTAAAGCGGCAGGGCAAGGCTGAGCGCCTCGATCATCACGGCGGCGGGGTCGATATAGGTGCCAAGCGCCTCGGTGGTGTCGTCCTCGGGCATTTCGACCTCGTCGCCTTCGGGGTCCTCATAGTCCGCGAGGTAGAGCCGCTGGACGGGCACGTCGATCCGGGTCGTCACGGGCTGCAGGCTGACCACACAGGCCTGCACCACCGTTGCGCCCAGCTGGCCGGTCAGCGCGAAGTCGCGCCGCCCTTGCGCCGCGATCTCGCCCGCAAAGCGCAGCTTGCGCAGCTCCAAGAGCTCCAGTGCCGCCGCAACCCTCTCCATTTCCGCCTTGTCAGGCGTCAGCGAGAAGGGCGCCGGGTGGTTCTGCGGCAGGTCCGCGACCCGAAACGCGTGTGTATGCGGCGTGCTGTCTGGCATAGAGCTTTCTTGAACAGGGGGCGATGTATTGCTAACCGGAGATAAAAGTGGGAACCGGTTAGGGCAAGGGGGCGCGTGATATGGGCATTTTCGGTAGGATTGCACGGCGCGCGCTGCTTGTTGGGCTTGTCCTCGGGCTGGGCGCCTGCGCCGCCACCTTCCGCACGCATGGCTATATCCCGCCCGAAGAGGACCTGGATTTGCTGGTGGTTGGCGTCGATTCGCGCGCCAGCGTCGAGGACATCGCGGGCGTGCCGGGCGCGAGCGGCGCGACGCGGGACGGTGACTATTTCTATGTGCGCAGCCGGGTGCGCGAGTTCCTCTTTTTGGAGCCGCAAGTCGTGGAGCGTGAAGTGCTCGCCATCAGCTTTGACCAAGCGGGCGTGATCGAAAATATCGAGCGGTTCGGGCTGGAGGACGGACGGGTCGTGCGGCTTCAGACGCGGGTGACCGACAGCGGCGTGCGCGACAACACCTTCCTGCGCCAGCTGATCGGCAACTTCGGGCGGCTCGGGCCTGCGGGCCTCGCGAACTGATCCGTCACAGGACCGACATGAAATCGTTGCATGAGGGTCATGACCAGCAGGAGAAGCGGCATGATCTCGATGCGCAAAGGGCGCTACGCGGTGCGCGAAGCAGCAAGCCAGGACGATATTGACGCGGCGCGCGCGCTGCGGGCGACATGTTTTGGCGTGGCCGAGGACGCGGATGCCTTTGACGCCGATTGTACGCACATTCTGGTCAGCGACGCCGCCTCGGGCCAGCTGGTGTGCTGCTTTCGCATGATGCCGTTGGTCGGGGCGGAGATCTCGCGCAGCTATTCGGCGCAATATTATGAGCTGAGCGCACTGCAGGCCTTTGAGGGCAAGATGGTCGAGATGGGCCGGTTTTGCGTGCACCCTAAATGCGCGGATCCGGACATCCTGCGCGTCGCCTGGGGCGCGATGACGGCCTATGTCGACCGCGAAGGGGTCGAGCTGCTGTTTGGTTGTTCGAGCTTTGCCGGCACGGAGGCGTCAGAGTACCTTGACGCGTTCGCGATGCTCAAGGCGCGGCACCTTGCGCCCAAGCGCTGGCTGCCCCGGGTCAAGGCGCCGGATGTCTTCCGCTTTGCCGCCAAGCTGCGCCGCAAGCCGGATGCCAAGAAGGCGATGCTGCGCATGCCGCCGCTGCTCCGGACCTACCTGATGATGGGCGGCTGGGTGAGCGATCATGCGGTGGTAGACCGGCAGATGAACACGCTGCACGTTTTTACCGGCGTGGAGATTGGTGCGATCCCGCCCGCGCGAAAGCGTCTGTTGCGCGCGGTGGCGGGGTAGGGATTTCGGACCGGCTTCGCCTGGTCCGACCGGCTGGGGGCTCTGCCCCCAGACCCCCGGCATATTTTTGGCCAGAAGAAGGAGGGAGCGTGCTTCCGGATTTTTCCGGGCGTTGACGGCGGTTATGGGGGCGCCTAGGTGCCTCGCATGGCACGCGTTCCTTCCCTTCAGCTCACAGGCATTTCCCTCACTTTCGGGGGGGAGCCGGTTTTTGACGACCTCTCCCTCATTGTGCAGCCCGGGGACCGGGTGGCGCTGGTCGGGCGCAACGGGTCGGGCAAGTCGACCCTGATGAAGGTCATGGCGGGGCTCGTTGAGCCGGACCGCGGCGAGGTGGTGACCGGCCCGGGCGTGAGCGTGGGGTATATGGAGCAGGACCCGGACCTGTCGGGTTTTGCGACGCTGGGTGATTTCGCGGCCGCCAATCTGGACGCCGGAGAACTGTATAGGGTTGAGCGCGCGGGCGAGGGGCTGAAGTTCGACCCCGCCCGCGCGCCCGAGACCGCCAGCGGCGGGGAGCGGCGGCGCGCCGCGCTTGCGCGTCTGATGGCCGAGGCGCCTGAGCTGATGCTGCTGGACGAGCCGACGAACCATCTCGATATCGAGGCGATCGGCTGGCTAGAAGAAGAGCTGTCCGCAACCCGCGCCTCCTTTGTCCTGATCTCCCACGACCGGGCCTTCCTGACGGCGCTGTCGCGGGCCACGCTCTGGATCGACCGCGGGCAGGTGCGGCGGCAGGAGCGCGGCTTTGACCGCTTTGAGGAATGGCGCGACAAGACCTGGGCGGATGAAGACCTCCAGCGCCACAAGCTGAATCGCAAGATCAAGGCCGAGGCCCGCTGGGCCGTCGAAGGAATCAGCGCCCGGCGCAAGCGCAACCAGGGCCGCGTGCGCGCGCTGGGGGAGTTGCGGGCCGAGCGCGCGGCGCAGATCGCGCGGCAGGGCGCGGCGGCGATGGCGCTCGACTCCGGCCCCAAATCGGGCCGCAAGATCATCGAAGCGAAGGGGATCACCAAGGCGTATGGGGACAAGACCATCCTCAAACCCTTTGACCTGACAGTCATGCGCGGCGACCGGATCGCCCTTGTCGGGCCAAATGGCGTGGGCAAGACAACCCTGCTGAACATGCTGATCGGCAAGGAGGCGCCCGATGCCGGCACCGTCAAACTGGGCACGGGCCTTGCGCTGGCCGTCTTTGACCAGACCCGCGCGCAGCTGGACCCGGACGCCTCGCTTTGGGACTCGCTCACCGGCGATCCAGAGATGCGCGTGAGCGGCAAGGCCGATCAGGTTATGGTGCGCGGCCAGCCCAAACATGTGGTCGGTTATCTCAAGGAGTTCCTCTTTGATGAGCGGCGCGTGCGTGCCCCGGTGCGCAGCCTCTCGGGCGGGGAAAAGGCGCGGCTGCTTCTGGCGCGGATCATGGCGCGCCCGTCAAACCTTCTGGTGCTGGACGAGCCGACCAACGATCTGGACGTGGAAACGCTCGACCTGCTGCAAGACCTTCTGGGCCAATATGACGGCACCGTGCTGCTGGTCAGCCACGACCGCGACTTCCTTGACCGTGTGGCCGTGACCACCATAGCGATGGAGGGGCAGGGGCGCGCGGTGGTTCATGCGGGGGGATGGTCCGACTACCGCCGGATGGCGGCGCCGGACGCGCCGAAGGCGGCCAAGGCCAAGGCGGATGCCGCCCCGCCGCCCAAGTCGAAACCGGAAAAGCCCGGTCTATCTTTCACCGAAAAGCACCGGCTCGACGCGCTGCCTGCTGAGATCGCGCGGCTGGAGGCGGAGATTGGTAAGCTGGAGGGCCTGATGGCCGATCCGGACCTTTACACAAGCGCGCCGGTCAAGTTCGCCAAAGCGACCGAGGCGCTGACCGAACGGCAGGCGCGGCTGGCCGCGGCCGAAGAAGAATGGTTGACCCTGGCCGAGAAAGCAGAGGCCTGAAAGGGAGCGCATGATGACCTGGCCCACCCTCGATCACTGAAGCTGGAGCGCGGCGGGCAAGAGCCTGCACATGTGAACGCAAATTGTGGGCAAGGTCCGCCGCGCGCAGACGCCCTGGGTCACCCCTTCCTCGCACGCGGCGCTGTATGTGACGGCGACAGGGCTGATGGGGATGGTCCCGGGCGATGCTTGCGTGTGCGCCGCAGCAAATCTTGTCCCGCGGGCGCTGTAACGCGGCAAACGGCGCGGGATCGTAAGTGCGCGGCACCGTCCACGCCCGCATGTTTGCCCCGCGCGCCAGCGCGGCAAAGCGCGGCTTTGCCCCGCCAGCTTGATCCAGATCAAATGACGCGCGCCTCTCCTTTGATAGCAAAAGTGTTACGTTCAGTGCATGGGAGGATGCGATGTCGTGGACGAATATGCTTGAAGAGTGGAACGTGTTGATGCACGCCTTCGTCGCGCGATTTCCACATTGCGACCCTGCCGCGCTCCGGCGGTTTCGCGGCAACCGCGACCTTCTCGTGACCTATTTGGCCGACACGCACGAGCTGACGGAGGCCGAGGCCTGCGCTGTCCTGACGGATTGGCTGGCGCACAGTGCCCCGCGCGCCGCAATGCAGGCCGCGGCCTGAGGCTCACCGCATCCGCAGCGCGCCGTCGAGGCGGATGACCTCGCCGTTCAGATAGCCCATCTCGACGATGAACCCGGCAAGGCGGCCATACTCCTCCGGATCGCCGAGCCGGGAGGGGTTGGGCACGTCCGCCGCAAGGCTGTCTTGCACATCCTGCGGCAGGCCGGCCAGCATCGGCGTGCCGAAGATGCCCGGCGCGATGGTCATCACGCGGATGCCCGTGCTGGCCAGATCGCGCGCCATCGGCAGCGTCATCCCGACCACACCGCCCTTTGACGCCGCATAGGCCGCCTGACCCTTTTGCCCGTCATAGGCCGCGATGGAGGCAGTGTTGATCAGCACGCCGCGCGCGCCGTCAGGTTCAGGTGCGTTCGTGGCCATCTGCGCGGCGGCAAGGCGGCAGACGTTGAACGTGCCAACGAGGTTGATGTCGATCACGCGCTGGTAGACGTCCAGCGGGTGCGGGCCTTTGGACCCGTGCGTTTTGGCGGCGGGAGCGATTCCGGCGCAGTTCACCGCGGCGGTGAGGCGGCCCATCTTTTCAACCGCGTGCGCGATGGCCGCCTGAACGGAGGCTTCATCGGTCACGTCGGTTTCGGCGAAGTATCCGCCGATCTCCGCGGCGACCGCAGCGCCCCGCTCCGCGTCGCGGTCCAGCAAAGTGACGGTGGCGCCTTGCGACGCGAAATAGCGCGCGGTGGCCTCCCCAAGGCCCGATGCGCCGCCGGTCACGATGGCGGCTGTGGTGGCAAGTTTCATGAGGCTCCTCCCGGCGATCTTCTGAACGTGCGTTCACTAATTCACCGCTTTGCCCGGAAGTCTAGCCCTGCATCAGCCGTGTATCGAGGCGGCCAAAGGGGGCCAGCGGGCGCAGCAACGGCGCGTCCAGCCATGTGCCGCCCAAGGGCCGGACCCGGGCGCCGGTGCCGCGTTTGAACCGCGCTAGCCCGGGCGCGCTTTCGGTGTCGATTGTGCCCAGTTCCAGCTGCCGCACGCCGTGGGCCGCGTGCCACTTGATCGCGGCCCACATCAGCGCGGTATGGGCGTGCCGCGCGCGCCCCTCTGCGCTGGTTTGCCCGATGTGGTAGGTCGCGCCGTGCCCGTGCCTGAGAAACAGCATCGCCGCGACGGTGTGCCCCTTGTCCGTGGCTGTGAAAAGCACCGCTTTGCCCGGGTTCACGCGCGCATAGCAGAGCGTGAGGGCGGCGGGCCATGTGCGGTAGCGCCGCGCGGCCTGCATCGCCGCTTCAGCGCGGAACAGCCATTGGTCCGTGCGGTCTGGCAAAGCGCGACGACCGATCCGCAGGCCCAAAGCCTCGGCCCGCACCAAACGGTTGCGCCACTTGCCCTTGAGGCCCGCGCGTAAGGCGGAGGCGCCGATCGTCAGATCTAGAGTTGCTACATGGGCCGGAGAGATGAGCGGCAGGCCGGCCGCGTGTCCCGGCGCATCGGGTGACAGGATCACGGGCCGCCTTGCCCATCCGGGCTGCGCACGCAGCCGCTCCAGCGCGTCTGCCCCGCCGCGCGGAATCATACCCAGCGTTACGGGGCCAAAGCGGCGGACCAGGACAAGCGGCCCACCCGGCACGTGCAGCGGCGGGCTGCCAAAAAGCGTCAGCGCGGCGGCATATTCCGCGCTTTGCTGGAGCGGGGTGAGGGCCGTGTCGGGAAGCGCATCGAACATGGGCGACATTAACCGCGCGGAAACCTAATTCGGCGTTAATGGCCTCATGAAACCCTTGCCCCAGGCCCGCGCCGATATCGCGCCCAGCCCCCGCCTCACCAAGTCTGCTGCCCTCATGGGCGCGCTCCTGATCGCTGTGCCAACGGGTCTTTTGATCCATGCGGTGAGCCTGTTGTTCTAGGCGAGGCGTTTCTTTGAAGAAACGCGGGCCCTCGATCCTTTGAAGGATCGACGCCTAGCCCAGTTGCACCAGCGCGTGCCGTTTCTTGCCCGCTGACAGCTTGATGGGGGAAGACAGCGCCGCCGCATCTATCATCAGCCCTGCATCGGTCAGCGGCGCGTCGTTCAGGCGCGCGCCATTCTCGGTGATCAGGCGCTTGGCCTCTTTGCCCGATTTGGCCAGCCCCGCGCGCACGATCAACTGCACGATGGAAATCCCGTCCGCAACCTCCGCCGCGTCCAGCACCAGCGTGGGCAGGTCTTCCCCGACACCGCCGCGTTCGAACACTTCGCGGGCGGTGGCCTCGGCGGCCGCAGCCGCATCGGCCCCGTGCAAAAGCGACGTCACTTCGCGGGCGAGGATGATCTTCGCTTCGTTAATCTCGGACCCTTGCAGCGCGCCCAGCCTGTCGCATTCCGCCACGGGCAGTTCGGTGAAGATCTTCAGGAACTTACCGGTGTCCGCGTCCGTGGTGTTGCGCCAGAACTGCCAGAATTCGTAAGGCGACAGCATATCGCCGTTCAGCCAGACCGCCCCGCTCGCGCTCTTGCCCATCTTGCGCCCATCGGAGGTGGTCAGCAAGGGCGTGGTCAGCCCAAAAATCTCCGCATCCAACACGCGGCGGCTCAGGTCGATGCCGTTCACGATATTGCCCCACTGATCCGACCCGCCCATCTGCAGCAGGCAGCCATAACGGCGGTTCAGCTCCAGGAAGTCGTAGGCCTGCAGGATCATGTAGTTGAACTCAAGAAAGCTGAGCGATTGCTCCCGATCAAGGCGCGATTTCACCGATTCGAAGCTCAGCATCCGGTTGACCGAAAAATGCCGCCCGATGTCGCGCAGAAAGTCGAGGTAGTTCAGCGTGTCCAGCCACTCGGCATTGTTCAGCATCAGCGCTGCGTTCTCCGCGCTGACCGTCTGGTCACTTGAGGGCAGCGGCCCCGCCTCGTAGGCGAGGTAGCGGGCAAAGACCTGCTGCATCCCCGCGATATTCGCGTCGATCTGCTCTGGCCCCAGAAGGGGCCGTTCATCGGCGCGGAACGACGGATCGCCCACCTTCGTTGTGCCGCCGCCCATCAGCGTGATGGGCCGGTGCCCGGTCTTTTGCAGCCAGCGCAGCACCATGACGTTCATCAGGTGCCCGACATGCAGCGACTGCGCGGTGGCGTCATAACCGATATAGGCCGCGACCGGCGCCCCCGCCATCAGCGCGTCGTCAAGGCCCTGATAGTCCGTGCAGTCGGCGACAAAGCCGCGGGCCTGCATCACATTCAGGAACTCGGAACGGGGGGTGAAGGGCATGATCTTGCGTCCTTGGCGTGGTCTGCGCGGCCCTCTATAGGTGGGCAAAAGGCAAAGGAAAAGGCCATGAGCCGGGTGCGGGACAAGCGGGCGGTGATCCGGGCGTTGGGCGCGATGAGCGGCACGTCGCTCGACGGTGTGGACGCCGCAGTGATCGAGACGGACGGGCACGCGGTGCTGGGCTTTGGCCCGCACGCCTACCGGCCATACACGCAGGCGGAGCGGGCGGTGATCGCAGCCGCGCTTGGGCGCTGGGACGGGACAGAGGTCGACGCGGCGCAGGACATTATCGAGGCGGCGCATGTGGAGGTGCTGTCGGGCTTTGAGGGTGTCGATCTGATCGGCTTTCATGGCCAGACGCTCGCCCATGCACCCCGGACGCGGGGTACGTTCCAGGTCGGTGATGGTGCCTCCCTGGCCCACGCGCTGGATGTGCCGGTGGTGTGGGATTTCCGTTCTGCGGATGTGGAGCTTGGCGGGGAGGGTGCGCCGCTCGCCCCCTTCTACCACTGGGCCTGCGCGCGGCATCTGGGGATGGCGGCGCCAGTGGCCTTTCTGAACCTCGGCGGGGTGGGCAACCTCACCTGGGTGGACCCGCGGGCCGAAACGCCGGAGCAGGACGGCGCCTTGCTCGCCTTTGACACCGGGCCAGCGAACGCACCGTTGAATGATTTCATGCAGGCGCGGCGCGGCGTGCCCTTTGACGAAGGCGGCGCGCTGGCGCGGCAGGGAACGGTTGAGACGGGTGCCTTGGAGCTGTTTCTTGCTGAACCGTATTTCTCAAGAATGCCGCCGAAGTCACTGGACCGGAACGATTTTCCAACCATGATTGGCCTCGTGAGCGAGTTGGCTGATGCCGACGCCGCAGCCACCCTGACGGCAATGGCCGTCGCCGCCGTTGCCTGCAGTGTCGAGCATTGCCCGAGCCCGCCTGCGGAAGTGTTGGTGACTGGCGGCGGGCGCATGAACCCGGTCATGATGCAGATGCTGCGCGCGGGGCTCGACTGCCCGGTGCGCACGGTAGAGGAGGTTGGCCTCGACGGCGACATGCTGGAGGCGCAGGCCTTTGCCTTCCTCGCGGTGCGCGTCGCGCGCGGGCTGCCGACCTCTTGCCCGGGCACAACCGGGGTGCGTGCGGCGGTGGCGGGTGGCACGCTGTCCTGGCCTGAGATTACGTGAGCTTTGCTGTGTAATCGGCTGTAAAGGCTGCGTAACCATCTGAGACTGATTTCAGGTCACTGGCCAAATGGGCGTGCAGGTCGGGCAGCTTGTGGAACGGCACCGACGGGAAGGCGTGATGCTCCGCATGGTAGGGCATGTTCCACGCCAGCCAGCGCACGGCGCGTGTCGTCAGCGTGGTGCGAGAGTTTTCCAGCATGTTCGCCACGGGCGGGCACAGCCCATGCTCCGCCAGCAAATACAGCCGCAGCACAGGCTGCGCGATCAGCACTGGGACAAGCCAGAGCCACAGGAGCAGCGGGGAGGCCAGCAGGCTGAGTGCAGCCAAGGCGTAGAGTGCAAGCAACACCCGCGCTTCGCGCTTGAAGGCACCCGCTTTGCGCGCCGGCAGGTAGGGCGCATCAAGCGTGCCCGTCGCGCTCGCCCAGATCACCCGCGCATTGCCGGACCAGACCCCCCAGCCCGAGAGGTAGACAAGGTAGGACGCCCACGTCTCGGGCCGCCCGTGCCCTGCAATCTCGGGGTCGCGCTCGGGATCGTTGGTGTGTTTGTGATGCGCAAAGTGAAAGTAGCGGAACCACGTGAAGGGCAGAGCGAGCACTGGCGCGATCCCGTGCCCCACCGCCCGGTTCAGCCAGCGCGTGGCGAAAGGCGTGTCGTGGGTGCATTCATGGCTGAGCGTAAAGAGAAACACCAACAGCACGCCATGCGGCAGCATCAACAAGCCCCATCCCGGCACCTGCACCGTGATCAGCGTTCCGGTCAGGGCAATCAGGCCAAGATGGCCCGCCAGATGCGCCAGCCCCTTCGCATCGGACCGCGCCGTCAGAGCGGCGCGCTGGTCGGGTGTGAGGGCGGCGAGGGCTTCGGTATGGGTGCGCATGACATCAGCTTGGTGCGAAACGCGCGCCTGCGCAATCGGGCGGGGCCTCAGCCCTTGTGAATCCAGCCCCCGCCAAAGATGCGGCTGCTGTTTTGATCATAGAAGACGCAGGCCTGCCCGGGGCTGATCCCTTCCTCCGGCACGGTCAGCTCCACCGTTGCCTCGGTCGCGCTGATCGGGCGCAGCACCGCATCCGTGGGCGGGCGGGTGGAGCGGACTTTGACCGCGATGTCCCACGCTTCCCGGCTGGTCAGCGGCGCGTCGCCCAGCCAGTTGATCTGCCGCACCGGCACGGTCCGGGTTGCCAGCATCTCCTTCGGCCCGACGATCACGCGCCGGGTCTCCGCATCAAGGCGCACGACGTAAAGCGGCTCGGCCAGCCCGCCGATGCCAAGGCCCCGGCGCTGCCCGATCGTGTAATTCACAATGCCATCATGCGCGCCCAGCACCCGCCCATCCGCGTGCACGATCTCACCCGGGGCGGCGGCTTCGGGGCGCAGCTTGCGGATCACGGCGGCGTAATCGCCGTTGGGCACGAAACAGATGTCCTGACTGTCCGGCTTCATCGCGACGGGCAGGCCGTAGCGTTCCGCAAGCGCCCGTGTGTCATTCTTTGACGGCAGGTGTCCTAGGGGGAAGCGCAGGAAATCAAGCTGCGCGGGCGTGGTCGAGAACAGAAAATAGCTCTGATCGCGGGCCGAATCGGCAGCGCAGTGCAGCTCAGGCCCTTTTGGGCCCGTCTTGCGCTGGATATAGTGACCTGTCGCCATGCAATCGGCGTCCAGATCGCGCGCGGTGGTCAGCAGATCCTGGAACTTCACCCGCTCATTGCAGCGGATGCAGGGCACTGGCGTTGCACCGGCAAGGTAGCTGTCGGCGAACTCGTCAATCACCGCGTCCATAAAGATGTTTTCATAGTCCAGCACGTAGTGGGGAAAGCCCATCTCTTCGGCCACCCGGCGCGCATCGTGAATGTCGATGCCCGCGCAGCACGCGCCTTTCTTGGCCAGCGCCGCGCCGTGATCATAAAGCTGAAGCGTCACGCCGACGACGTCATAGCCTTCGTCTTTCAACATCGCGGCCACAACGGAGCTGTCCACGCCGCCCGACATCGCGACGACAACGCGCGTCTGGCTGGGCGGCTTGGCGAAGCCAAGCGAGTTTACAGGATGCGTATCAAGCGCCATCGGGACCGGTCCGTTAATGGAATGCTGCGGGAATATAGGAAAATCCGAATTATTCACAAGGCCAGCGCGAAACCCCGTGTTAAGCCAACGGGCCGAAGGTGCATCCCGAGTAGTAGAGCGAGGGTGACATGTACCTCAAGAAAGTCGATGGCCCGCGCGCCGTCACCCTGGCGGACGGCACCGTGATGAGCCTTGCCGATCTTCCCGATGCGGATACGCGGCGCTGGGTTGCCTCGCGCAAGGCGGCTGTGGTGCGCGGCGTGCTGTATGGCCTGATCACGCAGGATGATGCGCTTGGGCGGTACGGAATCAGCGCCGAAGAGTTTGCCGAATGGGTGCGTGCCGTCAGCCTGCATGGCGAAGAGGCGCTGAAAACCACCGCGTTGCAACGCTACCGTACGCAGGGGTCCGGGTTGAGCGAAGAGGAGGCGTGACAACCGGAAGTTGTTTTGTTACACAACCTTGTGTGGTAACGCACGGTTAACCTTTTTTGTTCACGGTTAGGTCCAATGAATTCGTTCTGAAGGATTGCGGAGAAAAACATGCGCGTGCTGCTGGTTGAAGACGACCCAACGACCTCGAAAAGCATCGAGTTGATGCTGACCCATGCCAACCTGAACGTCTATGCGACGGACCTGGGCGAGGAGGGGATCGATCTGGCCAAGCTGTACGACTATGACCTGATCCTCCTGGACCTCGACCTGCCGGATATGAACGGGCATGAGGTGCTGCGCCAGCTGCGCCTGGCGCGGATCGACACGCCCATCCTGATCCTGTCGGGCGCGGACGATACCGAGAACAAGATCAAAGGCTTTGGCTTTGGCGCCGATGATTACCTGACGAAACCCTTCCACCGCGAAGAGCTGGTGGCGCGCATCCACGCGATCATCCGCCGCTCCAAGGGGCATTCGCAATCGGTGATCAAGACGGGCGACGTGACCGTGAACCTCGATGCCAAGACGGTCAGCGTGGACGGCAAAACGGTGCACCTGACCGGCAAAGAGTACCAGATGCTGGAGCTTTTGAGCCTGCGCAAGGGCACAACGCTGACCAAGGAAATGTTCCTCAACCATCTTTACGGCGGCATGGACGAGCCGGAGCTAAAGATCATCGACGTGTTCATCTGCAAGCTGCGCAAGAAGCTGACCACCGCAACGGGCGGCGCGAACTATATTGAGACGGTCTGGGGCCGCGGTTACGTGCTGCGCGATCCCGAGCCTGCTGCGGAAAGCGACACGCCAATGGCCGTCGGCGCCTGATACCCGCTGCAGGTCCAGTCAAGCCACCACTCACGGAATTGAACTGGACCTGACTTGCGCGCGAAATTACATCTTTGCGCGTAAGACAAGGGGGGCGGGGCCAGTGACATCGGAAGACGCAAGCACGATTGCCGTCGCTGATTTGACCGGGGCGCAGGCAAAGGCCGAACTTGCCCGACTGTCCGAGGTTTTGAACGCGGCGAACGCCGCCTACCACACGGCGGATGCGCCGGTGATGGATGACGCCGCCTACGACGCGCTGAAACGGCGCAATGCGGAGATTGAGGCGCGCTTCCCGGGCGCCAAGCTGCCGTCCAGCCCCAGCGATCAGGTCGGCGCAGCGCCCGCCGAAGGCTTCTCCAAAATCACCCACGCGGTGCCGATGCTTTCGCTTGCGAATGCGTTTGACACCGAAGACGTCACCGAATTCGATGCGTCGATCCGCAAATTTCTCGGCCTGCCTGCAGAGGCGCCGCTGGCCTACACCGCCGAGCCAAAGATCGACGGGTTGAGCCTCGCGCTGCGATATGAGGGCGGACGGCTGGTGCACGCGGCGACCCGCGGCGACGGGCAAGTGGGGGAAAATGTGACCGCAAACGCGGCGCAGGTTGCGGACATTCCGCAATCCTTGCACGGCGCGCCAGAGGTGCTGGAGGTGCGCGGCGAGGTCTATATGAGCCACGCCGATTTCGAAGCGCTAAACGCGCGGCAGGCGGATGCCGGGGCCAAGACCTTTGCCAACCCGCGCAACGCCGCCGCCGGATCGTTGCGCCAGCTTGATGCGTCGATCACGGCCGCGCGCCCGCTGCGCTTTTTCGCCTACGCCTGGGGCGCGCTTTCAGAGCCGCTCGCAGAGACGCAAAGCGGCGCGATTGAACGGCTCGCCGCGCTGGGGTTCCAGACCAACCCGCTGACGCGGCGGCACACCGCGCGCGACACGATGCTGGCCCATTACGCCGAGATCGAAGCGCAGCGCGCGCGCCTCGGCTATGACATCGACGGCGTTGTCTACAAAGTGGACGATCTTGCCTTGCAAGCCCGCCTCGGCTTCCGCTCCACCACGCCGCGCTGGGCCATCGCGCACAAGTTCCCCGCAGAGCTGGCCTGGACGCGGCTTGAGGCCATCGACATCCAGGTTGGCCGCACCGGCGCGCTCAGCCCGGTTGCGCGCCTCGACCCCGTCACGGTGGGCGGCGTCGTCGTCTCCAACGCGACGCTGCATAACGAAGACTACATCGCAGGACGCGACGCCAAGGGGGGCGCGATCCGGGGGGGCAAAGACATTCGTGTCGGCGACTGGGTTCAGGTCTACCGCGCGGGTGATGTGATTCCCAAAGTGGCCGATGTGGACCTGTCCAAACGGCCCGAAGGCGCCGCTGGTTACGTCTTTCCTGACCGCTGCCCCGAATGCGGCAGCCCCGCCCCGCGCGAGCCGGGTGACGCCGTGCGCCGCTGCACAGGCGGGCTGATCTGCCCCGCGCAACAGGTCGAAAAGCTCAAACACCTTGTCTCGCGCGGCGCCTTCGACATTGACGGGCTGGGCGCGAAGCAGGTCGAGCAGTTTTACGCCGACGGCTGGATCGCGGAACCGGCGGACATCTTCACCCTGCGCGACCGGTACGGCACCGGCCTTCAACAGTTGAAGAACCGCGAAGGCTGGGGCGAGAAATCGGCCAGCAACCTCTTTGACGCCATCGACACCGCGCGGGCGCAGCCGCTGGGCCGGGTGATCTTTGCCCTCGGCTTGCGCCATGTGGGCGAGGCGTCCGCCAACCTCCTGGCGCAAAGCTACGGCGCGTGGGACGCCTTTACCGCCGCCATGCGCGCCGCCGCAGAGGGTGGTGAGGCGTGGGATGACCTTCTGTCCATCGACGGGGTCGGCGCGGTCATGGCCGCGAGTGTGACGGCGGCGTTCAGCGCAGAGGCCGAGCGCGCCGCCATCGACCGGCTCGCCGCGCATCTCACCATTGAAGACGCCGAAGCGCCCAGCACCGACAGCCCCGTCGCGGGCAAAACGGTCGTCTTCACCGGCACGCTGGAAAAGATGACCCGCGCGGAGGCCAAGGCGCGGGCCGAAGCGCTGGGGGCCAAGGTCTCCGGCTCGGTCAGTGCCAAGACCGACCTGCTGGTGGCCGGACCGGGCGCGGGGTCCAAGGCGAAAAAGGCGGCCGAACTGGGGATCGAGACCATCGACGAGGACGGCTGGCTGGCGCTCACGGGCGCCGCATGACGGGGCGGCCCGAACGCCTCTTCCCGCTTTTTGCCAGTCTCGAGACGCTGCCGGGTGTGGGCAAGAAGACCGCCGCGCTTATGGGCCAGCTCGGCATCTCGGCGCCGCGCGATCTGCTTTACACCTTGCCCGCCTCGGGGATCGACCGGCGGCTGCGGCCCAGCCTGCGCGGCGTGCCGCTGCCCGGGACCTACACGACGACGGTGACGGTTGGCGCGCACAGCCCTGCGTCCCGGCGCGGCGGCGCCTACCGGGTGCAGGTGGAGGATGCGGAATTCAGTTTTCAGCTGGTCTTTTTCCGCGGGCACAGCGACTGGCTGATGGCGCAGCTGCCCCCCGGCGCGCGGCGCATCGTGTCGGGACGGGTCGAAAGCTTTGACGGGATGGCGCAGATGGCGCACCCGGACCTCATCCTGCCCGAGGCGGAGGCGGGCGACCTGCCGGCGTTCGAGCCGGTCTATCCGCTGACCGCAGGCCTCACGCAGAAGGTCATGCAGAAGGCGGTGCAGGGCGCGCTGACCCGCGTGCCGGACCTGCCCGAATGGATCGACGCCGCGCAGGTGGCCAAAGAGGGCTGGCCGACGGTGCAGGAGGCGCTGGCGGCGGCGCATGGGCCGACGGGCGCCGCTGACCTCACCGCGACTGCGCCGCCACGCGCGCGGCTGGCCTATGATGAGCTGATGGCGCACCAATTGACGTTGGCGCTCGCCCGTGCGCGCGAACGCCGCCGCCCCGGCCAGCCCAGCGTGGCGACGGGGCGGTTGCAGGGCGCGGTTCTGGCCGCGTTGCCCTACACCCCCACCCGCGCGCAAGAGCGGGCGATCGCGGAAATCGCGGCGGACATGGCCCTGCCGCAGCGCATGAACCGCCTGCTGCAAGGCGATGTGGGTGCGGGCAAGACGCTGGTGGCCTTTATGGCGCTGCTGGTCGCGGTGGAGGCGGGCGGGCAGGGCGTGATGATGGCCCCGACAGAGATCCTCGCGCGCCAGCATTTCGAAAGCCTGCGCCCGCTGGCCGAGGATGCGGGCGTTGTGCTGGAAATCCTGACGGGGCGCGACAAGGGGGCGGAGCGGCGTGCAAAGCTCGCGGCGCTGGCGGCCGGGGATATCCAGGTGCTGGTCGGCACGCACGCGGTCTTCTCTGCCAATGTGGCCTTTCGCGATCTGCGGCTCGCCATCATAGATGAGCAGCACCGCTTTGGCGTGCGTCAGCGGCTGGAGCTGGGCCGCAAAGGCGCGATGGCGGACGTGCTGGTAATGACGGCAACGCCGATCCCGCGCTCGCTGAGCCTTGCGCAATATGGCGATATGGACGTCTCTGTGCTGGGTGAGAAACCGGCGGGGCGCAAGCCGATCCAGACCGTGATGGTCAGCACCGACCGGATGGACGAGGTGGTCGGCCGGCTCGGCAAGGCGATTGCTGAGGGGCGGCAATGCTACTGGGTCTGCCCGCTGGTGGAGGAAAGCGAGGTCGTGGATTTGACTGGCGCGGAAGAGCGGTTTGAACGGCTGCGCGCGGCGCTGGGGGAGGGGGCCGTGGGGCTCGTGCACGGACAGATGCCTCCGGCAGAGAAAGACGCGGCGATGGCGCGTTTTGCGCGGGGGCAGACGTCGGTTCTGGTGGCGACAACTGTGATCGAGGTGGGCGTGAACGTACCCAATGCCACGATTATGGTGATCGAGCGGGCCGAAAGCTTTGGTCTGGCGCAGCTGCACCAGCTCCGCGGGCGCGTGGGGCGGGGCGAGGCGGCGTCGACCTGCGTGCTGATGTACCAGTCCCCGCTTGCGGAGACGGGGCGCAAGCGCCTTGAGGTGCTGCGCGAGAGCGAAGACGGTTTTGCCATCGCCGAGACCGACTTGGAGATGCGCGGCGCGGGCGATCTGATCGGCACGGCGCAATCGGGCCTGCCGCGCTTTCGCGTCGCGGACCTGGAGCGGCAGGCGGGGCTGATGTCGGTCGCGCAATCGGATGCGCGCGCGCTGCTGGAGGCGGACCCCGGCCTTGAAAGCCCCCGGGGGCAGGCCGCGCGCCTGCTGCTGTGGCTGATGCGGCAGGACGAAGCGATCCGGCTGATGGATGTGGGTTAATCCGTGATGTTCCCCTGAAATCGCATAAAGTTCACATTTGTTCTCAAAAAGTTCTTTACATAAGGTTAATGATATGAGAACAAAGGTGCAACACAAGACAGGGAATGACGGACATGACCACGCTTCGCCAGATCAAGGCCCTCGCGGCCCGCGCCGAGACAACGCTGCTGCACGATGCAGCGGGTGCCGCCGCGCTGGTGGTGATGCTGGTCGCCTTCCTTCATCTGCCTGCCTTGGTCTGAGTTTCTGCCTGCGATCTCGCGCTGGACACCCCCCTTATCGCCCTGCCTTGTCCCGAGGTGGGCCGTGTTCCCCAAGGGTTGCCTGACCCGCCGGGGCGTGTCCTGTCCCACGTGAGAGACGCTTTCCTTGCGCCGCCATCCGCCCGGATGTGCGGCGCTTTTTTTGCCTAGAACGTATAGGCGAGGCGCAGCCCGCCCCAATGCCGCCCCTTGATCCGGATGGGGGCGGACACGTCTTTCATCATCACGAAGGCGCCGCCGCCCATGTCGCGGCGGTAGACTTGTAGAAGGAACGGATCCGTGCTGCGCCCCGCCTTCAGCCCGACGCGGTCGTCAAAGATTCGGCGGTTTCGGCTATTGGCGGTGTTCCAGACCGGATCGTTGCCCTGCGGTTTGGAAAATTTGGTGTTGTGGGTGGGCAGGTATCCGTTCCGGTCGACGGCGGCGCAGAACACCACCTTGTCATCAAACGCCAGCGCCGGTTCTTGGATCGCGGGCATCACCGCGTCGGTGATCGCGGTAAAGGCGGTGGTCACCTGGGCCGGATCGCTCCCCACGACCGGCGCGTAACGGGTGTCAAACATCGCCTCAAGGCTGATGCGCCTCGAATCGATCTGGGCCTCAAATGCCGCGCTGGCCTGTTTTGCAGCTTTGGTGACGTAGGCGATGAAAGGCGCGTCCTGCGTCGTTCCGCCCAGCGCGGCGGAGGCTTGCACGATGTCTTCTGATGTATCGACCAGGCGGTTGATCCGATCATGCGCTTCAGAGATGCCGGTTGTCGTCGCCGTCACGGTGTCCGCGATGGCGGCGAGGCGCGGGCTGACCTGTTCAACGGCTTGACCGGCATGCGCGGTCAGCCGTGCGATCTGGTCCGCGCGGTCGGCGGCGCCGGCGGTGACGGCCACGATCCGGCCCATCGCGGCGTTGGTGTCATTTGCCTGGTCTATCACCTCGGACGCGGTCGCCGCGACATTCTGCGCCTCCGAACCGAGGGTGGAGATGAAACCGGTGAGCCCTTCGATATTGCCCGTGATTCGTTCGGCGGCATCGCGGGTTTTCTGGCTCAGCTCATTGATCGCCTCGGCCACAACCGCAAAGCCGCGCCCGGCCTCGCCTGCGCGGGCGGCCTCGATTTTGGCGTTGATGGCGAGCGTGTTGACCTGCATCGCGATGGCCGCGATCTGTCCGTTATTCTTTTTGACCGCTCCAAGGGTCGCGCCAATTTCGTCGGTTTGCGCGCTAAGCTCTTTCACCCATTGCGCAACATCGGTGGTGTTGCCACCCAGCGCCTGGACCTGTCCCGCCGATGCGTCAACATCGTCGCGCATCCGGGCAAAGTCGTTCTGTAGCGCCTGTGCCGCATGGGCCGTGTCGCTGTTTGCCGCACCCAGCCGCGTTGCCGCTTGCTCAAGCGCGCCAAGTGCATCGCTCTGCGCACGGCCCTGCGCCTCGACCATGTCGAGAAACCCGGCCAGGTCCACAATTTCGTAGCCGATCTCCGAAGCGCGGCTGGACAGCTTGTTGAGCCGCGACAGGTCGGTGAGGTGGGAATGTTCGGTCATGGGCGCCCTCTTGTGCAGGCTAGCCTTAACCGAAAAATGGTTCACAACACGCTAACCGGTGCTGCTTTGTTCCCCGGGCTGCGCGGTTTGCATCGCCTCGGCAGCGGCCTCTATGGTCAGCAGGATGGACGCGTGACGGTTGCGGTAATCGCGTGCGGGCTCCAGCACGGTAAACCCGTCCCAGGGCGCGTCCGGCACCGGCCCGCCTTCGGTCAGCATCGCGCGCAGCGCGTCGCGCCCGGCCTCAAGCTCGGCCCGGCTTTTGCCCAGAACCGCAGCGCCCACCACGGCAGCGGCGGCCTGCCCCAGCGCGCAGGCTTTCACGTCTTGGCCAAACTGCGTCACGCGCCCGCCTTCGGTCACCACATCTACCGTCACGGTTGAGCCACAGAGCGGCGCACGTTTGCGCACGGTGACCTCGGGCGCGTCCAGCCGGCCAAGATGCGGAATATCCGCCGCAAGCGCGAGGATGCGGCTGGAGTAGAGCTTGATCAGGTCGGTTTCACTGCCCATGCGGGTTTTCCTTGCTGCGTCCTTCATAGATAAGCGGGCGAGCCGCAGATGCAAAAAGGTTTTAACATGTCATTTGATCCCGCGAGCCTGACATATAACGATGCCGGTCTGATCCCGGCGATTGCGCAAGATGCTGCCTCGGGCGAGGTGCTGATGATGGCGTGGATGAACGCCGCGGCGGTCGCCCGCACGCTGGAGACGGGGCGCGTGACCTATTGGTCCCGCTCGCGGCAGGCGTTCTGGATCAAGGGCGAGACGTCGGGCCATGTGCAGGAGCTGGTCGAGTTCCGCTTCGATTGCGACCGGGACTGCGTACTGGTGGTCGTGAACCAGACGGGGCCTGCGTGCCATACCGGGCGGCGGAGCTGCTTTTACCGTGCGGTGCGCGATCGTCAGACGGTGGAGTTGATGGCACCGATGGAGGGGGGCTAGCCCCCCGCCTGCGGCCCCCCCAGGATTTTTTTAGAACAGAGAAGGGGGAAGGCCGACCAGAGCGCGGATGTCATTGGGCGTTGCGCCTTCGGCCCGGTATTTTGACAGGGCGCGGGCGTCGTCCCGCTTTGCCAGCCGCTTGCCCGCGTCATCCCGGATCAGGCGGTGGTGGTGGTAGACCGGCGTGGGCAGGCTAAGGAGACCTTGCAGCGCGACGTGGATCCGGGTGGCCTCGAACAGGTCCGCGCCGCGCACCACGTGGGTGATGCCTTGGGCTGCGTCATCCAGCACGACGGACAGGTGATAGGACGTGCCCATATCGCGGCGGGCAAGCACGACGTCACCGACCTTTGCCTGCAGGCTGTCATAATCCACGTCGATTTGGCCGGTTTGTCCGTCCGGCCCCGCGCCGGTTTCCAAGAAACTGCGCACCTGCCTCCATGCCGTATCCGGTTCGGTTCGGTGGTCAAAGCCGTTTTGCGCGAGGGCGGCCTGCGCGAGGTCGAGGCGCAGCGCCGTGTCCGCCGGGCGCGGCGTCATGGAATGGGGCAGGGGCATCCGGCCCCGGCAGGTGCCGGGGTAGATCACGCCGTCCGGCCCGACCAGCGGCGCGCCTTCCTGCGGGGCGCTTGCGGCCTGCATGATATCGCGCCGATTGCAGGTGCAGGGGTAGAGCAGGCCGCGGTCCCAGAGCGCATCCAGCGCGGCGTCATAAGCGGGCTGGCGTTCCGATTGGCGCAGGGCCGGCTCGGGCCACCAAAGGCCCAGCCAGCGCAGATCGTCATAGATTTGCGCTTCCCATTCAGGCTTGGACCGCTGGCGGTCGATGTCTTCGATGCGCAGCAGGAACGTGCCGCCCGCCGCCATCGCCATGTCATGTGCCAGCATCGCCGAAAAGGCGTGGCCAAGGTGTAGCGGACCCGTCGGGGACGGGGCAAAGCGGGTGATCATGTGCGGCGCAGGACGATCACATCGGCGCCGGTGACCTTTTCGCTCAGGTGCGGGCCGTGTTCGCGGAAAAGCTGCTCTGCCCCGTTTTGCAGGGCCCGGTCCAGCGCGTCGAGATAGGCGGGCGCGTCGAGGGTGGGATCGTTGTAGCTGAAGGCCAGCAGCCCACCGGGCTCAAGCGCCTCCAACAGCATGTCCAGCGTCTCGGGCGGGGCCGCGCCGAGGGAGACGACGCCGGTGGCGACCACCACCTTGTAATCCCAGGGATGCGCGCTGAGCTGTCCCGGTGCGCCGAGCGTCAGCGTGCGGTAAAGCGGCGCGCCGTCATGGGTTTTCGTCTCGGCCCGCGCCAGCATCTCGGGTGAGATGTCGGTGCCGTCCACCGGCCCGAACCCGGCTTGCCGCAGCGCCAGCCCCGACAGCCCGGTGCCGCAGCCGAAATCGAGGATCGGCCCGTCCGGCGCACCCACCTCGCGCAGCGCCGCCGCGATGCGGGCGGGCGTGGCATAGGCGAGGGCCTGCACGTCCTCCTCGTAGGTGTCCGCCCATTGCGCATAGACCTCCTTGGTCTCGTCAACCGAGCGGGGGGTCCACAGCTTGGGCGTAAAAGGCGTGTCAGTCATGGCCACAGCCTAAGCGCGCGCCTTACGCGGCGTCCAGTACAGATGCCGTAAGCCAGCGTGTCCAGTCCGCCTTCGCCCGGTCGGTATAGGCTTTGTAGCGGGCCGGGCGGTTACGGCGCCCGCCTTTGACGTCGATGGGGGGGAAGAGGCCGAAATTGACGTTCATCGGCTGGAAGGTCTTGGCGTCCGCGCCGCCCGTGATGTGGGTGACCAGCGCGCCGGTGGCGGTGGTCTGCGGCGGGCCGGGCATCGGGCGGCCCAGCATCTCGGACGCGGCAAGGCGGCCCGCGAGCAAGCCCATCGCGGCACTTTCCACGTAGCCCTCGACGCCAGTGATTTGCCCCGCAAAGCGAATGTTGGGCCGCGCGCGCAGGCGCATCTGATCATCGAGCAGGGTGGGCGCGTTCAGAAAGCTGTTCCGGTGAATGCCGCCCAGCCGCGCAAAGCGGGCGTTCTGCAAGCCAGGAATACGTTTGAATACATCCGTTTGCGCGCCGTACTTCATCTTTGTCTGGAAGCCGACGATGTTATAAAGCGTGCCCAGCTTGTTGTCCCGGCGCAGCTGCACCACCGCATAGGGCTTTACATCGGGCGCGTGCGGGTTGGTCAGGCCCACGGGCTTCATCGGGCCGTGGCGCAGGGTCTCGCGGCCCCGCTCCGCCATGACCTCAATCGGCAGGCAGCCGTCGAAATAGCCTGCGGTTTCCCCGGGTTTGAACTCCGTCTTGTCGGCCTGCAGCAGCGCGTCGATGAACGCCTCGTACTGTTCGCGGTCCATCGGGCAGTTGAGGTAGGCGGTGCGCTCCTCTTCCGTCTCGCCCTTGTCATAGCGGGACTGCATCCAGGCCTGGTCCATGTCGATGCTGTCGAAATAGACGATGGGCGCGATGGCGTCGAAAAAGGCAAGCGCATCGGCGCCTGTCTCTGCCGCGATGGCCTTGCCAAGCGCCTCGGAGGTCAGCGGGCCGGTGGCAAAGATCCAGGACCCGTCGGAGGGCAGTGCCGTGACCTCGCCATAGGCGGTCTCAATCAGCGGGTGCGCCTTCAGCTTGGCGGTGACCTCCTCGGCGAACGTGTCGCGGTCCACGGCCAGTGCGCCGCCCGCGGGCAGCTTGTGGGCATCAGCGCAAGACATGATCAGCCCGCCCGCTTGGCGCATTTCCCAGTGCAAAAGGCCCACGGCGTTCTGCGCGTCATCGTCCGAACGGAAGGAGTTGGAGCAGACCATCTCGCCAAAAAGGCCCGTCTGGTGCGCGAATGTCCCAACCTCGGGGCGCATTTCGTGCAAGGTCACCGGCACGCCCATATGCGCGGCCTGCCAAGCGGCTTCGGATCCGGCCATGCCGCCGCCGACGATGTGCAATCTGTCTGTCATGGGATGGGATTTAAGCGAGGGGCGCGCCGCGCGCAATCTCTGCGCTGATGGCATCTTGCACTTTGGCCCAGCTTGCCGCCGCGTCGTTCAGGCGCGCGGCGCCCGCGCCCGTCAGCGAGACGACCCGCATCCGTTTATCCTTGCGCCCGCGGCGCATCGCGACCAACCCATCACGGATCAGCGGTGCAAGGGCGCGCGAGGTCGCCGATTGCTCCAGCCCCATGAGGCTGGAAAGCGCCGTGACCGGCATCCGCCCCGCGCCCGCCAGCGCCGACAACATGGAAAACTGCCCGATGGTCAGCCCGTGTGGGGCAAGCGCACTATCATAACGCAAAGAGATCAGCCGCGCGCGCCGGCGCGCCGCGAAACCGTGGCATCCACCAGCGGTGGCGCGCTTTGCGTCGCGTGAGAGCTTGACTTCATGCATACGCATTTATCTTGTGCCTCACATGGAAAAATCAAGCCCCACCCCCGCGTTGCCCTGGATCGCCCTCATCGCCCTGATGCTTGGGCCGTTTGCCTTTTCGACCGGCGCCTTCGTGTTTGGCGGGCTGCTGGCGGAGGTCGCGGCGGGGCTGGAGGTGTCGGTCAGCGCCGCGGCGCAGCTTCAGACCGGGTTCACGCTTGCCTGCGCGGTGGGTGGTCCGGCGCTCGCCATTGCGCTGGCCAAATGGGACAAGCGGCGGCTGCTGATCGTTGTCGCGCTGTTTCTGACCGCTGTTGGCGCCGCATCCGCGCTGGTGCAGGACTATTGGGCCCTGATGGCGGTGCGCGTGGCGGGCGGCTTTGTCGGGGCGTTGACGGTGCCGCTGGCGCCTGCGCTGGCGGTCGGGCTGGTGTCCGAGGCGCAGCGCAGCCGCGCGCTGGCGGTCGTGTCGGGCGGCACGGCGCTGGCGCTGCTGTTTGGCATTCCGGCGGGCAGCCTGATCGGCGGGGCCTTGGGCTGGCAGGCGGCGTTCTGGTTCTCCGCCATCCTCAACCTTGTGGCGGCGGGGGCGATCGCGCTCCTTGTGCCCCCCGCTGCGCCCGCACCGGCCGCCCCGGGCCTGTTGCAATCGCCCATCCGCTGGCCGCTGACGGGGTTTTACCTCTCGACACTGCTGGCCTTTGTCGCGACCTTCTCGACCGTGGGCTTGATCGGCCCGCTGATCACGGCGCTGACCGGGCTCACCGGCGGGGCGGTGGGCGGCGCGCAGGTGCTGGTGGGCATTGGCGCGGTCGCGGGCCTTGCCCTTGGTGCGCTGCTGGCAGAGCGGCGCGGGCCACGGGCGCTGCCGATCCTCTTTGCGGTGATCGTGTGGGGGCAGGGGATCTATGTGATCGCATTGACCATAGGCGCAGAGGGTATCGCCGGACTGGTCTTTTTCGCGCTTGGCACGTTGCCCGGTGCGACGGCCCTCTTCGCGACGTTCCCGGTTATCGCAACCGCGCTCGCCGCACGGGCAGGGGCTGCGGCGACGCTGGCCTTCGCGATCAACGGGGCGACCATCTTTCTGGGGCAGGGGGTGGGCGTCGCGGTGGGCACCATCGGCTTTGGCTTTGCGGGTCTGCAAGGCGCATCGATGGCGGGCACACTTGTTGCGCTGGTTGGCTTTGGCTTTGCGCTGCGTCTGCGCAGCGTTTAAGCGCGGCAAAACACCAAACGCACATTTGGCGCCGCGCCCGTTAGGTTTTAGGGGAGTTTTGGGGTCGCCGCGTCAGGAAGGTCAGAGAGAGTTGACCCGGAGGGACCTGATACAGCGGCGACCCAAAATCGTCTTGGATGTTTCCATCCATTGACCCAGTAATGCCGCAAAGCTGCCCAATTTGCAATTGTGTGTTTAGAAACAATTGTCTGAACAATTCGAAACAATCTTGAGGCGGCGTCACTGTGTCCAGGTCGGATCGCGCTTTTCCAAGAAGGCGGCGATGCCTTCTTCGGTGTCCTGATCGAGCATGTTGGCCACCATCACCTCGCCGGTGAAGGCATAGGCATCGGCCGTTGCCATCTGCGCCTGCGCGTAAAAGGCCGGTTTGCCAAAGCGCACGGCCACGGCGAGCTTTTCGGCCACGGCTGCCGCGAGCGCGCGGGTCTCCTCCGCCAGATCGTCCGCCGGGACAACCCGGTTGATCAGGCCCAGCGCCTCGGCCTGCTCTGCTTCGATAAAGGCACCGGTGGTCAGCATCTCGAACGCCTGTTTGCGCGGGATCGCACGGGAAAGGGCCACCATCGGGGTGGAGCAGAACAGGCCGATATTCACCCCGTTCACGCCAAAGCGGGTGCCTTGCGCGGCCACCGCCATGTCGCAGGTTGCAACCAACTGGCAGCCCGCCGCCGTCGCGATGCCGTGCACCTGCGCGATCACCGGCTGGGGCAGGGACTGGATACGCGCCATCAGCGCGGCGCAGCGGTCAAAAAGGTCTTTCAGCGCCGCCGCGCCGCCATCTTCGGCCTGCCGCTTGTCCGTCATCTCGCGCAGGTCGTGCCCCGCGCAGAACGCCTTGCCCGCGCCCGACAGGATCACCGCGCGCACGCTCCGGTCCTCTGCAATCGCGTCGAAGGCGGCGTGCAGCTCGGCCAGCATCGCGTCCGACAGCGCGTTCAGCCGCTCTGGCGCCGTCATTTCCAGATGCGCGATACCGTCTGCGCCCTTACGTTCCAGAATTGGCATCTTGTCCTCCCGTTCGTCTTTAGCCACAGGTTAGGGCGGTGAGAGGGAAAGGGAAAGCATGACACTGGTGATGACGCGCGCGGATATGAACGCCTTCCTCGACAAGGTGTTTCCAGAGGTCAAAGACGATTTCCGCGTCGATGCCGTCAGCGAAGAAGAGCTGGTGCTGCGCCTGATCGTCGGCCCCCAGCATCTGCGCCCGGGCGGCACGGTGTCGGGCCCTGCGATGTTCGGGCTGGCGGATGTGACGGCTTACCTTGTCACGCTGGCGCGGATCGGGCCGCGGGCGCTGGCGGTGACCACGAACTGCTCCATCGATTTTATGCGCAAACCGGCGGCGGGAAAGGACCTTTTGGGCAAGGGGCGTCTTTTGAAGCTGGGCAAGCAGCTGTCCGTGTCGGATGTTCTGCTGTTTTCCGAAGGGATCGCGGCGCCTGTCGCGCGCGCCTCGCTCACTTATGCGATCCCGCCGCAGGGCGTTGATCTCGCTTAGGCGCTCGGTCATGCCCTGCCGGGCATTTCTCGCGCGAAGAGGGCCCGCAAGGCCCGATTGAGCGCAGGGCAGCGGGTCAGAGAAGGCCCAAGGCCCCCCAGGCGATCCCCAGCCCCAGCGCTGCCGCGCTCAGAGCTGCGGACATCGCAAGCAGTTTCATCCCGGAAAAGGGTCGCTCACCATAGGTTTGCCCGCGCAGGCCGCAGACCACCACTTTCATTGGTTTGCCGTCGTAGGTGTAGTGCACGATCCACACCGGCAACAGGATCCGCCGGTAGCGCAGCCCGCTCGTGTCCGTCTGATAACGGATCGACGCCAGCTTGCGCCCCGCGTGCCCTTCGATCCGGTTGCGGATCAGCAGGTCTTTGTCGTCCGCGTTGGCGGCCAGCCCCGCGGCCACGCTCAGGTGGTGCCGTTCGGCAGCAAATCCGGCAAGGTAGCCGGGGTGATAGGGGCGCAGTGTGTCCGGGCGGAAATCGTGCAGCACCCCATCGCGGATCAGCGGGGTGATATGGGGTGAGGCGGGCACGAGCAGGTCGTCGAAATCTATCTGCATCGACCCTGACACACGGCGCGTAATGGTCTTCTTGTTCCGGCGCACGGTATAGGTGCCCCAGTATTGGAGCGCCTCGCGGCTGTCGAAGGTGAAGAACGGCACGTAAATTCCTGCCATCCGGCCCTTTTCCACCTCTGCCGCGAGATCGTTCGGCGCGGCCCAGCGGCCCTTGATCCACCTCTGCGCCTGCTCCCACGCGAACCCTTCGCGCAGCTGGAACGGGATCAGCGCCATCGTGCGGTAGCCCTCGTCCCCCTCCGATAGCACCACCGGCCCGTCGCAATAGGCGCAGCGTTCCGACAGGGCTTGTCCGGCAAAGACGACCGCGCCGCCGCAGGTCTGGCAGTGATGCGTGCGGGCCTTGGCCAGCACCGGCACGTCGGTGCCTGGGCCCTTGGGGCAGTAGTCAAGCTCCTGCGCCGCGTCGTCTCCGTCCAGATGCTCGATCTTGCGCGCGTTGCCGCAGGAGGTGCAGCGCAGCGCGCCCTGGCTGGGGTCAAAGGCGCATTGCCCGCCGCAGGAGGGGCATTGCAGTTCGGATTGGACGGCCTCGGGCATCAGTCGCTGTCTGCCAGCGCGGCGGCGATTTCCAGCAGGATGCGCAGGCGCAGCCACGCCCGGTCCAGCGCCCCGGCCAGATCACCCGTCGCGCCCCAGTCGCCGATGATGGTGCCTGCAAACCACACCGCCATCAGCCAAAGGGCAATCACCGACCAGCCGCCCACCTGCCGCAGAAACCCGGCCGAGCCGCGCTTGAGCTCGTGATGCGCTTCTTTCACGGCGATCAGCTTGCGCGTCGGCCCGTAGCCGATCAGGCTGCCGAAGGCGAGCGCCGCAAGGGCGGCAAGGGCAGGGGCGATAAGGTCGACTTGCATGGGGTAAAATAATACCTTATTTATAACCGTCTGAAATCACGTTAATTAATCATGCTTGCGCCGCTTGACGCGTCGCGCTGCCTCTATATAACCCGCGCATCGTTCTCTCAGGCCCTCCGGTGCACGCCGCCGGGCCGTTCAATCACAGGACTGAACCCATGAAAACCTATACCGCAACGCCTGCGGATATCGAGAAGAAGTGGATCCTGATCGACGCCGAAGGCCTCGTTCTGGGCCGCCTTGCCTCGATCGTCGCGATGCGCCTGCGCGGCAAGCACAAGCCGTCCTTCACCCCGCACATGGATTGCGGTGACAACGTGATCATCGTGAACGCGGACAAGGTGCAGCTGACCGGCAACAAGCGTCAGGAACACCACTATTGGCATACTGGCCACCCGGGCGGGATCAAATCGCGCACGAAGGCGCAGATCCTCGAAGGCGATCACCCCGAGCGGGTCGTGACCCTCGCGGTCAAGCGGATGCTGCCGGGCAACCGGCTGAGCCGCCAGCAGATGACCAATCTGCGCGTCTATGCAGGCGCCGAGCATCCCCACGCGGCGCAAAGCCCCGAAGTGCTGGATGTGGCGTCCATGAACTCCAAGAACACGAGGGCCTGAGACCGATGGCGACAGAAATCACAACGCTCGAAGACCTTCAGGCCGTCGCTGGCGAAGCTGTGCCCGAGGTTGAACTGACCCCGCGCGAGCCCGTCCGGGACGCGCTGGGCCGCTCCTACGCCACCGGCAAGCGGAAGGACGCGGTTGCCCGCGTCTGGATCAAGCCGGGCTCTGGCAAGGTCGAAGTGAACGGCAAAGCGATGGACAAGTATTTTGCCCGTCCCGTGCTGCAAATGATTTTGCGCCAGCCTTTTGACGTGGCCGGCGTGGCCGACCAGTTCGACGTGATGGCGACCGTCAAGGGCGGCGGCCTCTCCGGTCAGGCCGGTGCGGTCAAGCACGGCATCTCCAAGGCGCTGCAGCTTTACGATCCGTCCTTGCGCGGCGCGCTGAAGGCGGCAGGCTTCCTGACCCGCGACAGCCGCGTGGTGGAGCGGAAGAAATACGGCAAGGCCAAGGCCCGCAAGAGCTTCCAGTTCTCCAAGCGCTAAGGCTTTGGGAATACGGTTTGGAAAGGGCGGGTCGAAAGGCCCGCCCTTTTTCATTGACCCGCCGTGTGCTCCAGTTGCGCATAGAGCTTCGCCCCGCGCGCCGGGTTGACCTGCGCGACCCAACCGATCTGGCCCAGAAGGCTTGCGAGGGCCGCGGGATCGCGTTGCCACGCTCCGCCGTGGATGGTGGCACGCAGCCGGTCGATCTCTTTGCGCGGCACGGTGACCCGTTCGTTCACCACAAGGCCAAGAACCAGTTGCCGCTGTGCCCGGGTCATCACCCGTGTTTTCGCGGCGTTCAGGCGGAAGCCTTCGTCGCGCACGATCTGAGGCACGGCCCTAAGCAGCGGCGCGCGGATCATTGCATCGCCCGAGAACACCATGTCATCCGCATAGCGCGCGTATTGCGCCCCCAACGCGCGGGCGAGGGCGCTGAGCCGCCGGTCGAGCGTGTAGGTCAAAAGATTCGCCAGCGCGGGCGAGCTTGGCGCGCCTTGCGGCAGGTGCGGGACCTTTAGCGCTTGGCGCTGGTGATAGGGCAGCTGCGCGCGAATGCGGGCGGGGGTGGCGAGGGTGCAAAGCGCGCTCAGCGCATGGGCGACGGAGGCCGGATAGCCGAAATGGCGGAACAAGGCGTGGACGCGGCCATAGGTGATGGAGGTGAAGTAGCGCTGCAGATCGAAGGCGATGACGATCTCCTCGCCCGCATGCCTTTGCGCCGCGCCGATCACGCTGCGGCCTTTGGTGAAGCCGAAACTGTCCTTGTGCGGCGGAATGCGATCAAGGATACCGCGCTGGATCACACGCTGCACCGCTTTCAGCCTTGGCTTGGGCGCCTCGATCAGGCGCACCCCGCCGCCCGCCTTGGCGCTGATCCTGTAGAAGTAGTTGCGGATGGGGGGCAGGGGCTGCGCCTCGCGCCAGCCGGTCCGGTCGGCGAGGGCATCCAGTTGCTCGGGCGTCAGCAGCAGCCAGTCCGCCAGCTCGCCGATGGTTTCCAGCACGGGAAGGTCAAAGTGGTCGAAGGGTGGGACGGGCAGCATCCGCGGGGGCGCGAGCAGGGGCGTGGGCCAGAGTCCCGTCTTTTCGCAGTGCTTCACGAGGCGATCCAATTGGGGCCATGCCAGCAGCGCGGGCATCAGCCGCGCGGCATCCGGGGCGTAGCGCAATGGGAAGGCCCCCATCAGATCACGCGCAAGCGGGCCCGCGTGTCGCTGAAACGGCGCGGGCAGGTGCCGCGCGATGAGGCGTTCAATGGCTTCGCCAGACCAGCGGGACGCCTCCAGCCTGCTCGCCAGAGCCATTGCAACGCGCTTATGGCTGGAAGATGGCAACGACGATCTCTGCTCTTCTGCGCGTCGGATGTCCGGTTCTGAGGGGACCTCAGCGTCGGACATCCTCACTCTTGTCCAAGTAAAAGGTTCAGACGGGGATACCCCGCCCCAGGCTTACCCGAAGGTGCACCAATCCAGAGACCGCCGTTACCGTCAGACTACAAGGGAAACGCGGCATTTCAAGGCGGCGGCACAGGGTCGGCGGGATGGCCACGCCGATCATAGGCGCACAGGGTGGGGGCATGACGCCTTTGATCCGCACCGTACGCGCAGCCGGTGCCCCCGCAATCCGCGCCATCGCGGCGGCGGCCTATGCAAGCCACGTCCCCGCGATCGGGCGCGAGCCAGCGCTAATGGTGGCCGATTTACACGCGCAGATTGCAGCGGGGTCGTGGGTCGGCAAAGGTCCTGACCGCCTTTTGCGAGGCGCACGCGGCTGTGTAGAAGGCGGCGGCCGTCCGTCTCTATGCCACCGAGAAGTTTACGGAGAACCTCTTGATCCACCTGCATCTGGGCGATGCAGAGACCCACCGTGCGGTGCAGGACGCGTTTGCGCGTGTTGTCTTCAAAAAACGGCTATGAAGCCGCGCTGATCCCGAGAACCTTACTGAACCGCAGCAGGTAGCCGTCCGGATCGGCCACCGCAAACTGGCGCACGTGGCGCGTGACCGGCCCGGTGCGGTAGCTGCGTTCTTCAAGCGGCAGGGCAAGAGGAGCGCCCGCAGCGTCCAGCCGTGACAGCAGGGAGGGCAGGTCGGGCACCGTAATCTGCACGTTCACACCGTGCCCCAAAGGGCGGACCAGAGGCGCATCTGTGGCCGTCAGGTTCCGTTCGCGATTCGCTTCGTAGATCATCAGCTGTGCTGCGCCTATTGCGAGGAAGCTGAACTTGTCCTCGTGCCGCTCGAACAGGGGCGTGAATCCCAGGGTCTCCGTGTAGAACGCACGGCTCTGCCGCCAGTCCAGCACGGCAAATTCGACAACCAAGTCGTTGATAACCTGAAGCTCTTCCGAGTTCCCCATGCAGCCTCCTGCCCGTGACGCCGTATGGGCCAAGCCTGAAGCGGCGCGCGGCGCATCGCAAGCCTGTTGACAGATATGCAAATAGGTAATTATGTAATTACATGATTACAGAAGATCATATGGACCGCACCTTTGCCGCGCTCTCTCACGCCTCCCGGCGCGAGATGCTCGACCACCTGCGCGCCCAGCCGGGGCTGACGGTGGGCGCGCTGGCGGCAAAGTTCGACGTCAGCCGGATTGCGGTGATGAACCACCTCAAGGTGCTGGACGAGGCGGGGCTTGTGATCTCTGAAAAGGATGGCCGCGCGCGGCGCCTCTATCTCAACGCCGTGCCGATCCAGGCGATCTATGACCGCTGGACCGACACATTTTCCGCTCACTGGCTGGACCGGATGAGCCTCATCAAGTCCGTGGCCGAGGCCGCAGTGCGCAAGAAGGACTCTGATCAATGACTGCAACCACCCACATCAACCGCGTCCAGATCGCCGCCCCAAAAGAGGTGGTCTGGAACACGCTTGTCAAAACCGACGAAGCGCTGCCGTTCTTCTTCGGCTCTGTCTGCGAGACAAAGGACGGGATGCGCGCCGGCGCGCGCTACCGCATGGTGAACAAGGCCCGCACGGTGGCGATGGTCGTGGGCGAGGTGCTGCGGTTCGAGCCGCCCGATGTCTACGCCCACACCTTCACCATGACCAACATCGACGAGCCGCCCGTCACCGTGACTTACACGCTGACCGAAAAAAGCGGCGGCACCGAGTTCGAGCTGCGCATTGACGGGATGGTCCCGGGCAGCAAGCTCGCCAAAGAGATGATGTCCGCCCAGGGCTTCATTGCCGGCAACCTCAAGGCGATGGCCGAAACGGGCAGGCCGGCCTTCTCGGGCCGGATGGTCGGGCTGCTCGCCCCGATCTTCGCCCGGTTTGCAAAAAAATCGCAGGCCATTTCCAACCACCCCCTTTGACCCCCCCTTTATGAAAGGAAAAAACCATGACCCTTGCTGCCACCACCCCCCGCTGGACAAAGCTGATCGCGCCGGTTGCCGGCCTTTGGTACGCCTTTGGCTTTAGCCAGATGATCGTGGGCTACCTTGCGGACCCGTCCGCGGTGCCTGCGCTGATTTGGATCGCCTATGCCGCCGCGTGCCTGTTGGGCATGGCAGGCTCCGCTGCCCTGGTCTTTGCACCGATGCGCGCGTCGGGGATCTTTGCGGCCTCGCTCGTGTCGGCCATCGCCTTTTTCGGCTACACATTCAGCTTCACCGCGCCGACAGGCGAAGAGATCGGCATCGGCTCGGTTGTGATGCTCATTACCGCTGGTCTGATGCTCCTCTCCCGGCGCCTGCGCTAGGGCGATCCTTTAAGGATCGGCCCCCCGTTGACCTTCATGCGCGCGGCTGATCCAGTGGCGCGCATGGCCCTTCTTCTGAGCAACCGCAACTACCGCCAATTGATCGCAGCCTCCGGGGCGACAAACCTCGCCGATGGGATCGCGATGCTGGCCTTTCCCTGGCTGGCAAGCTTGCTTACGCGTGATCCGTTTCTGATCGGCCTTGTCGCCTTTGCGGGGCGCTTGCCCTGGCTGCTGCTGGCGGTGCCTGCGGGCGTGATGACCGACCGGGCGGACCGGCGGCGGTTGATCGTGCAAGCGGACCTCTTTCGGATGCTCATGGCGCTGTGCGTGGTTGGCCTGATCGCCGCGTTGCCCGGTGCGGGCACGCCCGAGAACGCCGCGCCCTTCATCGCCGCGCTTGCCGTCTTGGCCTTTCTTTTGGGTTCGGCTGAGGTGCTGCGCGACAACGCCGCGCAGACCCTGATGCCGTCTGTCGTCGCGCAAGAGGAGCTCGAGCGCGCCAATGGCCAGCTTTGGAGCATCGAGACGATCTTTGGCCGCTTCCTTGGCCCGCCGCTGGCCGGGGTGCTGATTGCGCTGGCGCTTCCTGCACCGTTCCTGTTCGATACGGCGGTGTTTGGCCTGGCGGCGGTGATGATCTGGATGATTGTCCTGCCGCCCCGCGCGCTGCCGCCGCGGCGATCATGGCAGGCGGAGATGCGCGAAGGGCTCGTCTGGCTCTGGACCCGGCCTGTGCTGCGCCGCCTTGCCATCTCACTAGGGGTGGTGAACGGCCTCTTCGCGATGGCCACGGTTGTTCTGATCCTGATCGCGCAGGAGCGGCTCGGCCTGAGCGCCTCCGGCTACGGCTTGCTGCTGACGGCGGGTGCGGCGGGCGGCGTGATTGGCGGGCTCATCTGCCCGCGGATCGTCGCGCGGATCGGCGCGCAGCGCAGCCTCACGCTGGCCCTTGCCGCCTTTCCGCTGCCCCTGGCGGTGATCGCGGTGGCGCAAAGCCCCGCGCTGGTCGCGATAGCCCTGTTCCTGGAAATGATCTTTGGCGTGCTTTGGAACGTCGTCACCGTCTCCTACCGCCAGCGGACGATCCCCGACGCGCTGCTGGGCCGGGTCAACGCGGTCTACCGCTGCTTTGGCTGGGGGACGATGTCGCTGGGGGCGCTGCTGGGCGGGCTCATCGTGTCGGTGTTCGAGCCGGTGCTGGGCCGCGCGGACGCGCTCGCCATGCCCCACGCGCTGGGGGCACTGGGCTGTTGCGCGCTGTTTCTCTGGGGCCGCACGCGCCTGCGGCTCACCGCTTCCGGCTAAACACCATCTTCTGATCGCGCAGCTTCTCCGCCGGGCCGGTCCAGGCATAAAGCAGCAGCGCGGGCGAGTTGTCGGCCACCGTGATCCGGTGCCGATGCTCCGGCGGGTTGAAGATCAGCGATCCGGGCGCGTAGACGCCTGTGTCGTTCTCTGACACCGCGCCGCTAAGGCAGATATAGCTTTCCGTGATCCCGTCATGGGCATGCGCGGGATAGGTGCAAGCGGGCGCAAAGAGCACGAGGCCGAGGATCACCGTATCCGTCACAACCGGCCCGTTTGGCCCCGCAAGCTCTGCGTAGGCGTATTTCTTCTCCAGCCCGCGGGGCACCTTCTCGTAGCCGTATTGCCAGCTTAGCTCGTCCCTGACCGTCTCTAGCGCGCGGATGAGCGGCGCGTGCCGCTCCATCATGCCGTTATCCAGCGCGCGGCGCAGGTGCGCGGTCACGGGCTTGTGCTGCGGCAGTTGGGGGTGCAGTTCGGCATTTGCGCCAAGCACCCGGTTGATCCGTTCACGCACCATCCGCTGATGCGACCGGATCGCGACCGACCCGCCCGCGGGCACGCGGCGGTAGATTTCATAGCAGTCGCGCAGCAGGTAGGTCCAATCGGGCCGGTCTGCGAGGCGGGTGGTGGGCACGGTTTCATCACGCATGGGGCGCTTAGATAGCGCGGCACCGCGGCTGGCAAGTGATTGGTGGCTTTACCGGTGTTTCCGGGCGCTCTGTGTCAGGGATATTGCCGCGGTTTGGTCAAACGTGCTGCAATGCGGCGCGGCGGCTTCGGCACCCGCGCCGAGGCCGCCGCGATGGCAGAGCGCGCGGATGTCCTTTTTGAGGCAGAAGGCAAGGAGGCGCGCGCGAGGGTTCAGCCCAGCCGCGCGGCGATGATCGGGTCCACGTACCAGTCGTCAAAGCGCGAGACCTCGGGCAGCACCTGCACATAGCCCGCCCCGGTCAGGATGGTGATTAACTCCGCCCGCTGCGGTGCGAAGTTATGCTCGACCGTGATCACCCCAAAAGACCAGCGCGACCAGTCGAGGGCGCCCAGGATGTCAGCCTCGGTCCCTTCGGTGTCCACCGACATGTAGTCGATCCGCTGTGGCGCGCTGTGTTCCTCCAGCAGGTCGTTCAAGCTGATCGTGGTGACGTCATAGCTGGTCCCGCGGGCCCGGCGGCGGGCCGACACGACGTGGCTGAGCGCGGAGTTCTCGCCCCGCGGCGTTTCGGTAAAGCGCAGCGTCTCCCCCGAGGCGCGCCAGACGCAGCGCGTGTCGATTGTGGCGGTGCGGTTGGCCTTCAGGTCCGCCTGCCAGCCGCGCGCCGGCTCGGCAAGCAGGCCCGTCCAGCCAAACCCGCGCTCCATCAGCACAGTGTTGTTCAACTCGACCCCGTCCGTCGCACCAAACTCGACGAAAAAGCCGCCGGACTTGAACCCGTGCATCGACAGCGCAAAGAGATCTTGCCGCAGTTGCGACTGCGACGCGCCCAGCAGGGACAAGCAGCGCAGGCGCGCGGCCTCAGGCATGGCCTGCACGAAGGCGAGGTCGAAATAGCCGCCCTCGCGCGCTTTCAATTCGGCGTAGCGCGCAGCGCGGACAAGGCGGTGCCCTGCAATGTTCATGATGCCCTCGGCCTTGCGTTTCGGCGCGTGGATAGGCCAAGCGGCACGGAGCGGCAAGCGCGATGCCTCACGGGCAATGACTGCTGTGAACAATATAGAAAAAGACACGCCCGTTTTCCCGCAACCGGCGCTCGACGCAGGCGGTGTTGGTCACCTGATGTGCCAGCGCAAAAGAGCGGGTGGTTGCCGTGAAAGGGCCGCCGTCATCAACGTCGAATACGACACGCAGCCGGAAGCCGGTCGTGTCATCCGAAACATCGAAGGTCGCGCGCACATCTGCCCGGTGGAACCCATCATGACGATGTGGCGATGGATCATAGAGCCACACAAAGGCCAGCGCAGCAGTGAGGACGCTCAGTAGTATCGCGGCCAGCACGCCGTACTCAATAAGCACGAACTGCACGCGTGGGGGCAAACGGCGCACAAGGGCTGTTGCCCATGCCCTCATTGGTCCGGCGGCACGAGGCCAAGGCCGCGCAGGTAAATTCCGATCCCGCTTTCCAGCAAGTCCTCGGGCGGGAAGGGAGAGGTTTGCCCGGGCGATCCGCGCGCGAACAGCTCCACCACCCCGTGGCTCATTGCCCAGATATGGGCGGAGAACATGGAAGCGGGCGGGCGTTTGTCCTCGGGAATATGCTGGCTGAGGCCGGTCGCGGCGCGCTCCAGCACAGCCTTCGCGCGGGCGGCGGCGGCGGCAAGGTCCGGGTCGCGGTTCACCGCGATGCCGCTTTCGAACATTGCGATATAGTGGCCCGGAAACTTGCGCGCAAAGGCGAGATAGGCGCGGCCCGTCGCCTCAAAGGCCGACAGCGCCGTTGGCGTGCCGTCCGCATAGGCATGCTCCATCAGATCGCCAAAGATTTTGTAACCTTGCAGCGCCGCCTCGGCGATCAGGTCTTCGCGGCCCTGATAATGGCGGTATACGGCTGCCGGGGTCACGCCCGCCTGCTTGGCGGCCTCCGACAGGGTGAAACCGGTCGGGCCCTTAGCCTCGATCAGCTCCAGCGCGCCCGCCAGAAGCGCTTGGCGCAGGTTGCCGTGGTGATAGCCGCGTTTGGGCATCCGCGCCTCAGCTGTCCCAGATGTCCGGGCCGCCGCAGATGGCGGTGTCGATACGGCCGATATTGCCTTCGTCCTTGCCCGCATAGGGAATGCCGTTCAGCACCGTGCGGATCGCGTTCAGCCGCGCGCGGCGCTTGTCGTCCGCGCGCAGGACGGTCCAGGGCGCCTGGGGGCTATGCGTGCGGTCCAGCGTTTCGGCAATGGCGGCGGTGTAGGCATCCCAGCGGCTTAGCCCTTCGACGTCAATCCAGCTGAGCTTCCATTGCTTGAGCGGATCGCTTTCACGCGCGAGGAACCGTTTCAGCTGCTCGGCGCGGCACACGTTCAGCCAGAATTTGAAGAAATACACCCCGTCATCCACGATCATATCTTCGACATCGGGCACCTGGGTAAAGAAATGCGCGCGCTGCGCGTCGGTGCAAAAGCCAAAGACCTTTTCCACCACCCCGCGATTGTACCAGCTGCGGTCAAAAAAGGTGATCTGACCGCCCGCCGGCAAGTGCTTGAGGTAGCGTTGGAAGTACCATGCGCTGGCTTCGGTCTCGGTCGGCTTGGCGAGGGCGACGACCTGTGCGCCGCGCGGGTTCAGGTTTTCGCGGAAGCGTTTGATCGTGCCGCCTTTGCCAGCGGCATCGCGCCCTTCGAAAACGCAGGCGACGCGGGCGCCGCTGTCCTTGACCCAGGCTTGCAGCTTCACCAGCTCTTTTTGCAGGTCATAAAACTCAGCGTCGTAGACCTTGCGCGCGAGCCGTTCGCTGTGCGGGTAGGACGGGCTGAGGATGTCGCCCTTGTCCGCGCGCGTGATCGCCTTGCGGATGTCCTCGGGCGCGCCCTCTTCAAAGTAGCGGGAGATGCCCCCGTCCATCGGTTTGCCCATCTGGCGCCTCGGCTGATGTAACGTTTCTTTACATCTATATGGGCCGGTTGGCCCCTTAACGCAAACCGGCGCGGGATGCGGCGCGGTCGATGGCGGCAATGACCTGTGCCTGATGGGTGTGATGGGGCATGTGGCCCGCGCCCTCGAGCACAGTCAGCACCGCGCCGGGCGCGTCGTCCACCAGGCGGGTGGAGTGGACGGTCAGCCCAACCGTGTCGTCGGCGTCGCCATGCACGATTTCGATCGGGATGGTCACCTCGGCGTATCGAAGGTGCAGCGCAGAGAGCTGCGCATGCAGCGACGTGCGCTGCCGCGCGTTTGAGACTTGCTGCGCAGGCCGCATGACCACCGGGATGCCGATGGCCGCCGCGTAGCCCGCAGGTTCAGGTTGCGGCGCAAAGACGGAAGCCATCTGCCCCTCGACATAGCTGTCCGGCACAAACGCGGCAAAGAGGTGCGCGAGGGCAGGGCCGATCACCGCGGCTGAAAGGACGTGGTACAGCGCGCTTTGCCCGCCTTCCCACGGGTGGGTGGCCCCCGCGAGCGAGATGGCCGCCGCGATATCGTCCGGGTGGTTCACGGCCCACGCCATCATCACCGCGCCGCCAAAGCTTTGGCCGACGACAAGCGGACGCGCTGCACCCAGTTGCGCTGCGGCGTCTTGCAGCAGACGGGCCTGGTCCGAAATGGTCATGTCCGCGCCAAGCGTCGGCGTCCATCCCAGACCGGGCCGGTCAAAAATGAGCACGCGGTAGCTTTGCGCCAACGTGCCCGCGATGGAAAAGGTCATATCGCGCGTGCTGCCATTGGCGCCGTGCAGCAGGACAAGGTCAGGGCCGCGGCCCATTTCCACGTAGTGCACCGGGTGGCCCGCGACGTCGATGAACTGCCCTTCGGGCGGGAAATCTACGCGCGCGGCTTGTGCCCGCTGCTGAACCAGCAGGAGCGTCAGGGCGATCAGGCCGCCGATAAGGGCCAGGCCGGCCCAGCCGATGACCTTAAGCACCAATACGCTCCATATCGAAAGGGGTGGTCTGGTAAATCTCGTTGATCCAATTGCCATATAGAAGGTGCGCGTGGGATCGCCAGCGATTGGGCGGTGTTTGGCTCGGATCATTGCCGGGGAAGTAATCGACGGGCATGTCGATTTCGGCGCCGTCGACCTGGTTGCCGCTCAGGTCGCGCTGGTATTCCTCGTTCAGGGTGCCGCTGTCATATTCGAAGTGGTTCAGCACATAGAGCGCCCGGTGCGCCGGATCCTCGATCAGCGCGGGGCCGGTGATGTCCGAGCCGAGCAGGATCGGCAGGCCCGCCGCCGTAACCTCGGCCTCGCGCACCTCGGTCCAGCGGCTGACGGGGATCACGCAATCGTCGGAAAAGCCGCGCAGGTAGGGGCTGGCCGGGTTGCGATTGGCGTGGCGGTAGGCGCCAAAGAGTTTCTTTGGCAGAATGTGTTTCGGCACAGCGTGAAAGTGGTGCAGCATCGCCATTCCGCCCCAGCACACCCCAAAGGTGCGGTGCACATGGGTCTGGGTCCAGTTCATCACCTCCACCAGCTCGTCCCAGTAGGAGACCTCCTCAAAGGGCAGGTGCTCGATCGGGGCGCCGGTGATGATGAGGCCGTCGAATTTTTCGTCCTGCACCTGAGCGAAAGGGCGGTAAAAGCTTTCCATGTGGTCTTGGCTGGTGTTGCGCGTCTGGTGCTCGGACATGCGGATCAGCGACAGCTCGATCTGCAAGGGGCCTGCGCCCACGAGGCGGGCAAACTGCGTCTCCGTCTGGATTTTCTTGGGCATCAGGTTCAGGAGGCCAATGCGCAGCGGCCGGATGTCCTGCCGCGCCGCGGCGTCCTCGTCCATGACCATCACGCCTTCGCGCGTCAGCACGTCATAGGCGGGCAGGTCGGCGGGCAGCTTGATCGGCATGGGGTTCGTCCTTTGTGTCGGGCCGTTGAGATAGACCCGCGGGGACCGCTTTACCAGCGGGGGCAGATTATTGTGAATAATCTGACGAAGAGGGGGGCGTTTTGCGGGCGCAAAACGGGCGCGCTGCTGCTGGCGGTGGTGTTGGGTTGTTGAGATGGTTTCGCTTCGGGTCTCACCAAACCTAAAGCGGCTCGCACCCACCCTCGATTGATCTCTGGCGTGACAGGAGGGGGCGGCCGCGTCCAGCAGAAATACGGTTTCCACTTTCAGGGAGCCTCCGCATTTCAGCTGGACCCGTCCGCCCCCTCCTGTCCCTTTGAGCTCAAGCGAGGGCGGCTCCGAACCTAAAGATTGGTTTTGCGGGTGATGGCGGTGGCGATGAGGGCGTTGAAGTCGGCCTCTGTCTGCATGGCGGCGACCTCATCCGCGGTTACCGTCACGCCCCAGCGGGACATGGCGGCGTAGCGGGGTTGGCGGTGCGCGAGGGCGCGGGCGTAGGTCCAGCGGATGAAGCTGTCGGGGTCGATTTTATGCTCGGCTTCGCCGGTCTCGGACAGGTAGTCGGCCCAGGCGGCCTCAAGGAAGGCGGGCTGATAGGCCATCGGCTTGGGGGCGGCGTCGAAACGGCGGATCAGTTCGGCGGTGTGCGCGTCGTTGCCCTTGATCCAGACCGGCAGGCAGTGGGCGCAGAGCGCCTGCATCAGCGGGTCAGCGTCATCCGCGGGGTCGACCCATTCGCAGATCGATCCGCCCGTGTCGCAGATGAAGTTCGGGTAGCCATAAAGCGCCTCGGACCGCTGCGCGAAATGGGCGGTGTCCATCAGGGCAGCGATTTCCGCATCGCGGAACTGGGCCTGCCGCGCGCGATACTCGGCGATGGGCAGCCCGCCGCGCGCCGGATCGCCGGGTTTGCCGAGGTAGGTCGCGACCGGGGCCAGGTTTTCGAACGTGATGTTGGAGCCGATGTAGATGCTGTCCGACATCAGCAGATCGCGCAGGAAGGGCACCTGCATCGCGTGCGCCTTGGCATTGTCTGCGATCCGCTCGCCCATATAGCGGGTGCCGATGCGGTAATCGATGGAGTAGTGAAACCACGTCCCGGCGGCGCGCAGCATGGTGGCCATGTGGGTCTTGCCAAGCCCCGACATGCCAAAGACCAGCACGCGCTTGTTTGGGGCCTCAAGCCAGGCGGCGGCGGTGGGGTAGAGCATGGGCGGGGTCCTTTTTCTGCCGCGCCACTATGCTGAAGGGCGGCGCCCCGTCAACGGAGCCGCTTCAACTTGGTGACAAGCCGTCCGTCCAGCACCGCAAGGCCCAAGGCCAGCAGGGCAAAGCCGGTGAAGGCGTTTGGGCTCAGGCTTTCATCCCGGACCCACGCGCCCAGCAGGATGGCAACGGGCGGGATGAGCAGGGTAACCAGCATCAGGTTGCCGCTGCCCGCCATTGCGAGGACGCGGTAGTACAAAAGGTAGGCCCCGGCGGTGGCGATGATGGAGTAATACCCGATGGCCAGCAGCGTACCCGGTTGCAGGGCCAGCGTCGGGGTGCCTTCGAAGATCAGCGCCAGCGGGACGGAAATGAACGCCGATCCGGTCAGCATCCCTGCGGCCGCGACATGCGGGGGCAGGCCGCCCAGCATCTTGCGCGCCCAGACCCCGGCAAGCGCGTAGCTGACCGTGCCGGCCAGGATGGCCAGCTGCGCGAGGCTGCGCAGGTCGAAGCTGCGGAAATTGTCGAGGCCGATCGCGATGGCCACCCCGGCAAAGCCGAGCAGCACGCCGATGCCCTTGCGGGCCGTGATCCGCTCATCCGCGAAGAAGAGCGCGGCGGCGATCACGCCAAAGATCGCGGTGGCAGCGTTCAGGATGGAGGTGAGGCCGCTTTCCACGTGCAGCTGGCCCCAGGCCATCAGCCCGAAAGGGATCATGTTGTTGAGCAGCCCCATAACAAAGAACGCGCCCCAGATGCGCGCATCGCGCGGCACCGGCAGGCGCAGGGCCAAGACCACCGCCCAAAGAACCAGCATCGCCCAGAAGGTCCGGTGCGCGACCGAGGTCAGAAACCCAATCTCGTCCAGCGCGATGCGGATCGACAGGAAGGAGGCGCCCCAGATAAGGCCAAGCAAGAGCAGCTCGGCCCAGGCGCGGCCAGACAGGGTGGTTTGCGTCGTCATAGGCTTCGCTTAACGCGGGTCATGCAGTCAGGCGACCCGGTTCTTGCGCGTCTCTGACCAGATGTTGAGGTAATTGCCCGCAAAAATGATCACCGCGCCGACAAAGACCCAGACATCCAGCGCCTCCGAATAGGCGAGCATGCCGATGACCGCGATGGTCGGCAGGCGGATGAAGTCAATGGGCACCACGACCGTGGCCGGGGCCAGCGACAGCGCTGTGGTCAGCGACAGATGCGCTGTGAGGCCCGCGATGCCGATCAGGATCAGCCAGGGCAGGGTATCCGCGGAAGGCAGCGCGATGGCGCCATCATAGCCCGCCGCGGCGATCCCCATGCCGAGCTGCATCAGGGTCAGCCAGAAGAGGATGCAAGCGATGGGCTGGGTGCGCGTCAGCTTCTTGGTGAGCATGATCGTCAGCGCAAAGAAAATCGCGGAGGAGGCGGCGGTGATGACCCCGGCATTGATCCCGCCTATGTCGGGCCGGGCCACGATTAGAATGCCGGTAAAGCCCATAACGGCGGCGAGGGCGCGCATGACTGTCAGGCGCTCACCGAGGATTAGGGGGCTGAGGACGATGACCCAGATGGGAGAGGTGAACTCCAGCGCGAAGACCTGTGCGAGGGGGATGACCGTGACCGCATAGAACCACAGGTTCTGGCCGGTGAAATGGGCAAGGTTGCGCAGGGTTTGGGTGCCCATTTGTGCCGTGTTCACGTCCGACCAGCGGCGCAGGAGCGTGAGCGCAGCGCAGACGATGAGCACCCCAACGGCGGAGCGGTACATCATGATCTCGAACGTATCGAGCTGGAAGGACACCTCGCGCCCCGCGACCGCCATCGCCGAAAAGGAGGCGATGGCGCCGGACATCCAGAGGCAGGCCTTGAGCGTGTCGGTCATTGTGCGCAGCTACGCGTGACGTATTGGTCAGTCAAGCAGACGCTCACTGGCGCCCGGTAGCGCTGAGAAAAGGGGTGCGCGAAGGAGATTAAGCCAGATGGCCGCACTTTCCCTCAGCAGCATGGACCAGTTTGGCCCGGGGTCGCGCCGCACTTGTTCTGACATCACCAGTGTTATTTGCGGCTGGTTCAGCCCAAGTTGCCACGCGGCCCAGCGGAAGGAGGCCGCGCTGCGCGGGAGGTGAAACGCTTCGGTCACAAGGATCAGTCGGTCCGTATGGGGCGCAATGCGCAAGGAAAAGAGCGCGTTTTGAAGGGTCGAACGGCTCTGCCCCTCGCGCAGGGCCGTAGAGGACGGCAGGCCAAGCATGATGGCTGTTTGCGCCATAACATGTGCAGCAGGGGTGCCGTCATCGGCGCGCGTTCCGCCGGTAAAGATCACGAGCGGCGTGCCGGTTGCGGCCTGCACCTGCGTGCAGCGTTCCACACGGGCCTGCACCGCTGCGGGCAGGCTGCCATCGGGGTTTAGTCCGCCGCCGAGGCACAGGACGGCGTCAGCACGGTCAAGAGTTTCCAACTGCGGATCGGGCCAGGTGAAGGTCCAAGCCAGAACGGCGCAGAAGGTCATCGTGAAAAGGGTGCCTGCCGCTATGGTCAGGCGTAAAGCCGCACGAAGCACGCGCTTACTCCCATTCAATCGTGCCCGGAGGTTTGGACGTGATGTCATAGGTCACCCGGTTGATCCCCGGCACCTCGTTGATGATCCGCGTTGCCGTCTCGCTCAGGAATTCGTGGCTGAACGGGTAGTAATCCGCCGTCATACCATCCACCGAAGTCACTGCGCGCAGGGCGCAGGCGTAATCATAGGTGCGCCCGTCGCCCATCACGCCCACGGTGCGCACGGGCAGGATGGCGACGAAGGCTTGCCAGATCTCATCGTAAAGCCCGTGCTTGCGGATCTGATCGATATAGACCGCGTCCGCCTCGCGCAGGATGGCGAGCTTCGCGGTCGTGATCTCTCCGGGGCAGCGGATGGCAAGGCCGGGGCCGGGGAAGGGGTGGCGTCCGATAAAGCTGGCCGGCAGGCCCAGCGCGCGACCTAAGCTGCGGACTTCATCCTTGAACAGCTCGCGCAGGGGCTCGACCAGTTTGAGGCCCATCTTTTCCGGCAGACCGCCCACGTTGTGGTGGCTCTTGATCGTGACCGAAGGACCGCCCGAGAAGCTGACGCTTTCGATGACATCCGGGTAGAGCGTGCCCTGGGCGAGGAAGGACGCGCCCTCGATCTGATCGGCGTATTTCTGGAACACATCAATGAAAAGGCGCCCGATGATCTTGCGCTTGGTCTCCGGGTCCGACACGCCCTCGAGCGCGCCGAGAAATAGCGCCTGCTCTTCGGCGTGCAGGACCGACAGGTTCATGTGGTCGCGGAACATGCCCACAACCTCCTTCGCCTCGTCCTTGCGCAGCAGGCCGTGATCGACAAAGACGCATGTGAGCTGATCGCCCACCGCCTCGTGGATGAGCGCCGCGGCAACAGAGGAGTCGACCCCGCCCGAAAGCGCACAGATCACCTTGGCGTCGCCCACCTGTTCGCGGATCTTGGCGATGGCCTCCTCGCGGTAGGCGCCCATTGTCCAGTCACCGGTAAAGCCTGCAAGCTTCACAAAATTCTCGTAAAGCTTTGCGCCGCGGGGCGTGTGGTGCACCTCCGGGTGGAACTGCACAGCATAGAAGTTGCGGCTGGTATCGGCCAGGATCGCGTAAGGCGCGTTGGGGGAGGTGCCGTAAACCTCGAAGCCCGGTGCAAGGCGGCTGACGTGATCGCCGTGGGACATCCAAACCTGCTCGCGCCCGTCCTCAAACCAGCCCTCCAGCAGGGGTAGGGTGCCTGAGGGCTCCACAAAAGCGCGCCCGAACTCCGCCGTGCCGCCGCCGCCCGTGATCTTGCCGCCCGACACCTCACCGCCCAGCTGGGTCATCATGACCTGCTGGCCATAGCAGATGCCAAGGATCGGCACGCCCAGTTCGAACACCGCTTGCGGTGCGCGGGGTGAGCCGTCCCGCGTGACACTGTCCGGCCCGCCAGAGAAGATGACGGCCTTGGGCTGGAAATCTGCCAGAAAGGCGTCTGTGACGCTCTGATAGGGGTGGATTTCGCAATAGACGTTCAGCTCGCGCAGGCGGCGCGCGATCAGCTGCGTTACCTGGCTGCCGAAGTCGATGATGAGAAGGCGATCATGGGTCATGGCCTCTGTTACGGGCGGCTATGCGGGGTGGCAAGCCGTTGGACTGGGGCTCTGCCCCAGACCCCGAAGTTTTTTGGGAACAGAGAAGGGATAGATGTCGCTTTTTGCCCCCGTATGGCGCTGGCGGTGCGGGGGGCGTGGATCGGGAAGAGTATGCCTGCGGCACAATGACTATCGTGGGGTGAAGGCTATGGCAGACGGAGCACAGCGCAGAACACGGGGCGGGGGCGGAGCCGCGCGGCGGGCGGCCCGGTCGGCCGTGTCCTTCGAGACCGCGAAGTATATCGAGCGAAACATCCCCAACTTCGAAGTGCTGACCGAAGAAGCGCTGGAGCTGATCGAGCACAACGCCGAAACGGTGCTGGAAGAGATCGGCGTCAATTTCATCGACAACCCCAAGGCGCTGGAGCGGTGGCGCAATGCCGGCGCCGATGTGACCGGAGAGCGGGTGCGCATCCCGCGCGGCCTTGCCCGGCAGCTTTGCAGCACAGCGCCGTCCAGCTTTACCCAGCACGCGCGCAACCCGGACCGATCGGTCGAGATTGGCGGGCGCAGCCTTGTCCTCGCCCCCGTCTACGGCCCGCCTTTTGTGCGCGACCGGATCAGCCAGGAACGCCGCTATGCCACCTTGCAGGACTTTCAGGAGCTGGTGAAGCTGGCCTACATGTCCAAATGGTTGCACCATTCGGGCGGGCGCGTCTGTGAGCCGACGGATGTGGCGGTCAACAAGCGGCATCTCGACATGCTGCACGCGCATATGACCCTGTCGGACAAGCCTTACATGGCGGATGTGACCGAAGCCTCCCGGGCCCGCGATTCGGTGGAGATGTCGGACATCCTCTTTGGCGGGCTGAAGGATCGGACGGTCACGACCTCGCTGATCAACATCAACTCGCCCATGACATTTGACGATGTGATGATGGGCGCGATGGAAGAGCTGGCCTCGGCCAACCAGGCTTGCATCGTCTCGCCCTTTATTGTCGGCGGCGCGATGGCGCCCGTGTCTGTTGCGGGTACGCTGACGCAGGTCATGGCGGAGGTGATGGCCGGGATCGCGTACAACCAGCTGATCCGGCCCGGCGCGCCCGTGATCATGGGCGCGTTTGTGACGTCCATCGATATGAATTCGGGCGCGCCGACCTTTGGCACGCCGGAGGCGGCGCAGATCACCTATGGCGCGGGGCAGATCGCGCGGCGGCTGGGGCTGCCGTATCGGTCGTCGGGCGGCTTCACCGGCTCCAAGCTGCCCGATGCGCAAGCAGGTTATGAAAGCGCGAACAGCCTGAACATGGGGCTGATGGCCGGCGTGAACTTCATGCTGCACGCGTGCGGCTGGCTGGAAGGCGGCCTTGTCACGTCGTTCGAGAAATTCGTGATGGATGCGGACCAGCTTGGCACGCTGCATCACCTCGCCCGCGGCGTGGATGTGAGCGCCGAGGCACAGGCGATGGACGCGATCCGCGAGGTTGGCCCGGGCGGGCACTACCTGGGCTGCGCGCACACGCAGGCGCATTTTCAGACCGCGTTCTGGAAGTCGGACCTCTTGGACTACAAACCTTACGAGACGTGGTCGGACGAAGGCGCGCGGGACACCGCCGCGCTTGCGTCTGAGCGCGTGGCGCGGATGCTGGCCGATTACCAGCAGCCCGCGCTTGACCCGGCCATCCGCGAAGCGCTGGACGCGTACGTGGCCCGCAAGAAAGAGGCTGTGCCAGACAGCTTTACCTGAGCCTACGCTGCGGCCTCTGTCTGCGCTGCGCGCATGATGCGGGCCTCGCCCACAATCGCGATCAGCACATCAACGTGTCGCAGCAGGCTGTAGCCACTGTCCTCTGCGGTGCGCTGCGCGTTCAGCATCGCCTCAATCTCGATCAGCTGCATCAGCGCGCGCCCGTGGCGCGGGGTCTGGCCGTAGCCCAGCAGGCGCGGCAGGTGCACCGTGCGGCGGTAGTCTTCGGCGCCGTGGCGTGCCGCGCGCATCAAAAGGGAGGGGCGCGTGAGGCTGCCCAGCATCGTGAGAATGTCTTGCATGGCGGTGATCCTTGTTGAACCGAGCCCTTTGGCGGGCGTCTTGGCCAAGCTATTGCACAACCTGAGCGGGTGTTGCGCAGCGCGCGCGGACGGCGCGCGCTCCTTAAAGAACTGTTTATCATTTATAAACAATGCTCGGCATCACGCAGAATTTTAACAAACCGGTAACCAATGCACGTTTAGGTTGTGTGGATAAATCTGTGGACAAGCGGCCAAGGGGGAACGGTTGTTATGCCTCACGTCCTGATTGGGCCGGGTGCCGGCCCGCGACTTCCATCCTGGGTTCCAAGCGGAGCCCGCGCCTATCTCGCCCATATCGAGGGCGGGCTGACGATCCGCGAGCTTGCACGGCGCAATGGCCAGCACGCCTCGACCGTCTTGCGGCAGATCCGGAAGTTCGAAACGCGCCGGGACGACCCGCTGATCGACGCCGCCCTCCGCACGCTGGGCCGAGAGTACAAAACCGCGCACCCTGCGCACACGCAGTTTGGGAAAGCTCCTATGCCAAGCAGCCAGACCGAGACGGCACTGCCGTCCAATGATGCAAATTTCCAACAGGACGCGGCGCGCATCCTGCGCCGCCTTTGCGAAGCTGGGGCCGTGCTTGCGGTTGCCGCAGACATGGAGAAGGCCGTTGTGGTGCGCGAAGGTGCGACGGGCGGCTCCCAGCGCACGGCAGTTGTGGATCGGGCGCTCGCCGAAGCGTTGGCCTTAAACGGTTGGATTAGTGCGGCGAAGCCAGGCCGCATCACCCGGTATGAGATTACCGCAGCAGGCCGTGCGGCGCTCGAAAAGATGGTGCAAGCGGCAGGCCCGGCCGGCTTTGCCGAAGCGCCCGCCGCGTTTGCGGGGGCGGAGCCAGCCGCCGAAGATCTGCGCCACCGCCGCTTGCGCTATGGCGTGTCCGATTCGCCCCTTGTGACGCTCGCGCGGCGGCGGGACAAGGATGGCACGCCCTTTCTCGATGACCGCCTTGTGAGCGCGGGTGAACGTCTGCGTGAGGATTTCGAGCTGGCGAATATGGGCCCCAAGGTCGCCCAGAACTGGGACCGGTTCCTGGACGGCGGCGCCCGCGGCACCGCGCCGGTGCAAGGCTCGGGGCCAGAGGCCGCGCGCAGCCGCGTGGCCGCGGCCCTGACCGATCTTGGCCCAGGCCTGTCGGATGTTGCGCTGCGCTGTTGCTGCTACCTCGAAGGGTTGGAAACAGCGGAGAAAAAGCTGGGCTGGTCGGCCCGTTCGGGCAAAATCGTTCTGCGCATTGCGCTGCACCGGCTGCAGCGCCACTACGAAGACACCTATGGCGCGGGCGGCGGCCTGATCGGCTAGCGCCGCAGACAACCGTCCGCATGCTGGGCCGCTTTGCCTCATTTCTGTGTCTCTTGCGGCACGATGCGCCGCGGCCCTATGAAAAGCTTATGCGCGGCGGGCAGGGTGGATTATGGTCGCGGCAAAGGATGGACCGGGACAGCGACATGACATCGTTTTTGAAAGCCATCGCGTTTGCGCTTTGTCTCATCGCAGGCAGCGCGGCGGCAGAGGGCCGCTGGCACGCCTCGGGCGCGGCAGGTGTGCTGACCAATGGCAGCTGGCACGAAGCGCTCTGGCCGCCCGAGGTTGATTTTGCCGACAGCTACATGCTTGCGGCGGCCATCGGCTGGGACCGGCAGCTGGGCAATGGTCCGTTCCGCTTGGGCGTGGAGGCGCAGCTGACCGCACATGCAGGCACGCAAGACCACTTTGAGCTGAGCGTGCCGGTCACCTTGCGCTACATGCTGCCGGAAAGCCGTTTTTTCCATTCCATCGGGGGCGGTATTGGCCTGTCCTATGCCACCGACGTACCCGAGGTGGAAATTGCCCGCAGCGGCGCGTCCCAGCAATTCTTGCTGCACTGGATGGCCGAGATTGAATTTGCGCGGCCGGATCCCGATTCAACCCTGTTCCTGCGGCTGCACCACCGCTCGGATGCGTACGGCCTTTTCTCGGTTGATGCAGGCTCCAACGCGTACCTCTTCGGCTTTCGGCGCCGCTACTGAACGCATAGCGGCGTTGCGCCACGTGGGCTTTCGCCGCGCGCGCCCCTATGTTCAGAGAAAGTTTAACGCTGAACAATCCTGGACCGCCCCATGCGTGACCTCAAAATCCCCGAGCAGCGGCACCCCGAAAAGGCGCGCCGCCCGGATAATCCGCAGCCCAAGAAGCCCGGCTGGATTCGCGTAAAAGCCCCCGGCGGGGCGGGTTATTCGGAAACCGCGAAGATCATGCGCGACAACAAGCTGGTCACCGTCTGCGAAGAGGCGGGCTGCCCCAATGTCGGCGAATGCTGGAGCCAGGGCCACGCCACCATGATGATCATGGGTGAGGTCTGCACCCGCGCCTGCACCTTCTGCAACATCGCGACCGGCAAGCCGCCCGAAGCGCTCGACGCGTTTGAACCGGGCCGCGTGGCCCATGCGGTGGAAAAGCTGGGGCTGAACCATGTGGTCATCACCTCCGTTGACCGCGACGATATCGAAGACGGCGGCGCAGATCACTTTGCCCAGACCATCCGCGCGGTCCGCCACCGCAGCCCGGACACGACCATCGAAATCCTCACGCCGGATTTCATCAAATGTGATCCCGCCGTGCTGGAAGTGGTCATTGAGGCGCGCCCCGACGTTTTCAACCACAACCTCGAAACCGTACCTGGCCTCTACCCCGAAGTGCGCCCCGGCGCGCGTTACTTCCACTCCCTGCGCCTGCTGCAACGGGTGAAAGAGCTTGACCCGTCCATGTTTACCAAATCCGGCATCATGGTCGGCCTCGGCGAGGATCGGCAAGCTGTGATGCAGGTGATGGAGGACATGCGCGCCGCGGACATCGACTTCCTGACCATCGGCCAGTACCTGCAACCCACCCCCAAGCACCACAGGGTGGACCGCTTTGTCACACCTGAAGAGTTCGCGGCCTATGAAAAGGCGGCCTATGGCAAAGGCTTCCTGATGGTCTCGGCCACGCCGCTGACGCGCTCGTCTTATCACGCGGGCGACGATTTTGCCCGCTTGCGCGCGGCGCGGCACGCCAAGCTTGGGTAACACCCGCGCGGGGGCGCTCTATGGGCTGAGCGCCGCGGTGATGTGGGCGCTCTACCTGACGTATTTGCGCCGTGCGGTGTCGACGGGGTTGTCGCCGGCAGATGTGATCGCGCTGCGCTACGGCATCGGGGCCGCGGTCATGCTGCCTTGGCTGCTGGCGCGCGGGGCGCTGCGTGATCTGGCGGGTGTCGGATGGCGGCGGGGCGCGGCGCTGGCGGTGTTTGCCGGGCCTATCTTTCCGCTTCTTGCCTCTACCGGGTTCCAGACCGTGCCATTGGCGCATGGTGCGGTGATCCAGCCCTCATCGGCGGTCATTGTTGCGACGCTGATCGCCGTGGCGTTCATCGGCGAGCGTCTGGGGCGCGCGCAGGTGATTGGCCTGGGCCTTGTGCTGACCGGCATCGCCCTGATCGCCGTGTCCGGCGCGCCGATCCCCGGCGCGTGGCAGGGGCAACTCTATTTCGTGGGGGCGGGGGCGATGTGGGCCGTGTTCACCGTCCTGCTCCGGCGCTGGTCTGTGCCAGGGTTGGCCGCCACGGCCGCGATAAACGTGGTTTCTGCTTTGTGTTTCTTGCCCCTCTACCTTACCGTGATGGACAGCAGCGGGCTGGCTGCCCTGCCGGCCTTGGATTTTGCGGGGCTGGCGCTGGTGCATGGCGTGCTCGCCTCAGTTCTGGCGATTGCGGCTTACGGGCGTGCGGTGGCGCTGCTTGGCGTGACGCGGGCCTCGCTGTTCCCGGCGATTGTGCCCGCGGTGGCGCTGGTGATTGGCATTCCGCTGGTGGGTGAATGGCCCAGCGGTGGGGAGTGGGTGGGCGCGGCGCTGGCCTCGCTGGGCCTGTCGATTGCAATGGGGGCGCTGCGCGGGCTGCGGCGCGCACCCGGCTAACGCATTCGTATCCGCTCTGCCGTTGCCCAGTCGGGCCAGTAGCCCAGCGCCTCGATCCCCCAGATGACCAGCACCAGCACGATCACCCCGAACACCAGCGCCACGCGCCGGTCCGAAGGCGGATTGCGCGCCCATTGCGACATCATCAGCAGCCAGCGCATCAGTCGGTGAACCGAACCTTGCCGATGAACGGCAGGTTGCGGTCGCGCTGCGCGTAGTCGATCCCGTAGCCAACGACAAATTCATCCGGGATCTCGAACCCCGTCCAGTCTGCCTTCACATCGACTTCCCGGCGCGATGGCTTGTCCATCAGCGCGATGGAGCGCAGCCGCGCAGGCCCGCGCGAGGCCAGCAGCTTCAGAACATGGGCCATCGTGTGGCCAGTATCGACCAGATCCTCCACCACCAGCACATCGAGCCCTTCGATCGGGCCGCGCAGGTCTTTCAGAATTCGAACCTCACGCGACGATTCCATGCCGCTGCCATAGCTGGACGCTTCCAGAAAATCGACTTCGATGGGCAAATCCAGCTCGCGCACAAGGTCCGCGATAAACACGAAGGAGCCGCGCAAAAGTCCGACGACAACCAGCTTCTCCGTGCCCGCAAAAGACGCCTCGATCTCGCTTGCCAGCGCTTCGATCCGGGCGGAAATCGCCTTGGCCGAGATCATCTGGTCTATGACATATGGCCGCTGCCCCATCGCGCTCCCCTTGATTTGCCGCGGCACTCGTAACACATGGCAGGCCAGCCGAAAATACAGGGGCGCCATGCCAACCCATTCTGAGACGAAACGCCTGCCATACAGCGCCCAGCAGATGTACGATCTGGTCGCCGATGTGGCGAAATACCCACAATTCCTGCCCTGGTGCGCGGCCGCGCGCGTGCGCACGGTGGAGCCCGATGGCGCGTCGCAGATCATGACGGCGGACCTGGTGATTTCCTTCAAGGTGTTTCGGGAGCGCTTCACCAGCCGTGTCGCGTTGCACCCGGAAGCGCGCCAGATCGATACCGAGTATCTCGACGGCCCGTTCCGCTACATGGTGTCGAACTGGGCCTTTGCCGAAGCCGAGGACGGGTGCGACGTCTCCTTCCACGTGGATTTCGAGTTTCGCAACCGTGTGTTGCAGGGGATCATCGGGGTGGTTTTCAACGAAGCGATGCAGCGTATCGTGCGCGCGTTCGAGCGGCGGGCGGCGGAGCTTTACGGGTAGCCGTACTGCCTTGTGATAACCCGGCCCTCCGGGGGGAGGTTTATTTCGCCAAGTGAAGGGGTTGGCGTTTTGCCTTGCGCGGTGTCTGTTGTGCGCATGGATATTACGGAACTCTTTTTGCGGTACGGTGCCGAGGAGGCGCCGGAGGATGTGCGGGCCGTCATGCGCCTGTCGGTGCTGGACTGGGCGGCCTGCGGGATTGCGGGCGCGGCAGATGGCGGATTTGCGGCCTGGGCGCGGGCGGCCCACGGTGAGGGTCCATGCCTGCGTTTTGATAACGCCTTGTCCGGTCCAGCAGAGGCGGCGCTGGTGAACGGCACGCTGTCCCATGCGCTCGACTATGACGACACGCATTTTGCCCATATCGGGCACCCCTCGGTTGTTGTGGTCTCTGCCGCGCTGGCCGCAGCGCAGGCGGAAGGGGCCGATATGGCCTGCGCGCTCGATGCGGCGCTGGCCGGGGCGGAGGCATCGGTGGCGATGGGCCTCTGGCTGGGCCGGGGCCATTACCAGATCGGGCTGCACCAGACCGCGACCGCCGGGGCTTTCGGCGCCTGCGTGGCGGCGGGCCGGGTGCTCGCCCTGCCGCAAGCGCAGATGCGGCACGCTTTGGGGCTGGTGGCGACGATGGCCTCGGGGCTCAAGGCGCAGTTCGGCACGATGGGCAAGCCGCTGAATGCGGGGCTTGCCGCGCGGGCGGGGGTGGAGGCCGCGCTTTGGGCGCGTGTCGGCATGACCGGGGCGGGGCAGGGCGTGCAGGCCTTTGGTGAGGTTTTCCACGGTGCTGGGCAGGACGTGCCCTTTGCCTGGCGCATGGGGCAGGTCAGCCACAAATACCACGCCTGCTGCCACGGGCTGCATGCGGCGCTGGAGGCGGTGGCGGGCGTTGATCTGGCGGGAGCCAGCCGGATCGAGGTTTTCACCCACCCCCGCTGGATGAGCGTGTGCAACCAACCTGCGCCGGACACCGGCCTGGGCGCGAAATTCTCTTACCGGCACGTGATCGCGATGGCGGCGCACGGGCACAGCACCGCCGACATCACGGCCTTTACGGATGCCTGTGCAACAGACCCGGCGCTGGTGTCCTTTCGAGACCGGGTCCACGTCACGCCCGACGACAGCCTGACCGAAATGCAGGCGCGGGTGGCCCTAGACGGCGCCATTCATGTCCATGACCTCGCCGCACCCGCCGCTTATGCAGACCGCAAGGCGCGGGTTCAGGCGAAGGCGCAGGCGCTGATCGGATCACGTGCGGCGGCGCTGTGGCAGGCGATCGAGGCGAGCGACCTTGGCGCTTTTGTCTCAGCCTTGCAGCCGCTGCAGTAGAAGGCCCAGCGCATGGTCCCGGGCGGCGCAGCGCACGGCATCCCGGCCTAGCGCGCCGAACTGCACCGTCTGTGTCATCACGGCCCCGTCCATCGCGGTGCCGAAACAGACCATGCCTTCGGGCTTGGCATCGGTGCCGCCAGGGCCTGCAACGCCGGTGATGGACACGGCGAGCTGCGCGCCCGACCGGCTGACCGCACCAAGGGCCATCACGGCAGCGACCTGTTCGGACACCGCGCCGTGCCGCGTGATCAGGGCCGCGGGCACGCCCAGCATGTCCGTCTTGGCCGCGTTGGAATAGGTGACAAAGCCGCGGTCCACGACGGCCGAAGAGCCCGGAATGTCCGTCAGCGCCGCAGCGACCATGCCGCCTGTGCAGGATTCCGCCGTGGCGATCATTACGCCCGCCGCGCGGGCCGCCTCCAGCACCGCAACCGCGCTCACATCAGCACCCCATGCGCGAATGCGGCCAGCGCCAGCGTGCCAAGCGCCGCGAACAGCCCCGCGACCATGTCATCCAGCATCACGCCCAGCGCATCGCCGCGCCGGTCGGCCATGCCGACCAGCCAGGGCTTCCAGATGTCGAACAGGCGAAAGAGGACAAAGGCGCTGATCCACCCGGGCCACATCGCCAGCACGTCGATCTCGCGCGCGCTGGCCGCAAAGCTGAGCGGCCAGAGCGCCAGCCACATGCCCGCCAGCTCGTCGATCACAATCCAGCTTGGGTCCTTGTCTTGCGGCGTGAGCATCTGCGCGGTCGCCCACCAGCCCAGAAAAAACGCCACCGCCGTTGCCACCACCAGCGCGCCGAACCCGCCCATCTCGTGCAGCAGCCACGCCCAGGGCAAGGCGAGGGCCGAGCCCCACGTCCCTGGGGCGGGCCGCTGGTAACCAACGCCAAGCACCGAGGCGATCAGCCGGGGGATCGTCGGGCCGATCATCCGCACATCAGCGCGCAGGTCGCGATGCAGGCGATGCCTTCGCCGCGCCCGGTAAAGCCGAGCCGTTCGGAGGTGGTCGCCTTCACCGACACGCGCGCCGCCTCCAGCCCCATGATGCGCGCCATCTGCGCCCGCATCGCGGCGGCGTGGGGGCCGATCTTGGGGACTTCGCAGATCAGCGTGCAATCGACGTTGGAGATGGTGAAGCCCATGCTCTGGGCCAGCCCAACCGCGTGGCGCAGGAAAACCTCGGACGCGGCGCCTTTCCACTGCGGATCGGAGGGTGGAAAGTGCTGCCCGATATCGCCTTGGGCCAGCGCCCCATAGATCGCGTCGGTCACCGTGTGCATGCCGACATCAGCGTCCGAATGTCCCACCAGCCCAGCGTCATGGGGAATACGCACACCGCAGAGGATCACGTGATCGCCGGGGCCGAAGGCGTGCACGTCAAAACCGTTGCCAAGCCGGATGTCCATCAGCGTGCTCCCAATATCCGCGCGGCGCGGGCGAAATCGCCGGGCAGGGTGATCTTCAGGTTGTCCTCGTCACCCGGCACGATGGCCACGTCAAGGCCTGCCGCGCGGGCGACCTCCACATCATCGGCCGCCCCGCCGGGATGGGCGGCATGGGCGGCGCGGATAGCGGCATAGTCAAAGCCCTGCGGGGTCTGCGCCCGGTAGAGCCCGGTGCGGTTCTGCACGCCTGTCACACGGCCGTCCGAACCGGTCCAGAGCGCGTCCGTCACGGCCAGCGCAGGGGCGGCGGCCTTGTGGGTGGTCAAAGCGTCCAGCACTGCGCCGATTACCGCGCCCGGCAGGCAGGGGCGCGCGACGTCATGGATCAGCACATGGGTCGGGGCGTGCGCCTCCAGCGCCTCAAGGCCAGCCCGGACGCTTTCCGCCCGGTCCGCACCGCCCTGGGCGATGATCACATCCCCCGGCGCGCGGTCCAGATCATCCGCGTGCAGCACCAGCGCGATCAGGTCCACGCGCGGATGCGCGCGGAAGATGTCCAGCGTCACATCCAGCACCCGCTGGCCCGCCAAAGGCTGCCACTGTTTCGGGATATCCCCGCCAGCGCGCCTGCCGCGCCCGGCGGCAACAATCAGTGCGGCAGTCTTCATCCGGGCCTCCGGGTTTACCCCTGCGCGCTGTCTACCCTGCCTTACAGCCGCGTTGCAATCTGCCTTATTTTTGTGCAGGGCCAAGCGGCAAAACCCTGCGCAGCGGCTTTGCCTCATTGAGAAAACCCTGTCACTGGTCTACGTCCGTTGCACCGCACAAGGATTAGGCATTTGAACGCAGAGCTGCGCGACATTCCCGTCCTTCTGGCCCCGATGGCCGGAATCACCGACCTGCCGTTCCGGCAGCTGGTGCAGCGCTTTGGTGCGACGCTTGTCACGTCCGAGATGGTGGCGGGCAGCGATCTGCTCAACGCGCGCCCCGGCACGCTGGAGCGGGCGGAGCTGGGCCTTGGCGCGGAACGCTCTGCTGTGCAGCTTGCGGGGCGCGAGCCAGAGCCGATGGGCGAGGCGGCACGGATGTTAGAGGCGCAGGGCGCGCAGATCATCGACATCAACATGGGCTGCCCGGCCAAGAAGGTCACATCCGGCGCCTCCGGCGCGGCGCTGATGCGCGACCCAAGCCTCGCCCTGCGGATCGTGGAGGCGGTGGTGGGGGCCGTGCAGGCGCCGGTCACGCTGAAGATGCGGCTGGGCTGGGACACGGACGCTCTGAACGCGCCCGACCTTGCGCGGCGGTTCGAGGGGGCGGGCATCACGCGGCTGGCCATCCACGGGCGCACGCGGCAGCAGTTTTACAAAGGCCAGGCCGATTGGGGCGCGATTGCCCGGACCGTGGAGGCCGTGACGATCCCCGTCATCGCAAACGGCGATATCACCTGTGCCCGCACCGCCTGCGCTGCGCTGAGGGCCTCCGGCGCGGCGGGTGTAATGGTCGGGCGCGGCGCGCAGGGGCGGCCCTGGCTGCTGGCGCAGATCGCCGCGGCGCTCAATGGCACGACAGGCCCGCACGTGCCGCACGGCGCGGCGCTCGTGGACCTTGTCACCGGCCACCACGACGCGATGCTCTCCTTTTATGGACGCGATCTGGGGGTGCGCGTCGCGCGCAAGCACCTCGGCTGGTACATGGACGCCGCAGGCACGCCCGGGCCCCTGCGTCGCCATATCCTCACCCAGACCGACCCGAACGCGCTGCACGCCGCCCTGCCGGATGCGCTGGCGCAAAGGCAGGCGGCATGAACGCGGCCTCGATCGGTGATCTCTGGGCCTCGCTGCCCGTGCCCGCCGTGCGCATCGACGAGGGTGACCGCATCCTCGACATCAACCCGGCGGCGGAGGATTTCCTGAACATCTCCGCCAAGGTGATCCGCAACCATCCGCTGTGGGATGAGGTCATGATCGATGCCCCGATCGAGAACAGCTTTGCCCGGGTGCGCACCAACGGCACGCCGCTTTTCGTGAATGATGTCGATGTCGGCTCGGGCCACCGCGCGCCAGTGCAATGCGCGTTGCAAATCGCGCCGCTGCAAGGCGCGCGGGGCGAGATGATTGTCCTGATCACCCCGCGCGAGCTGGCGGGACGCGCGAGCCAGAACCTCAACGCCAAATCCGCGGCCAAATCGGCCATCGGCATGGCAGAGATGCTCGCCCACGAAATTAAGAACCCGCTCGCCGGGATCACCGGCGCGGCGCAGCTTTTGTCGATGAACCTCAACGCGCAAGACCTCGAACTGACCGACCTGATCGTGGAGGAATCGCGCCGCATCGTAAAGCTGCTGGAACAGGTGGAGCAGTTCGGCAACCTTTCCCCGCCCGACCTCAAAGCCGTGAACGTCCACGACGTGCTCGACCGGGCGCGCCGCTCCGCACTGCTGGGTTTTGGCGCGAATATGACCATTCGGGAGGAGTATGACCCGTCGCTGCCGCTGGCCTATGGCGATTCCGACCAGCTGCTTCAGGTGGTGTTGAACCTGCTCAAGAATGCCTCCGAAGCGGCGGGGCCCAATGGCGGCGTGATCCGCCTGCGCAGCTACTTTGAACACTCCTACCGCCTGCGCCGCGCCGATGGCGGGGGCCGCTCGCTGCCCCTGCAGGTGGAGGTGATCGACAATGGCCCTGGCTTGCCCGAAAAGATCAAGGGCGACATCTTTGATCCCTTCGTGTCGGGCAAGGAAAACGGCACCGGCCTTGGCCTCGCGCTGGTCTCGAAAATCCTCGCTGATCACGATGGCTGGATCGCCGTCACCTCGGTGCCCGGACGCACCGTCTTTCGCATGTCCCTTCCGCGCGCGCCCAAGCACGCGGCAACCCCGCAGGAGAGATAACTTATGGACGGCACCATCCTCGTCGCTGACGACGACCGCACCATCCGGACCGTACTCACGCAGGCGCTGACGCGTGCGGGCTGCAAGGTGCACGCGACCTCTTCGCTCACGACGCTGATGCGCTGGGTGGGCGAGGGCAAGGGCGACGTGGTGATCTCCGACGTGATGATGCCGGACGGAAACGGGCTTGAGATGCTGCCGAAGATTTCCGAGGACCGGCCCGGGCTGCCCGTGATCGTCATCTCGGCGCAGAACACAATCATGACGGCCATTCAGGCCGCCGAGGCCGAGGCTTACGATTACCTGCCCAAGCCGTTTGATCTGCCGGACCTGATGAAGCGCACCGCACGGGCGCTGGAGCTGAAAGGCCAGCGTGCCCGCGCGCCCGAGCCGGTCGATGAGCGCCCGGACGAGCTGCCGCTTGTGGGGCGCACGGATGTGATGCAGGCGCTTTACCGGGTGGTGGCGCGGGTGATGAACACCGATCTGCCGGTGCTGATCTGGGGCGAAAGCGGCACGGGCAAAAGCCTCATCGGGCGCGCGATCCACGACTTTTCGGACCGCCGCACGTTGCCTTTCATCACCGTCACGGGCGCGGAACTGGCCGATCTTGAAGGGCCCGCGCGCGTGTTGGCGCGGGTGAAAGGCGGCACGCTGATGATTGATGAGATCGCCGACATCCCCGAAGAAGTGCAGGCCCGCATCGTGCGGATGATGGACAGCCCGGGCGAATACGTGCCGCGCTTTCTCGCCACCTCGCAACAGGACCTCGCTGCGGCGATGGAGGCGGGCAGCGTGCGCAAAGACCTCTATTACCGCCTGTCGGGGGCCACGCTGCACGTGCCTGCCTTGCGCGACCGGGTCGATGACATCCCGCTTCTGGTCGAACACTTTCTGTCCCGTTCGGACCGCAGCATCGCGGTTCAGCGCACCTTGTCCGAAGAGGCGGCAGAGGTGTTTCGCACCTATTCCTGGCCCGGCAACGTGCGCCAGCTGGAAAACGCGGTGCGCCGTCTGGGCCTAACGAGCCAGGCGCCGGAAATCAGCGCGGCCGAGGTCACGCAAATCCTCGGCTCCCAGCCCGTTGCGGCGCCATTGCAGGCGGTTGGGGACACGGACAAGCTGGGCAGCGCGGTCGCGCGGCACCTGCGGCGCTACTTTGACCTGCATGGCGACATGCTGCCGCCCCCGGGGCTTTACGGGCGCATCCTGCGGGAGATTGAGGTGCCGCTGATCGAGATCGCGCTTGATGCGACGGGCGGCAATCAGGCCAAATGCGCGGATCTGCTCGGTATCAACCGAAATACGTTGCGCAAGAAGATCACCGAGCTCGAAATCCAGGTGACACGCCGCCGCAAACTGATGTAAAACCGCCACATAAGATGTGGCCAGCCCGCGACAGCGGCAACAAGGCCACCAGATATGGCGGTGCGGTGCTTCGGCGCCGCGATCAGAGGTAGCATCCGGGTGGCAACACGGACACGCGGCACTTGGCTTATGGCGCTGACCCGCATGCGGCGGCAACGCCGTATGCGCAATATTGCAACGCTGGGCCTCGTGGTGCTGGGCCCGGTCCTCGCGCTTGCGACCTTCCTTGTGCTTGGCCCGCTGGACCGCGGCGGCGCGCAGCTGTCGCTGCGGCTGATCCTGCTCGCCGATTTTGTCTACATCCTCGTGGTCGCCGCTCTTGTTCTGGCGCAGGTCGCGCGCCTGATCGCTGCGCGGCGGGCGAAATCCGCAGGCTCGCGCCTGCACCTGCGTCTTACGGGGGTGTTTTCCCTGCTCGCACTGATCCCGACGGTCACCGTGGCTGTGTTCGCGGGTCTGACGGTGAATATCGGCCTTGAGGGCTGGTTTTCCGAACGGGTGCGCAACGTGGTCGGCAATTCGCTTGCCGCCGCCGAGGCCTACCAGGGCCAGCAGCGCAGCGACCTGACCGAGGATGCCATCGCCCTTGCGGCCTATCTCGATGCGCTGCGCAGTTCGGGGATAAACCAAGCCGACAGCGAACTGCTCGCCGATGGGCAGCGCCAGATCCAGCGCGGCCTGAAGGAAGCCTACCTGATCGACGGCGCCGGAGAGATTCGCGCCCGCGGCGACCGGTCTTACCTGTTTGATTACGAACGCCCTTCGGACGCGCAGATCGCGGCGGCGGCGGAAACGGGCCTCGTGCTGATCGAGGACTGGCCGGCGGCGGAGTTCCGCGCGATTGTCCCGCTCGCGTCTTTCTTCAACCGCTACCTGTTTGTCAGCCGGTCTGTGGACGGCGACCTGCTGGCCCTGCTGGACGAGACGCAGGAAACCGTGCTGCTTTATCAACAGCTTGAGAATGAGCGGGGCCGGGTGCTGTTCCAGTTTGGCCTTCTCTACCTTGGCTTCGCCGTCATCCTGATCCTCGCCGCGATCTGGCTGGGCCTGTGGTTTGCCGAGCGGCTGTCTGGCCCCGTGGGCCGCCTCACAGGCGCGGCGCAGCGGGTGGGCGCGGGCGATCTGGACGTGCGCGTGCCGGAAGAGGAGGGCGATGACGAGATCGCGATGCTCGGGCGTTACTTCAACCAGATGACGCGCCAGCTCAAGGGCCAGCGGGAGACGCTGCTGGACAACACCGCGCAGATCGAACGGCGGCGGCGGCTGTTTGACTCTGTGCTCAGCTCTGTGACGTCAAGTGTTGTGGGCCTTGATGCCGAAGGGCGCGTGGCCTTCGTGAACCGCTCTGCCGAGCGGCTGCTGGACGTCGGCGGCGACGCGGTGCCGCTGTCTGTCGCGGTGCCGGAGTTTGGTGCGCTCTTTGCGCTTCTGCGCGCGGGCCCGCAGGAGGTGGCGACGGGCGAAGTGAAGGTGTCGCGCGGCGGGCGGCTGGAAAACCTGCTGGTCCGCATGTCCACCCGCCGCAACACCGAAGGGCGGCTTGAAGGCTACGTGGTCGCCTTTGACGATGTGACGGACCTGGTCAGCGCGCAGCGCATGGCGGCCTGGGGCGACGTGGCCCGCCGCATCGCGCACGAGATCAAGAACCCGCTGACCCCGATCCAGCTCTCCGCAGAGCGGATCAAGCGCAAGTTCAGCCCCAAGCTGGGCGAAGAAAGCGATGCGCTGGAGCAGATGACCGACGTGATCGTGCGCCAAACGGGCGATCTGCGCCGGATTGTAGACGAGTTTTCCAAATTCGCGCGCATGCCGGAGCCGGACCGCAAGGTGCATGACCTGACGGACCTCGTGGCCGGGGCCGTGGCCCTGCAAAAGGCAGGGCAGCCGGGGGTGTGCATCGCGGCGGATTTGCCGGACGGCCCATTAATGGCAGAGCTTGACGCGACCATGATCGGCCAAGCGCTCACCAATCTGATTAAGAACGCTGGGGAAGCGATTGAAACTCTGGCGAAAAAAGGCGCACCAGATGGGCATGAGCCGACCGTCAAGGTGACCCTATCCGTTGGTCCGCTTGGCGCCGATCTGCGGGTCATGGACAACGGCATCGGCCTGCCCGAAGACCGGGCGCGCCTGTTTGAACCTTACGTGACGACACGGGACGAGGGCACGGGGCTTGGCCTGCCCATCGTCAAGAAAATCATTGAAGAGCATGGCGGCACGCTAGTGCTTGAGGACGCGCCCCTATTTGGCGGGGCGGACACACCCGGCGCGATGGCGGTGATCACGCTGCCGCTTGGGACAGGGAAGGGGCAGCAAGATGAGTGATATTCTGATTGTCGATGATGAGCGGGACATCCGCGAGTTGATCTCGGACATCCTTGAGGATGAAGGCTATGCCACGCGGCGTGCGGGCAATTCGGACGATGCGATGGCCGCGCTGAATGCAGAAGCGCCGGGGCTGATGATCCTCGACATCTGGCTGAAAGACAGCCGGATGGACGGCATCGACATCCTCAAGACCGTGAAGCGCGACAATCCGGACGTGCCGGTCGTGATCATCTCGGGCCACGGCAATATCGAGATTGCCGTCGCGGCGATCAAGCAGGGGGCCTATGACTTCATCGAAAAACCCTTCAACATCGACCAGCTTCTGGTGGTAATCCGCCGCGCGATGGAAACCTCCCGCCTGCGCCGCGAAAACCAGAGCCTCAAGCGGGCCGAGGTGCGCGATGCGCGCATGATCGGCGCCTCTGCCGGGTTCAAGGGGCTGGTCGCGCAGCTCGACAAGGTCACCAAGTCCAATGGCCGGGTCATGCTCACCGGCCCCGCGGGCAGCGGCAAGGAGGTCGCCGCACGCTACATCCACGCCCATTCCAGCCGCGCCTCCGGCCCCTTTGTCACGGTAAATTGCGCTGGCGTAGCGCCCGACCGGATGGAAGAGGTTCTTTTTGGCCGCGAAAGCCCCGAACGGGGGATCGAACAGGGCCTATTAGAGCAGGCGCATGGCGGCGTGATCTACTTTGACGAGGTCGCGGACATGCCGCTGGGCACCCAGTCCAAGATCCTGCGCGTGCTGGTGGATCAGTCCTTCACCCGCGTCGGCGGGACCGACAAGGTGCGGGTGGACCTGCGCGTTGTGTCCTCCACCGGGCGTGACCTGAAGGCCGCGATTGCGGCGGAGAGCTTCCGCGAGGAGCTTTACCACCGCCTGAACGTTGTGCCGATCGAGGTGCCGAGCCTGGAGGAGCGGCGCGAGGATATCCCGGTGCTGGCCGCCCATTTCATCGAAGAGATGAACGCCTCCCAAGGGCTGCCCGCGCGGTCCCTGTCCGAGGAGGCGACCGCGCTGATGCAGACGATGTCCTGGCCCGGCAACGTGCGCCAGCTGAAGAACCTGGTGGAGCGCGTGCTGATCCTCGGCGACGGGACCGGCCCGATCGAGGCGCGCGAGCTGCCCGGCGACGGCGGCGGAGCGCCGGAGGACGCAGAGGGCCGGGTGGTCCTGTCGGGCGCGCTCGCCAGCCTTCCCCTGCGCGAGGCGCGCGAGGCGTTCGAGCGGGAATACCTGCTGACCCAGATCAACCGCTTCGGCGGCAACATCTCCCGCACCGCGAACTTTGTCGGCATGGAACGCAGCGCCCTGCACCGCAAGCTGAAGTCCCTCGGCGTGGTGACGTCGGCGAAGGCAGGGGCCCGCGTGGCGCATGTGGAGGAGGAAGAGGCGGATTAAGGCAACCGGCTTTGCCCAAGCGCAAATAGCGCTAAGCCCACGCCGGTCAGCACGATCCCAAAGGCCGTCGCACCACTCAGTGCTTCGTTTAGGATCACCCAGCCGCCCGCGGCGGTCGCGGCCGGAACCACAGCGCCCGACAAGGCCGTCGCAGCTGGGCCGAGCCTGCGCACGGACACGCCAAAGAGCACCATCCCGAATGGGCCCGCCAAGAGCCCTTGGACCACAAATTGAACGGCAAGGTCGGCAGGTGGTGCGCTGAGCAGACCGCTTTCGGGAACAGCGATCCAGAGCGGCACAATCAAAAGCGTCGACGCGACCGCAACGAGGGCCGCACCGTGCAGCGCCTCCAGCCCGCTGAGCCGGAATGCGACCGTATAGAGGGCCCAAAGGACCGCCGCGCTCAGAAACAGAGCGTCACCAACAAGGGTGTCCTGCCCACCACCGAGCGCACTTCCGGTGATCGTGAAGACAGCGCAGACAATCAAAAACAGGCCGGTCAGCTTGTACCTGTCAAATCGTTCCTTCAGGACAAGCGCGCTGAGGGCCGCCACAAAGAGTGGCATTGCGCCAGGTAGCAACGCGCCCATGTGCGCCGCGGGCGCAAATTGCGCGCCGGCCATACCCAACAGACCAAAGGGCAAGCCGCCCCCCAGTACAATTGCTGCGATGTGCCAGGGTCTCGCGCCGCGCCCCAGCCCGTTGCGCAGCAGGACTGGCGCCAGCACCACACCCGGTACGCCATAGCGAAACAGCGCGAGGTCCAGCGGGGTGAGCGTCGTGGTCACACCCCAGCGTGTTGCGACCTGCCATGCCGTTACCACGAGCACCATCCCAGCCCACGCCAGCGCGCCGATGAGCCTGTCCGAACGGTTGGTCAAAAGGATACCTTTCAAAGGATGCGTTGTGTGTTCAATACCCCGAGTTGCGCTGTGATGTCCGGTCGCAACGCTGCAAAAACTGGTCTACAAGATGCACCACTATGCGTGATCTCCCCTTGTCCCAGTTGCGTGCGCTTGCAGCCCTCAGAGCGACAGGTGGCGTGCGTCCGGCGGCGCGCCTGCTTGGCGTGCGCCATTCCAGTGTCAGTCGCGCCGTGCGCGATCTGGAAACATGGGTTGGCGCCCTTTTGTTGGAACCGGGACGGCGCGGTGCGCGCGCCCGGTTGACACAGCAGGGGGCGGAGCTTGCTGATGCGGCACTCGCAAGTTTTGCCGGGTTGGAACGGGCAGCCGAAACGGCACGGCAGCCAAGTTCGGCGATGCGTGTCGTGATCGCAGCACCACCCTCCATCGCGACGCGCTGGCTGTTTCCGCGCTTGCCAGGGATCGAAGCCGATTGCCCGGGCGTTCAGCTGTCCATTTCGGTGGATACGGCGCGGATGGGCGATCTTGACCCGTACGCTGATCTTTCGCTGCGGATGGGCGCGCGGACCTCCGCCAACGGTCTTATCCACATCGTTGCCTCTGACGTGGCGGTGCCGGTCATGTCGCCCGCAGCCTGGGAGGCAGCAGGGCGCCCGAACGCAGCAGACGACCTGTTGCAGCTGGCCCTGTTACACGACCGCGATCAGCGGACGGCATGGCCAGCTTGGCGTGCGGTGCATGGGCCCGCCACGTTGAACACCCGCGACGGCCCGCGTTTTACCTCTGCTGATCTGGTGCTGCGCGCCGCAGAGCAAGGAAGGGGTATCGCGCTGACGCGCAGGTGGCTCGCCGCCGATGCCTTGGGCGCCGGGCAGTTGATCCGGCCCTTTGGCGGTCTGCATCTGCCTTTGCGTGACGAGTGGTGGCTTGCAGAACGGCGTGATCCGCCGCTGCGCGCAGCGGGCCGGAAGGTGCGGGACTGGATTTTGGCGCAGACGCCTGCGGCGCCTCCATCGCCGTAGGCTGCCTTAGGCGTTCAGATCCGCCAGCAGGTCCACACCCTGTTCCGACAGAAAGTGCAGGATGTCGATGAAGATCCAGTTCTCGGCCAGCTTGTCGCCCTCGCGGCGGTAGACGTCCACGACCCGCATTGGGGCGCGGATGCCCGAGGCGGGCAGGCCCATGTAGTCACCCACCGGGATCACCGACAGGTTGGGCCAGCCGAAGAACCCGCCGTAATTGCCTTCGGAAAACCGGGCGAGGTGGCCATTAAACTCGCGGTCTTTCGTCTTGTGGCGGAAGGGGCCCTGGTGCTGCGCGATATAGCGGTCGATGGTGAAGGTCGCGCCGATGCCGGTCGGGCCCCACCAGCACATGTCGTCGTGCCAGTTCTCCGCCAGCTCCTCTTGCGGGGTCGGCGGGTTGCCCACGGAATTCACAAAGTTGATGGACCCGATCATCCGATCAATCAGCGCCATCGTCTTGGCGCCTGCCTCTGGCGCCTGAGGGCCGTAAAGCAGCCCGTCATGGGTGCGCGGGCCGGGTTGGACCAGCTCGGCGGCGGTTTGTCCCTGCAGGGGCGTGATCCCCGCCTGGGCCATCAAGTGCAGTATGTCGACGAAAAGCGCCGTTTCGGTGATTTGGCCATCTTCGATGCGGTTGAATTCGGCGTAGCGCAGCATCGCGAGCTTGCCTGTAGGCCTGATGCCAATAAAGGGCGCGTCGAAAAGGCCCATCAGGTGCCCCATCGAGCAGGTCCACGTGCCCGGGCCAACCGTGTTTTGCCCGGCAAAGAAGATGTCCTCGCGCCGCTGAACGCGCGAGAAGGCGCGCAGGAAGGGGGACCAGAACGTCTCGGCCACAGCTTTCGGTCCGGTTTGCTCGTAGAAGGGGCGCATGCCGCGCCAGAGCGCGCCAGGGGCCATGCGCCGCGCCAGAACCATAGCGACGTCCCCGGGTCCGGCTTTTGCGAGGTCGGCATAGTGGGCCTGCACGAGGGCTTTGGCGCCGGCTAGCAAGCTGGCGGTGCTTTCTTTTTCGAGAAGGATCATCTTTGCTGCTCTACCCGCGATTCACGATTTGGAAACTTCCATCGGAATTGCGGATTGCACAAGCCTCGGGGCGCAGTTTTGGCAGCCGTGTCGTCGCACCCGGAGGGGCGGCTTGCGCGACCCCCGGCGGGCAAGCGGGCAGGGTCACAGGGACATAGCCGCGATCCGCCATACATTGCTGCGTCACGCGGCGGCGCAGGTCCGCGTTCACATCGACCGTATAGACAGGTCCCGGCACATAGCGGCCCGGGCGGGTGACGCACGCCCCCGACGCATCGCAGATGCGGGCACCGGGGATGTAGCGGGGCGGGTCCTGCCGCACCTGGTTTGCCACCGGCACATCGCGCAGGGCCCGCACCTCGCAGGCGGTTTCGTCCCGCTCCAGTGAGGACAGCGTCACGCCCTCGCGGTAATAGGTCGACACGGGAAAACACGCGCCAAGGGCGGCGAGCACAGGCAGCAGGGACACAAAACGGCGCATGGGCAGAGCGTGCGCCGATTCCGCCCCGTTTACAATTGAATTGACCGGAAATGCTGCATCTGCGATGTGATGGCCCCGGTATCTTCGATGGGGAAAGGCCGCCCATGCAGGTCATCATTTGCGGCGCTGGACAGGTCGGCTGGCAAATCGCCCGCCACCTTGCCGGAGAACGCAACGACGTCACCGTGGTCGACAGCAACCCCGACCTCGTGCGCCGCGCGACCGATACGCTGGATGTGCAGGGCGTGGCTGGGTTTGCCTCCTACCCCGATGTGCTGACCCGCGCGGGCGCCCGGGACGCGGACATGATCATTGCCGCGACCCATTCGGACGAGGTGAACATGGTCACCTGCCAGATCGCGCATTCGGTGTTTAGCATCAACCGCAAGATCGCGCGTCTGCGCAGCCAGTCCTACCTCGATGCGATCTATTCGGACCTCTACCGCCGCGATCACTTGCCGATCGATGTGGTCATCAGCCCCGAGCGGGAGGTGGCGGCCGCGGCGCTGCAACGGCTATCGGCGCCTGCGGCCTTTGACACCGAACAGTTTCTGGACGGCGAAGCGCACCTGCTGGGCATCTCCATCGAAGCGGACTGTCCGGTGGTCAACACGCCCCTGCGCCAGCTGACAGACCTCTTTTCGACCCTGCGCGCGGTGGTGGTTGGCGTGCGGCGCGAAGGCACGCTCTTTGCGCCGGAGGCGAAGGACCAGCTTTTTGTCGGCGACAGCTGTTACGTGTTCTCTCACCGCGACGACATTGCCCGCACGATGGAGATTTTTGGCAAGACGCAGGGCAAGCAGGAACGCGTTGTCCTGATCGGGGGCGGGAATGTGGGCCTGGCCGTTGCCTCCGAACTGGAAAGCCGCACCAACCGTGTGCGTGCCAAGATCATCGAGAAGAACCGCGTCTGCGCCGAACGCGCCGCCGAAGCGCTGGAGCGGACGATTGTCCTGAATGGCGACGGGCTGGACGTCGCGCTGCTGGCGGAGGCGGGCGTGCAGCGCGCGGATGCGGTGCTCGCCGTGACCGATGATGACAAAACGAACATGCTGGCCGCCGTGCGGGCCAAGTCCGAGGGCTGCCCGTTTGCCATTGCGCTGATCAATGACCCGACGCTGGTGCCGATGATGGAACCGCTCGGGATTGACGCCTATATCAACCCGCGGGCCACCACGGTCAGTTCGATCCTCCGGCATATCCGGCATGGCCGTGTGAACGCGGTCTACTCCATCGGGGATGCGGAGGCCGAAGTGATCGAGGCGGAGGTGCTGTCAACCTCGCCGCTGGCGGGCCAAAAGATCGCGGATGTGGATTTCCCCGAAGGCGTGCTGATCGGTGCGATCCGCAAGGGCGATAAGGTCATTCGTCCGGTCGGTGGCACCCGTATCGACGAGGGCGATGTTGTCGCCATTTTCGCACTGAGCGAAGACGTGCCCGAGGTGGAGCGGCTTTTGCAGGTCTCCATCGACTTTTTCTGATGCGCGCCGCAGCTCCGAGCGTTTCGGACCGTGTGCTGGCCCTGCCGCTGTTTCTGCTGATGTGCGGGATTGCGTCCTTTGCGATGCTGATCCCGGCGGCCTTTGCGGGCATAATCGACGAACATGAAGTTGGCCGCACGTTTCTTTATTCGGGTTTGCTTGGGCTGATCCTTTTTGGACTGATCGCGCTTGCGCATGCAGGGCGCGCGCCGGGGCATGGCACGCTTGGCCCGCTGATGAGCCTGTTTTCCGCCTTCGTCTTTCTGCCCGTGATGCTGGCCGTGCCGTTCTACGAGGGGCTGCGGACGACCACGTTTCTGAATGCCTATGTCGAAATGGTCAGCGCGATCACCACGACCGGCGCGCCAATGTTCAACCCCGAGCGCCTCAGCGCGCCGCTGCACCTGTGGCGTGGCCTTGTCGGATGGCTCGGCGGGCTGCTGATGTGGATTGCGGCCTCTGCCATCCTTGCGCCGCTGAACCTGGGCGGGTTTGAGGTCACCTCTCGGGCAGAGCCGGGGCAGGCGACGGACCAGATCCGCCGGTTTGGCCGGCCCGAGGGGCGCGTGCGGTTGATGAAGGTCACGGTGGCGCTTGTGCCGATCTATGCCGGCCTCACGCTGCTGCTTTGGGTGTTGCTGATGGCGCTGGGGGACGTGCCGCTGACCGCTGTGATGCACGCGATGGCGGTTATGGCGACCTCTGGCATTACGCCGCACGATGGGATAGCGCAGGCCGGTGCAGGCTATGCCGGGGAGGCGGTGATGGTCCTGTTCATGCTGCTGGCGCTGTCCCGGTTGACCTTCAGTTCGGACACGGTGACGAAATCGGCCGGCAGCCTGGGGGACGATCCGGAGTTCCGCATCGGCCTCGCGCTTGCGCTTTTGGTGCCGCTTGTGCTGTTTGTGCGGCATTGGCTGGGGGCCTACGACGTGAATGCCGAAGATAGCCTGCTGGAGGCCGCCCAAGCGCTGTGGGGCAGCGTGTTCACGGTTGTGTCTTTCTTGACCACAACCGGGTTCCAAAGCGCGTCCTGGCAGACAGCGCAAGACTGGTCGGGGCTGGCCACGCCGGGTCTGATCCTGATGGGCCTCGCGCTGATCGGCGGCGGCGTGGCCACGACCGCGGGCGGGGTGAAACTGCTCCGGGTTTTTGCCCTGTACCAGAACGGGTACCGCGAAATGGAGCGGCTGGTGTATCCGTCCTCGGTCAGCGGGGCTGGCGGGCTGAGCGCGCGGGTCCAGCGGGATGGTGCGTTCATCGCGTGGATCTTCTTTATGCTGTTTGCGCTGAGCCTCGCGGGGATCACGATGCTGCTGGCGCTTCTGGGCTTGCCCTTCGAGGCGGCGATCAAGCTGGCTGTGGCGGCGCTGACCACGACAGGGCCGATATTGGAAGTCACCGACACCGTCTCTGTCCGCTTGGCCGAGATGGGCAGCTGGGCCAAGGGCGTTTTTGCCGCTGCAATGGTGCTGGGGCGGCTGGAGACGCTTGCGATCATTGCGCTGCTCACCCCTGATCTGTGGCGCGCGGGACGGTGATTTATACGCGAAACCCTGCCGTTACGGCAGGTTTCTCATGTCCAAAGCGGGTAGGTCCGTAACGGACTGTTTTTTGGGGTGGAATCTCTCCCCATTGCGATTCATACTTAGATCAAACGAGGGAGGGCCCGTGTGATCGCACGGGCCAATTCAATTAGAAGAAGGCGAATTCGAACAATGGCTTCGGATAGACAAAACCTCCAGGATGCGTTCCTCAACCACGTGCGCAAGACGAAGGTTCCGGTGACGATCTTTTTGATCAATGGCGTCAAATTGCAGGGCGTTATCACGTGGTTTGACAATTTTTGCGTGCTTTTGCGCCGCGATGGGCAGAGCCAGCTGGTTTACAAGCACGCGATCAGCACCATTATGCCGAGCCAGCCGATCTCGCTCTATGAGGGCGAAGACGCCTCTTGAGCAAGGCGCAGTTCCAGGTTGACGACACGGGCGGGCAGCCGACCCGCGCGTGGGTGCTGCATCCCGACATCAAAACCGAGCCGGGGCGCCGCGATGCCCGCATGGGACTGGACGAGGCGATGGCACTGGCCGCCGCGCTGCCCAACCTTGAGGTGATCGGCGGCGAAGTGGTGCCCCTGCCGCGGGTGCAGGCGGGCTATCTGCTCGGCTCGGGCAAGATCGAAGAGCTTGCGGCGCAGTTCAAGGCGGCCGAGATCGAGCTGGTGCTGATCGACGGCCCGGTCACCCCGGTGCAGCAGCGCAATCTGGAAAAAGCGCTGAAGGTCAAATTGCTGGACCGAACCGGGCTCATCCTTGAAATCTTCTCCGACCGTGCCGCGACCCGCGAGGGCGTGTTGCAGGTGGAGATGGCGGCGCTGACCTATCAGCGCACGCGGCTGGTACGGGCTTGGACCCACCTTGAGCGGCAGCGGGGCGGTCTTGGCTTTGTCGGCGGCCCGGGCGAGACGCAGATCGAGGCGGACCGGCGCGCGATTGACGCGCAGCTGGTGCGTTTGCGCCGGCAGCTGGGCAAGGTGGTGAAGACCCGCGGCCTGCACCGCGCGGCGCGGGCGAAGGTGCCCTATCCGATTGTCGCGCTGGTGGGCTACACGAACGCGGGCAAGTCGACGCTCTTTAACCGGCTGACAGGGGCGGAGGTGATGGCGAAGGACATGCTGTTTGCCACGCTGGATCCCACAATGCGCCGGGTTGAGCTGCCGGACGGGCCGGAGGTGATCCTGTCGGACACGGTGGGGTTCATCTCTGACCTGCCGACCGAGCTGGTCGCGGCGTTCCGCGCGACGCTTGAGGAAGTGCTGGCCGCCGATCTGATCCTGCACGTTCGGGACATCTCGCACCCCGAGACGGAGGAACAGGCGGCGGATGTGCGGGCCATCATGGCCAGCCTCGGCGTGCCGGAAGACCGCCCGACGCTTGAGGTTTGGAACAAGCTGGACCTGCTGCGCGCGGATGACGCCGCCGCTGCCGAGGCCCGGGCGGAGCGGTCGGACGTCGTTCTGACGCTGTCGGCCTTGACCGGGCAGGGGGTGGATAGGCTGCTTTCGGTGGTGGCCGAAGCGCTTCAGGGCAAAGTGACCGAGGAAGAGCTGCACCTGGGCTTTGCGGACGGCAAGCGCCGCGCGTGGCTGTTTTCCGAAGGCGTGGTGGAGGAGGAGGCGCAAGACGAGACGGGCTTTGCCCTGCGCGTGCGCTGGACGGCCAAGCAAAAGGGCGCGTATCAGGCTCTGGGCTGATCGATCCTTGAAGGATCGATGAAAGGCAATCCTTCAAGGATTGCTGGCCTGCGTTTCTTGCAAGAAACGCCATTGCCCCGGCTTGAGCCCGCCAAGGCCCCAGTCCCCAATCCCCACCCGCACCAGCCGCAGGCAGGGCAGACCCACATGCGCTGTCATGCGCCGCACTTGCCGGTTCCGCCCCTCGGTGAGCGTGATCTCAAGCCAGGCATCGGGCACCGTTTTGCGGGTGCGCACGGGCGGGTCGCGGTGCCATAACTCCGGCGGGGCCATCGCGCGCACCTTTGCAGGCTGGGTCGGGCCATCGTTCAGCGTCACGCCGCGGCGCAGAGCCTCCAGCTGCTGGGCCTCTGGCGCGCCCTCCACCTGCACCCAGTAACGCTTGGGGCGCTTGAACTTCGGGTCCGCGATCCGCGCCTGAAGCCGCCCGTCGGAGGTCAGCACCATCAGCCCTTCGCTGTCCCGGTCGAGCCGCCCTGCGGGATAGACCCCCGGCACGTCGATAAAGGCTGACAGGGTCGGGCGCGGCGTTGGGCTGCGCGCGTCGGTGAACTGCGGCAGCACGCCGTAAGGCTTGTTGAAAAGGAGCGTGGTCATCAGCCGGGTAGGATCGTGATCGGGGTGCAGTTTGGGACCACTGCCCATATCTCGCGCATCTCGGCATTGGTCACGGCAATGCACCCGTCGGTCCGATCCCACAAAAGGTGCAAACGCCCCAGCCACCCCCAGCCATTGGGCAGACCGTGGATCATGATCATGCCGCCGGGGTCGGCGCCCGCCGCCGCTTTGACGTCAGCCGCATCGGGGTATGAGATGTGCAGGCTCAGATGCGCGATGGAATTGCCGTTGCGCCAGTCGATCAGGTAAGTGCCTTCGGGCGTTTTCTCGTCGCCTTGCCGAGATTTGTGCCCCACGGGTGCCCCGCCAAGCGAAATGTCGTAGACCGCGATCTCTTCACCGGAGCGCAGCAGCATGAGGCGCCGCGCGGCCTTGTCGACGGTTATCGCGTCAGCCTGCTGCGCCGCCGGAGCCATTGCCGGGGGCGTACCCGAGCCTACCCGCGTCATGACCTGATGGTAGCCAACGACCAAGGCTGCCACCACGACAACGGCAAGCAGCGCGCTTTTCACTCCACCGGCTCCAGCACCGTCACACCCACCGCGGCCGCCCGTGCGAGGCCGATGTCGAGCGACATGGGCACGTATTCGCCCCGCCGCCAGAGCTGCGCGAGGTCGTCATAGTGGCGCGAGAAGAGGTGCCCGGACTGACCCGTTGCGATAATGAAAACGGAGCTGTCGGGGTCGGCAAAATCGTAGACCCCCCGGAACCCCGCCGCGTGCACGTTGTGGAACGCATCCGCGCCCGCACCGCCGCGTGTGCGGCCCCGCTGCAGGGTGTTGTCCCCCCCGGAGGTGCTTTGCCGGATGTTCACGAAAAAGCGCAGCAGCGGCACTTCGCCCAGCACGGTGTGATCATGGGTCGCCTGATGCGCATCGCCCCAGCGCAGGGTCTCTAGTTCGGTCCCGAAATTCTCGGAAATCCAGATCAGCGCGTCGTCCAGCGCGCGGCGGGCCATGTCGGGGCAGGTTTCCACCGGGGCGCTTTGGCGCACGTCGCACCAGCGCGCGGCGCCGTCCACGTCGCGAAAGACGCGCTCGATAAACAGGGGCTCCACATGGGTGAGCGCGTCCGCCATCGGGCCAAGCTCGTCCCGCACCAGCCGGTCTTGCAGCGCGCGCAGCCAGGCCGCAAAGATCAGCGGCTCGGGCAGGTGTTCGTTCATCTCCCCGTTCCACTCGGCCAGCAAGGCGAGCGCGCGCTGGCGCTGGCGCTGCGGCGCGCCTGCGGGCGCGGCCTCTCCGGTGAACCACAGCTCCGCCCCGATCAGCGGCAGCAGGGAGCGGGCCGTGAAGGACACGGTATCAAGCTGCGCTTCGATAAAGCTGTCGCGCGTGTGCACCTGGCGGGATTGCATCAGGCGCTGCCAACGCTGGATGCGCTGGGTGTCGCCCCAGTCAAAGCTGACATGGTTGGGAAAGGGGCGCTCCACGGTTTTGTTGTTTGTGTTGCCGAGGATGCCGCCAAGGGGCGCGACAAAGCCGGGGTTGGAGACATAGGCCATCTGCCCTTGCCACGGGTTCTGGGGCAGATAGCCAAAGCTGGGCAGGCGCCCCTCGCTTTGGTGGTCCGGATCGCGCCGGGGGATAGTGCCGATCGTCTTCATCGCGATGGTCTGCCGGTCGGCCAGCGTCAGGTTCTGTGCCGGGGCCATGTGCCGCTCCGTCGCGGCGATCCCTTCGGCGACGCTTTGCGCATACATCAGGTCGATGCCCGCCCCTAGGGAGGTGTCCTGCCCGCTCAGCGCCGTCCAGCTCAGCGCCATGACGTGCCCCGGCGGCGTGATGCTATCCAGGTCCTTGAAAGACCCGGGCAGGACCGGCCCGTTCTGGGTCCAGCGCAGGGTGATCGTGACTGGTTCCGCATCGGCGACGGTGATGATGGAGCGGCGGGTCTCAAACGGCGCCCAGCCCCCCGGCACGCGGTATTCCTCGGGGTTTTCGGGGTTCACTTCCTCGATGAACAGGTCTTGGTCGTCCACATAAGCGGTGGTCAGGCCCCAGCCCAGCGCGTCCGAGCGGCCCGTGAGCACCATCGGCAGGCCGGGGATCGTCCCGCCAATCACGCCGCCGCTGCTCAGCTCCAGCCGCGCAAGGTACCAGATCGCCGGCGCGGTCAGGCCCAGATGCGGGTCGTTGGCCAGCAGCGTGCCGCCGGTGGCAGAGCGTGACGGCGCCGCGGCCCACGCGTTCGACGCGCCAGACAGACCCCGCGGACGGAAGGGCGACAGCGGGTGCGGATCGTCCGGCACCCACGCGGCGTGGCGTGGCGCGCCCGGCACCAGGGCCGCGTATTCCGGCAGGGCCGCCACGCCGACCCCGGGCGCGTCCGGCATGATGTCGACCAGCATGTCCGGCTCGGGCAGGGCCAGTGACAGGCGCGCGCGCAGGATTTCATTGTCGAGATGCCCGCTCAGCTGCACCGCCATCAGCTTGGCGATGGCGATGCTGTCGCTGGGCTGCCACGGCGCAATCGCCGCGTTGAAGAGGAAGAACTCCGGCGCGCCGCGCCCCAGCGCGTCCGCGTTGATCTGGGCGATGCGGGCGTTCACACCGGCCGAATAGGCCTCCAGCGCCATCGCCGCCCGCGCATCCTGCACCGCGGCCGAGGCGCGCGCGAGGTTGTAAAGATCAAGCCGCCTCAGAAAGCTGTCCACCTCCAGCGTTGCGGTGCCAAAAACCTCCGACAGCCGCCCCTGCGCCGTGCGGCGCAGCGTTGTCATCTGCCACAGCCGGTCCTGCGCATGGGCATAGCCGAGGCCAAAGAAAGTGTCCGCGTCATCGGCGCCAAAGATATGGGGGACATTCGCGTTGTCGCGCACGATCTCTACCGGGGCCGATATGCCCGTCACCCGGGCCGCGGCGTCATAATCCGGCAGCGACCGGGCCGCGAGGTAGTAGACCACGAAGGCCGCCGCGACGCTCAGCAGCACCAGCCCGCTCGCGATTCGCAACAGCCAGAGAAAGACCTGTCCCATATGCTCGCTCGTTGACGCTCGTTCCCGGACTGTTAGGTCATGTCGCAGATCAAGACAACCGAGAGGACGGGGCGATGGCCAAGCTGGCATTTCTGGGACTGGGCGTGATGGGCGCCCCGATGGCGGGGCATCTGGCGGCAGCGGGGCACGAGGTGACTGTTTACAACCGCACCGCGTCCAAAGCGCAGGACTGGGCCCTGGCGCACGCCGGAACCGCCGCGGCAACCCCGCGCGCGGCGGCGCAGGGCGCCGAATTCGTGATGGCCTGCGTTGGCAATGACGACGACCTGCGGCAGGTCTGCCTTGGGAACGATGGCGCTTTTGCAGGCATGGCGGGCGGCAGCGTCTTTGTCGATCATACCACCGTGTCGGACGCGGTGACGGCAGAGCTTTACGCGGCCGCGGACGCGGCGCAGATCAGCTTTGTCGATGCGCCGGTCTCGGGCGGGCAGGCAGGCGCGGAGAACGGCCAGCTGTCGATCATGTGCGGCGGCGATGAAGGCGCCTACGCCCGGGCGGAGCCGATCTTGCAAGCCTATGCGAAGCTCTGCCGCCGCATCGGGGAAAGCGGCGCGGGGCAGCGCACGAAGATGGCCAACCAGATCGCAATTGCAGGGGTGCTCCAGGGCCTCGCCGAAGCGCTGCACTTTGCCGAAAAGTCCGGCCTTGATGGCCGCGCGGTGGTGGAGGTGATCAGCCAGGGCGCCGCGGGCAGCTGGCAGATGGTGAACCGGCACGAAACGATGCTGGACGGCGCCTATGACCACGGCTTTGCGGTAGACTGGATGCGCAAGGATCTGGGCATCTGCCTTGGTGCGGCGGACCGGGTCGGCGCCTCCGTGCCGGTCACAGCGCTGGTCGATCAGTTCTACAAGGACGTGCAGAAGATGGGCGGCGGGCGCTGGGACACGTCCGCGCTCTTGAGGCGGCTGCAAGAGCTGGGCTGAGTTAACCTCATCGAAAGAACACTGGTCCTAATCTGCCGCCGTGGCCAATGGCAAGGATCGGTGCGATGTCCAAAACGAGCGAAGAGACGTCCCGAATAACCCTGGAACGCCTGTTTTTCTCCCGAACGGATGAGCAAGGGGTTATTCGAGGCGCCAATTCGGTCTTTGCCTATGTCAGTGATTACGAGATGACGACGATGCTGGGCGCGCCGCACCGGCTTGTGCGCCACGATGACATGCCGCGCGGCGTGTTTCACCTCATGTGGGATCGGCTGCGTCAGCGCCTGCCTTTCGGGGCCTATGTAAAAAACCTGGCGCAGGACGGCACGCATTACTGGGTCTTTGCCGTGGTTGGTCCAACAGATGGGGGGTATTTGTCGGTCCGGCTGAAACCGACAAGCGATCTGCTGGGCGCGGTGCAGACGCTTTACGAAGGGCTGCGCAAGGAAGAACATGGCAACAAGACGCACCCTGCGCAAAGCGCCGCAGCCCTGTTGGCCGCGCTGCAGCGACTGGGCCACGTGGATTACGATGCGTTCATGAGCGCAGCGCTCCGTGCCGAGTATTCGGCCCGCGCCGATGTGCTGGGCCGGCCACGGGTCAAAAGCCTTGAGGATCTGGCGCGGCTGGCAAGCCTCACCAGCATGATCGCCGAGCAGGCCCGCAAGGTCGAAACGGTGTTCCGCTCCACCGACCAGATACCCTACAACATGCGTCTGCAAGCCTCCCGCATGGAAGGATCCGATGGGCCGATCAGCGTCATTTCGGAGAATCACCGGCAGATGTGTTTTGCCGTTGAAGGAGAGCTAAAGCGTTTCAAGATCAACGCGGCCAGCGGGGCGCAAAGCATTGCTTTGGCTGAGTTCCTAAATGTTTCCTCCGCCCTGATGGATGAAATGGCAGAGCAATTCGCCTGTGAGGAGGCGCCGGCTGGCGTGGACGTGATGAAAGAGCAGACGCTGCTGGAGCGCCTCGGCCGCAGTTACGGCTCGCGGGCAAGCAGCAGCCTGGTCAGATTTAATGGCGAAGCCATGAAACTGGGGCGGCAGTGCCGCGAAATCCGCCGGGTTGTCGCAGGGCTCGAGATGACGCGCATTATGTGCAAAATCGAGCGGGGGCGCGCAAAGGGCGATCCCGAGGGACTGGACGAGATTGTTGCGCGGCTCGTCACTGCCGAAGAGCGACTGACCAAGGCGCTCTCGCAGATCGAAACCGCGGTACAAGATGCGCTGGAGGTGTCCGAAACACTGACCGACCTCCGCGTCCCGGCCTAAAGGCGTGCCGCGCGCGCTGAATTGGGCCCAACATCCGGCAGTCCCGCAAAAAGGCCGCACGGTTTACCGGCACGGGCGCGGCGCTGCGTTTGGGTTGGGCCGCCACAAAAGCCCGCGGGCTTAATGCGGGGCGCCGCGGTCAGGGAATAATGCGCGTGTACTTGGACCCTTCGAGCGTCGCGCCAAAGCGCAAGCCTGCGCGGGCAAAGACCGCCGCCAGCACAGGGGCCAGCACGGTTGTCGTCTCTGCCGACAGGCTGTCGCCCCGGTCGGACACGACATATTCGATATCCGCACCTGCCGCCCAACCCGGTGAACGCCGGAAATTCGTAAGCGCGGCATCGGTCATGAAGAACAGAACATGCGCATATTGCTGCGCGCCGATCTGCAAACCGCCCGACGCCTTGGCGACGGAATAATAGTCCACCGTGATGTCATTCACCCGCAGCGCGCCGCGCCCATAGGCGCCGCCAAGGCCGAGGCCGGCCTCGGTCACCAGCGGCATAATCAACATGCCATTGGCCTTTTGCGACAGGGTCACCGTGTTGGGATATTCGGCGTACATCTGCTGCAAGGTCGCATCCACACGGGCGTCAATCGTTGCGCCGCCCTGGCTGCCAATGCCGTTTCCGCAGGCTGCAACCCCTGCCGTGCTTGCCAAAACGCCAAGGCCAAAGCCGCGACGCGTGATCATCGTGTCTGTCATGTCAAACCGCCTGTACTGTCTGCGCTCGCCGGATCTTCCCGGTCTTGGCGACATGTATAGGCGGATGCGCGCGCGCTGTCACGCAAATGCCGCCCGGGCTTCGGCGCGCTGTCGCCGAGTGTCGCGGTCTACCCGCGCAGCAGGCGCGCCGCGTCTGGGGCAAAATAGGTCAGGATGCCGTCGCAGCCCGCGCGTTTGAACGCCATCAGGCTTTCCATCATCACCCGGTCCCGGTCGATCCAGCCATTGGCGCCCGCCGCCTCGATCATCGCAAACTCGCCCGAGACTTGGTAGGCAAAGGTCGGCGCGCCGAAGCTGTCCTTCACGCGGCGGCAAATGTCGAGATAAGGCAAGCCGGGCTTCACCATGACCATGTCCGCCCCTTCGGAAAGATCGCGTTCGATCAAGCGCAGCGCCTCGTCCGAATTGGCCGGGTCCATCTGGTAGGTCTTTTTGTCGCCTGTGAGTGCGCCGGAGGCGCCGACCGCATCGCGAAACGGGCCATAGAACGCCGACGCGTATTTCGCCGCGTAGCTAAGGATCATCACGTCCTGGTGGCCCGCACGTTCCAAAGCGGTCCGGATCGCGCCAATCCGCCAGTCCATCATGTCCGAGGGTCCGATGATGTCCGCGCCGGCCTCGGCCTGCGCCAGCGCCATCTTCACCAGCGCCCCGACGGTGCGGTCATTCACGATCACCCCGTCTTCGACAAAGCCGTCATGGCCGTTGATGTTGTAGGTATCAAGCGCGACATCGGTCATGATCGTCAGCTCTGGCACCGCGGCCTTGATCGCCCGGATCGCCCGGTTGGCCGGGTTTTGTGGGTCCCACGCGCCCGCGCAATCCTCGGTCCGGTCTTCGAGCCCTGTATAGGGAAAGATGCAGATCGCCGGGATGCCCAGATCGGCCGCTTCCTTTGCCGCATCCACAATCCGGTCGACGGAGCGGCGCATGACCCCGGGCATCGACGGCACCGGCTCTTCGATGCCTGTCCCGGCCCGCACAAAGACCGGCCAGATAAAGTCATCCACCGTCAGCGTGTTCTGCCGCACCAGCGCCCGGCGGGAGGCAGAGGCGCGCACGCGGCGCAGGCGGGTGGCGGGGTAGGGGGCTTGGGTTGGGCGCATCGCACTGTCCACTTGTCTTGACAGATCACAGGTGCCACGGAACGCCCCCTTGATCAAGGCGCGGCGGGGCTACCAATTCCCGCAGGCCGGGTCTAAGACGGTCCAAACGGCGAGGAACCGGATCCGTGGGCTGGCAGCAAACCATCTTTGAAGCGATTGATATGCGCTCCTTTTCGAACCTGTGGTTCTGGATCGCGCTGGCGGTTGTGTGGTCGTCGGCCTCGCACTGGGTGCTGGGCGTGCCGTTTGACATGGTTGTGCGCGCGCGGCGCAACGGCGGGCAGGCCGAGGTGGACGTGCACGACATGGTGCGCGTGAACGTGAACCGCATTCTCTACATCGCCGAAGTGTCGGGCCTGTGGCTGGTCAGCTTCGCGTTTTTCCTGCTGACCGGGCTGGCGATCCTTGGCTGGCTTTACTGGATCGAATTTGCGCAGGCCGTGTTCCTGCTCGCTTTTCCGATGTCGATTGTCGCGGCGATGAACATCATGACGGCGCGGCGCATCTACCGCGCGGATGCCGAAGGGGTCGCGCTTTACCGCCGCCTCACGCGGCACCGGGTCGCGGTGCAGGGGCTCGGCATGGTGGCGATTTTCGTAACGGCCCTGTGGGGCATGTATGTGAACCTGCGGGCGGGCCTCACCGGGTTCTGAGCGGTGGTTGACTTCCCCCTGCGACAGGCCAATTGAAGCGCTCTGATGACTGATCCCACCCATATCACGCTCTCTGGCGCGCCCGAGGGGTTTGACGCCCAGCTGCTCCTGCGGGAGCTGTCGCGCGGTGCGCCTGTCATGCATGTCGCGCGGGACGCTGCCCGCTTGCGCGCGATGCAGGATGCGCTGCGCTTTTTTGCGCCGGATGTGCCGGTGGTGGTCTTTCCGGGGTGGGATTGCCTGCCCTATGACCGGGTGTCGCCCAACGCCGATATCTCCGCGCAGCGGATGGCGACGCTTGCGGCGCTGGTGCACGGGATGCCGGAGCGGTTTGTGCTGCTCACCACGATGGGCGCGGCGACGCAGAGGGTGCCCGCGCGCGAGGTGCTGCGCGAGGCCGCGTTCCGGGCGGAGGTCGGGCGGCGCGTAGACGAGGCAGCGCTGCGCGCTTTCCTCGTGCGCATGGGGTTTGTGCAAAGCCCGAACGTGACGGAGCCGGGGGATTACGCGATCCGCGGCGGCATCATCGACATCTACCCACCCGGGGATCTGGGCCCGGTGCGGCTCGATTTCTTTGGCGACACGCTGGAGAGCGCAAAGCGCTTTGACGCGGCGACCCAGCGCACGACCGAAGCGTTGAAGGTCGTTGAGCTCGCGCCCGTCTCCGAGGTGATCCTGGACGAGGCGGCGATCACGCGGTTTCGCCAGTCCTACCGGCTGGAATTTGGCGCGGCGGGCACGGACGATCCGCTGTACGAGGCGGTCAGCGCGGGGCGCAAGACCCAAGGCGCGGAGCATTGGTTGCCGCTCTTCCATGACAGCCTTGAGACTTTGTTCGACTACCTGCCGGATGCCGTGATCACGCTGGACGATCAGATGACCGCCGCGCGCCTGTCCCGCTGGGAGGGGATCGAAGACAGCTACGAGACGCGGCGCATCGCGATGACGGACAAGGGGCGGATCGACAGTGTCTACAAGCCGGTGCCGCCGGGGCAGCTGTACCTTGACGATACCGCTTGGGGCGCGGCCGTGGCGGGGCGCCGGGTGATCCAGTTCGCGCCGCTGTCGCAGCCCACGGGCCCGGGGGTGCTGGATGCGGGCGGGCGCATCGGGCGGAACTTCGCGCTGGAGCGCCAGCAGGAAAAAATAAGCCTTTTCGTCGCTTTGGTGGCGCATATAAAAGTAAAACTTGAAGTTGGTCCCGTGGTGGTTGCGTCCTATTCGGAAGGCGCGCGCGAGCGTCTTTCCGGCCTGATCGAGGATGAGGGGCTGGCGGAGACGATCCCCGTCACAGACTTCTCGCGCGTCGGGAAGCGGGGCTTGCATCTGGCGGTCTGGGGCCTTGAGCATGGGTTTGAGACGGATGCCCTGACCGTCATTTCCGAACAGGACGTGCTGGGCGACCGGCTGATCCGCGCGCCAAAGCGCAAGCGCAAGGCCGAGAATTTCCTGACCGAGGCGACGAGCCTCGCGCCCGGCGATCTGATCGTGCATGTCGATCACGGGATTGGGCGGTTCAAGGGCATGGAGGTCGTGACCGCGGCAGGCGCCGCCCATGAATGCCTGCTGCTGGAATATGCAGAGCAATCAAAGCTCTACATGCCGGTCGAGAACATCGAGCTGCTCAGTAAGTACGGCCACGAGGAAGGGCTTCTGGATCGGCTGGGCGGCGGTGCGTGGCAGGCCAAGAAGGCCAAGCTCAAGGAACGCATCCGCGAGATGGCGGACAAGCTGATCCGGGTGGCGGCCGAACGCGCGCTGCGCAAGGCGCCCGTGCTCGACCCGCCGCCGGGGATGTGGGATGCGTTCAGCGCACGCTTCCCCTATCAGGAGACGGACGACCAGCTGCGCGCGATTGGCGATGTGGTGGACGATCTGACCTCCGGCACGCCGATGGACCGGCTGGTTTGCGGTGACGTGGGCTTTGGCAAGACTGAGGTGGCGATGCGCGCGGCCTTCCTTGCGGCGATGTCGGGCGTGCAGGTGGCGGTGATCGCGCCGACGACCCTGCTGGCCCGGCAGCACTACAAGAGCTTTGCCGAACGCTTTCGCGGCTTTCCCATCGAGGTGCGGCAGCTGAGCCGTTTTGTCAGCGCCAAGGACGCCGCAGCGACCCGCGATGCCGTGGCCCGCGGCACCTGTGATATCGTTGTCGGCACGCACGCGCTGCTGGCCAAATCTGTGCGGTTCCAGAACCTTGGCCTGCTGGTGATTGATGAGGAACAGCACTTTGGCGTCGCCCATAAGGAGCGGCTGAAGCAGCTGCGCAGCGACATCCACGTGCTGACCCTGACCGCAACGCCGATCCCGCGGACGCTTCAGCTTTCCCTCACGGGCGTGCGCGACCTGTCGATCATCGGCACGCCCCCGGTCGACCGCCTTGCGATCCGTACCTATGTCAGCGAGTTTGACGCCGTCACCATCCGCGAGGCGCTGCTGCGCGAGCGCTACCGGGGCGGGCAGTCGTTTTATGTCGTGCCGCGCATCTCGGACCTGCCGGAGATCGAGGCCTTCCTGAAAGAGCAGGTGCCGGAGGTGTCTTACGTCGTGGCAAATGGCCAGATGGCCGCGGGCGATCTGGATGAACGGATGAATGCTTTCTATGACGGCAAGTATGACGTGCTTCTGGCCACGACGATTGTCGAATCCGGCCTCGATATCCCTACCGCCAACACGATGGTCGTGCACCGGGCGGATATGTTTGGCCTTGCGCAGCTGTACCAGATCAGGGGCCGCGTGGGCCGGTCAAAGACGCGCGCCTTTGCCTACCTGACGACCAAGCCGCGCGCCAAGCTGACCCCGGCGGCGGAAAAGCGGCTGCGGGTGCTCGGCTCACTCGATACGCTCGGCGCCGGTTTCACGCTGGCCAGCCAGGACCTCGACATTCGCGGGGCGGGCAACCTCTTGGGCGAAGAGCAGTCGGGCCAGATGCGCGATGTGGGCTTTGAGCTTTACCAGTCGATGCTGGAGGAGGCGATTGCCAAGATCCGCGCGGGCGAGATGGAGGGGCTGTCCGAGGCGGACGACCAGTGGGCGCCGCAGATCAACCTCGGCGTGCCGGTGCTGATCCCGGAAGATTACGTGCCCGACCTCGACGTGCGCCTTGGCCTCTACCGGCGCCTGTCCAGCCTGACGACGAAGGTGGAGTTGGAAGGCTTTGCCGCCGAACTGATCGACCGGTTTGGCAAGTTGCCGCGCGAGGTGAACACGCTGATGCTGGTCGTGCGGATCAAGGCGATGTGCAAAAAGGCCGGTATCGCGAAGCTCGATGGCGGGCCGAAAGGTGCGACGATCCAGTTCCACGGGGACAAGTTCGCGTCCCCAGAGGGCCTGGTGCAGTTCATTCAGGACCAGCGCGGGCAGGCAAAGGTCAAGGACAACAAGATCGTCGTGCGGCGCGACTGGCGCAGTGACGCGGACAAGATCAAGGGCGCCTTCGCCATCGCCCGCGATCTGGCGGAGAAGGTCGTTGCCGAGAAGAAAAAGCGCAAGAAGGTCACCGCCTAAGCGGTCTGTTTTGCGTCCTCCGCCTCGATCCGTCCCATCTGCCGCATCAAAAGACTGCCAAGCGTTGCAAGCACCAGCACGGTGCCCACAAGCGGCACGGGCGTTCCGTCAAACAGGAGCGCAATCGGCACGGCCAGAATGGCCGAGACCACCGTTGCCACCGCGCCGATGACCGACGCGGCCATGCCCGCGATATGGCCCATCGGCTGCATCGCGATGGCATTGAGGTTCCCGATCGTGAAACCCGCCATGCAGAACAGGCCCAGCTGCCAGGCGACAAAAAGCGCAAACGCCCCGGGCGCGCCCGCCTGCGAGAGCACCAGCATCACCGCGGACAGCGCGATTTGCACCGTCAGCGCAGCCGTCACCAGCCGCCGCATCCCGAAACGGGTGACAATCGCGGCGTTGAGCAGGCTTGCACCACCCGAGGCAAGCGCGACGGCGCCAAACCAGAAGTGGAACGTATCCCCACGGCCAAAGGATTGGTCATAGATCTGCTGCACATTGGTCAGCGTGCCGAACAGGGTCGTCATCGTCACGGTCTGAACAAAGATCGACAGGCGCACGATTGGGTTCGCGAACATCTCGCCCACCGCCGCGCGCATCTTGGACCAGCGCAGCGGGCGCACGTTTTCCGGGGCCAGCGTCTCCGGCAGGCGCAGGCTCAGCCAGGCGGTACAGATGATCGAAAACACCACGAAGGCGCCGAAGATCGCGCGCCAGCCCGCCAGCGCGATGATCCCCGCGCCCAGCATGGGCGCAATAGCAGGCACAATCATGAAAAACATCATCGCAATGGACATGATCCGCGCCATCTCACGCCCCACAAAAAGGTCCCGGATGATGGCCAGCGACACGATACGCGGCCCCGCGGCGCCAAGGCCTTGGATCACCCGCGCGGCCAGCACCAGCTCCAGCGACTGCGCGGCCCAGGCCAGAGCTGATCCGGTGATATATAGCACGGCGCCCGCATAAACGATCACCTTGCGTCCAAAGGCGTCCGAGAGCGGGCCGGCCAGGAAAGTGCCAAAGCCAAGGCCGAGGATGAACATGTTCACGATTAGCCCCGCGCGGTTGGGCGCGTCCGGGGTCAGCTCAGCCGCGATTTCCGGCAGGCCGGGCAGCATCGCGTCGGTCGAAAAGGCGATGGTTGCGAACATCATCGCAATCAGGGCGATGAATTCACCGCGTGCCATTACGGGCTTTGGGCTCTGCGTCACGCGGGTCTCCGGTAGGGGGCCCCCCCGCCCTATCTCAGGTTGAAGCCGTTCGGAAGGGGGCTGGTGCGTTCAGGCGCTGGCTTGCATCTCGCCCAGCTCGGCGATGACCTTGGCCCACAGCTCGGGCGGCTGCGCCCCGGGCACTGCATGCTGGTTCGCCACGATGAACGTCGGCACGGAGGTGATGCCCATCTGCCGCGCGTGGGCGTCCCGTTCGCGGATCATGTCGGCATCCGCATCCGAGGCGAGCAGGCGCAGGATCACGGAGGCATCCATCTCCAACCCGTCGGCAATATCGGCCAGCACTTCGGCCTCGCCGATATCGCGCGCCTCCACAAAATAGGCTTTGAACAGGGCGGAGACGGCGGCGGTTTGCCGCCCTTCGATGCCCGCCCAGTGGATCAGGCGGTGCGCGTTGAGCGTGTTTGGCGTGCGCGCCATCCCCTCGAAGTCGATCTTCAGCCCCGCCTTTTCCGCGTGTTCGACCACGGGCGCATAGGCTTTGACCGCGCCGTCCTTGCCGCCGAATTTGCCTTCCAGATAGGCGCGGCGGTCCATGCCCTCTGCGGGCATGTCGGGGTTCAGCTGGAACGGGTGCCATTCGATCTGGAAGGGGTGGTCCGGGTGCGCTTCAAGCGCGCGGTCCAGATGGGCCTTGCCGATATAGCACCAGGGGCAGATCGGATCGGACATGATATCGAGCTTGATCACGGGGTGGCCTTCCATTCCTCGCGCAGGGCGCGGCGCAGTATCTTGCCATTGGCGCCGGTCGGCAGCTCAGGCACGTGGGCATAGATGCGAGGCTGCTTGTACCGCGCGAGCGTGCCTTTCGCATAAGCCTGCAGAGCGTCCGTGTCCAGTGGCGCGGCGGCGGTGTAGAAGGCGGCGATGACGGTGGCGCCCGAGGCGACGGGCACTTCGGCGCAGGCCACGGCTGTTATGCCAGGTGCGCCTGCGAGGGCCGCCTCGACCTCTAGCGGGGAAACGCGGTAGCCGCCCGCGTTCATCATGTCGTCACTGCGCGCGTCAAAGCGGATGAAGCCATCCGCGTCCTGGGTCCCGGCATCGCCTGTTAGGAACCAGTCGCCCCACATCCGCTGCGCGGTTTCCTCGGGCGCGTTCAGATAGCCAAGCATCAGGCCCGGATCGCTGCGGTGAATGCCAATGATGCCCTGCTGGCCACGCGGCAGAGGGCCGCTTTCCCCAAGGATCGCAACATCGCGCCCCGGCTGCGGTGCGCCCAGTGTGCCGGGGGCGGCGGGGCGGTCAGGGCTGCCGGAGATGAAGGTTGAGCATTCGGACATCCCGTAGGCTTCGAAGATGGGCGTGCCCGTGGCGGCGGTCCATGCGCTGCGCGTGGCCTCGGGCAGCTTTTCCCCCGCGCTAAGGCCGTGGCGCAGGGCGGGCATTGCGGGCAGTTCCCCGCGCAGGGCCTGCCGGTAGACCCCGGGCGCGGCGGCAAAAATGGTGGCATGTGTCTCGGCCAGTAGCGCGGGCAGGTCGGTGGAGGCTGTCCCCGGCGGCGGGATCAGCGCCGTGGCGCCCTTCGTCCACGGGTCCATCAGCCCGGTGCCCAGCGTATAGGTCCAGTTGAACGCGCCCGCGTGCAGCACGCGGTCCTCTGCCCTCAGCCCGTACCAGCCGTCCATCATCATCTGCCGCGCCCAGATCGCCCGGTGGGCATGGGCGACCGCGCGCGCCGTGCCAGACGTGCCGGAGGTGAAGACCACGTAGCCGAGCCGGTCCGGCGGGCCAAAGTCAAAAGCGGCAGGCGGCTCGGCCCGGAGCGCGCGCAACGCGTCCAGCGGCATCTGGGTCAGGCCGCCCGGGCAGGCGACCGTTTCATCCCTCAGGGTCAGCGCGATGGGCAGGTCTTGCACCATACTGCGCACCTCAGCCGCCGTCAGCGCGGCAGAGGTCGGGATCGGCACCCGCCCCACGGCCAGCGCAGCGAGGTAGGCGATGGGAAAGTCGGGTGTGTTGCCCAGGCGCAGCAGGATCATATCGCCCGGTTCGGTGACCCGCGCCAGCCCCCAGCACATCGCCGATCAGCTCTGCATAGGTCCAGCGGGCGCGGCCAATCCAGTCGAGCGCGATCTTCTCCGGGCGACGCGCCCCCGCCGCCAGCACATGGGCGGCCATGTTGAAAGGCGCAGGAAAGGGAGGGCCGGTGTAACCGCGTGACATGACGCCGTGGCTAGCCGCCCCGGGCCGCCGTTGCAAGCGGCGGGCCTGCGGGATATGACGCACCATGACCAACAGCCGTGATCCCAAGACCCTGATCCAGATCGCCCGCTCCGGCGGCGCCGATGATCCCGCGACCCCGCTCGACCTTGGCGCGCGGGTGCGCGAGCTGCGCAAGGCGCAGGGCTGGACGCTGGAACAGGCGGCGGGGCAGGCGGGGCTTGCCCGCTCCACCCTGTCGAAGATCGAAAACGGGCAGATGTCGCCAACCTATGACGCGCTCAAGAAGCTGGCGGTGGGGCTCGATATCTCCATCCCGCAGCTTTTCACCCCCCGGGCGGAGCAGGTGGGCGGGCGCATGGCCGTGACCAAATCGGGCGAGGGCAACGCCACGGCGACCGCCACCTATGAGCACGAGCTTCTGGCGGAAAACCTGACCAAGAAACAGATGCTGCCCTACCGCGCCCGCGTGCGCGCGCGCAGCATGGACGAGTTCGACGGCTGGGTCCGCCACGATGGCGAAGAGTTCCTCTATGTGCTGACCGGCGTCGTGCGGCTTTATACCGAGTTCTACGAACCGGTGGAGATGCGCCGGGGCGACAGCGCCTATTACGACGCGTCGATGGGCCACAACGTGATCAGCCTCTCGGATGAGGATGCGACGATCCTGTGGGTGACGTCGCTGGCGTGAGCGTTTGTGCCTGTGGCTGATGCCGGGAGTGGGGGCCAGCCCCCACACCCCCGGCCCATTTTCGGCCAGAAGAAGGGTCAGTCTTTGAAGAGCCACCTCAGGATGACGTGGGCCACGAACACGGTCGCCAACTGCATCACGATGAACATCGCGATGTGGCCGGGGAAGATGCCTGCAAACGTGTCCGAAAAGCCGCGTGCGATGGTGACCGCGGGGTTCGCGAAGCTGGTCGAGGACGTGTACCAATAGGCACCGGTGATGTAGAGCGCGACGAGCGTCGGCACCGCTTCGGCCCGGCTTTTGAGCCCGCCAAAGATCACGAAGAGCAGGCCGAAGGTGGCGATGGCTTCAGAGAACCACTGTGCCCCGCCGGTGCGGTGCATCGTGGTGGAGGTTTGCAGGATCGGCAGGTCGAACATGATATGCGCGGCCCACACACCGAGGATGCCGCCGATGATCTGCACCGCCACATAAGCCGCAGCAGCCGCAGCGGTGATCTCGCCGCGCAGGAAAAAGGCGAGGGTGACCGCAGGGTTAAAATGAGCGCCCGAGATTGGCCCGAGCGTCGTAATGATCGCGTAGAGCATCGCGCCGGTTGCGATGGCATTGGCGAGCAGCGCGATGGCGACGTTCCCGCCCGCAAGGCTTTCCCCCATGATGCCAGAGCCGACAACGCCGATCAGCAGGAGCGCGGTGCCAAGCCCTTCGGCGGCGAGTTTTGGGGCATTCATTGGACGTCTCCCGCGCGGGTGAGGGCGGCTGTCAGCGCTGCGGTATCAAAGGTTTCGACCGGCTCGGACAGGAAGGCGGCGGCGCGGCGGGACAGGATGTCGTACGCGGTCTGGAAGGCGTCTTCCCAATCGGGCTGGGCTGCGGCGGCGGGGTCTTCGACGCCCCAATGGGCGCGCACGGGCGCCCCGGGCCACATCGGGCAGGTTTCCTCGGCGGCTGAGCCGCAGACGGTGATGACCGCGTCCATCACGGGGGCGTCCGGACCCTCGAACTCATCCCAGCTTTTGGACCGGGCGGCGGATGTGTCGATGCCTTTGGCGGCCAGAAGCGTGAGCGACTGGGGGTGCACCTTGCCCGCAGGCTGAGAGCCGGCGGAATAAGCGGTGACCCGGCCCGACGTGTTCAGGATGGATTCGAGCAGGATGGACCGGGCAGAGTTGCCCGTGCAGAGGACGAGAATGTTCATGGAGGCTTTCTTCAGTTTGAGCGGCCGATACCGTCAAGGGCATGCTGGAGCGAGATACGGTCCAGCGTGTCCATAGGCAAGGCGGCAAAGGCGGTGATGCGGTTGCGCAGCAGGCCGTAGGCTTGCTGGAAGGCGAGTTCTTTTTCGGCGTCGCTGCCGGTGGCGCGTGCCGGGTCCGGCAGGCCCCAATGGGCGCTCATGGGCTGACCGGGCCAGACGGGGCATTCCTCGTTCGCGGCGTGGTCGCACACGGTGAACACAAAGTCGAGCGCGGGGGCGCCTTCGCCTGCAAACTCGTCGGTGATCTTGGAGCGCAGATTGGACGTGTCCATGCCCTTGCTGTGCAGCAGTTCGATGACCTTGGGGTTCGGCGCGCCGGTCGGCTGTGTTCCGGCAGAGTAGGCGCGGAAACGTCCGCCGCCCTCATGGTTCATGATCGCTTCGGCCATGATGGAGCGGGCCGAGTTGCCGGTACAGATAAAGAGAACGGTGTAAGGCGTGTTGGACATTTTGGGGACTCCGATCTGGGCGCTGGGGGTGAGGGGCAGGCAAAGGTCCGGGCGCGACTGGCAGCAGCCTGCAAAAAGGCCGTCCATCAGCGCGCGGGCGCCGTCCATCGCGATGCCGTAGCGGATTGTGGTGCCTTGCCGCGTGCCCGCGATCAGTGCAGCGCTTTGCAGGGTCTTCAGATGGCCAGACGCGGTGTTCTGGCGCAGATCAAGCGCGGTTGCGATCTCGCCCGCGGGGACCGATTGCGGGTAGCGGCGCATCAGCAGGCGAAAGACGGCCATCCGGTCCGGGTGGGCGAGGGCGCTGAGCTGATCCGTAATATCCATAAATCGTGATATAACGAATTATGGGCCTGCGCGTCAATCCTCCCACCACCACAGCCCCGGCATCCAGGACGGCCCGTCGCCATAGATCGGGATCACCTCCGGGTGGCGCATTTGCGCGACATGGGCGATGCGCCCCGCGGTGAACTGCCAGAAGGGGATGACATAGACCCCGGCGGTGATCAGCCGGTCGAGCGCGCGGGCGGCGGCGTTGAACTCTGCCGCGTCGGTTGTGCTGAGCATCACGTCGATCATCGCGTCGATGGCCGGGTCCGCGGCCCCCGGCAGGTTGCGCGCGCCTGCCTGCGTCGCCGCATCGCTGCCCCAGTAGAACCGCTGCTCCGATCCGGGCGAGAGGGACGCGGCCCGCCGATAATAGGTCATGTCGAAATCGAACGCGCCCGTGCGGGCGAGGTATTGCGCGTCGTCTACGCTCTCAACGCGCGCCGCGATGCCCAGCCGCGAAAGCGCGCCAATGTAGATGTCGGCGATGGCCTGGCTTTGCGTGTCGCCCTTGGGCAGGAGGATGTCGAAGGCCAAGGCGGTGCCGTCCTTGCGCAGCGTCCCGTCGTCCCCGGCTTGCCAGCCAGCTTCGCCCAGAAGGCGCGCGGCGGTGCGCAGGTTGCGCCGGTTGCGCACCGTGCCGTCGCCGACCGGCAGGTCCGGCCCGCTCAAAACCTCGGGCCGCACGTCAAACCCGTCCAGCAACGCGGCAACCTCCGCGGGCGCAGGCCCCGGCTGGTAGGCGAGCACGGAGTTCGAGAAATAGGAGGTGATCCGCGGCTGCGCGCCGCCGGTCAGCGTGTCGTTGATATATTCGAAGTTAAACGCATGCAGCAGCGCCTGGCGCACGCGGATGTCGTCAAAGGGCGGCCGCCGCGTGTTCATCGCAAAGCCGGTCATGCCGGAGGGTTTCTGGTGCGCGATCTCCGTCTGCACAACCGCGCCGTTTTGGGCGCGGGGGAAGTCGTACTGGCTGGCCCAGCGCTGTGCGTTAAACTCGCGCACGGCGTCGATCTGGCCCGCCTTGAACCCTTCGAGCAGCACGTTGCCATCGCCATAGAAGTCGATCTTGATCACGTCGAAATTGTCGTGGCCGCGTTTCAGGGGCAGGTCTTTGCCCCAATAATCCGGGTTCCGGGTCAGCGCGACAAAGCGGCCCGCCTCAAAGTCGCTGACCATGTAAGGACCGGTCCCGATGGGGATCACGCCCAGCGGAGCGTTCGGGAAATCCCGCCCCTCCCATTGCGCCTTTTGCAGGATCGGGCGCAGGCCCGCGATCAGCGCAAGCTCCCGGTTATCGGTGTTGAAGTGGATGGTCACGGCGCGCGGGCCGGTGGCTTCAATCCGGTCAATCTGGGACCAGAGCGTATGATAGCGCGGGTGCCCTTCGGTGCCGAGCGTCTGAAACGACCAGATGACGTCTTCGACCGTCACCGGGCTGCCATCCGAGAATCGGGCCCCCTCGCGCAGAGTAAACCGGACCCAGTCGCGCGCCTCGGGCACCTCAATCGATTCGGCGAGCAGCCCGTAAAGGGTGAAGGGTTCATCCTGGGACCGGCCCATCAGGCTTTCATGGGTAAAGAAGCGCAGCTGCCACGGCACTGTGCCTTTTCGGACAAAGGGGTTGAGGCTGTCAAAGCCGCCCGTGTTGCCGAGCGTGATCGCCCCGCCCTTGGGCGCATCAGGGTTGGCATAGGGCAGGGACACAAAATCCGGTGGAAGCGCAGGCGCGCCATACATAGCTATGCCGTGCTGAGGCTCTGCGGCGGCAGAGGCGCCCGCGAGAATCGCGGCGGCAAGAACGGTTTTGCGGAGCCATCCGGCCCACCCCAAGCGGAAAAACACTGGCGTCATTTTGGCAACAATCCTGCACAGCCCTTTATTTCTTAACGCAATCGGTAACGGGGGTTTTACGCGTTATCAAACTTTTAGCTTGGATGCCGGCGGCGCTTTGCGTATAAGACAAGCACTGCTCGATAGGTTTCTTGCCTGTATGAAACCTGCCTCAATGACTTAACCCCGGCTTCGGCCGGGGTTTTTTTTTGGTGGGGATGCGCGGTGGGTTGGCACCCACCCTAAGCGGGGTCTTCGATCTGTGCGGTCGCGCGCTCCATTGCCTGAGCGGCCAGTGACCGGTCGCCAACCTCCTGGGTCAGGGTGAAGGTCATGGAGGTGACCTGCCATGCCGCGCCTGCGCGGGTCCGTGTCCAGACATAGGTGCCGATGGGGCGCCAGATGTCGTCGCCGATCCAGTGGCGGCCATCCACGGACGCGGTGGCGGTTGTGCTGTCCCCGGTGATTTCAGCAGTGACAGGGCCCGGCTCGTCCAGCAGGCGCGCGGCGATGCGGATGGTCAGGATTTCCATCGGCGCATCGAAGCTGCACAGCCCCTTGGCGCCTGCGGGCAGGTTGGCGCGGGTCACACGCAGCTTGCTCATGTCGTCTGACATAGGCGGGTGCGGGAAGACCACCACGAAAGGGTCAATTGACCGCCCGCGCGGTTCGTCTATTTTGCAAGCGCAGCATGAAGGAGACGCAGCATGGCCCTCACCAATGATCTGAGCGGGAAGACCGCCATCATCACAGGCTCCAATTCAGGCATCGGCCTCGGCATCGCCGAAGAGCTGGCGCGGGCGGGGGCGGACATCGTGCTGAACTCCTTTTCCGACACTGAAGAGGACCACGCGCTCGCCGCCCGAATCGCGGACGAGACGGGCGTGACCGCGCGCTACATCCAGGCGGACATGTCCAAGGGTGAAGACTGCCGCCAACTGATCGCGGACGCGGGCGGTTGCGACATCCTCATCAACAACGCAGGTATCCAGCACGTCGCCGCCATCCAGGACTTTCCGGTCGAAAAATGGGACGCGATCATCGCGATCAACCTGTCCTCCGCCTTTCACACCTCTGCGGCAGCCGTAGACGGGATGCGCGAGCGCGGCTGGGGCCGCATCGTCAACATCGCCTCCGCGCACGGGCTGACCGCCTCGCCTTACAAAAGCGCCTATATTGCTGCGAAGCACGGCGTTGTCGGCCTCTCGAAGACCATCGCGCTGGAGACGGCGCAGGACCCGATCACCTGCAACGCCGTCTGCCCGGGCTACGTGCTGACCCCCATCGTGGAAAAGCAGATCCCCGACACGATGAAGGAATACGGCATGACCCGCGAGGAGGTGATCGAAAACGTGATGCTCACGCGCCAGCCGTCTAAAGAGTTCGCGACCACCGCGCAGATGGGCGGCACCGTGGCGTTCCTGTGCTCCGCAGCGGCGGATCAGATCACCGGCACGACGATCAGCGTGGATGGGGGCTGGACGGCCCTCTGACCCCGCTGGGGTGCGCACCCTACGGGCAAAATACAGCGGTGAACCCGCCCCTTCTCTGTTCCAGAAAATCCCCGCCGGAGGCATGAAATCCAAATGGCGAAACCCAAGAAGATTAACCTCGCCCTGCAGGGAGGCGGCGCACATGGCGCGTTCACTTGGGGCGCGCTCGATGCGCTCTTGGAAGATGACCGGATCGAGATCGCGGGCATCTCAGGCACTTCGGCGGGGGCGCTGAACGCCGCCGCGCTCAAGGCCGGGTTCATCATGGACGGGCGCGCGGGCGCGCGGGAGAACCTCGCGTGGCTGTGGGAGCGTGTCTCGGGCGTGCAGGACACGCGCATCGCCCCTTGGATGGCCCCGCTAAGCGCGCAGTCGGTCTCGCGCGCGCTGGAATACTCGCTGCCCTACATGGTTGGCGAGGCAACGAGCCGGATGGTCTCCCCCTATACCTACGGGCCTTTCTATAAGAACCCGCTGGCGCCCATCGTCCGCGAATTCGACTTCGAATGCGTCTGCGCCGATGAGGGGCCTGCGCTGTTCATTAACGCCACGCGGGTGCGCAACGGCAAGCTGCGGGTCTTTGCAGGGCCGGAGGTGACGCCGGAGGCGATCATGGCCTCCGCCTGTCTGCCGACGCTGTTTCAGGCGGTGAACATCTTTGACCCCGAGACCGAGCGGACCGAGGCGTTCTGGGATGGCGGCTATACCGGCAATCCGGCGCTGTTCCCGCTTTTTGATCGGTCGCTGCCGGACGACGTCGTGGTGATCAACATCAACCCGCTGGAGCGGGACGACACGCCGATCACCCCCCAGCAAATCCAGAACCGCATCAACGAGATCAGCTTCAACTCCTCGCTTTTGCGCGAGTTGCGCGCGATCGACTTCGTGCAGCGCCTTCTGGACCGCGGGGCGCTGGAGGAAGGCACGATGAGCCGCGTGCTGGTGCACATGATCGCCGATGACGCGCTGATGAACGAGCTGAGCGTGGCCACAAAGGTCGTGCCCAACGGCTACATCATCCAGCGCCTGTTCGAGGCGGGCCGGGCGGCGGGCACGGCTTTCCTTGAGGCGCATTTCGAGGATATCGGCGCGCGGTCGAGCGTTGATTTGCGCGAGATGTTCGTGTGATTGGGTGCGGAGCGGCGAAGGTCGGCTTGTAGTCCAATCTACCATTTTGAAGCATCGTGGCGAACGTCTGCATTTGCCCGACCGTTCGAAAACTATTCAAGGCAGAGGCAGCCTTGCACAGAGCTTTTGCGATAACCAAGGTATTTGGGATAAGACGCGTTACCGGTTCTATACAAACCCACCCTTTTCGCGCGCCAATACTGATGTGCAAACTCGACTGTGACGCCTAAGAAGGAAAAATTCCTTCCGAAGAAGACGTCACGCGCGTAGGAGCAGCACAAGGCTGATCAGCGCTAGCCATAGACCGATCCAAAAAGCCCCTCGCTGCACGCGCTTGGTCAGCTTTTCGAGAGCAGGGACGGGGTCGGGAGGCGAAGCAGGAACCGGCGGCGCACTCGCCGGTGTATCTTCATCCATATTCCAAACATCCTCTTCGTTTTTTTCGACGTGGGTAGGAGCTGATTGGGGGGGATACATCGGACGCCCTACGCTGATCGTAACAGGGGGACTGTCTGGGTTGGAGAGAAGCCTGCGTTGAAATTCAGAAGTTCGCCAGAAATCCTGTGGTATGTCGTCTACGTTTTCCACGTCCCGCTTGTTGTCGAGAAACTTGATCACACGACCTTCACTTATCGAGGGAGACCATTCTGCATAGAAGCCGCGAAATCGGTCTGAGCGAGCCGATATATGAAGCACTGCTTCGGGGGTAGAAAGTTCCTGCAGGAGTGCAGCGAACCGTTCATGGTGAACCTGCAGTTCTAGGAAAAAGCAATTGTGGCCTTCAAGATCGAGGTCGCTTTTCATATTGATGCCCGCCAGCGTTGCCGCCTCGCCTACAGTGTTCTCACAGATGCTAACCGCGATCTGATGGGTCGATTTTTCCTCTCCAAGAAAAGAGAGCGAGTACCTCCCCCATCGGGCGGGCTGGATCGTCCCTGTAGCGCTGATGGAGCGCCTGAACAAACGTTCTTCGACATCTTCAAACTCGCAGGTGATCCCGATACTGGTGCCGATCCTGAAATCCGTGCATGTGATATCGAGCGTCAGATAGCCTTGCCGCTGGTATTCCGTTTCATCCCCGCTCGGCTCATCGCCCTCGTATTCGATGAATGCTCCATTCTTTTCAAAGCCACCTTTCGGCAGAAATCTTACTTTCAACTCACCCAAGAGAACGCTTCCCGGTCCAACACATTAGCTCGGATTATCTATCTTGGTTAGGCGCCGGCAAGCAACATAACACTCGTATCTGCTGCGAAAGCCGTCATCGGCTCGTCGGCAGCTTCGTTCGCAACGCTGACATCAAACAGTTCGCCCGGCCAGCCTAAACCATCCCCCAGACCAGTTTGCCCGCCAGCACCCACATCGTGACCCCGACCAGCACATCAAGGCGGGCCCAGGCGCGGGCGCTTTGCATCACCGGCGCCAGCAGGCGGGCGCCGTAGCCCATTGCGAAGAAGAAGACAAAGCTCGACAGGGTGGCGCCGGTGGCAAAGGCCCAGCGGTCGGCCCAGCCCGCGTATTGGGTGGAGATGGCCCCCACCAGCCCCAGCGTGTCGAGGTAGACATGCGGGTTCAGCCAGGTGAAGGCGGCAACGGTCAGAAGGGCCGCGCGCAGGCTCACGCCTTGGCCGCTCAGGACCATTTCGTAGTCCCCGCGCCACGCCGCCTGGAGCCGCAGCGCGCCATAGACGGCAAGGAACGCCGCGCCGCCCAGTGTCATCACCGCGGGCAGCCAGGGCAGGGCGCTGACCACCACGCCGAAGCCCGCAACGCCGGCAAACATCAGCACCATGTCCGAGACCGAGCAAAAGAGGCACAGCGCAAAGACATGCGTGCCCATCAGCCCGTTGCGCAGCACAAAGGCGTTTTGCGCGCCAATGGCGAGGATCAGGGAAGCGCCGGTGAGAAACCCGAACAGCGCGGCTGCGATCACGCCTCGTCCTCGGGCGCTTTCCCGTTGGGATAGACAAGGCCCGCAGAGATCACCAGCTTGGCCGCATCCTCCACCGACATGTCCAGCTCGATCACGTCTTCGGCCGGGAAGAACAGCAGAAAGCCAGAGGTCGGGTTTGGCGTGGTTGGGACAAAAACGCTCATCATGTCGCCTGCCGCGCCTGCCTTTTCCGTCACTTCGCCTTTGGCCTGGGTGGAGATGAAACCGATGGCCCAGATGCCCCTCCGCGGGTATTCGACGAGGCAGGCTGTCTCGAAGCTGCGCTCGGACTGAGCAAAGACGGTCTCCGCGATTTGTTTGATCCCGCCATAGATGGAGCGGACGACGGGCGTGCGTTCAACCAGGCTCTCGGCATAGGCCAGCAGGGAACGGCCGATCAGGCCCTTCGCGATCCAGCCGATGATCACGGTGAAGACAAGGAAGATCACCACGCCAAGCCCGCGCACGTTCACGCGCACCCAATCCGGGTTTTGCAGCATCTGCCCGTCCGGGCCAGCAACCAGCCGGTCATTGCCCAGCCAGTAGTTCAGCACCGCGTCCGGCTGCCATGCGCCAGGCACCAGCGGCAGGACAAAGCCATCGATCCAGCCCACGACCGTCCAGATCAGCCAGATCGTCAGGCCGACCGGCGCAATCACCACCAGGCCCGTCAGGAACGAAGCGCGAAGCCGAGCGAAAAGGCCAGACCGGCGCGGGGGTTCGGGATCAAAGGGTGTGGTCATCTCGTGTCTTGGTCTTGCGCCAATGGAGCGGCTCTTGCGCTGGTAGGTAGGCGCTTTGGCGATCTGCCACAATGCGCATTCCCTGATAACGCGGCATATTGGCCAAGGGGCGGGTCAGCTGCCGCTCAAGGCGTGTGCAATCCGGGCGGCAAGCCGCGCATTGTTGCGCACGAGGGCGATATTGGCGGTGAGGGAGGCGCCCCCTGTCAGCGCGAAGATACGCTGAAGAAGGAAGGGCGTGACGCCTTTGGCGGCGATGCCTTGCACCTCGGCCTCCGCCTGTGCCTGCGCGATGATCGGGGCGAGGGTGTCTGCCGGGATCTCGTCCGCGTCCGGGATTGGGTTGGCGATCAGCTGCCCCCCTGGCAAGCCAAGCGAGGCGCGCATCCGGTGGGCTTCGGCGATCTGCGCGGGATCGTCGAGGCGCAAAGGGGCGTTTAGCCCCGCGCTGCGCGACCAGAAGGCGGGCAGGGCGTCCTGGCCATAGGCGATGACGGGCACGCCTTGGGTTTCCAGCACTTCGAGCGTTTTGGGGATGTCCAGGATTGCCTTTGGCCCCGCCGCGACCACCGTGACCGGCGTGCGGGCCAGTTCCGTCAGATCGGCGGAGATGTCGAATGTGGTCTCTGCCCCCTTGTGCACGCCGCCGATCCCGCCCGTGGCAAAGACGCCGATCCCGGCGGCGCGCGCTGCGATCATGGTGGCGGCCACCGTAGTCGCGCCGGTGCCCTTGCGGGCAAGGCAAACGGCAAGATCCGCGCGGCTCAGCTTGGCGGCATCCGGGCGCTGCGCCAGCGTCTCAAGCTGCGCATCGCTCAGCCCGATATGCAGGGTGCCGTCCAACACCGCGATGGTCGCGGGGGTCGCGCCTGCGCGCCGCACATCCGCCTCGAGCTGCCGCGCAACCTCGAGATTCTGCGGCCAAGGCATCCCGTGAGTGATGATCGTGCTTTCCAGCGCGACAATGGGGCCGCCGCGCGTGACCTCCTCGGACCTGACAAGCGGCAGGCTCAATTCCCCGTCTCCCCGGAGACATAGCTCGCAGCGGCTTCGAGGGCGGCGCGCAGCGCGTCCTCGCGCCCGTTCCCCCGCGCCTCGGACGCGATATGGGCGGCCATGAACGTGTCCCCGGCGCCGGTCACCCGGGTCACGAGCACCTCGGGCGGCTGCGCCGTGATGATCGAATGGCCGGTGGCTTCGGCGCAGAGGTTGCCACCATCGGTGACCAGCACGCGCGCCGCGCCCCGTTCGATCAGCGCCTGTGCGGCGATCTCGGCGCTGCCGAACCGCGCCTGACACAGCAGGCCGGCCTCCTCGACATTCACATAGATCGTCCCGCGCGCGTGGTGCAGGAACGGCAGCAGCCGGTCCGCTTTGCCGGGGGAGGCGGGCGCCACGCGCAGGTCCGCCTCTGCCAGCGCCTGACCGGTGGCAAACACGTTCAGAAGTTCGGGCGTGAGGTTCCCGTCTAGCGCGGCGCGGCCCGTATAAGGATGTGCCAGTGTCCCGTCCGTCAGGGCGCGCAAAATCTTGTCTCCTGCAGCTTCCAGCGAATGGGCATCGGCGATGGCCGCGATCAGCCCGTTCGCCGCCTCAATCGCCATGTAGCGATCCGTGGGCAGGTCCGCCGAGCGGTAGATCGTGTCGGTGCGGATGCCGCGGGCGGCGCAGGCGGCGATCAGCTCCTGCCCTTCGGCATCGCGGCCCACGGCGCTGAGCAAGGCGGGCTTCATCCCAAAGCGTGCCAGCGTCATTGCGATGTTCATCGCCACCCCGCCTGGCAGGCGGGAGATGTGGCCGGGCACGTCCGAGCCGTGCCGCATCACCGACGGCGCGCGGCCGATCATGTCCCACAGGACCGATCCAATGCAAAGAACTTCGCTCATGGGGTTGGTTATTGCCGTGCCGCGCGGCGGGGGCAAGGGGCAGGCCGCTTAGTCCGGGATGGCAAAGGTCATGGCCGCCCAGAGCGTCTCCCACGCGATGTCGCCCCTGCCGGGGCGCAGCACCACCGCGTCCAGCAGGTAAGCGTGGCCCGGCGTCACAGGGATGTCCGCGCGCCCCTGCGCGTCCGTTCTTGTGGTGGTGATCGCCACGTTGCCATCCGGAGCGCGGGTGAAGACCTCGACCTGCGCATCCGCCCGCGGCGCACCTTGGTAGAGCAGTTGCACCCGGACCGGCCCATCGTCCGTGTAGGGGTTGCTCAGGGCGACAAACTCGGTCTCCAGCCCCAGCGCGCTGTCCGCCCCCGCGCCATCCCCGGCGGCAAAGAGCGCCTTGGCGTGCCGGGTATAGCGTTCCGTAAAGCCCGCCCGCGGCAGTCCGCGCGCATCGTGCCGTGCGGCAATATCCGAAAAGTCCTTATGCGCAGCGAAGCGGGCGAATTTCGGCCATTCGCTATAGGTCAGCGTTTGCGGCACGCTCTCATACGCCGCAACGATCAGGCCGGGACCCGACACCGGCACCGACAGCGCGGGCCGGTCGCCCATGCGGCCCGTCACAGGCACTCTTCGGCCCTCTTGCACCAGTTCGAACCGCGCGATGCGGCTTTCGAAATAGGCCAGCTCGATCCCCTTGAACGCTTCGCCATTTCTGAGCGATGCGTTAAGGGTGGAGCCGGGGGCCACTTGCCATTGCGGCGCGTCGATCCAAAACTCATGGGCGCTGGCCCACCCGGGCAACAGCGCCAATGCCAATGCAAGGAAGACACGCATGTTCAAGCTCCTCTCCGCTCTCGTCCTCAAGCTGAGCCTTGCGCTGGCGGTGTCAACACTTGCACCCGTATCGGCCCAGGCCCACGAGGTTGTGCCAACGGTCGGGGATGTGTCCGCGGACGGGGCAACGCTGCGCCTTGAATTGCGCGTGAACCTTGAAGCGTTGCTCGCGGGCGTGAACCTCACGCGATACGCCGACACGAATGATGCGCCCGAGGCGGCAGCCTATGACGCGCTGCGCGCGCTGGCGGGGCCTGAGCTGGCCGCGGATGCCGGATCGTTGTTGCCCGAATGGAATGCGGTGCCGCTTGTGTCGGTGGATGGGGTGCCGGTGGCCCTATCCCTGCGCTCCGCCGAGGTGATCGCAGAAGACGGTATCGAACTACCGCGCGCCACAATGATGGTGCTGGAGGGGGCGCTGCCAGGCGCGGCAGAAGCCGTCACGGTGACATGGCCGGCAGATGCCGGTGCGCTGATCCTGCGCCAGCAAGGCGTCGCCGCGCCCTTTACCGGCCTTCTGACCCCCGGCGCGCCGTCAGCGCCGATTTCCCTGTCAGGCGGCGGGGCCGCAAACGGCTGGCAGACCTTTGCTGCCTATATCCCCGTGGGCTTTGACCACATCGTGCCCAAGGGGCTGGACCATATCCTCTTTGTCCTTGGCCTGTTCTTCCTGTCGACACAGCTTGGCCCGCTTTTGTGGCAGGTCACCGCCTTCACCTTGGCCCATAGCGTGACCCTTGCGCTGGCGGCGCTGGGCCTTGTGAACATCCCCGGCAGCATCGTGGAGCCGCTGATTGCCGCCTCCATTGTCTATGTCGCGATCGAGAACATCCTCGCGCGCGGGCTGACCCCGTGGCGGCCCTGGATCGTCTTTGCCTTTGGCTTGCTGCATGGGCTTGGCTTTGCCTCGGTGCTGGGGGAGTTCGGCCTGCCGGAGGGGCAGTTTGTGCCCGCGCTGATCGGCTTTAACGTGGGCGTCGAGGTGGGGCAGCTTGCGGTCATCGCGGCGGCGGCGATCCTTTTGTGGCTGGGCGCCCGCGCGGCGCAGATCGCGAACCTGCCTGCCAAGGAAGATATGGTGGGCGACTATGTTGTGATGCACCGGGCTTTTGCGATGACCGGCTCGCTGCTGATTGCAGGGATCGCGATTTACTGGGTGATCGAGCGGACGCTGCTGTAGCGCTTGTGGCGCGCGACGGGACTGGGGCGCAGTAAGGCGGGTTTCCCGCCGAAACCCGGCAGCACATTGCGTCGCAATGTGCGAGAGGGCCCCCAGACCCCCGGGATTTTTTGAAACAGAGAAGGGTTAGCCGAGGAGTGTCGTCAGCGCTTCGGCGGGGTGTTCGGTGTTCCAGATCTCGTCACCGATGCCGAAGAAGTCGGTCACGGGGGCGAGGGTCTGGATGGTTTCCGGGGTGAGGCCGCCTTCGGCGACGACGGGCAGTTCGATCATCTCTGTCCACCAGGCGAAAAGGTCGTGCCCGGCGCTGGCGTCGAAGGCGACGTAGTCGGCACCGGCCTCGCCCGCATTCATGCCGTCATGGCGCGATGTGCCGGCGTGGGCGCCCACGATGGCATCGGGGCCCAGCAGCTTGCGCGCCTCACGCACCGAGCCGCCGGGCGAGAGGTGCACGCCGTCGAGGCCCAGCCGTTCAGCCAGCTCCACCTTGTCCGTCACCACCAGCGCCACATCGCGGGCGTGGGTCACCTCGCGCAGCAGGTCGGCGGCGCGGGCGATGCGGGCCTCGTCCCGTGTGGCAAGGTCCAGCCGCACGCAGGCGACCGGGTGCGCATCGAGCACCGCGGCAAGCACGTCCGCAAAGCGGTGCTCCACCGCTTCGGGTGTGATCAGGTAGGTCTGGGGCTGCTCGGCTTGGCTCATGGGGCGCCTCTTCTTTGATTGCGCTTCGCTTAGCGGAACTGGCGGCGGTTGCAAATGGTGCTCTTTTCCTCCGCCCTGCCGCGCGGTAGGAGGCGGGCGATGGATCAGCCTGCTTTTGTTCTGGTACGCCCACAGCTGGGTGAGAATATCGGCGCCGCCGCGCGCGCGATGTTGAACTTTGGCCTGTCGCATATGCGGCTGGTCGCGCCGCGGGACGGCTGGCCCAACCCGGACGCGGTCGCAATGGCCAGCGGGGCAGGGCGCGTGCTGGACGCAGCGATGGTGGCGGGGAATGTGGCCGAAGCGGTATCGGACAGCACCTTTGTCTACGCCACCACCGCGCGGCCCCGGGACATGACGAAGGATGTCTTCACGCCCGAGGCCGCGATGCAGGATGCGGTGCAACGGCTGGGCCGCGGCCAGCGCGTTTCGGTCCTGTTCGGGCCGGAGCGGGCGGGGCTGGAGAATGCCGACATCGCGCAGGCCAACGCAATTATCTCGGTGCCTGTGAACCCTGATTTCCCCTCGCTGAACCTTGCGCAATGCGTGCTGCTCGTGGGGTACGAATGGCGCCGCGCCGCGCATGACGCGCCCGCGGTCGTGCACGAATTGGCCGGGAGCGACTGGGCCAAGGGCGCGGAGGTCGAGGCGCTGGCGGCGCATTACGAAGACCGGCTGGAGGCGGCCGGTTTCTTCTTTCCCCCGGCCAAGGCGCCGTCGATGAAAATGAACCTGCGCAACCTGTGGTCCCGGATGCCGCTGACGAACAAGGATGCGCAGATGCTGCACGGTATGCTGCGGCAGATGGTCCGCTGGGCGGGCCGGGATTAGCGCATAGCTTGCGGGTGCAACAGGACCCAAGAGCAAATCCAGGGTAGGGCAGAGAATGGCAAACCGAAAACTGTTCGAAGAAGTGGGCGCAGAGGCCTCCAAACCCAGCCTCCAGCCCGGCGTGATCGACCGGACCCGCGCAGGCGCGCGCGGCGCGATCCGGGTGTGGCTGATGATGCTGTTCGCGCTGGTCGTGGTGATGATCGGCGTCGGCGGGCTGACCCGGCTGACCGATAGCGGCCTGTCGATCACCGAATGGCGCCCGCTGACCGGGGCGATCCCGCCGCTGAACGCGGAGGACTGGGCGCGCGAGTTTGAACTCTACCAGCAGATTGACGAATGGGCGCTGCAAAACGCGTGGATGACGCTGGCCGATTTTAAGGTGATATACTGGTGGGAATGGGGCCACCGGCAGCTGGGCCGGGTGATTGGCCTTGTCTGGGCGCTGGGGTTCCTGTGGTTCCTGCTGCGCCGGCAAATCCCAGCGGGCTGGACGCCGCGCCTTTTGGCGCTTGGCGCGCTTGGCGGGCTGCAGGGAGCTGTGGGCTGGTGGATGGTCGCCTCGGGCGTGACCAGCGGGGAAGGGATGCTGGACGTGGCCTCCTACCGGCTGGCGACGCATCTGGGGCTTGCCTTTGTCATCCTCGGCCTGATCGCGTGGTACACCTTCCTTCTGGGCCGCACGGCGCCGGACCTGCTCGGCGCCCGCCGCGCGCGGGAGCGCAAGCCGTTCGGCCTTGGCACCGGGATGATGCACTTTGCCTTCCTGCAAATTCTGATCGGCGCGCTGGTGGCGGGTATCGACGCGGGCCGCACCTATACCGATTGGCCGTTGATGGGCGGGCAGTGGTTTCCCGATACGGCGATCTACCTTGAGCCGTGGTGGCGCAACTTCTTTGAAAGCCCGGGCCTGGTGCAGTTCATCCACCGGGTGACGGGCTACCTGCTGCTGGCCTTTGGCGTGGTGGTCTGGCTGCGCGGGCGGCGCTCGGCCTATGCGGGCACGCGGGGGGCGTTCAACCTCGCCTTTGGCCTGCTCATTGCGCAGATCGTGCTGGGCATCGTCACGGTCCTCTATGCCGCCCCGTGGCACATCGCGATTGTGCATCAGCTGCTGGCGGTTGCGCTGTGGGTGGCGATCATCCGGGCACGCTTTTTGGCGGGGTACCCCGCAGGGACGACACTTCAGGGAGCGCCCGCATGAGCTATGACGATCTGATGGCCTTTGTCCGCGAGACAGAGGCGCTGGGCCAGGTGGCGGGCCGCCTGGGCTGGGACCAGGAAACCAAGATGCCTCAGGGCGCGGCCGCGCAACGCGCGGAGGAAAGCGCGGCAATATCCGCCGTCTTGCACGCACGCCGGACCCATCCGCGCGTGGCCGAGGCGCTGGAGGCGGTGGATGCGACAACTCTCGACGCGGTCGGGCAGGCGCAGCTGCGCGAGATCACGCGCGATTATGCGCGGGCCACCAAGGTGCCTGCGAAGCTGGCCGCAGAGATCGCGCGGGTGACCTCGCTGAGCCAAGGCACATGGGCCGCCGCGCGGGCGGAGAACGATTTTGCCGCCTTTGTCCCGACACTGGAGCAGGTCATCGCGCTGAAACGCGAGGAGGGCGCGGCGCTGGCGGAAGGCGGCGATGTCTATGATGCGATGCTTCAGGACTATGAGCCGGGCACAACGGCGTCCGATCTGGCGGCCATGTTTGGCGAGATGCGCCCGGTCCTGACCGCGCTGCGCGCGGCGGTGCTGGATGCGCCGCCCGCGCCGACCCTCACAGGCACCTTCGACGAAGGCGCGCAGATGAAGCTCGCGCGTCAGGTGGCCAAGGCCTTTGGCTATGACATGAGCCGCGGGCGGCTCGACAAGGCGGTGCATCCGTTCTCGTCCGGCTCTGGCAATGATGTGCGGATCACGACGCGCACGAGTGCCAAGGACCCGTTCAACTGCCTTTACTCGACCATTCACGAGGTCGGCCACGCCGCCTATGAGCAGAACATCGATCAGACCTATCTGCTGACGCCGCTGGGCCGGGGTGTGTCGATGGGCGTGCACGAAAGCCAGAGCCGCATTTACGAGAACCAGATCGGGCGCGGCCGCGCCTTTACGGGCTGGCTTTATGGGCAGATGCGGGACGTCTTTGGCGACTTTGGCATCGCAGATGCGGACGCGTTCTATGCCGCGGTGAACGCTGTGCAGAACGGATACATCCGGACCGAGGCGGACGAGCTGCAATATAACCTGCACATCATGCTGCGCTTTGACCTTGAACGGGCGCTGATCAGCGGCGATCTGGCCGTGGACGATCTGGAGGCGGCGTGGAATGACCGCTTTGCTGCAGATTTCGGCTATGGCGTCGACACCGCCGCCAATGGCGTCTTGCAAGATGTGCATTGGCCGGTGGGCCTGTTTGGCTATTTCCCGACTTATGCGCTTGGCAATCTCTATGCCGGGTGTCTGTTCGAGGCGCTGAGTATCGCGGTGCCGGGGCTGGACGATCAGCTGGCCGCGGGCGATCTTTCGGCGGCCACGGGCTGGCTGGGCGAGGCGCTGCAACAGCATGGCGGCCTGCGCAGCCCGCGCGAAACGATTGCCTTTGCGACCGGCGCTGCGCCAAGCGCCGCACCGTTCCTGGGCTACTTGGAGGCAAAGTTCAAAGCGATCTACGCGCTCTAGAGGGCCTATGCGATTCTGCTGCTGAAGCGCGGCGGGGATTTTTCCCATGCCGTGCTGTCTCAACCCTGGCTACCTTCCACGGGGCGTTACCAGTTTGGGAGGTTTCCATGACACGATTTACATTTGCCCTCGGCGTGATCGCGGTCGCGATTACGGTCGCGGCAAACCACGCTACGGGCCAGCCCGCCTCGCAGCAGGCTGGGGTTGTCCGCGCATTGGACTAGGCCCTTACGCGTCATGTGACAGGCGCGCCCGGTCTGAGCGACAACGGCCAGCCCGCGTGGGGGCACGTGAACAGCAACGCGGCCCGCGCGTGGGCCGGTCGACGCAGTGGCGCTGGGCCTCGTGGCCGTCAGGGTGATTACTGTGAGTGACGGTTTGTCCACCGCGACACCCAACTGGCATAGCCCATACGGCGCGGCCCCAGCGCTTTAGCTGTCGGGCGCGGGGCTGCCCTCGTCTTCGTCGCCCTGTTCCGCGATCCAGGCGACGGACGTGACCTTTTCGCCCGTACCCGTATCGAACACCTTCACCCCGCCCGCACTGCGCGAGCGGAAAGAGATGCCGTCCACCGGCACGCGGATCGATTGGCCCTGTGAGGTGACCAGCATGATCTGATCGTCCATATCAACCGGGAAAGACGCCACGATCTGCCCGCCGCGCATGGCCTTGTCCATCGCGGTCACGCCCATGCCGCCGCGGCCCCGGATGGGGTAGTCGTGGGACGAGCTGAGCTTGCCTGCGCCGCCTTCGGTGATCGTGAGGATCAGGTTTTCCGCCGCCGACATCTCCGCATAGCGTTCCTGGGGCAGGGCGGTGTCAGCATTCCCTCCGTCTTCATCGGCCTCCGCGTCTTCGGTGACACCCGCCATCAGGCGCCGCATCTTGAGGTAGGCGGCGCGCTCGTCTGCTTCGGCCTTGAAATGGCGGAGGATCGACATTGACACCACGCGGTCGTCCCCTTGCAGGTTGATCCCCCGAACACCGGTTGAATTGCGCGAGTTGAAGATGCGCACATCCGTCGCGGGGAAGCGGATGGCGCGGCCCCCTTGGGTGACCAGCATCACGTCATCGTCGTTTGAGGCGATACGCGCGTTGATCAGGCTCCAGCCTTCGCTGTCCCCTTCGAATTTCATCGCGATCTTGCCGTTGCGCATCACGTTGGTGAAATCGGAAAGCTTGTTGCGCCGCACCGTGCCGCGGTCGGTGGCGAAAACGACCTGCAGGTCGTCCCAGTCTTTTTCGTCCCGGTCGACGGGCATGATCGCCGCGATCGACACGCCCACCGGGATCGGCAGGATGTTCACTATGGCCTTGCCCTTTGCGGTTCGGCCCCCTTGCGGCAGGCGCCAGGTCTTGAGCTTGTAGACCATCCCGTCGGTGGTGAAGAACAGAAGCTGCGTGTGCGTGTTCGCGACGAAGAGGGTGGTGACGACGTCCTCTTCCTTCGTCTGCATCCCGGAAAGGCCCTTGCCGCCGCGGCGCTGCGCGCGGAAATCGGCGAGCGGTGTGCGCTTGATGTAGCCGCCCTGGGTGACGGTGACGACCATGTCCTCACGCTCGATCAGGTCCTCGTCTTCCATGTCGCCGGACCAGTCGGCGATCTCTGTCCGGCGGGGCACGGCGAAAAGGTCTTTGACCTCGGCCAGTTCGGCGCTGATGATCTCCATGATCCGCTCGCGGGAGGCGAGGATGGCGAGGTAATCCTTGATCTTGGCGGCCAGCTCTTCCAGCTCGTCGGTGACTTCCTTCACGCCGATCTGGGTGAGGCGTTGCAGGCGCAGATCGAGGATCGCGCGGGCCTGCGCCTCGGACAGGTTGTAGGTGCCGTCCGCGTTCGCCGTGTGGGTCGGATCGTCAATCAGTTGAATATAGGGCAGGATGTCCTGCGCGGGCCAGCGGCGGGTCATCAGCTTTTCCCTTGCCTCTGCCGCATCGGCGGAGCCGCGGATGGTCTGCACCACCTCGTCAATATTGGTGACGGCGACGGCCAGACCGCAGAGGATGTGCGAGCGGTCGCGCGCCTTGTTCAGCAAGAAGGCCGTGCGGCGGATGACGACGTCCTCGCGGAAGTCTAGGAAGGCGGTGAGAAAGCCGCGCAGGGTTAACTGCTCGGGCCGCCCGCCGTTCAGGGCCAGCATGTTGCAGCCAAAGGAGGTCTGCATCGGGGTAAAGCGGAACAGCTGGTTCAGGACAACCTCGGCGGTCGCGTCGCGCTTTAGCTCGATCACCACGCGCACGCCGTTGCGGTCGCTCTCGTCCTGCACGTGGGCGATGCCTTCAATGCGCTTTTCGCGCGCGGCCTCGGCGATGCGCTCGATCATGGTGGCCTTGTTCACCTGGTAGGGGATCTCGTCGATGACGATGGCCCAGCGGTCTTTGCGGATCTCTTCCACACGCGTCTTGGCGCGGATGATGACGCTGCCGCGCCCTTCGAGGTAGGCTTTGCGCGCGCCCGAGCGGCCCAGCATGATGCCGCCCGTGGGGAAGTCGGGGCCGGGGATGTACTCGATTAGGCCCTCCGATGACAGGTCCGGGTTCTCAATCAGCGCCTGACAGGCGTCGATCACCTCGCCCAGATTGTGGGGCGGGATGTTGGTGGCCATGCCGACCGCGATACCCCCTGCGCCGTTAACCAGCATGTTAGGAAAGCGCGCGGGCAGGACGGTCGGCTCGCGGTCCTTACCATCGTAGTTGTCCTGAAAATCGACCGTATCCATGTCGATGTCCGCGAGCAGGTAGGCCGCTGGCTTGTCCATGCGCACCTCGGTGTAGCGCATCGCGGCGGGGTTATCGCCGTCCATCGAGCCAAAGTTGCCCTGACCATCCAGCAGCGGCAGCGACATCGAAAAGTCCTGCGCCATCCGCACCAGCGCATCGTAGATCGCGGAATCCCCATGCGGGTGGTATTTGCCCATCACGTCGCCCACGGGGCGGGCGGACTTGCGGTAGGATTTATCGGCGGTGTTGCCGGTTTCGTGCATCGCATAGAGGATGCGCCGGTGCACCGGCTTCAGCCCATCGCGCAGATCCGGGATCGCGCGCGAGACGATGACCGACATCGCGTAGTCCAGATAGGACGTCTTCATTTCCGCCTCGATGGAGACGGTGGGGCCATCATATCCGGGCCGCTCCGGCCCGGTTTCGTCTTGGTCTTCAGGCGGTTGGGTGTCGTCGCTCATGTTATCTGCCTGTTTTTTCGGCGCGCGCTACATCTTGGGTTTGAGTGTAGCCCAAAGCATAGATGGGGTGCAATGGGCGTGGTGTGCGGTACGTGGCAGCCGGGGCGCGTGAGTGATAACATACTGTTTTTATTGAAAAGTAATCATCCTTAAGCATCATGGACCTATCACAGGCAATGAGAGGTGCAAAAATGCCCGAAACAGAGACTGAATTGCTTCTTAAGGGGTATGGGCTGACGACGGCTGAATTCTTCTACCGGATGCCCGATTACCCATCCGTCCTGAACACCTTTGTCTGGCAGGACTATGACCGCGCGCCAGACCATGACCGGCTGTTTGACTTTATCGGTTTCTGGCAGCGCGAAATCGAAGGGCCGCTGCATTCTGTGCGCTTTACCCACCGCAAGATGGTCAGCCCAACGCAGTGGCAGCATCAGGTGGGAGAGTTCCGGCTGCATTGACGGCATCGTTTCTTGAAGAAACGGCTGGGTCGATCCTTGAAGGATCGATGTCTGGCCGTTTTTGAAAAACGGCTCAGGCCGAACAGCTGGCGCCGCCGAGCACACAGAACTTGGCGCAGTGGGGATGGTTCAGGCGCACGTCCGCCTCGGCTTCCTCCAGCGTGGCGCCCATGTCGAACTGGTCGTCATAGGGCAGAAGCGTGCAGGCCAGCACTGTCGGCGCGTCGGCGCCCTTACGTTTGACCACCATGCGCGCGCTGGAACACATCACACTGCCCGGGTCTTTGTTCAGGATGCGCCAGCAGGCGGTCGTGATCTCCGGCACCGGTACGTTTTCGTCCATCTCCGGGAACAGTACTGTCATTCCGGGGTTTTGCGCGTCGATCTTGAAGCCATGCTTTGCATAAAGCGCGGCGTATCCCGCGCGCGCCTCCGCCTCGCTCTGCGCCATCGCCATCCGGCCCGCAACCGCCATAGGGATGCCCGCATCGCGCAGCCAGTCCATGCCTTTCAGCGTCTCGGCAAAGGCGCCCACACCGCGTTCGGCGTCATGTTCCGGCGCGTCGAAATAGTCGAGCGAGATGCGCAGGGTCAGCTTGCCTGCGTAGTCCGCCTGCAGCGCCTTCAGCCCCACCTGCACCCGTGGGCGCATCATCGGCTTCATCGCGTTGGTCAGGATCAGCACCTCGTAGCCGCGGGTCAGCGCCGCCCGCGCCATGTCGATCATCGCGGGGTTCATGAAGGGCTCGCCGCCCGTAAACCCGATTTCCCGCACGGCCCATTTCCGTGCTTCAAGCTGGTCCAGATACGCCTCCACCTCTGCCGCTGTCAGGTAGACCAGCGCGTCATTGGTGGGCGACGACAGAATATAGCAGTTCGTGCATTCGATATTGCACAGCGTGCCGGTGTTGAACCAAAGCGTTTCGGGCTGCGTCAGGCTGACATGGGCACGTTCGGAGCCGTCCGCGGTGACAAAAGGGTCCACGAATTTGCCGACATTGCCGGAGCCTGTATCCTTCATAACGCTTGCCTTTTCCCTGTCATCTTCGCGTGACATCTTAGCTAGCGTAGGGCAAGGCAAGTGAAAAGCGGGCGCGCGCCGCGCTGACACAGTTGTGACAGGCGCAACGTTGTGAGCTGTGAACGCTAACATTTGCGAATACGGGGGCCAAACATGGTTTCGCGCACCATTCCGGTTGATCCATTCGAGCTGGTGATCTTTGGCGGCACGGGTGATCTGGCCCGGCGCAAGATCCTGCCAGGCCTTTTCCGGCGCTACTGTTCGGGGCAGATCCCGACGGGCGCCCGCATCATCGGCGCTGCCCGCACAGAGCTCGACCGGGCCGGTTTTCAGGACCTAGTCGCTGAGGCCGTGCGCGAATTCGGGGGCGGGCGCCATTGCGAGGACGGCACGCTCGAAAGCTTCCTCGCGCTGCTAAGCTACGTGCCCATCGATGCGCGGGGGGAGGCCGGCTGGCGCGACCTGGCGGGGCTTTTGACGCGCGGGCCGGTGCGGGCGTTCTATTTTTCGGTGGGGCCAAGCCTTTTTGCCGATCTGGCCCTGCGCCTGAACCAGCACGGCCTGACGGATGAGCACACGCGCATTGTCGTGGAAAAACCCTTTGGCCGCGATCTGGCCACGGCCCGCGCGCTGAACGAAGACCTTGCCGCCTTTTTTGACGAGGCGCAGATCTACCGGATCGATCACTACCTGGGCAAAGAGACGGTTCAGAACCTGATGGCTGTGCGCTTTGGCAACATGCTGTTCGAGCCGCTGTGGAATGCGCAATATGTCGATCATGTGCAGATCACCGTGGCCGAGACGGTCGGGGTCGGCGGGCGGGGCGAGTATTACGACCGCGCGGGCGCGATGCGGGACATGATCCAGAACCACCTGATGCAGCTTTTGTGCCTGATCGCGATGGAGCCGCCCTCGCGGTTTGAGCCGGACGCGGTGCGGGACGAAAAGCTGAAGGTCATCCGTGCGCTTGATGCGCCCGACCCGCACCATATCGTGCGCGGCCAGTACGAGGCGGGCGGGGATGGGCAGCCGTCCTACCGCGACGCGGTTGGCGATCCGCGCTCGCGCACGGAAAGCTATGTCGCGCTGCGGGTTGGCATTTCGAACTGGCGGTGGGCGGGCACACCGTTCTACCTGCGCACGGGTAAGCGGATGAGCGCGCGCTCTTCCGAGATCACGGTGGTGTTCAAAGAGCGCCCGCACAGCATTTTTGAGGACGATATCGGCGGGCACCACAACATTCTGTCGATCCGGCTGCAGCCGAACGAGGGCATCACGCTGGGCGTGACCATTAAGGAGCCGGGGCCCGGCGGGATGCGCCTTGTGGATGTGCCGCTGGATATGACCTTTGCCGAGGCGCTTGGCCCCGATGGGGAAGATCCGCCCGACGCCTATGAGCGGCTGATCATGGACGTGATCCGGGGCAATCAGACGCTGTTCATGCGCGGGGACGAGGTGGAGGCTGCCTGGGCCTGGACCGACCCGATCATCGCAGGCTGGGAGGCGCGGGGCGAAGTGCCCAAGCCCTATGCCTCGGGCAGTGACGGGCCGTCGGATTCGGTGCAGCTTTTGGCCCGGGACACGCGGATTTGGCGGGAGGTGCGGCCATGACATTCCTCGAATATGCGGATGCGGAGATGATGGCGATTGATGTCGCCAATGTGCTCGCCGGGGCGCTTGAGAAGTGCCTGTTCCAGCACGAATGGGCGTCCTTTGCTGTGCCGGGCGGGTCAACCCCCGGGCCGATCTTTGACGTGCTGTGTGCGGCCGATCTGGACTGGTCGCGCGTGCATGTGACGCTGACGGATGAGCGCTGGGTGAGCCTTGAATCCGAACGCTCGAACTGGGGCCTCTTGCGCCGCCGCCTGCTGGTGAACCGCGCGGCGGAGGCGGTGTTCCGGCCGCTTTACGTGCCCGGCGCCACGCCCGAGGAAGGCGCCGCACAGGTCAGCGCAGAGCTGGTGGCCGACGTGCCGATCTCGGTGCTGCTGCTGGGTATGGGCGCGGACATGCACACGGCGTCCCTCTTTCCCGGGGCGCAGGGATTAAGGGAGGCACTGGCTCCCGGCGCGCCCATCGTCTGCCCGATCCGCCCCGCCGCGCAGGAAGAGCGGGTGACACTGTCGGCGGCCACGCTCGACGGGGCGATGAGCAAGCATCTCGTGATCACTGGGGCAGAAAAGCGCGCAGCTTTCGAGGCGGCCCGCAAGCTGCCTTTCGAAGAGGCGCCGATTGCTGCGGTGAAGACGGATTTGATTGTGCATTGGGCGCCTTGAGCGCCCAATTAAGGAGATTTGCGCCGTGAGCGCCCATTTTGAAGAACCTACGCCCTGAGCGCATTTTGGAAAGAAAACCATGTGGAAAGACCTGAAAGCCAAGGCGGCAGAAACCGCAACACGCCGCATCCTTGATCTGTTTGAAGCCGACCCGGAGCGGGCAGACGCGTTCTGTGTTCAGGCCGGGGACATGCGGTTTGATTACTCCAAAACGAATATCGACGCCGAGGCGCGCGAGGCTCTGCTCGCGCTGGCCGCGGACGTGCCCGCCCGCCGGGACGCGATGTTCAGCGGCGCGGCTATCAATGAAACCGAAGGGCGCGCGGTGCTGCACACGGCGCTGCGAAACCTCGATGGCGGGCCGGTGATGGTGGACGGGGCGGATGTCATGCCGGGGGTGCGCGCGACGCTGGACCGGATGGAGGCCTTCGCGCAGCAGATACGCGGCTCAGCCATCACCGACGTTGTGAATATCGGCATCGGCGGGTCGGACCTGGGCCCGGCAATGGCGGTGCAGGCGCTCAGCCCCTATCACGACGGCCCGCGTGTGCATTTCGTCTCCAATGTAGACGGGGCGCATATCGCGGACACGCTGCGGGGGCTGGAGGCGAAGACGACGCTTGTGGTCGTTGCCTCCAAGACCTTCACCACGATTGAGACGATGACCAACGCGCGCACGGCCCGCGCGTGGATGGCTGATCACGGCGGCACCCCGGCAGAGCAGTTCGCCGCGCTGTCCTCCAATCTTGAGAAGACTGCAGAGTTCGGCATTCCCGAAACCCGTGTCTTCGGGTTCGAGGATTGGGTCGGCGGGCGCTATTCAATGTGGGGGCCGATTGGCCTTTCGCTGATGATCGCGATTGGCCCTGACGCCTTCCGCGCCTTCCTGCGCGGCGGGCAGGCGATGGACCTGCATTTCCGCAGCGCGAAAGGGGCGGAAAACATGCCTGTGATGCTGGCCCTCGTCGGCATGTGGCACCGGCAGGTGCTGGGCCATGCCAGCCGCGCGGTGCTGCCCTATGACCAGCGGCTGGGGCAGCTGCCCGCCTACCTCCAGCAGCTTGAGATGGAGAGCAACGGCAAGGCGGTGCGGATGGACGGCACCGGCGTGGACGGGGCGACCGGCCCCATCGTCTGGGGGATGCCCGGAACCAACGGTCAGCACGCGTTCTACCAGCTGATCCACCAGGGCACAGACGTGATCCCGTGCGAGTTCATGATCGCCGCGGAGGGGCACGAGCCTGAGTTGGGTCACCACCACGCGCTGCTCATTGCCAATTGCCTCGCGCAATCGGAGGCGCTGATGCGCGGGCGGTCCCTTGATGAGGCGCGCGCCAAAGTCGCGGGCAAGTTCGAAGGCGCAGAGCTGGAGCGGCAGGCCGCCCACCGCGTCTTTCCCGGTAACCGCCCGTCCACAACGCTCGTCTACCCCAAGCTGGACCCGTACACGCTGGGCCAGATCATCGCGCTTTACGAGCACCGGGTCTTTGTCGAAGGGGTCATCCTCAGCATCAACTCCTTTGACCAATGGGGCGTGGAGCTGGGCAAGGAACTGGCCACGGCCCTGCAACCGATTGTGGAGGGCAGCGCGGCGCCGGTGGGCAAGGACGGCTCGACCACGGCATTGGTAAAGTTCCTGCGGATGCACCGGGGCTAAAGCGTCCTCCCTTCTCTGTTCTAAAAAATCCCCGCCGGAGGCACTAAATCCAGAGTGCGCGATATGGATTCCATGCCTCCGGCGGAAGTTTTTTAGAACAAAGAAGTCGCTATTGCTGGTGCGCGCCATCCGCGATGAGCCGTGCACGGATGTCATCGGGGATTTTCCGCCGCGCGCTCCCGTCTTGCGTCAACAGCACCATCACGCAAGAGAAGGTCGCGCGCAGGGTCCCGCGTGCCCAAATCTCCTGGCTCAGCGTCATCGAGGTGCGGCGCAGCGCGGTGCAGTGGCAGGTGGTGATATAGCTCTCGCCCCCGCGCAACTCGGCCACAAAGCGCACCTCGCCAGAGCGGATCACGATGCGCGGGCTGGCGGGATCGTTCAGCAGGCCAATGCCATAGTGGGTCATGTGCCGGATGCGCAGCCGTTCGAACCAGGCGAAATACCGCGTGTTGTTCACATGATCGAGGCTGTCGAGATCGTCGTGATGCACGATATCCGCGATGGCCAGCGGGGCCGGGGTTGGCAATCCGGCGGCGCGTTGCTGCGCCGCGCTCAGCAGGGTGTGGAAGGGCAAGTCCATGCGGACCTTGCGTAACGGGCGTGTGCATGGCTTGCAAGGCGCGGGATCGCTTGGCATCGTGCAGGTCAAGGGAGGATGGGCCGCGCTGGAAAAAGGGCGGCGGGCAAGCCATTTCTCGCAACACTAGGGAGGTGCCCATGCTTGGCCAAATGATGCAATTTCCGTTGACGATTTCGTCGCTTTTGACCCATGCGGAGCGCTACCACGCGCCGTCCCCGATTTACTCGGTCGAGACCGCGGGCGGGGTGGTTGAGACAAGCTGGGGCGAGGTCGGCGCGAACAGCCGCCGCCTGGGCGATGTGCTGACGAAGCTGGGCCTCGCGCCGCAGACCCGCTGCGCCACCATCGCGTGGAACAACCGGCGCCACCTTGAGATCTATTTCGGCGTCGCCTCCGCAGGCTTTGTCTGCCACACGATCAACCCGCGCCTCTTCCCCGAACAGCTGGTCTATATCATCAACCACGCCGAGGACCGGGTGATCTTCATCGATGCGACCTTCGTGCCGCTGATTGCCGCCATCCGCGACAAGTGCCCGGGGCTGGAGCATGTCGTTCTGATGGGCCCGCGCGACGAAGACGCGGCGGCCAAGATCGCTGGGCTGAAGTTCTATGACGAGATGATCGCCGAAGGGGATGCGGGCTTTGACTGGCCCGATTTGGACGAAAACACCGCCTCCAGCCTGTGCTACACCTCTGGCACGACGGGCAATCCCAAGGGCGTGCTGTATTCCCACCGCTCCACCGTACTGCACAGCCTCGTTGCGGCGCTGCCCGACAGCCTGAACGTGCACGCACGGCATATCGTGATGCCGGTGGTGCCGATGTTCCATGTCAATGCCTGGGGCACGCCCTATGCCTGCGCGCTGACCGGTGCGGCGATGGTGATGCCGGGGCCGGGGCTGGACGGGGACAGCCTTGTGAAGCTGATCGACGGCTATGGCGTGACGCTGGCGCTTGGCGTGCCAACGATCTGGCAGGGGCTTTTGGGGGCGGCGGCCAAGTCCGGCTCTACGCTCGCCTCGCTGCAGCAGACGGTGATTGGCGGGTCGGCCTGTCCGCCGTCGATGATTGAGACGTTCCGCGAGGCGTATGGTGTTGAGACGATCCACGCCTGGGGCATGACAGAGATGTCGCCGCTTGGCTCTGTCAACAAGCCGCTGGCCAAGCACGGCGCGCTGCCCGAGGCCGAGCAGCACACACTGCGCGAGAACCAGGGGCGTCCGCCTTACGGCGTGGAGCTGAAGATCGTGGACGAGACCGGCGCGGACCTGCCCAATGATGGCGCGGCGCAGGGCGGCCTGATGTGCCGCGGGCATTGGATCCTCGACAGCTATCTGGGCAAAACGGCTGATGAGACGCTTGCGGGGGGCTGGTTCGACACCGGCGATGTGGCGACGATCGATCCGGACGGTTTTGTCAGCATCAAGGACCGCTCGAAGGACATCATCAAATCGGGCGGGGAGTGGATTTCCTCGGTGGATCTGGAAAACATCGCTGTGGCGCACCCCGCGCTCGCCGATGCCGCGGTGATCGGCGCGCGGCACGAGAAATGGGACGAGCGCCCGGTGCTGGTGGCTGTCGCGGCGGAGGGGCAAAGCCCGAGCGAAGAAGAGGTCCTGGCCATCTTTGCGGACAAGATCGCCAAGTGGCAGATCCCGGACAAGGTTGTCTTCACGGACGTGCTGCCGCGCAACGCGACGGGCAAAGTGCTGAAGCGGAACTTGCGGGATGAATTTGGCGAGGTGCTGATCGGCTAAGTCAGGGCGCGGGACAGAAGCGCGGCAAGCAAGTCGCGATCCTTTGGCGGGATCGGGGCCAGAACCTCGTCAATGGTTTGGGCAACAACGTCTTTGAGGGCACGGACAAAATCGCGCCCTTGCGGGGTCAGCGCGACGATGCTTTGCCGGGCATCGCCCGCGCCCGGGGCGCGCGACACGAGGCCCTTGCGCTCCAGCGGGGCAACCATGCGCGTCATTTGCGACTTGTCCCGCACCATCTCATTTGCGAGGGCCTGCATTGTCAGTGGGCCGGCCTCCTCCATCACCATCAGGATCATGCCGCCGACGGGGCCGACCTCGTAGCTGTCAAAGCTGCGCGCCTTTGCCTGAAGCGACAGATGAAGTCGCCGCACGAAGCGGTCCATGAGGGGGGCGAGATTGGGTGCCGTCATATTGATTGACAAAGTCCACTAAAAATCTGATGCTCTGACACATCACCTAAATTGCGGACAGGAGAGACGCAAATGGCGGGCACCACTCCAACGTTTCTACGGATCGCAGCGGGGCTTTGGGTCATCTGGGGGCTCGTGCACATGCTGGCCGGGGGCATTGTGCTTGGCTCGGATGCGACGGGCGGCGTACAGGCGATTGCGGACGCGGTGGATCCGGATACGCTCGTGCGTGACTATCCGGCGGCGGCCGCGGGTATTCTGAACCAGCATGGCTGGAACCTCGGCTGGTTTGGGCTGGCCACGCTGATTGGTGCGGTTTTCATCTGGCGCGGCAATGTCACCGCGCTTTGGGTCACCGCGCTGATCGGCGGCATGGCCGATCTGGGCTATTTCCTTTTCCTCGACCTGCCGGGTTTCGTGCATTTCTTCCCCGGCACGCTCATGACGCTCGTGTCCGGCTCGGCCATCGTGCTGAGCTTTCTGGCGTGGCGCGGTCTCAAACCCTCCTGATTGGGTAAGCGCCTTTGCCACTTTTCAAAGGTAGGATGGGCAATCTTGCCCATCCTCGGCGCGCTCCGGCTTACCACCGCAATTCGATACTGTCGCCGTCAATGACAACGTCGACGAGGTTCGGGATGTTCGCCGCGTTCAACGCGCGCCGCGTGTTGTCGGCCATGACGCGCTGTATGACCGGCCCGTTGATTTGAGCCATGACGCCAGCCTCGATGCCTGTGATGAGGTTGCCTTTCCAGTCGCGCAGAATGGTATGGCACCGCCCCGCAAGACGCGAACACAGGCCGTTGAGGGAAAAATCTCCCATCAGCCGGACATTCTCGACGCGCAGTCCCACGCCGTTGCGGCCGTTATTGCGCGCCACGACCTGCGGAACGAGCAGCATTTCAATCTCGGGAAAGGACCACTGAACATCGGGGGCCTTCCCGTCGCCCTCGTTCGCACCGCCGCACGCGGTGTAACTGCCGTTCGGGCGCTTGCGGCGGCATTTCCCCTTCATCTCGCGCCCGCCATCTTCCAGCAGAATACGCAGCACGAACGCGCCGCGTCCGGCGTCGAAGTCGATCCCGGCGCTGCGCGCGTTCACATCATTAACGTAGTAGAAATACCGGTAGATGCCGCGCGACCTGCGGAAGCTCCATTCGGGGATGTCAAAGCGCGACTGCACCGCGGCCATCGTGACATAAGACCCGCGTTCCACGAACCAGCTGTTGCCCTGGCGCGCGCCGATATTGTTCAGCCGCATCTCGAACCCCGACAGCAGGGCCGCGTCGACGATGTCGGCAAAGTCTTGGCCATCAAGCTGGCGGCTGTTGTTGAAGGCGGGCCGTTGGCGCGGCCGGTAGAGCGCGTCGAGGTTGTCGATCTCGGTCCCGGCCCGGCCACGGAAGCCGAAGAGTTCGCTGTTGCCCGGGGCGGCCTGAAGGCGGGTGTCGCCGGTGCGGGTGCCGACATCTATCGCGAAATCGTTGTCGAAGACGAACCCGACGCCGCAGACCCGCGTCGTCGACTTGCCACATTTGCCGATGCTGATATTCGTGCGGCGTACCCAGCGAGCAGGCGCGATGTTGATCGTCCTGAAATTCGCGCTGCTGCCGCCCGAGGAGGTTCCGGCCCAGACCTGCCGCCATTGCCCGGCTTGGTTGACGCAGGCAATGCCGATGCCCTCAAGCCGTCGGCCGGCATGGGTCATCACCGCCGCAAGGCGTTCTGTCGCCGTGCATTGCAGGGTAAAGGCCTGGCCCCCGTTACCGCCAACCGCGTGGGCGGGCGGTGCGATGGGTTGCAATGCCAGTAAGGTGAGCGCGCCAAGGATGGCCCGCACGGTGGGAAAATGCGTCATGTCAAACCTCCTTAAGAAAACACCCTATGGTAGCATCTTTGGGGATGTCCTGCTGCAGTTGGGCGGCGCCTGTATGGGTCACAAGAAAAGGCCGGGCGAAAACCCGGCCTTTTCAAATTCTTGATCTCGGCGGAGGTCCGCCGGCGCCCGGCAGATTAGCCGACGAGACCGCCGTCGGTGCGGCGCACGGCCACGATGGACGAGCGCGGCAGGCTGTCCGGGCCATCGGGGAACGGCGCGTCCGGGTGCTGAATGCCGACGAACATCGTGCGGCGGTCGGTGGACCAGGTCAGGCCCGTGACCTCACAGCCGTGCGGGCCGGTCATGAAGCGGCGGATTTCGCCGGTGACCGGATCACCTGCCAGCATCTGGTTGTTGCCCATGCCGGCAAAGTCGCCTTCGTTGCTGTCCTTGCCGTCGGTCTGGATCCACATCAGGCCCGTCGTGTCGAACATCATCCCGTCGGGCGCGTTGAACATATTGCCTTCGTTGATGTTGGACGAGCCGCCATAGGGCGTGTCCCCGTGCACGGCCGGGTTGCCCGCCATGACGTAGAGGTCCCACTCGAACGCGTCCGCGGCGTGATCGTCATCCGCGGGGCGCCAGCGCACGATCTGGCCGTAGTTGTTCAGATCACGCGGGTTCGGCCCGTTGGCGATCATCGGCTCACCGCCCGCGTTGGTGCGGATCGTGCCGTCGTCCTGCACGAGGCCCCGGCGCGAGTTGTTGGTCAGGCAGCAATAGCCTTCGACCGCGACGGGGTTCACCGCGATCCACTCGGGCCGGTCCATCGTCGTGGCGCCCACGGCAGAGGCCGCCATACGGGTGAAGATGGCGATCTGTGCCGCGTCCATGCCGGTCGCCTCGGGCGTCAGGGCAACCCACTGGCCGGACATGTCGTCGTTGAAGACGGCGGTGTAAAGCTGGCCTTCGCGCAGCAGCGTGGACGTGTCCCCGCCCGGCACGTAGATGTCGCGGCTGATCCACTTGTACATGAACTCGCCGCGCTCATCGTCGCCCATATAGACGACCACGCGGCCATCGGGCGCAATCGCGGTTGCGGCGTTCTCGTGCTTGAAGCGGCCCAGCGCGGTGTGCTTGACCGGTGCTGCGTCCGGGTTCGCGGGGTCAATCTCAACGATGTAGCCCGCGCGGTGCGGCTCATGCGGGGTCTTGGAGACGTCAAAGCGCGCGTCCCACTTGTGGTAGTCATAGCCCCAGCCGTTCTCGCCGATGCCGTAGCGCTTGTAGCCCGCGGCCAGCACCTCGTCATCGGACAGGCCTTCGGTCGCGCCGAAATAGCCGTTGAAGTTCTCTTCGCAGGTCAGGTAGGTGCCCCAGGGCGTCCGGCCCGAGCCGCAATTGTTCAGCGTGCCAAGCGAGGCGGTGCCGGTCGGGTCGGCCTCGGTTTTCAGCAGGTCATGGCCCGCGGCGGGCCCATCGATGACCATCGGCGTCAGGTGCGTGATGCGGCGGTTCAGCGGGCTGTCCACAACGACGGACCAGCCGCCACCGTCCTGGCTCAGCTCCATGACCGACACGCCCTGGATCTGCTGGAAGAGGCGCACATCGTCAAGGCTGGCGGGCGTGCCTTCCTGCGCGGCGGGCAGGTTGGTGCCGCGGTTGGCGTATTCGGAGTTCACGACCAGCACGTCGCGGCCATCGATGTGGAACAGCTCCATCCCGTCCGTGTTCTCGCCAAAGACGCGGTCGGCGCCCTGGCTTGGGTGGCCCGTGGCCGGATCCCATGCCGGCGCGTCGGAAAAGAGCGGATCGCCCCAGCGCACCAAAACGTCCCATTCGTAGCCTTCGGGCACGTGGATGGTGTTGTCGGTCTGGATCGGCAGCGCGTCAAAGGCAAAGCGGCTGGTCTGCGCGGCCTGTGCGGCCTCGGGCAGCATCGCGGTGCCCATCACCGCTGCGCCGGAGCCAAAGGCCAGCGTGCCGCCGAGGAACCCGCGGCGCGAGATCGCCGCGTCCACGACGCGGTCGAAATCGCAGCGCTCGGGGCGCGGGAAATTGATCTCGTCCCAGTCGTCGGCGCTGAGGTTGATCTGGTCAATCTTGGTCATTCGGTAGCTCCCTGGAAAGACGTGTGTGCGGTGTGGCTAACCCGCGCGAACACACGATAGGCCGCCCGTTTTACGTGAATGTGACAACAGGGAACGGCATTTGTAACGTCCGCTCGGGAAGCACGAGCCGATGAAAGGCCGTGTCGAGAAGCGGGCGAAGACCGCCATGATCGCGCCGATCGTTCTGAGGTGCCAATGTCCGCCGTCACGTTGGGCCAAAAGGTGAAGACGCGCACCGGTGGAGAAGAGGCCAAAGGCGACCGGAGCCTCCGGGATTTGATCAACAGCCGCAAGTGATTGGTAGATGACGATCACCAGACCTGCAGGCAGCAGAAACATCGCGGCCGACGTCGTGGGGTCCAATGTCGCGCCTCTACGTGCGTACCGGAGCCGGTGGCCTGATGTCGGGACGAAACCCGCGCGGCGAAAGCTGCCATGAGGTAGGCGAAACATGCGATTACGATGAAGCCTTGGATCGGCATGATCACGACCCGCCGGTGTAATCCGCCTGCGCCGCGCCGCGATATTTCTCCGTCAGGTCCTCGGGCACCTCGCTGCCGTCATACATCCAGATCAGGACGCCCTTGCGCAGGCTATCGCCGCGCATCGCCTTGATGTCGCCTTCGGACATGGTCACGCGCTGGGACATGCGCAGGCCCCAGTCCTGCAGGGCTTGGTAGAGGCCATCGAGGGCCGGGTGGTCTGGCTGGGTCCGGATCAGGTCGTTCAGCTCGCCCGGGTCTTCCGCCAGATCGAACAGCATCGGGCGCAGGTCAGGAGCGGCGCAGTGCATCAGCTTGTAGCGCCCATCAAACACCATGAAGAGGCGAGCATCGCGTGGCTCCAGCCCGAGCTTTTCGGCGACAGGCTGGGCGGAGAAGTCGTATTCGGAGAAGGCGTGGGTGCGCCAGTCGGGCCTCTCACCCCGCAGCCAGGGCAGGAGGGACCGCCCCTCGACAATGTGATCCGGCACCGTGCCGCCTGCGGCTTCAATAAAGGTGGCGGCAATGTCGATGCTTTCCACCAGCGCGTCGCAGGTGCTGCCGCGGGTGCCATCAGCCTCCGCCCGCGGGTCGTAGATGATCATCGGGATCCGGGCGGAGGGGTCGTGAAAGAGGTTCTTCTCCCCCAGCCAGTGATCCCCCAGATAGTCGCCGTGATCCGAGGTCAGCACGATCATCGTGTCCTTGTCCCGGCCCGTCGCCGCAAGGTGGTCCAGCAGGCGGCCCAGCTGATCGTCACATTGCTTGATGAGGCCCATATAGGCCGGGATCACCTTGTCCCGCACTTCGTCGCGGCTGAAGGCTTGCCCGACAGGGCCGTTCATGAAGGCGCCAAAGACCGGGTGGACATCATCCCGCTCGCTGGCATCGCGGATGGCGGGGGGCACGTGCGCGGGCCCGTACATGTCGTGGTAGGGGGCGGGCCCGATATAGGGCCAGTGAGGCTTGATATAGCTCAGATGCGCGCACCACGGCCCCTCGGTTTCGTCCATAAAGCGGATCGCTTCGGAGGTCAGCCAGGGCGTTTCGCTGTCCTCCTCGCGGATGTTCGCGGGCTTGTCGGCGTTCTGCATGAACCAGCCGGAGGCGACATCGCCGCCTTCGACCCCGGCATTGGCGTGGTCGGCCCAGGGGTTCTCCCCGGGGTAGCCCTTGGATTTGAGGTATTCGTTGTAGGGGCTGCGACGCTCGTCATAAAACCCGTCCGGGCCCTCGGCCCAGAGGCCATCATCGCGGACCCAGGTGTCAAATCCGCATTCGGCTTGCCGCGCGCCGATCACGCTGTCCGGCGCCAGCCCCAGCCGCGCCATGCCCTCGGCATCGGCCTTCATGTGGGTCTTTCCGATCAGCCAGCAGTCCATGCCCAGCTTGCGCAGATGGTCGCCCAGCGTCTGCTCGCCCACCCGCAGGGGAAAGCCGTTCCACTGCGCGCCATGAGACGACGCATAGCGCCCGGTGTAGAAACACATTCGCGAGCCGCCGCAGATCGGCGATTGCACATAGGCCTTGGTAAAGCGCACCCCTTTGGCCGCAACTCGGTCAAAGTTGGGTGTGTGGAGATGCGGGTGACCCGCGCAGCTGAGATAGTCGAACCGCAGCTGGTCATACATGACAAATAGGATGTTCACCGCATCAGCTCCCCCCGTAGCGCGCGTGCAGCTTAGGGGCGGGCACACCGCGGCACAAGCAAGCGCGTCAGCCCCGCGCCCGGAGGTAGGCGATGATTGCCTCGCGCCCGATAAGCCGCGTGTTGCTGTTTCCCAGGAGCAGCACGTTCAGCGCGGGCAGGCTTTGGATCGGGCCCATATCGACCTCGGGAAGATCGGGCGCGCGCAGGATGCGCAGCCCCTGCAAGCCGCGCAAGACGTCAAGGTCCAGCGGCTGCTGCGGCAAGCTCAGCGCGGACAGGCCCGTCAGGCCAGCTAGGGCGGAGATGTCGGTGACGCTCGTCTGCTTGAACTTCAGATCGCGCAGGCGCGTCAGGCCCGCGAGCGGGGTGATATCGGTGACGCGGGTGTTGTTAAAGCCAAGCTCGCGAAGGGAGGCCGCGTCCCTCAGCGGCTCCAGCGTGTCGATGGACGTATCGTGCAGCGCAAGGATGCGCAGGGCAGGTTTTCCCGCAAGGCCACCAATATCGACAAGGCGCGCACCATCCGCGTGCAGCTCTTGCAGCCCGGATGCGCCCGCGAGCCCGTCCAGATTGCTGGCGAGGATGTCTCTGAGATAAACGGTTTGCAGGCTCTGCATGCCCGCGAGCGGATCGAGCTCCGCGACGGGGGTAAAAGACAGGTCGAGGAATTGCAGCTGCGTCAGGCCGGACAGGGGCGTGATATCCGCCAGCGGCGTGCGGAAGAGTTGCAGGTTCACCAGGTTGGTCAGGCCGGCCAACTCCTCCACCGAACTCAGGCCCGTCGTGGCGAGCACCAGCGCTTCGAGCTTCATCAGCTTCGCAACCGGCGCGCGGGTCAGCCAGCGGTTGCCCCGCAGGTTCAGAGCGCGCAGTTCCGTCAATTCGCCCACGGGGGCAAGATCAAGCGCTTCCTTGGACGACAGTGTCAGCCGCTGCAGCGCCGGCACCTGCCGCAGCGGGGACAGGTCCACCGCCCCGTCCAGGCGCAGCGACAGCGTCTCGAGCCGGGGCAGGGTGGTCAGCGGCGCAAGGCTTCGCGGCGCAACGTCTTGCAGGGTCAGGCGCGAGAGGTTCGGGAGCCCTGCGAGCGGCGTCAGGTCAACTTGCGTCCCCGCTGGCAAGCGCGCAGAAATGCGCAGGTCTTCGAGGCGTGGAAAGCTGGCGAGGATCGACAGATCTTCCGCTTCGCCGGGCCGAAGGGGCAGGTGCAGCGCGGTCGCGGTGGTTTCCACACAGCTGCGCCCGACATTGATGCAGCCGCTGGCCAATGCAGGGCCGATGGCAGCGCACAGGGCAAGGGCGGCAAGAAAAGCGGCGCGCATTGTTTACGTCCTGTGAGACTGGAGCGGGTAACGGGAATCGAACCCGTAACTTAAGCTTGGGAAGCTCGCGTGATACCTTTTCACCATACCCGCGCCGGACCCCGTGGATAGACCCGCGCGGCAGGCGCGTCAATCCGTGATGCGGGCCGTGTTGCGGGCGGTGATGATGTGGATGGTGGCGGGGATGCGGACGCGGTCCGCGCTCCATTGGCCCATCTCGGCGGCGATGCCGTCCCGGATGGCGAGGCGGTCTTCCTCGGTGCCTTCAAACTGGCGCATGATGCTGTTGGCGGGGCCGATGCGCGAGCAAAGCTCGGCCGCGACCACCGGGTCAGTCCCGCCATCGAGGGTCAGCTCTTGCGTGTCGATCTCAACATGCAGACCGGCGGCCTCTAGCAGCGCCTGGGTGCGGGCGGCATCCTCAAAAGCGAAGGGGCCGGGCAAGGTGCGGTCCACCTTGGGCGGATCGCCCAGCCGCGCGCGGGCCACCTTCGCGGGCACCATGAACCACGGGTTCTGGGGCGCAGGGCCCCATGCCGCCATCGTCATCGCCGCCCCGGGCCGCAGGGCGCGGGCCATGTTGGCAAAGGCGGCGGTGGTGTCGGCAAAGAACATCACGCCAAAGCGGGAAATGATCGCGTCAGCGCTGGCCGCCTCGAACGCGTGCACTTGCGCGTCCCCTTCGATGAAGGTCACGTTGTCCAGCCCCGCCGCGCGGCGGCGCGCATGGCCCAGCAGTACGGGCGAGATGTCAAAGCCTGTCACGTGCCCCGCGTCGCCCACGATCCCGGCTGCCTGAAGACTGCTCGCCCCGGTGCCGCAGCCAATGTCGATCACGGACATGCCCGCGCCAAGGGCGGCGCGTGCAAAGACAGCATCCAGCACCGGCTGCAACACAGTGTCCATCGATTCTTGGTGCGTGACCCATGATTGGCCCGCGGGAGAGGACCAGAATTGTGCCTGATCTGCGTTATCCGTCATTGCGCACCTCTTGCCTGATCCAGACTAGGCCCGCCGTCGCCGGCGGCGGCCTGTTTCGTCTCCGCCCCCTGTGTTGAAACTGACATCGGGCAGGTTCACAACCGTGTTCAGGATCGGGAAGGGATCGGCGCTGTTGGGCATAGCGGAGGCGTTTACGAAATGCTCCTGAAACCGCGGCTCGATGGCCGTTTCGACCTTGTGGATGTGGCGCACGGTTTCCTCGATCTTGATCCGCTCCTCGCGGTTCAGAAGGGCGATGCGCGCGCCGGTGCCTGCCGCGTTGCCCGCCGAAGTGACCTTCTCCAGCGGCGCGTCCGGGATCATGCCCAGCACCATCGCGTGCTTGGCCGAGATATGCGCGCCAAACGCGCCTGCCAGCACCACACGGTCCACCTTGTCGACACCGAACTTGTCCATCAGCAGGCGCGCGCCTGAGTACAGCGCCGCTTTCGCCATCTGGATCGCGCGGATATCGGGGTTGGTGATCAGGATCGACGGGCCATCGCTGCCCGCACCGTCGTGCAGCATGTAGGCCTGCGTGCGCCCGTCCGGCACGCAGCGCGTTGAGCCGGTTTGTTCCGCGGAGCCGATGAGGCCCGACGCGTCAACGATCCCGGCAAGGCGCATTTCGGCGATGACTTCAATGATGCCGGACCCACAGATGCCCGTGATCCCGCCGGGGGGCAGGGAGGCGTCAAAGCCGTCTTCATCCGACCAGAGGTCAGAGCCGATCACGCGGAAGCGCGGCTCCTTGGTGGCCGGGTCAATCTCCACGCGCTCGATGGCGCCAGGGGCGGCGCGCTGGCCGGAAGTGATCTGCGCCCCTTCAAAGGCGGGCCCGGTGGGGGAGGAGCAGGCAAGCACCTTTTCCGAGTTGCCCAGCAGGATTTCGGCGTTGGTGCCCACGTCGACCACCAGAACGAGGTCTTCGGACTCGCCCGGCGCCTCCGAAAGCGCCACGGCCGCTGCATCCGCCCCCACATGGCCCGCAATGCAGGGCAGCAGGTAGACGCGGGCCGAGGGGTGGATGTTCAGGTCCAGATCGCGCCCCCGCAAGCGCAGCGCGTCGGAGGTGGCCAGCGCAAACGGCGCTTGTCCCAGCTCAAACGGGTCGATGCCCAAAAGCAGGTGGTGCATGACCGGGTTGCAGACAAAGACCGCGTCCACGATCAGGTGCTTGTCGATGCCAGCCTCCACCGCGATCTGCGTAAAGAGGGCGTTCATGCCCTCGCGCACGGCCTCGGTCATCTCTTCGGCGCCGCGGTCGTTCATCATCGCGTAGCTCACCCGGCTCATCAGGTCTTCGCCAAAGCGGATCTGCGGGTTCATGATGCCGGAGGAGGCGACAACGTCGCCAGAGGTCAGATCACACAGATGCGCGGCGATGGTGGTTGAGCCAAGATCAACCGCGAGGCCGTAGAGCGTATCCTCGTAATACCCGGGCCAGACATGCATGATACGCGGGGCGTTTTCCTCGTCACCAAGGTGCACGGCGACGGTGATCTTCCATTCCCCGCGGCGCAGCACCGATTGCAACACGTGCAGGATGTGAAGATCGGCGTGCACATTCTCCAGCTCCCACTGCTCCAGCAGGGCCTGGCGCAGCCGTTCCAGATCGCCCGACGGGTCGTGCATGTCGGGCTCGCGCACTTCGACATAGTAAAGCTTGACCACCGGATCGAGGCGGATGTCGCGCGCGGCGGCTTCTTTGCGGACGACCTGTTTGTGCACCTGGCTTTCGGGGGGCACGTCGATCACCACGTCGCCCATGACCGTGGCCTGACAGCCCAAGCGGCGGCCATCTATCAGCCCGCGCTTGCTTTTATAGCGGTCCTCAACCGCGTTCCAGGCGCTCAGCGCGCCGTGCTGGACGGTCACGCCGTGCTTGGGGAATTCGCCATAGCTGGGCGTGATCTGGCATTTGGAGCAGATGCCGCGCCCGCCGCAGACGCTGTCGAGGTCCACGCCAAGCTGCCGCGCGGCGGTCAGGATTGGCGTGCCAACAGGGAAGCGCCCACGCTTGCCGGAGGGGGTGAAAACCACAAGCGGATCGTTCGTGTCCTTGGGACTCATGCGCGTGCCTCGGGTTGTTCTTGGCGCACACCATAACGGCTTGGCGGGGCGAGGAAAGCGGGCTTGCGGCATGGCTTGGCTCGCGCGCGTCATTTTGCGCGGAGCGCACGGCGGGTCGCGCAGTGAAAAGCGCCGTTTTATCCGCGTGTTAGCCTTCTGGTTTGCCGTGGCCCGGTGTGGCCGGCGCAGGCTGCTGAAAAATCGTCATGAAAATCATGTGCCGGGTTTGCGATTTGCGCGCTGGCATTGCGTGCAATTCAAGTCTGCTAGGGCGGTGGCCACGCTTCGCCACCGCTGCGCGCGTGACCTTCAGCGGCGCCTGCGTTATGGCGCGTCATGCGGTTGACCAGCGACTTGACAGCCTATGACCCCGCCTGGCCGCGCGCTTTCGACGCGGAGGCGGCGCGGCTTGCGCCGATCTTCGGCGCGGGGTGTGTCGCGGTGCACCATGTCGGCAGCACCGCCGTGCCTGGCCTCCTGGCCAAGCCCGAGATCGATATCCTCGTGACCGTTCTAGATGACGCGCCGCTCGGGGTCTTGGGGCGGGCGTTAGAGGCGCGGGGGTACCGCCGGGGCCGCGACCTGGCCGAGGGGCATCGCTTCTTCAAACGCGACGTGGACGGGGTGCGCACCCACAAGCTGCACGTCTGTGCGCCAGACCACCCCCGCGCCGCGCGGATGCTGGCCATCCGGGATCACCTGCGGGCCGATGCCGGGGCGCGGCGGGCCTATGCCGATCTGAAGCTGCGCTTGGCGCGGGACAACCGCGCCGGGATTGCAGAGTATCTGGCGGGCAAGGCCCCGTTTCTGGAGGCGCTTTACATTTCGGTCAAAGCTGCGAGGTGACGGACCGCGCCCTAGTGGCCCCGGGCATGAAAGATGAAGCCCAGCAGGTTCAGCAGCACCTGCGCGGCGAGGATCGCGGTGGCGCCGGTGGGGTCGTAATCCGGCGCGACCTCCACAAGGTCGATGCCCACGATCTGGTGCCGCCGCGCCACTTCCTGCAGCAGCTCCAGCACCTCGTAGTAGAGGAAGCCGCCGTGGCTGGGCGTACCCGTCCCGGGCGCGATGGAGGGGCAGAAGGCATCGATGTCGATGGTGATGTAGACCTTGGCGCCTTCGGGCAGCCGCGCCGCCGTGGCCAGCGCGCCCAGCGCACGGGCCTGCCGCACGCTCAGGATGTCGGAGCCCATCGCCCGCGCGTCCACGTAGCCCTCGCGCGCGGTAGAAGACACGTTGCGGATACCGACCTGCGTGAGGCCCGTGACATAGGGCTGCTCCGCCGCGCGGCGCATCGGGTTGCCGTGGCCGTGCCGCACGCCGTGCCGTTCATCGACGAAGTCGAGATGAGCGTCAATTTGCAGGATGTGGATCTGGCCCGCGCCGTCCATCGCCCGGACACAGGGGATGTTGACCGAATGGTCACCGCCGATGGTCACCGGCAGGGCGCCCGCGGCCAGCGCGGCGCGCACCGCGGTCTCTATGTTGGCGTGGCTGCCTTGGGTGTCGGTGTGGATGATGTCCGCATCCCCCATGTCCACGATCCGCACCGATCCCGGCAGGTAAATCGCGTCATCCTCATGGTCATAGGCGCCCGCGTGACCAAAGCTGAACAGGGTGGAGGCCTCCCGCACCGCCCGCGGACCAAACCGCGCGCCGGAGCGCCACTGGGTGCCCGCATCAAACGGCGCACCGATGATCGCGACGTCTGCCTCCAGCGCGGCCCAGTCGGGCTGGTAGGGGCGTTTGCCAAAGGTGGAGATGCCCACGAAAGGCAGGTTCAGACGGCCGCTGTCGTAGGCGTTGCTCATTTCGGGGCCCAGGGGGCGAGGTCTTTTTCGCTGCGCAGCACGGTCAGGCACAGGCTGCGGCGGTCTTCGGTGCGCCAGCAGGCGCTGCCGTGCTTCAGGTTGCCTTCGCGGCGGGCCTTTGCCCCGTCCATCATTGCGGGCCAGGTGGAAAGCGTGGCGCCAGGTTGGCGCGGGATCTGGACGGTGATGGTGCCGCCCCCGTGGCGGTGCAGCGTGCAGGGGCGGAAAGCAGGCGCGCTTGCTTGGCCGTAATCATGACGGCAGAGCGCAGCAGTGTCCGCGCAATCCGCGCCCGGGCCGCAATTGGCAAGCCGCGTCAGGCAGCCTTCATCGCCATAGCAAGCCGCTTCGGCCAGCGCGATGGGCCAGCCGGAGGCGTAGTAGCCCGCGGGGGAGTCGGCAAAGGCTGGAGCAGCGAGGAGAAAGGCGAGAACGAGGCGGTACATGCGGGCATCATGACGGGTGGGGTGTGTCCCGGCAAGGTGTTGGTGGTGGGTTGGCAAGCCCCGTGGGGTGGGTGCCAACCCACCAACCACCTCGCGCCGCATGCACACCCTCACTCCGCCCGATTGATGGGCCGGTCCAGCGTCCAGTCATAGCTGCCGTCATCCCGCTCGCGCACCGCTTGTTTCCAGCCAACCGCCTCGGCCCGGTGCTTGAAGTTGATCCCCTCGGGCGAGTGGCGCGTGATGCCGTCGAAGAGCGTGGCGAGGCGCTGGGTGTTCATCAGCCCCTGCGCTTCAATCGCCTGGTTGATCACCATTTTCTGCATCGCCAACTGGTTAATCGGCACCCGCGCCATGCGGTCGGCCATCTCCTCGACCGCCGCGTCGAGATCGGCGCGGGGCACAGCGCGCAGGATCAGCCCCATCTCTTCGGCTTCGCGGCCGGTGATCTTGTCGCCGGTGAACAGCATCCGCTTGGCCCGCTCGGCGCCCAGCCGGTAGACCCACATCGCCGTCGTCGGGCAGCCCCAAACACGAGCGGGCATGTAGCCGATGGGCGCATCCTCGGCCATGAAAACCAGATCGCAGCACAGCGCGATATCGGACCCGCCCGCCACCGCGGGGCCATGCACCTTCGCGATCACCGGCTTCAGCGCCCGGAACAGCGACATGAAGGCCTGCGTGTTGCGCCACATGAACTGGTAGTCCTGGATCGGATCCCAGGGCATATCTTGCGTAACATCGCCGGACCCATTGCCCTCGGCATAGTAGGTCAGGTCGTAACCTGCACAAAACGCATCCCCCGCGCCCGACAGGATCATCACATGCACACCGGGATCGGCATCGGCCCGCGCGACGGCCTCGGCCAGCAGCACCGGCACCTCGTCGTCGATGGCATTCATCACCTCGGGCCGGTTCAGGATGATGCGGGCAATGCGCCCGTCTTTTTCATAGAGCACTTTGGACATGGGGTTCCTCCTGGCCTGCACGATACATCGCGGCGCCCCCTTTCCATCCCTGACGTTGCGTGCGAAAGGGACGTGCCAACCGATGCCCTCCCAAGGAGAGACTGATGGAGATTCGCGAGGCCCTCACATTTGACGATGTCCTGCTGGTGCCCGGCGCCTCCGAAGTGCTGCCCGCTTCGGCCGACACCCGCACCCAGGTCACGCGCGAGATCGCGCTGAACATCCCGCTGCTGAGTTCCGCTATGGATACGGTGACCGAGGGGCGCATGGCCATCACAATGGCGCAGGCGGGCGGCATGGGCGTGGTGCACAAGAACCTCAGCGTCGAAGAGCAGGCCCGTGAGATCCGCCGGGTGAAGCGGTTCGAAAGCGGGATCGTATACAACCCGATCACCCTGCGCGCCGATCAGACGCTCGCCGATGCGAAGGCGCTGACCGAACGATATGGCTTCAGCGGCTTTCCCGTCGTCGATGAGACCGGGCGCGTGCTGGGTATCGTGACCAACCGCGACATGCGCTTTGCCCAGCGGGACGAGACGCCGGTGCACGCGATGATGACGGCGCATGATCTGGCCGTGCTCAAGGAGCCTGCGGACCGCGAAGAGGCGATCAGCCTGATGCGCGCCCGGCGGATCGAGAAACTGCTGGTCACCGATAACGCGGGCAAGCTGACGGGGCTGCTCACGCTCAAGGACACTGAGCAATCCGTGCTCAACCCCACCGCTTGCAAGGATGATCTGGGCCGCTTGCGTGTGGCGGCGGCGACGGGCGTCGGGGACGCCGGGTTCGAGCGGTCAGAGGCGCTGGTGGATGCAGAATGCGACATCATCGTGATCGACACCGCGCATGGTCATTCGGCGGGCGTCTTGCAGGCGGTCGAGCGGGTCAAGCGCCTGTCGAACCAGGTGCAGGTCATCGCGGGCAATGTCGCCACGGCGGAGGCGACGCGCGCGCTGATCGACGCGGGCGCGGATGCGATCAAGGTCGGGATCGGCCCTGGCTCGATCTGCACCACGCGGATGGTCGCGGGCGTCGGCGTGCCCCAGCTCACCGCCATCATGGATTGCGCGGCGCAGGCGGGCAACGTGCCGGTCATTGCGGACGGGGGCATCAAGTTCTCTGGTGATTTCGCCAAAGCCATCGCCGCGGGGGCCTCCTGCGCGATGGTGGGCAGCATGATCGCCGGCACGGATGAGAGCCCGGGCGAGGTGATCCTCTACCAGGGCCGCAGCTTCAAAGCCTATCGTGGCATGGGATCGATCGGCGCGATGGCGCGCGGCTCGGCGGATCGCTATTTCCAGAAGGACGCAGCCAGTGACAAGCTGGTGCCCGAAGGGATCGAAGGGCAGGTGCCTTATAAAGGCTCCGCGGGCACGGTCATCCACCAGCTGGTCGGCGGCTTGCGCGCCGCGATGGGCTACACCGGCAACGCGACGATCGAAGAGATGCGCACGCGCTGCCAATTCGTGAAGATCACCGGCGCGGGGCTGAAGGAAAGCCATGTCCATGACGTGCAGATCACCCGCGAGTCGCCCAATTATCGGGTGATGTAGCGGGCCTATGACACCTGCCGCTCGGATTGCCGCAGCTATTGCCGTTCTCGATGCCATTGGCGACGGGCAGGCGCCCGAGCAGGCATTGTCTCGGTGGGCGCGGGCCAGCCGCTTTGCCGGGTCAAAGGATCGTGCGGCGGTGCGGGATCATGTCTTTGACGTGTTGCGGAACTGGCGCAGCGATGCGGCCCTTGGCGGGGCCGAGACAGGCCGGGGCCGGATGATTGGACGGCTCAGGGCACTGGGGCAAGACGTGGAGACGCTCTTTACCGGAGAAGGGCACGCGCCTGCGCCGCTAAGCTATGCCGAACGGTCCGCGGGGCGCAATCCGGAGGCGGGCGGGGCGGCATGGAACCTGCCCGACTGGTTGGTGCCGCTCTGGTCAGGCAGCCTCGGTGCGGACGCCGATGCCGCCGCGCACCAAGCGATGGCGCGCGCGCCGATCACGCTGCGGGTCCGGGGCGATGTGGCGGCTGTGCAAGTATCGCTGGTCGCGGACGGCATCACGGCGGCGCCCAACCCCCGCGCCCGCGCCGCGCTGACACTCACGGACGGCGCGCGCAAGCTGCGGCAGGCGCGGGCCTGGGCGGAGGGCCTGGTCGAGCTTCAGGACGCGTCCAGTCAGGCGGTGGTCGCGTGGATTTCCGGCGCTGGCACCGCGCTTGATTACTGCGCGGGGGGCGGCGGCAAAGCTTTGGCGCTCGCGGACGCTGGCTGGCAGGTGACGGCCCATGACATCAGCGCCGCGCGCATGGCCGACATCCCCGAACGCGCCGCGCGCGCTGGGGTTCAGATCGCGATTGACACGGGGCCAGAGGGCCAGTTCGACCTTGTCCTGTGCGATGCGCCCTGTTCGGGTTCGGGCGCGTGGCGCCGCGCGCCCCAGGGCAAATGGGCGCTGACAGCTGAGCGCCTGACCGAATTGCAAGCCCTGCAAGACAGCGTGCTGGACAGTGCCCTGCGCCACGTGGCCCCGGGCGGTGCGCTCGTTTTTGCGACCTGCTCTGTGCTGAGGGCCGAGAACGAGGACCGCGTCGCGGCCTTCCTCGCGCGTCATCCGGGGTGGTGCGTGGCGGAGATGCAGCGCTGGCCGCTCGATGCGCTGGGTGACGGGTTTTTCGCGGCACGGTTGATGCGCGATACACCGGGTGCTACACAACCCTAAGGCGATCTGCGGGCCGCAGGCGGCAAAGACACGCCGCCCTTAAGCTGCGGTTAACCCTTTTGGCGCGACATAGGTGGAGCCGAATCGCGCACCCAAGGAGCGAATTTGAACACCGCCGCACTCAGCACAGGACGGATTGAGCGCTTGGTGCGCAGCCGCCGCGTGTCCCTATGCGGCTTTGCTGGTCTGGGCGTCTTGCTGTGCGGTCTGGCATTTCTGGCCCCGTCGCCGCTGGTGCAACTCAGCCTATTGGCCGCTGGTCTGAGCCTTGTGGGCCTCCCGGCTGGTCTTTGGCGCCTCGCTTCGGTGCGGGCGCGCGCGCGCAAGGCGGCGCTGGACACTGTGGCGACCTTCATCGAACATGATGGCGCGCCCAGTCTTGTGACCGATGTGGACGGGGAGGTGGGGACCCTCAACGCCGCAGCACGTGAGGCGCTTGGCGCGCAGGCAGGCATGACGCTGACCGAAGCGTTAAAGGGCACCTTTGCCAACCCGGGCGGGGTCATCCTACGTCTGCGCGGGCAGGCCGATTTGTCCGGCGCCGCCCGCGAGGATGTTGTGACCCGGCGCGAGACGGTGCGTCTGGCGGTGCACAAGGTGGGCGATGAGGGCTATGTCTGGCGCATCGACACCCTGCCGGATCGCCCGGGCGTGCGCGCGCAGGACGGGGCGGGCCTTCCCATGCTGACCCTTGGGCGGTCTGGCGCGATCTTGTTCATGAATGAATCCGCCCGCGCGCTTATCGGGACCCGCGCCAAAAGCCTCGACCGTCTGTTTGCCGCAGGTGCGCCGCGGTCCGGCGCAATTGCGGAGCTGTCCACCCAGACCGGCACGCAGCCCGTACATGTTGTAGAGGTCGAGATGAGCGCGGGGCGGCGCGCACTTTACCTGCTGCCGGCCCCCGGTGACACGTGCTCTCCCAAGTCGTGGCAGTCCTTTGAGGATGTCCCGGTCCCGATGCTGCGTCTTGCCCCCAACACCCGGATCATCGGGCACAACCGGGCAGCGGAAACGCTGCTTGGGGCGCGTCTGGGCGAGGATGTGGAGCTTGGCGCGCTTATGGAAGGTCTCGGCCGCCCGATTGCCAACTGGCTGACCGAAACACTTGAGGACCGGGCGGTGCAATCGACCGAGTTTCTCCGACTGAAACGCGCCGACAAAGAGGTTTTTGTCCAGGTCTCGCTCAACAAGGTCAGCGACGCAGACGGCGCGTCCGTGATCGCAGTCCTGACCGACGCGACCGAGCTCAAGACCCTTGAGGCGCAGTTTGTGCAAAGCCAGAAGATGCAAGCGATTGGCCAGCTTGCGGGCGGTGTTGCGCATGATTTCAACAACTTGCTGACGGCGATCTCGGGCCACTGCGACCTGCTTTTGCTGCGTCACGATCCGGGCGATTCTGACTATTCGGACCTCGTGCAGATCAACCAAAACGCCAACCGCGCCGCGGCGCTTGTCGGCCAGTTGCTGGCGTTCTCCCGCAAACAGACGCTGCGGCCCGAAGTGATCGATATGCGCGACACGCTTTCGGACCTGACGCACCTTTTGAACCGGCTCGTCGGTGAAAAGGTGACCCTCACGCTCAGCCACGATCCGGTGCTGCAATCGATCCGCGCGGACAAGCGGCAGCTCGAGCAGGTGCTGATGAACCTTGTGGTCAATGCGCGCGATGCGATGCCCGACGGGGGCGAGATCCGGATCGAGACCGAGTGCCTTGAACTCAAGGTGCCGATGAAGCGCGACCGTGTCACCGTCCCGGCGGGCAACTATGTCAGCGTCCAGGTGATCGACCGGGGCTGCGGCATCCCCCAGGACAAGCTGCAAAAGGTGTTCGAGCCGTTCTACACCACCAAGCGCACGGGCGAGGGGACGGGCCTTGGCCTGTCCACAGCCTATGGCATCATCAAGCAGACGGGCGGTTTTATCTTTGTTGACAGCACTGTGGGGGAGGGGACGACATTTACGCTTCTCTTCCCGGTGATCGACGCGCAAATGCGCGAGGCGCCCAGTGCCGCCGCCGCGCCGCAGGTCAGCGCGGCCAAGCGCGGCGATGGCGTCATCCTGCTGGTCGAGGACGAGGCCCCGGTGCGCGCCTTTGCCAGCCGCGCGCTGCGCCTGCGGGGCTACACCGTGCTCGAGGCCGACTGCGCGGAGACGGCCCTGCGCACGCTGGAGGATTTGGAGCTGAACGTGGACCTGTTCGTGACTGACGTGGTCATGCCTGGCAAAGACGGCCCAACATGGGTGCGCGAAGCGCTCGAAGCGCGCCCGGACGTGCGGGTGGTCTTTGTGTCAGGCTATGCCGAAGACCGGCTCACCGAGGCGCATTCCAACATCCCCAACTCGGTCTTTTTGCCCAAACCGTTTTCGCTGAACGAGCTGACGGAGATGGTGCACCGCCAGTTGCACTAGCGCGGGATGGAGGCGTAGAGCGCGAACTCTTCGGCGAATTTCCGGCGAAACCGCGTCTCCACATCCGCGCTCAGCACTTCGTCACGTGCCGGGGACACGTTTTCGCGGGCGGTCTCGAACTCCAGCCCCAAACGCTCGGTCAAAAAGCCCTTCAACCGCGGCTGATCTTCATAGCGGAAAAGATGCGTGACGGCCGTCCCGTTTGGTTGCGCCTCAAGAAACCGGTACTGGCTGCCAACCTCCGCAAACCCGGGCCGCTTGCCCTTCATGTAAGCGAGGACAAAATCGTCAAAGCTGATACCTTTGGTGGAGTTCGGCTTGCCGTCCATGAAGGCCCGCTGGCGATACCGCCACCACGACCCAAGCCAGGAGACCGGCTCGCGCATCACCGCCATCAGCTCCAGCTCCACATCGCAGACTTTCAGGAACATCGGGCGCACAAAGCGGTTGTAGCGGTAGACCGGGGCATGTTTCAGCAGGGGCGGTTCGGAAATGACCATGTCCGCATGCGGCCGCAGCGCCGTTTCATAGGCCGTGGTGCCGGTCTTTGGCACCGAAAGAAAGGCGAGGCGCGCTTTGAAAAAGATCAGCATTTCCCGCCCGCTCCAGATTTTCCGTCCCTAGTAACACCTCATTAACCAACTCGCGTCACAGTGAGAAAGGAAAAATTCGATTGAAATGTTCTCCTTTTGGCCTCACAAAGAACATGAGGTGAACATCGGCGCAGACCACGGCAACGATTGCCGCCCCTTTAGGGGTATGACACAAAGGACAAAACGCGAATGGCAACGGCAGATCTCCTGAGCATGAACAGCAAGAAAAACGCGGACAAGCAAAAGGCGCTGGACAGCGCCCTCGCCCAGATCGAACGGCAGTTCGGCAAGGGCTCTATCATGAAGCTGGGTGACGAAAACGCGATCCAGGACATCACGGCCAGCTCCACCGGCAGCCTTGGCCTTGATATTGCGCTCGGAATTGGCGGTTTGCCGATGGGGCGCATCGTCGAGATTTACGGGCCCGAAAGCTCGGGCAAGACCACGCTGACCCTTCATTGCGTGGCCGAACAACAAAAACAGGGCGGCGTTTGCGCTTTTGTGGACGCAGAACACGCACTGGACCCGCAATATGCCAAAAAGCTGGGCGTGAACCTGGACGAGCTGCTGATTTCGCAGCCCGATACAGGCGAGCAGGCGCTTGAGATCACCGACACCTTGGTGCGCTCGGGTGCGGTGAACATGGTCATCGTCGATTCCGTTGCAGCCTTGACCCCGCAAAAGGAACTGGAAGGCGACATGGGCGACAACGCCCCGGGCCTTCAGGCCCGCCTGATGAGTCAGGCGATGCGCAAGCTAACCGGCTCAATCAGCCGTTCCAATTGCATGGTGATCTTCATCAACCAGATCCGCATGAAGATCGGCGTCATGTTCGGCTCGCCAGAGACGACAACGGGCGGCAATGCGCTAAAATTCTACTCCTCTGTCCGCCTCGACATCCGCCGCATCGGCTCGATCAAGGACCGCGACGAGGTGGTGGGCAACGCCACCCGCGTGAAGGTTGTAAAGAACAAGGTCGCGCCGCCCTTCAAGCAGGTGGAATTCGACATCATGTATGGCGAAGGCATCTCCAAGATGGGCGAGCTGCTGGACCTTGGCGTGAAGGCCGGCGTCGTGGACAAGTCCGGCGCGTGGTTCTCCTACGGGGACGAGCGGATCGGGCAGGGCCGTGAAAACGCCAAACAGTTCCTGCGGGAGAACACCCGCATCGCGCTGGAGATCGAGGACAAGATCCGCGCCGCGCACGGGCTGGATTTCGACATGCCGCCCGAGGAACATAAGGACGACGACGACATCCTCGAGGCGTAACCGGTCGCGCACAGGGGACTCGGCGCAAAACGTCTCCGGCACCTCGGGCGCGGGGCGGACAATACTCGGGAAAGGGTCGTGCGACGGTGCGGCCCTTTCTCGTTGCCCCGTCCCGAGCGCACGGCTATGTCCCATGCAAACCGATGGGACCAGACCGATGCCGACGCTGAACGATATCCGCTCCACCTTTCTTGATTATTTTGCAAAGCAGGGCCACGAGGTTGTCAGCTCCAGCCCCCTCGTGCCGCGCAATGACCCGACGCTGATGTTCGTGAACTCCGGCATGGTGCAGTTCAAGAACCTCTTCACCGGGCTTGAAACGCGGGACTACAAGCGGGCCACCACGTCGCAAAAATGCGTGCGCGCGGGTGGCAAGCACAACGATCTGGACAATGTCGGCTACACCGCGCGGCACCACACCTTTTTTGAGATGCTGGGGAATTTCAGCTTTGGCGATTATTTCAAGACCGAAGCGATCACCTTTGCCTGGGAGCTGATCACGCGGGACTTCGACATCCCCGCAGACCGGCTTTACACCACCGTTTACCACACCGATGACGAGGCGTTTGAGATCTGGCGCAAGGTCGGCGTGCCCGAAAACCGGATCATCCGCATCGCGACCTCAGACAATTTCTGGCAGATGGGGCCGACGGGCCCGTGCGGTCCGTGTACTGAAATTTTCTATGATCATGGGGAGCATATCTGGGGCGGCCCTCCGGGCTCTGCCGAAGAAGATGGCGACCGGTTTATCGAGATCTGGAATGTCGTGTTTATGCAGAACGAACAGTTCGAAGACGGCACGATGCGCCCGCTCGACATGCAGTCGATCGACACCGGCATGGGGCTGGAGCGGATTGGTGCGCTCTTGCAGGGCAAGCACGACAATTACGACACCGACCTGATGCGCAGCCTGATTGAGGCGTCGGCGGATGCGACCTCGTCCGACCCGGACGGCCCCGGCAACACGCACCACCGGGTGATCGCAGACCACTTGCGCTCGACCTCATTCCTGATTGCGGACGGGGTGATGCCGTCCAATGACGGGCGGGGCTATGTGCTGCGCCGGATCATGCGCCGTGCGATGCGCCATGCGCATCTGCTGGGCGCGAAGGACCCGGTGATGCACCGGCTGGTGCCCGCGCTGGTGCGCCATATGGGCGCGGCCTATCCGGAGCTGGGGCAGGCACAGGCGCTGATCACCGAGACGCTGGAGGCGGAAGAAACCCGCTTTAAGGCGACGCTGGACCGGGGGCTGAAGCTGCTCGATGACGAGATCGCTGGCCTCGACGAAGGCGCGGCGCTGCCCGGGGATGCGGCGTTCAAGCTTTATGACACCTATGGCTTCCCGCTGGACCTGACGCAGGACGCGCTGCGTGAAAAGGGCCGCGCGGTTGACACCGAAGGCTTTGACGCCGCGATGGCCGCGCAAAAAGCGCGTGCGCGCGCCGCGTGGTCGGGCTCGGGCGATGCGGCCGATGGCGCGGTCTGGTTTGATGTGGCCGAAGCCGCGGGCACCACGGATTTCCTTGGCTATGACACGGAGACAGCAGAGGGGCAGATCGTTGCCTTGGTCGTCGATGGGGCCGAGGTGGAGAACGCCTCGGGCACCGTTCAGATCGCCTTGAACCAGACGCCATTCTACGCCGAAAGCGGCGGGCAGGTTGGCGACACGGGGCTCATCCAGACGGAAACGGGCCGCGCGCGCGTGACGGACACCCGCAAGGCGGCGGGCGTGTTCATCCACATCTCTGAGGTCGAAGAAGGCAGTGTTTCCAAAGGGCAAGCGGCTGTTCTTGAAGTCGATCACGCGCGCCGCACGGCGATCCGCGCCAACCACTCCGCGACGCATCTGCTGCACGAAGCCCTGCGCGAGGCGCTCGGGGAACACGTGGCGCAGCGCGGCTCGCTCAACGCGCCGGATCGTCTGCGCTTTGACTTCAGCCACGGCAAGGCGTTGAGCCTGGAAGAGCTGAGCCGGGTCGAGGCGGAGGTGAACGCCTACATCCGCCAGAACGCCGCGGTCGAGACGCGGATCATGACCCCGGATGATGCGCGGGCGATTGGGGCGCAGGCGCTCTTTGGCGAGAAATACGGCGACGAGGTCCGCGTCGTGTCGATGGGCAAAGCGGGCACGGGCAAGGGCACGGACGGGCAGACCTATTCGATTGAGCTGTGCGGCGGCACCCATGTGGCGCGCACCGGGGATATCGGCGCCTTCGTGACGCTGGGCGATGCCGCGTCCTCTGCCGGGGTGCGCCGGATCGAAGCGCTGACCGGGCAGGCGGCAATGGACTACTTGCGCGGACAGGATCACCTGCTGGCAGAAGCGGCGCTGGAGCTAAAAGCGCAGGCGGCGGATGTGCCCGCGCGGATCAAAGCGCTGCTGGACGAGCGCAAGGCGCTGACGGGTGAGGTGGCCCAGCTCAAGCGCGCGCTTGCGATGGGCGGGGGCAGCAGTGATGGCCCTGCGCAAGAGGATGTGGCTGGGACAGCCTTCATCGCACAGGTTCTCAGTGGCGTCAGTGGCAAGGACCTGCCGCCGCTGATCGACGCGCACAAGGATCGGCTCGGCTCGGGCGCGGTGCTGCTGATCGCGGAGGATGCCGGCAAGGTCGCTGTGGCCGCGGGCGTGACCAAGGACAAGACGGGCGCACTCAGCGCGGTAGATATCGTGAAAGCCGCGGTCGCGGAACTGGGCGGCAAAGGCGGCGGGGGCCGTGCCGACATGGCCCAGGGCGGCGCCAAAGATGCCGGACGCGCGGACGCTGCCATTGCCGCCGCCAAAACCGTGATCGGAGGATAAGATGCCCGCGCTTTGGATTGCCCATGTCACCGTCACCGATGCGGACGCCTACGGCAAATATGCCGAACTGGCTGGTCCGGCCATCGCCAAACATGGCGGCACCTTCATCGCCCGCGGCGGCCGGTACGTGCAACTGGAAGGAACCGAGCGTCCCCGCAATGTGGTCGCGCGTTTTCCGTCGGTCGAGGCGGCGGTGGACTGCTACAACTCGGACGACTACCAGGCGGCGCTGAACCACGCCCGCGGCGCGTCAGAGCGTGAATTGATGGTGGTTGAAATCACCGAGTAGGGTGGGTGCCAACCCACCGCCCGCGCATGGTGGGTTGCACCCACCCTACGATGCCTTCGCCATCCGCTTGCGCTCATGCGGGTCCAGGTACCGCTTACGCAGCCGGATCGCGTTGGGGGTGACCTCAACCAACTCATCATCGTCAATATAAGCGATGGCCTCTTCCAGGCTCAGCGTGATGGGCGTGGTCAGCCGCACGGCCTCGTCTGAACCAGAGGCGCGCACGTTGGTCAGCTTCTTGCCCTTCAGCGGGTTCACTTCCAGGTCATTGTCCCGGCTATGCTCACCGATGATCATACCGGTATAGACATCCGCCTGCGCGCCGATGAACATCCGGCCCCGGTCTTCGAGGTTCCAGAGGGCATAGGCGACCGATTGCCCGTTCTCCATCGAGATCAGCACGCCCGCACGCCGTCCGGGGATCGGCCCCTTGTGCGGCGTCCAGCCGTGGAAGACGCGGTTCAGAACGCCCGTGCCGCGCGTGTCGGTCAGGAACTCGCCGTGATAGCCGATGAGCCCGCGAGAGGGGACATGGGCGATGATGCGCGTCTTGCCCGCGCCTGCCGGGCGCATCTCCACCAGCTCGCCTTTGCGCGCTCCGGTCAGTTTTTCGATGACCGCGCCGGAATACTCGTCATCCACGTCGATGGTGGCTTCCTCGACCGGCTCGACCCGCTGGCCATCCTCTTCGCGCATGATCACCTGCGGGCGGGAGATGCTGAGTTCAAACCCCTCCCGGCGCATGTTTTCGATCAGCACGCCCATCTGCAATTCGCCCCGGCCCGAGACCTCAAAGGCCTCACCGCCGGGCGTGTCGGCGATCTTGATGGCGACGTTGCTTTCGGCCTCTTTGTAAAGGCGGTCGCGGATTACGCGGGACTGGACCTTCTTGCCGTCCCGGCCCGCGAGCGGGCTGTCATTGATGCCGAAGGTCACGGTGATCGTCGGCGGATCGATGGGCTGGGCGGGCAGGGCCTCGGCGACGGACGGCGCGACAAGGCTGTCCGCGACGGTCGCCTTCGACATACCCGCGATAGAGACAATGTCGCCCGCTTCGGCGAGGTCAATCGGGCTCTGCGCGAGGCCGCGGAAGGCGAGGATCTTCGTCGCCCGGAAGCTTTCGACCTGCGTGCCGTCGCGGCTGAGGGCCTTGATCGTCTCGCCCGCTTTCAGCGTGCCGGATTCGACCCGGCCCGTCAGGATACGGCCCAGGAACGGGTCCGCGCCCAGCGTTGTGGCCAGCATCCGGAACGGCTCTTCCCGCGCCGCCAGCTGCTCCGGCGCGGGCACGTGATCGACGATCAGGTTGAACAGCGCCGACAGGTCCGCGCGCGGCCCGTCCAGCTCCATATCCGCCCAGCCGGAGCGGCCCGAGGCGTACATGGCCGGGAAATCCAGCTGATCGTCATTGGCATCAAGGCTGGCAAAGAGGTCGAACACCTCGTCGAGCGCGCGGTCGGGCTCTGCATCCGGCTTGTCGACCTTGTTCAGCACCACGATGGGGCGCAGGCCGAGGGCGAGCGCCTTGGACGTCACGAACTTGGTCTGCGGCATCGGCCCTTCGGCGGCATCGACCAGCAGTACAACGCCGTCCACCATGCTCAGGATCCGCTCCACTTCGCCGCCGAAATCGGCGTGGCCGGGGGTGTCCACGATGTTGATCCGTGTGCCGTTCCATTCGACCGAGGTCGCCTTGGCGAGGATCGTGATGCCCCGCTCGCGCTCCAGGTCGTTGCTGTCCATCGCCCGCTCGGTGGTGGCCTGCCCCTCGCGGAAGGTGCCCGATTGCTTGAGCAGCTCGTCCACCAGCGTGGTCTTGCCGTGGTCAACGTGCGCGATGATCGCGATGTTGCGCAGGTCCATCTCGGGCCTCCTTCAAAGGTTTGCCGGGGCCATAAACCGCTGCGGTGCAGAATGAAAGTGCTAGTGTGACCTCGCGTCTGAGAAGAGCTGAATAACGCAGATGCCCGCGATGATCAGGCTGAGGCCCACGATGGCGGGCGCATCAAGCCGCTGGCCAAAGACCGCAAAGCCGATCAGCGCAATCAGGACGATGCCAAGGCCGGACCACATCGCGTAGAGGATGCCGACGGGAAAGAACTTCAGCGCGATGCCGAGGAAGTAGAAGGCCGTCCCGTAGGCGATCACAACAAGGATGGACGGGGCCAGCCGCGTGAACTGCTGCGAGGCCTGAAGCGCGGTGGTTCCGATCACCTCCGCCGCGACGGCAATGGCGAGGTAGAGGTAGGGCATGGCGGGCTCCTGCGCTGGGGTCTGCGCGCAGGCTGGCACCGCGCGCGGCCCGCGTCCAGCGCTCAGGTCGCGACGTAGCGGTCGCGGCGGTGGTTGATGGCGATCACGAGGTTCAGCACCACCGCGCCCAGCAGGGAATAAAGAACGATGGACAGCGGAAAAAGCAGCGCAGCGACCGCAAAGATCACCCCGTCCACGATCAGTTGCACGTAGCCCGCGCGAAAGCCGGTGCTGTCCTGAACGATCAGCGCGACAACCCCCAGCCCGCCGAGCGAGCCGTTGTGGCGGAACATCGCCAGCAGGCCGATCCCGACGGTTGTGCCAAAAATCACTGCGCCAAGAGCGGGGTGCACGGTGTCAAACTGAAGACCATAGGGCAGGGCCATCGTCACCCCCGAGAGGGCCGTCACGGAGATCAGCGATTTCACGGTGAAGGACGCGCCGAGGCGGCGGTAGGCAAGGGCATAGAAGGGCAGGTTGATCACGAAGAAGACCGGGCCAAAGGCCCAGCCGCTGAGATAGGAGATGATCACAGCGATCCCGGCGGTCTGCCCGGTGATCAGGCCGAGATGGGTCAAAACGTGCATCCCGAGCCCGCAGAGGAACACGCCGATGCCGAGGCCTTGTGCATCGTCAAGCGTGGAGTGGGTCAGGTCGGGGTGATGCAGCGCCATGCTTGCCAGTTAGGACAGGTTTACTGTCCTTTCCAGCCCTTTTGCGCTGCGCTGCGGCATTTCTTGCAAGAAATGCGGGGGCTCGATCCTTCAAGGATCGATTTTTGGGCAATCCTTGGAAGGATTGCTTACCCGGCCAGCGCTTTGTTCAGGTTCTCATCCACCTTCTCAAGGAACCCGATGGTTGTCAGCCAGCCCTGATCCGGCCCAACCAGCAGCGCGAGATCCTTAGTCATGTGCCCGGCCTCGACCGTCTCGACTACCACACGCTCCAGCGTCTCGGCAAAGCGGGTGAGCGCTTCGTTTCCGTCCAGCTTCGCGCGATGCTTGAGGCCGCCCGTCCAGGCATAGATCGATGCGATGGAGTTGGTGGAGGTTGCCTCGCCCGCCTGATGCTGGCGGTAGTGGCGGGTGACGGTGCCGTGGGCGGCCTCCGACTCCACGATCTTGCCATCGGGCGTCATCAGCTGCGAGGCCATCATGCCGAGCGAGCCGAAGCCCTGCGCGACCACATCCGATTGCACATCGCCATCGTAGTTCTTGCAGGCCCAGACAAAGCCGCCATTCCACTTGATCGCGCAGGCGACCATGTCGTCGATCAGCCGGTGTTCATACCAGATGCCTTTGGCCTCGAACGCCTCGCGAAACTCGGCCTCATAGACCTCTGCGAAAATCTCCAGGAACCGCCCGTCATATTGCTTGAGGATGGTGTTCTTAGTCGACAAGTAGACGGGCCAGCCGAGGTTCAGGCCATAATTGAACGAGGCCCGCGCGAAATCGTAGATCGACGCGTCGATGTTATACATCGACATGAACACGCCCGCGCTGTCCGCTTTGTACACCTCGTGTTCGATCTCGGTGCCATCGTCTCCGACGAATTTCATCGTCAGTGTGCCCGCGCCCGGAAACTTCATGTCCGTCGCCTTGTACTGATCGCCAAAGGCATGGCGGCCCACCACGATGGGCTGCGTCCAGCCCGGCACAAGGCGCGGCACGTTGCGGCAGATGATCGGCTGGCGGAAGATCACGCCGCCCAGGATATTGCGGATCGTGCCATTGGGGCTGCGCCACATCTTCTTGAGGCCGAATTCTTCCACCCGCGCCTCATCGGGCGTGATCGTCGCGCATTTGACGGCAACGCCGACCTCTTTGGTCTTTTCGGCGGCGTCTACGGTGATCTGGTCGTCCGTTGCATCGCGGCTTTCCATCCCGAGGTCGTAGTAAAGCAGGTCGATGTCCAGATAGGGCTCGATCAGCTTTTTCTTGATGAAGTCCCACATGATGCGGGTCATCTCGTCCCCGTCCATTTCCACGATAGGGTTGTCGACTTTGATCTTGCTCATGGGGCGCTCCGCACTGGTTGGGCGTGGCCTAGCCGATTCCCGTTAAAGGCGGGTGGCGCAAATCGCCGCAGTTTGTATACCTTGGTATACGGGGCGCGGGCAGCATGGTAGCGGAGCCGCAAATCCGCACTGCAGAGGAGCCCCCCATGTCCGATATCATCTACACCAAGGTTGACGAAGCGCCCGAGCTGGCCTCGGCCTCGCTCTTGCCGATCATCCGAAGCTTTGCCGGCGCGGCCGGGGTTTCCGTCGGGGTGCAGGACATCAGCCTTGCGGGGCGCATCATCGCGACCTTCCCGGAAAACCTGACGGAGGCGCAGCGCCAGTCTGATGCGCTGGCCGAGCTGGGCGCGCTGGTCAAAACGCCAGGCGCAAACGTGATCAAGCTGCCCAATATCTCCGCTTCGGTCCCGCAGCTGGTCGCAGCGATCAAAGAGCTTCAGGACAAGGGCTATGCCCTGCCGGATTACCCCGAAGACCCGCGCACGGATGCGGAAAAGGAAATCCGCGCGCGTTACGACACGATCAAAGGCTCCGCGGTGAACCCGGTGCTGCGCGAAGGCAACTCCGACCGCCGCTCCGCCGCTGCGGTGAAGAACTACGCCCAAAAGAACCCCCATTCGATGGGCGCGTGGGACGCTGCGTCCAAGACGAAGGTCTCCTCGATGAGCGGCGGCGACTTTTATGCCAATGAGGTCAGCGCGACGATCACCGCCGCACAGGCGGGCACCGCGCGGATCGAGTTTGAAGGGCCGGACGGTGTGACCGTGATGAAAGACGCGTGGCCGCTGGAGGAAGGCACGATTGCGGACGCGACCTTTATGTCCGCCGCCGCGCTGCGCAGTTTCCTCGACGGGGCGATTGCGGGCACCAGCGCCGATGGCACGATGTTCTCGCTGCACATGAAGGCGACGATGATGAAGGTGTCGGACCCGATCATCTTTGGCCACGCGGTCAAGGCGTGGCTTGGCCCCGTCTGGGACGCGCATGGCGACGCGATCAAGGCCGCGGGCGGCGATCCCAATGGCGGGCTTGGCGCGGTGCTGGCCGCCATCGACACGCTGGAGGGTGCAGACGCCATCAAGGCAGAGATTGCCGCGCTGGACCGCCCCGCGATGTATATGGTCGACAGCGATAAAGGCATCACCAACCTGCACGTCCCCTCGGACGTGATCATCGACGCCTCCATGCCCGCGGTGATCCGCGCAGGCGGCAAGGGCTGGGACGAAAGCGGCGCGAAGGGCGACACAAACTGCGTCATCCCCGATCGCTGCTATGCCCCGGTTTATGACGAGACGATCAACTTCTTCAAAGCCAACGGCGCGCTGGATGTGACCACCGCGGGGGCGGTCGCGAATGTGGGCCTGATGGCGCAGAAGGCGGAAGAATACGGCTCGCACCCCACCACCTTTGAGGCACCCGCCGCGGGTAAGATGCGCATCGTGCTGGAAAACGGGGATGTGCTGCACGAGCACAGCGTCGCGGCGGGCGACATCTGGCGCGCTTGCACGGTGAAGAAAGCCCCGATTGAAAACTGGATCCAGCTCGCGATGGACCGGCAGCGCCTGACCGGCTCCGAAGCGATCTTCTGGCTGGATGCGAACCGCGCCCACGATGCGGAGCTGATCAAATATGTGACCCCCGCGCTGGAAGGTGCTGGCGTTGCGGATAAATTCCAGATCACGGCCCCGCGCGAGGCCACGCGTCAGTCGCTGGAGACGATCACCGCAGGCAAGGACAGCATCGCGATCACCGGCAATGTGCTGCGCGACTACCTCACGGACCTCTTCCCGATCCTCGAACTGGGCACCTCGGCCAAGATGCTGTCCATCGTGAAGCTGATGCAGGGTGGCGGCCTCTTTGAGACCGGCGCGGGCGGGTCGGCGCCCAAGCACGTACAGCAGCTGCAAGAAGAAAACCACCTGCGCTGGGATTCGATGGGCGAATTCTGCGCCCTTGGCGAGTCGCTGAACTTTCTTGCCGACAGCCAGGGCAACGCGAAGGCAGGCGTGCTGGGCAAGGCGGCGGAGGCGGCCACGCAAGGCATCCTCGACGAGGGCCGCTCTCCGGGCCGTAAGGTGGGCCAGCCGGACAACCGCGCCTCGCACTACTGGTTCGCGCGCTACTGGGCCGAAGCGCTCGCCGCGCAGGGTGAGGATGCAGAGCTTGCCGCGCATTTCGCCCCGATTGCCGAAAAGCTGGCCGCGGGCGAGGAAGCGATCCTGTCGGAACTGTCGGCACAGGCCGGTAGCGCGGCGGATACGGGCGGTTATTTCCAGAATGATGATGCGAAGGCCGCGGCGGTCATGCGGCCCAGCGCGACGCTGAACGCGATCATCGGCTGAGGAGGTCGGTGCGGTGGGTTTGCACCCACCCTACCGGGCCGGGCTGCCCGTATCGACGCAGCGCAGCCCCGCCCATGTGATCCAGCCCAGCGACAGCACCATCAGGCCCGACTGCAGCACCGTCGGGCCTGTTGTGCAGGACGCACCCATGAAAACGGGCCCGGGGCCAAACAAAAGGATCAGCGCAAAGGACAGCGTCACAACGCCAAACCGCCCGAGTTTCATCCGGGGCTCAAGCCACGTGCCGCGCCACTGCTGGATGCTGAGCGAAAACGGATAGAGGCCCGCGAAAATCAGCGCGCCCGTCCAGCTGAGCCCTGCGGAGGTTGTACAGGACGCGGCGACAGCCCAGAGCGCAGCGCTGAGGATCGCGGCGGCGGGAAGCGTTGCGAAAGCAGCGGCAATGGCGCGCGCGCTGGCCGGGGAGAGGTCCGCGGACGCAAGCGCGTCCGGGTCGGGATGGGCTGCCATGATCTGCTCCTTGCCTGTTATACCTAAGAGGTACGTAGGACAGAATGTCGCAGATCATTCTTAAGTGCTGGTATCCGCGTCGCCGTTCTCTGCTGCCGCCAGATGCGCCTTGAGCTTGCGCGCCAGAAAGGCCCGCCCCTGCCGCTCGGCCATGCGCGTGCGCACCGCGGTCAGGAACGCCTCCTCAAGGGTTTGGGAGGACGCGCCCAGCACGTCGCCCAGTTCCATGAACAGCCGATCCTGGCCGGTCTTTTCCTGCACGGCGAGGCAGTCTTCGGCCAGCTTGTTGGCCATTTCGGTGACAACAGGGTCGGCCATCAGCGGGTCGTCTCCGTCAGGCGGCGCTTCACGTATTCCGTTGTGTGGTCGATCAGCGTGTCCAGATGCGGCTCTTCAAAGAAATGTCCGGCGCCCTCGACCTCCGTGTGGGTGATCGTGATGCCCTTCTGCTCGTGCAGCTTGCCGACAAGCGTCGTGGTGTCCGCGGGCGGGGCCACACGGTCCGCCGCGCCATTGATGATCAGGCCCGAGGACGGACAGGGCGCAAGGAAGCTGAAATCATAGAGGTTCGCGGGCGGCGAGACGGAGATGAACCCGGTGATTTCCGGCCGCCGCATCAAAAGCTGCATCCCGATCCACGCGCCAAAGGAAAAGCCGGCAACCCAGCAATGCTTGGAGTTGTTGTTCATCGATTGCAGGTAATCGAGTGCCGAGGCCGCGTCGCTCAGCTCCCCGATGCCCTGATCATACTCACCCTGGCTGCGCCCCACGCCGCGAAAATTGAAGCGCAGCACGGTAAAGCCCATGTTGAAAAACGCATAATGCAGCGCATGCACCACCCTGTGGTTCATCGTGCCACCGAACTGCGGATGCGGGTGCAGCACGATGGCGATCGGCGCGTCACGCTCTTTCTGGGGGTGGTAGCGGCCTTCGAGGCGGCCTTCGGGTCCGGGAAAGATGACCTCGGGCATAAGCGTCCTATTCGTGCGGTTCTTCGGGGCGTTGACGCAGCGTGGCGGCGACCTTAGAACGGTTCTAAACATATGTTGGACGGGCCTGCCGTCGTCGCAATCATCTATGGTTTTACTGCGGCGAGGTCAACGCGGGGAGAAGGGCATGAAGCTGTCAACCAAGGGGCGTTACGCGATGGTGGCGCTGGCGGACATCGCCCTGCAGCCGGAGGGCGAGCTGGTCTCGCTGGGCGGGATTGCAGAGCGGCAGGACATTTCCTTGCCCTACCTTGAGCAGCTTTTCGTGAAGCTGCGCCGCGCCGACCTTGTCACGTCCGTGCGCGGCCCCGGCGGCGGCTACCGCCTGGCGCGCCCCGCCGCGGAGATCCGCGTGGTGGATATCCTGCGCGCCGTGGATGAGACGGTGGACGCGATGCACAAGGGGGCAGGGGCCTCTGGCGGCGCGTCGGGCAGCCGCGCGCAATCGCTGACCAACCGGCTGTGGGAGGGGCTGAGCGCGCATGTCTATGTGTTCCTGCACCAAACCCGGCTGTCGGATGTGGTGGCAAATGATCTGGCGCCGTGTCCGGCGGTGCCTTCACTCTTTGCGGTGGTGGACGAAGGCTGATGTCGGACTGGGGGCCAGCCCCCAGACCCCCGGAGTTTATTTGGCAGAATGAAGATGGATCGGGTCTACCTTGATCATAACGCCACGACACCCCTGCGGCCTGAGGCGCGGGAGGCGATGCTGCGGGCGATGGATGTGGTGGGAAACCCGGCTTCTGTCCATGCGGAGGGGCGCAGCGCGAAGGGGCTGATCGAGTCAGCGCGGGCGCAGGTCGCGGCGCTGGTGGGCTGCGGACGTCAGCAGGTGATTTTTACCGGCTCGGCCACCGAGGCCGCGGCGCTGGCGGTGGCGCAGAAGGGGCGACATGGGGGGCGGTTCGCGGCGCTGGCGACGGAGCATGACTGTTTCTACGACTGGTCGGAGGCGGAGGAAGCTGAATTCATGGCCCGCTCCGCCGCCAATTCGGAAACGGGCGTGATGCTGCCAGAGGGGCGCGTCGCGGAAGGGGGCGGCGTGGTCTGTGATATCACGCAGGTCGCCGGGAAATCGCCTGTCGTCTACGGCGATGAAAAGCCTGCCTACATGGTGTTGTCAGCCCACAAGCTTGGCGGCCCGAAGGGGGTTGGCGCGCTGATCAACTTCACTGCCGAAGACCCCGCGCCGATCCTCAAAGGTGGCGGGCAGGAGATGGGCCGCCGCTCGGGCACGGAAAACGTCATCGGGATCGCGGGTTTCGGCGCCGCCGCAGAGGCCGCGCAGCGCGATGTCGAGGCTGGCGCGTGGGGCCGGGTGGAGGAACTTAGAAATATTCTAGAAATAAGTCTTGCTGAGATCAGCCCATCGACTATTTTTGTCGGGAAAGAGGTGCAACGGCTTCCGAACACCTCCTGCTTCATCACCCCCGGCTGGAAGGGCGAGACGCAGGTGATGCAGATGGACCTTGCTGGTTTCGCCATATCGGCGGGGTCGGCCTGTTCCTCGGGCAAGGTGAAGGAAAGCCGGGTGCTGCGGTCGATGGGGTTCGGGGACGGTGCGGGCCATGCGGTGCGCGTGTCGCTGGGTCTAGAGACAACGGAAGACGAGATACGGGCCTTTGCCGCCGCATGGGGCAAAGCGTTCGAGAGACATAAGGCGCGCGCCTGAGGCGCGACAAGCACAAATCGCGAGCGCGCTAAGCGCTCGGAAAGGGGTCAAAATGGCAGCTTTGGACAACACCGAAGTCAAAGACGGCGTCGATCAGGAGACCGTGGATGCAGTCCGCGAGGTGGGCGGTACGTATAAATACGGCTGGGACACCGATATTGAGATGGAATACGCGCCCAAGGGCCTGACCCCGGACATCGTGCGCCTGATCTCGGAAAAGAACGAAGAGCCGGAGTGGATGACCGAATGGCGTCTGGCCGCTTACGCGCGCTGGCTGGAGATGAAAGAGCCCGACTGGGCGATGGTCGACTACCCCGAGATCGACTTTCAGGACCAGTATTATTACGCCCGGCCCAAGAGCATGGAAGTCAAGCCCAAGAGCCTCGACGAGGTGGACCCCAAGCTGCTGGAAACCTACGCCAAGCTGGGCATTCCGCTTAAGGAGCAGGCCCTGCTCGCTGGTGTTGAGGCGCCGGAGGAAGAGCGCAAGGTCGCCGTGGACGCGGTGTTTGACAGCGTGAGCGTCGGCACGACCTTCAAGGAAGAGCTTGCCAAGGCGGGCGTGATCTTCTGCTCCATCTCCGAGGCGATCAAGGACCATCCTGAGCTGGTCAAGAAATACCTCGGCTCGGTCGTGCCGGTGTCGGACAATTTTTATGCGACGCTGAACTCTGCCGTTTTCTCGGACGGCTCCTTCGTTTACGTGCCGCCGGGCGTGCGCTGCCCGATGGAGCTGTCGACTTATTTCCGCATCAACGCGGAAAACACAGGCCAGTTCGAGCGCACGCTGATCATCGCGGACAAGGGCAGCTACGTGTCCTACCTCGAAGGCTGCACAGCGCCGCAACGCGACATCGCGCAGCTGCATGCGGCGGTGGTGGAAATCGTTTTGCTGGAAGATGCTGAGGTCAAGTATTCCACGGTCCAGAACTGGTATCCCGGGGATGAGGACGGCAAGGGCGGCATCTACAACTTTGTGACCAAGCGCGCCGATTGCCGCGGTGACCGGTCCAAGGTGATGTGGACGCAGGTTGAGACCGGCAGCGCGGTGACGTGGAAATACCCGTCCTGCATCCTGCGCGGTGATGACAGCCAGGGTGAGTTCTACTCGATCGCGATCGCCAATAACATGCAGCAGGCCGACACCGGCACGAAGATGGTGCATCTGGGCAAGAACACCAAGAGCCGCATCGTGTCCAAGGGGATCAGCGCGGGCAAAGCGCAGAACACCTATCGTGGCCTTGTGTCGATGCACCCCAAGGCGAAGGACAGCCGGAACTACACCCAGTGTGACAGCCTGCTGATCGGCGACAAATGCGGGGCGCATACGGTGCCGTATATCGAGGTGAAGAACAACTCGTCCCGGGTGGAGCATGAGGCGACGACGTCCAAGGTGGATGACGATCAGCTGTTCTACTGCCGCTCGCGCGGGATGGACGAAGAAGAGGCGGTGGCGCTGGTGGTCAACGGCTTCTGCCGGGACGTGCTGCAGGCCCTGCCGATGGAGTTCGCGATGGAAGCGCAGCAGCTTGTCGCGATCTCGCTGGAAGGGTCGGTGGGCTGATCACAGCCCCGCGCAACCGCCATGCCTGACTTTGACAGCAATATCCGGCGCCATGCTGAGACGGGACCAAAAGATGCTTGGGCCAGCAGTAAGCTGTGGCAACTGGTCACGGTAGTCTTGTTTGGTGGCGCAGGCGCTTTGGCTTTTGGCTTGCCCGTTGAAGGCGCGCGGCCGGGATGGGGCGCTGTGGCGGGCTTGATTGGCTTTGTTGTGGCCTTGGTGTTGCGCGGGCTTTTGATGCGCCTTTGGTCGGAGCGTCGTAAGCAAAAAGCGGTTGTTTTGCAAAAGCAGCTGCACGCCCTGAAACAGCAGGAATTCGCGCTGCGCTATGCCGAAGCCAAGGCACGCGGAGACGTGCAATGACCCCCCGCGTCGCCCGTATCTTGCGCCGTCTGGGCGCAGGCGCGCCTGTCCAGTCGGTCGAAATGCGGCTGGTGCACGCGCAGATCGGCGGGCGTGCGGTGAACTTCTGCATCAACCGCCCGCGTGACGTAATCCAGCGCCAGCATGTCAAAGGGCAGTTCTACGAGGCGCCGGAACTGGCGGACCTGGCCGCGGTCTTTCCGGCGGGCGGCACCTTTGTCGATATCGGTGCCAATATCGGCAACCACACGCTGTGGGCGGCGCTGTTCATGGGGGCGTCCAAGGTGATCGCGTTTGAGCCGAACCCGAAGGCGATCGACGTGCTGGTCCCCAACGTCGCGGTAAACGGGCTGACGGGCATCGTGGACCTGTCGCATCTCGGTGTGGGTTTGGGTGCGGCGGCGTCCGAAGGCTTTGGCGTCCAGCGCGCACCCGGCAACCTCGGCGCGGCGCAGCTGGAGGAAGGCACGGGCGCGTTGACCGTTGAACGGGCCGATGTGCTGCTGAAGGGCATTGCGCCCGACATGATTAAGATCGACGTCGAAGGGATGGAGATAGACGTGCTCGCAGGCCTGAGCGGAGTGCTCGAGCGGTGCCAGCCGATCCTCTTTGTCGAGGTGGACACCCACAACGCGGAGGCCTTTTCCGCGTGGCTGAATTCGAGCGGGTACGCCACCGCCAAAAGCTACAAACGCTATGCGGAGAACGAAAACCACCTCGTGGCCCCGACCGCGGCGCTTGCCTCCGTAACCGCCGCCCTTGCGACAGGCGTGCCCGCATGATCGTCACCACCACACCCTCCGTCGAAGGGCGGCCCATCACCGATTATCGCGGCATTGTCGTGGGTGAGGCGGTTCTCGGTGCGAACGTGATCCGCGATGTCTTTGCCGGGATCACCGACATCCTCGGCGGGCGCTCGGGCGCGTATGAGGAAGAACTGGCCAAGGCGCGCTCCACCGCGCTGGCCGAAATGGAAGAGCGGGCGGCGGCCCTTGGGGCCAACGCAGTGGTGGGCGTCGACCTTGATTACGAGGTCATCAACAACATGCTGATGGTGTCGGCTTCCGGCACCGCTGTGACATTGGGATAGGCTGCGGCGGCGCCGCGCGGAAAGGACAAAACATGCTGAACATCAAGAATTTGCACGTTGAGTTGGAAGAAGAGGGCAAGCAGATCCTCAAAGGCGTGGACCTTGAGGTGCCCGCTGGCGCGGTGCACGCGATCATGGGGCCGAACGGGTCGGGCAAATCGACCCTGTCTTACGTCCTGTCGGGCCGTGACGGCTATGAAGTAACCGATGGCACCGCCCATCTGGGCGATATCGACCTGCTTGAGCTGGACCCCGAAGAGCGCGCGGCGGCGGGCCTGTTCCTTGCGTTCCAATACCCGGTGGAGATCCCCGGCGTGGGCAACATGACCTTCCTGCGCACCGCCGTAAACGCACAGCGCACAGCGCGGGGCGAGGATGAGGTCAGCGCGGCGGACTTCCTCAAGCTGGTGCGGGCCAAGGCGAAGGACCTCAAGATCGACGCCGACATGCTGAAGCGCCCCGTGAACGTGGGCTTCTCCGGCGGGGAGAAAAAGCGCAACGAGATCCTGCAGATGGCCATGCTTGAGCCGAAGATGTGTATCCTGGACGAGACTGATAGCGGCCTTGACGTGGACGCGATGAAGCTCGTCTCCGAAGGGGTGAACGCCTTGCGCGACGCGGGCCGGGGTTTTCTCGTGATCACCCACTATCAGCGCCTGCTGGACCACATCAAACCTGACGTGGTGCACATCATGGCTGACGGTCGCATCGTGAAATCGGGCGGCCCGGAACTGGCGCTTGAGGTCGAGAACAACGGCTATGGCGACATCCTCGCGGAGGTTGCGTGATGGGCGCCGCAGAGGAAAAGCTGCCCGTGCTGCTGGAACGCGCGGTGCCGCAAACCGGCTGGAGCGCGGAAGCACGCACCGATGCGATGGCGCGGGTGCGCGCGATGGGCCTGCCGGGTCGCCGCGATGAATACTGGCGCTTTACCCGCCCCGATGCGCTGACCGCGCCGGAGGCTGCGGATGCGGCTCTGATCCACGACAGCAATCCGCTCTTTGCGGATCAGGACGTGCTGAAGCTGGTCTTCTTTGACGGGGTTTTCGATGCGGCGCGGTCCTCGGATCTGAGCATGGAAGGCCTCACGATTGAACGGCTGGCTGAGGCGCATTCGGACATCCACTGGGCCAAGGGCCTTTACGGCACGCTTGAGGCGCGCGGCCAGCAGCCCGTGCCGCGCCCGCTTGCGGCGCTGAACACCGCGCTTGCGAGCGATGGTGTGCTGATTCACGTGACCGGCGCGGCGGCCAAACCTGTGCACCTCGTGCACCTGCGCTCCGCCACTTCGTCCGACACGATGCTGCACCACGTGATCAAGCTGGATGCGGGGGCCTCGCTCACCATGCTGGAGAACGGCCCTGCCGCCGCGCGGCTGAACTCCGTGATGGAGGTGGACATCGCCGACGGCGCGCAGTTCCACCACATCCGCGCGCAAGGGCGAGACCACCAGCGTGTCGCCGCGACCCATATCTTCGCCCGTCTGCGTGAGGCGTCCGTGTTCAAGAGCTTTACGCTCACGGCCAACGGCGCGATGACCCGGAACGAGGCGGTGATCGAGATGAATGGCGATGATGGCATCGCCCATATCGCGGGTGCGTGCGTCGGGGATGGCGATTTCCACCATGACGACACCGTGTTCATCACCCACGACGCGCTGCGCTGCGAAAGCCGCCAGGTGTTCAAGAAGGTGCTGCGCAACGGGGCCGTGGGCGTGTTCCAGGGCAAGATCCTCGTGAAGGAAGGCGCGCAGAAGACCGACGGCTACCAGATCAGCCAGTCGCTGCTGCTGGACGAGGACGCGCAGTTCCTCGCCAAGCCGGAGCTAGAGATCTACGCCGACGATGTGGCCTGCTCGCACGGCTCCACCTCGGGCGCGATTGATGAAACCGCGCTATTCTACCTGCGCTCGCGCGGGGTGCCTGCGGTGGAGGCGACGGACCTTCTGACGCTCGCCTTCCTTGCCGAAGCGGTGGAAGAGATCGAGAACGAAGACCTGCGCGGCGAGATCGAGACGCGGCTGGCGCAGTGGCTGGAGCGGCACCGCACCTAATGACGGCCCAAGCCTATCCTGCCTCGACCAACGTGGTCGCAACCTATCGCTATGGCCCCGGCGTTGTGATGCGCCGGATGCTGTCCTTTGGCCAGCGGGAGGACCGCGCGCTGATCTATCTGATGGTGGGCTGCATCATCATGTTTGTGGCGCAGCTGCCACGGATCGCGCGCGAGGCGACGCTGGGGGGCTACGATTCGGGGCCGGAAATGCAGGCGGCGGCGCTGGGCTGGGTGCTGTTCATGCCGCTGGTGCTGTACCTGATCGCGCCCGTCTCGCACCTGATTGGCAAGCTGTTCGGGGGCAGGGGCAGCTGGTACGGCGCGCGGCTTGCGCTCTTTTGGGCGCTGCTCGCCGCCTCGCCGCTTCACCTGTTGCTGGGGCTGACCGCAGGGTTTATTGGCCCAGGGATAGAGGCCACGATCACCGGCGTCCTGTGGGGCGCGGCGTTCCTGTGGTTCTGGATTGGCGGCGCCATCGCACAGGAGCGCGAGGCATGAACGGATTGCTGACGCTGATGCTGATGTCCCTGCGCACCCCGCGACAGGCCTCGGCTTTCATGATCGGCCTCGAATGGCCGCGCAGCGCGATCTGGACGGCGCTGGTGCTGGCGGTCGCGGTGAATATCCTGCTGCTGGCCGGGTTTCTGAGCGTGGCGCCCATCCAGTTGCCCGCGCCCGACACCGAAGCGGGCATGGTCACGCTCGCGATCCCCTCGCCGCTGATGATGTTTATCGTCAGCTCGGGCTGGGCCGTGCTAAGCGTGCATCTGCTGACCTGGACGGGCCGCGCGCTTGGCGGGACCGGTACGCTGGACCAGGTTGCCGCGGTCTGGGTGCTGCTTCAGGCGCTGCGCGCCGTGGGTGTGCTGGCCCTGATTGTTGCGGCGGTCGTCCTGTCGCCGATTGCGGGTCTGGTCGGCATCGCAGTGATGTTTTTGACGATCTGGCTGTCGGCGCAATTCATCGCCGAGGCGCACGCGTTCGACTCCGCTTGGCAGGGCCTTGGCGTGCTGATTGCGGTTTTTGTCGGGTTGATGATCGGCCTGATGGCCCTTCTGACGGTAACCGGACTGGCCAGCAACATGGGAGCAGGCAATGTATGACGTGACCGCCATTCGGGCCGATTTCCCGATCCTCAGCCGCGAGGTGAACGGCAAGCCGCTGGTTTACCTCGACAATGGCGCCTCTGCGCAGAAACCGCAGGTGGTGATCGACGCGATTTCGCACGCCTACAGTCATGAATACGCCAACGTACATCGGGGCCTGCACACGCTTAGCACTATCGCGACCGAGAAATACGAAGGCGTACGGGCCAAGATCGCGCGCTTCCTGAACGCCGCCTCCGAAGACAGCATCATTTTTAACTCCGGCACGACCGAAGGCATCAACATGATCGCCTATGGCTGGGCCATGCCGCGGTTTGAACCCGGCGACGAGATTGTCCTGTCGATCATGGAGCATCACGCGAACATCGTGCCCTGGCACTTCCTGCGCGAACGGCAGGGCGCAGTGATCAAATGGGTGGATGTGGATGCCAATGGCGCGCTGGACCCGCAAGCGGTGATCGACGCGATAGGGCCAAAGACAAAGCTCGTTGCGATCACGCACATGTCCAACGTGCTGGGCACGGTGGTGGACATCAAGGCGATCTGCGCGGGCGCCCATGCCAAGGGCGTGCCGGTGCTGGTCGATGGCTCTCAGGCGGCGGTGCACATGCCGGTGGACGTGCAGGACTTGGGCGCGGATTTCTATGCCATTACCGGGCACAAGCTTTATGGCCCCTCCGGCTCCGGCGCGATCTATGTCCACCCGGACCGTCTGGCGGAGATGCGCCCTTTCATCGGCGGTGGTGACATGATCCGCGAGGTGCACCGGGACAGCGTGACCTATGCGGACGCGCCGATGATGTTCGAAGCCGGCACGCCGGGGATCGTGCAGATGATCGGCCTCGGCGTCGCGCTGGACTACATGATGGGCCACGGGATGGACGCGATTGCCGCCCACGAGGCGGGCCTGCGCGATTATGCGCAAGACCGCCTTGCGGGCCTCAATTGGGTGCAAGTCCAGGGCACTGCGCCGGGCAAGGGCGCGATTTTCAGCTTTACGCTGGACGGCGCGGCCCATGCGCATGACATCTCCACCATCCTCGACAAGAAGGGCGTGGCCGTGCGCGCGGGCCAGCATTGCTGCAACCCGTTGATGGACCATATGGGCCTTGTCGCGACCTGTCGCGCCTCCTTCGGGATGTATAACACCAAAGGCGAGGTGGATGCGTGGATCGAAGCGCTGGAGCTGGCGCACGATCTTTTTGCCTGACACACGCGCGCCCTGACGCCTTAATTTCGCCACCCTCGCTTGGCAGAGCAGTGCGGTCTGCTGACTGCCGAGCCGTGATTTATGAGTACCCGTTGCCCCTTCCTCCAGGAAATGGAGGAGCAGCTGCGCCTGACCAATCCGCGTTACGAAGATGGCGTGGAGGCCCCCTTTACACGCGGGGCAGACCCGCTTGAGGTTGCCCGTACCGTCTTTGACCAAGACGGCGACATGCCCAATTCCGCGGGCCTGTCCACGATGTTCACGACCTGGGGCCAGTTCCTCGACCATGACCTTGTCCTGACGCCGGAATCCGAGGATGCGGGCACTTTGCCCGTCTCGGGGATGCCGCATGACATCCACCGCTCCGCATTCGAGATGGGCGATGACGGCGCCCGCATTCCGGTAAACGCGGTCACGTGGCAGCTTGACGGCTCCAACGTCTATGGCTCGACCGAGGATCGCGCCGCGCTGCTGCGCGCCTTTGAAGGCGGCAAGCTGCGGGTTAGCGAGGATGCGGGCAGCGCTCGGGACCTGCTGCCGCAGGCCGACGCGGACAGCCCGATGGCGGGCGACATCACCGGCGACAACCCCGTCTACCTCGCCGGGGACATCCGCGCGAATGAGAACCCGAACCTGCTGTCGATGCACACGCTGTTCGTGCGCGAGCACAATTACTGGGCCGAGCGGCTGGCCGAGGCGCATCCCGATTGGGACGACGCGGCGCTCTATGACGGTGCGCGGCAGATCGTCGAATACGAGATGCAGAAGATCACCTACGAGGAGTGGCTGCCCCACCTGATCGGCGATGCGGTAAGCGCGGATTGGGCACACGACCCGGACGCGGTGGGCCAGATGTCGGTGGAGTTCACGACCGCGGCCTTTCGCTTTGGTCACACGCTGGTGTCGGACAATATTGACAACCTGAACGACGATGGCACCGATGCAGGGTCGGAGACACTGATGGAGGCGTTCTTTGACCATAGTTCGGTGCAGGAAAACGGGATCGAAAACGTGCTGCGCGGCCAGCTTGATGCCCATGCGCAGGCGCTGGACGCGCGGATTGTCGATACGCTGAACGTCTTTCTGGAAACGCCGGACGGGATTTCGGGGTTCTCGCTGGCAGCCCTGAACATCTCGCGCGGGCTGGACCACGGGTTGCAAAGCTATGTGGACACGCGCGCAGCGCTTCTGGGGGATATCGACCCGGGCGCGCTCGATCCGCGGGATTTCAGCATCATCACCTCTGATCCGGACACGGCGGCGCGGCTGGCTTCGGTGTTTGACGACGTGTTCCAGGTGGACCTCTGGACCGGCGGGCTGGCCGAGGATGCCGAACCGGACGCGCAGCTTGGCCCGCTCTTTACCCATATCGTCGCCGATCAGTTCACCCGCACCCGCGCGGCGGATGAAGGCTTTGGCCAGCTGGGCCCGGAACTGGGCGCCGCAATCATCGCGGAAGTCACGGGCACCAGCCTGCCCGACGTCATCGTGCGGAACACAGATGTGGATTACGTGCAGGAGGACGTCTTTGTCGCCCGGGGCCGCAGCCTTGAGGACGCGGAGGCGCCCGAGGGGACATGGGAAGACGACAGCGTGATCCTGGCGGCTAACACGCTCGCCACAGGGATCGACACGCGCGGCGGCGAGGACAGCGTCAGCCTCATCGGCGGCACGCAGGTTGCAGGGGATGTCACGCTGGGGGACGGCGCGGACCGCTATGCGCAGTCGAGCGGCGATGTGCAGGGCGATGTGCGGGGCGAGGCAGGTGATGATGCCTTGGCGCTGTCGGGCAGTGGCCGCGTTGACGGCGATCTGCGCGGCAATGGCGGGGCGGACACGCTGCGCCTCGATGACATGTCGTCGGCCCTTGGCGATGTGCGCGGCGATACGGGTGACGATCAGATCACGCTGGATGGCCGGGCGCGGGTCGAAGGCGATCTGCGCGGCGGCGATGGCAATGATACGCTTCATATCGGCGCGCGCACCGGCGTCGCGGGCGACGTGCGCGGCGGGAACGGGGATGATCACATCACGCTCGCGGCGGGCGCCGCCGTCACCCATATCGACGGCGGGGCAGGGCGCGACACGCTGGCGTTGACGGGGGCGTATACGCTGGACGACGGCGCGGATCCGGGCAGCGGCACCATCACGTACCAAAATGGCGAGACCGTCACCTATCGCAATATCGAAGCGGTCACCTGCTTCACCCCCGGCACGCGCCTTATCGCAGAGCAAGGCAAGGTCGACATCGCCGATCTGCGGGTGGGTGACCGGGTCTGGACGCTGGACCGAGGCCTTGCGCCGGTGCGTTGGATCGGGGTGACGACCGTTCCGGCTCAAGGCGCCTTTGCCCCGATCCGGATCGCGGCGGGCGCGCTTGGAAACCTGCGTGATCTGTGGGTCTCGCCCCAGCACCGGATGCTGGTGCAGGGCTGGCGGGCGGAGATGTTCTGCGCCGCAGGTGCCGTGCTCGCCCCGGCCAAGGGCCTTTGCGCGGATGGGCACATCGCGCCGCGCCCGGGCGGTGCGGTCACCTATATCCACATCGCCTTTGACGGGCACGAGATTGTATTTGCCGAAGGCATCCCGTCTGAAAGCCTGCATGTGGGGCCGGAGGCGCTGGCGAGCATGGACGAAGCTGCGCGGGATGAGCTGCTGACGCTCTTTCCTGAACTGCGCGTTGCGGGCCGCTGCCCGGCCACGGCGCGGCCCGTGGCGACAGTGCGCGAAGCGCGGCTGCTGGTGGGGTAGGGATGGCGGACCCTAGAGGATTCGAACCTCTGGCCTCTGCCTTCGGAGGGCAGCGCTCTATCCAGCTGAGCTAAGGGTCCCGCAGCGCCGTCTATAGCGGCGGGGGCAGGGCGGTGCAACGGCTAAGGAAGGGCGGATTGCACGTGCAGGCACGCGGCAAAGTAACGACATCGCACCAAGCGTGGTTGCGGGCTGTACCCACAGGCAAATGCGACCTTCCCTGTGCGCTCTGCCAGACCTGCAGCGCGCCGTGCGGGTGATCGTTCTGGCTGTGGCCGAGACTGGACGGCGCGGCTGGGCTGATTGCCTGAGCTGACGGCCTTAACTTCCCCAGGTGCGGACGACGCCGCAATCCATGTGCACGAAGTTCGAGCCGGAATAGCGCCCGACGCCGCCGCCACGGCAGGCCGACGCCGCACGCGCCATTTGCGAGACCGAACGGGAGCTAAGCCGCAAGTCTGCCGCCTGACCCTTCATGTGCAGCGAATTCTTGGCCACGCCGCGGCTGCGTGCGCGCAGCATCGCGTTGGTTTGCGGGCTGCGATAGCCGGAAAGGAGCATGTAGGGCTCGTTCACATCCAGCAGGTTGTGGGCCGCGGCCATGATGTCCACGGTGCGCAGGTCGATCGATTTGACCTGACCGTTGCGCCAATCGCGCATGAAGTGGTTCACTTCGCGCACGGCATCTTTGATGTAATGGCCTTCGATCCAGTAGATCATGTCGATCCGCTCGCCCGTGCGGCCGGAATACATCTTGATCCGCCGGATATCCCCACCCCCGCGCAGAAAGCCCGCAGCCTTTGAATAGGTTGGCGCCGCCACAACAGCTGTTGCTGCAAATGCACCAATAAAACCGCGCCGAGTGAGCCCGTTTGAAACCCGTGTCGTCATGTCTTGCACCGTCCCGATAGTGCCTCGTTTGCCTGTGATGTTACACAAGCGGTGTCATCTCATCCCCAGATGCCACACCCGTATGGCATAGCTCGATTCGCTTACCAAGCGCTGAATTTGGCGACCCCTTGGTAGGTGAAATTTTAGGCGAATTATTGCGCACGTGATGTCGTGCCTGTGCCCAGGGTCGGGTATTCCGGACTTGGCGGGGCGTTTTTGCGATGCCCTTCTGTCACAGTTGAGGCCGATGGCCAAATCGTGAATGGACACGCGCGGGCGGGCAGGAAACGCTGCGCCAAAAACCCCGGTATGGGCTGAACAGGAACAGGTATTCATGCGCTTCGCAATTTTGGCCCCGCTCCGTGTGCTTGCCGAACTGGTCTTTGCAGCTGCACTGCTGATTGCGCCCGCCCACGCCGAGGTGACCGCGTTCAAGCAGGCCATTGCAGAGGCTGCATCGGACGATGCCGATATCGCTGCATTTTACCGCACGCATGGCTATGCGCCGATCTGGACCGGCCCCGGTGCCGAAGGCCGCACCCGCCGCGCCGCGCTGATGAAGGCGCTGTCGGGCGCGGGCGCGCACGGGCTGCCGCCCAGCCACTATGACGCGGAGGGTCTGATGGCCCGGATGAAAGCCGCGCGCACCCAGCGCGACCGCGGCGCGCTTGAGGTGGAGATCAGCCGCGTCTTCCTGCGCTATGCGCGCGATGTACAAACCGGTCTTCTGATCCCGCAGCGGGTGGACAGCGGCATCGTGCGGCAGGTGCCGTACCGGGATCGGGCGTCTTATCTGGTGAACTTCACCCGCTCCTCGCCCACCGCCTTCTTCCGCGCCCTGCCGCCGCAGAACCGCGAATACACCGCGCTGATGAAAGAAAAGATGCGGCTTGAGGCGCGTGTCGCCGCCGGGGGCTGGGGGCCGAACGTGCCCGCGAATGCGCTCAAACCCGGTGCGAGCGGGCAGGCCGTGATCGCCCTGCGCAACCGGCTTATGGCGCAGGGCTATCTGGCCCGGACCAGCAGCCGAACCTATGATGCGGCGCTCGAAGCCGCCGTGCAGCGGTTCCAGACCGCGCATGGGCTGGAGGCCGACGGCGTCGCAGGCCCCGGCACGATCACCGAGATGAACATCAGCGCCGCGCAGCGCCTGCGCAGCGTTGTCGTCGCGATGGAGCGGGAGCGCTGGATCAACCAGGACCGCGGCGCGCGCCACATCCTCGTCAACATCCCCGACTTCTCCGCCCGGGTGATGGACAACGGGACGGAGACCTTTCGCACACGCTCGGTGGTTGGCGCCCGCACCGAAGACCGGCCCACGCCCGAGTTTTCGGACGTGATGGAGCATATGGTCATCAACCCCAGCTGGTACGTGCCCAGGTCCATCATCGTCGGGGAATACCTGCCGCGCCTGCGCGCAAACCCCGGTGCGGTGAGCCATCTTCAGATCACCGACAGCCGGGGCCGCGTCGTTAGCCGCAACCGCAGCTTTGCGAGCTATACCGAGCGCACCTTCCCCTTCTCCATGCGGCAGCCGCCGGGCCCGAAAAACGCGCTGGGGCTGGTGAAGTTCATGTTCCCGAACAAGCACAACATCTACCTGCACGACACGCCGGCCAAGAACCTTTTTGGCCGCGAGGTGCGCGCCTACAGCCACGGCTGCGTGCGGCTGGCGGAGCCGTTTGAGTTTGCGTATGCGCTCCTTGCTGCGCAGGAGGATGACCCTAAGGCGTTCTTCCAGACCAAGCTGCGCTCGGGGCAGGAGACCTATGTCTACCTCGACGATCCGGTGCCGGTGCACTTGATCTACCGCACCGCCTTCACCAAACCCAAGGGCGGGCTGGAGTTTCGCCGGGACGTCTATGGCCGCGACGCGAAGGTGTGGGAGGCGCTGCGCCGCGAAGGGGTGGTGCTGGGCGGCGCGTCGGGGTAGCTCTGCGCGCGCAAGTCAAGGAGCGCGCCATGCCCAATCATTCCATCGCCGAGATTGCCCGGGCGCTTGGGGCCGCCGCTTTTGGGGATACCGCCCTGCGCGTAACCCACGTGGCGGAGCCTGCGGATGCAAGCCCTGACGCGCTGGCCCTGGCGATGAAGCCCGAGTTTGCCGCCGGATTGGCGCAGGGCAAGGCCCGCGCGGCGCTCCTGCATGACGGGGCCGACTGGGCGGCGCTGGGCCTTGAAGCAGCCATCGTGCCCGCGCGCCCGCGTTATGCGATGGCCAGCCTCACGCCGATGATGGACCCCGGGCAGGGCTTTGGCGCGGGCATCCACCCGAGCGCCGTGATCGACCCTGCCGCCGTGCTGGGCCAGGACGTCAATGTCGGCCCGCTCTGCGTGATCGCGGCAGGCGCCCGGATCGGCGATGGCTGCACGCTCGGCCCCGGCTGCCATATCGGCTGGAACGCAGAGCTGGGCGCAGGCAGCCTCCTGCGCGAGCATGTCAGCCTTGGCGCGCGGGTTCGGGTGGGCGCACGCGCGATCCTTGGCCCGGGCACAAAGCTGGGCAGCGACGGGTTTTCGTTCGTGACCGCAGAGCCATCGGGCGTCGAAAAGGTCCGCGCGTCCCTCGGCACCGAAAACGCCACCGAAGGCCAGCCGTGGGCGCGCATCCATTCGCTGGGCAGCGTGCGCTTGGGCGATGACGTGGAGCTGGGCGGCAATTGCGTGATCGACAACGGCACGGTCCGCGACACCGTTATCGGCGACGGCTGCAAGCTCGATAACCTCGTCCACATCGCCCATAACGTGGTGATCGGGCGCGATTGCCTCTTTGCGGGGCAGGTGGGCATCGCGGGCTCCACCGTGATCGGCGATAACGTGACTTGCGGCGGGCAGGTCGGCATTGGCGACAACCTGCGTATCGGGGACCGCGTGGTGCTGGGCGGCGGCACGGGGGTTCTGACCTCTGTTCCCGCGGGCCGCGTCATGCTGGGCTACCCGGCGATGCAGATGGACAAGCAGATCGACAGCTACAAGGCCCTGCGCCGATTGCCGCGCCTGCTCGCCAGCCTGCAAAAAGCAGGTGCAAAGCCGCCCGCCAGCGACTAAGTCACCCTAAACTGCAAAGACGGACAGGGGCCATGAGTACCCAGGACAAAGTCATCGAAATAATCGCCGAACAGGCCGTGCTGGAGCCATCGGACGTGACACCGGACAGCACGCTCGAAGACCTCGGCATCGACAGCCTTGGCCTTGTCGAAAGCATCTTCGCGATCGAAGAAGCGTTCGACATCCAGGTGCCCTTCAACGCGAATGACCCAAGCGAGAGCGATTTCGACATCACATCAGTCGCCGCCATTATCGCCGGAATCGACCGGCTGATTGCTGAACAGAAAAGCTGATGCACCGGGTTGTCATCACCGGCGCGGGAACGGTCAACGCGCTGGGTCACGATGTGCCCTCCACCCTTGAGGCGATGCGTGAAGGGCGCTGCGGCATTGGCGCGCTGTCCTTTCAGGACGTGGAGCGTCTTTCGATCAACATCGGCGGGCAGGTGCGCGGGTTCGAGGCCGAAGGCCGCTACAACCGCCAGCAGATCAGCCTGTATGACCGCTTCACCCAGTTCACGCTCGCCGCCGCGAAGGAGGCCATCGCGCAGTCCGGCCTTGAGTTTCACGGCGATCTCTCCGCCCGCTCCGGCGTGGTGCTGGGCACGGCGGGCGGCGGGGTCAGCACATGGGATGCGAACTACCGCTCCGTCTATGAGGAGGGGAAGAACCGCGTTCACCCCTTCGTCGTGCCGAAGCTGATGAATAATGCCGCCGCCAGCCATGTGAGCATCGAGCATAACCTGAAGGGGCCGTCCTTCACCGTCTCCACCGCCTGTGCGTCCTCCAACCACGCGATGGCGCAGGCCTTTGCAATGGTCCGCTCTGGCATGGCGCCGGCCATGATCTCCGGCGGGTCGGAATCGATGCTCTGCTTTGGCGGGGTGAAGGCGTGGGAAGGGCTGCGCGTGATGTCCAAGGACGCCTGCCGCCCCTTCAGCGCCAATCGCAACGGCATGGTGCAGGGCGAAGGGGCTGGGGTGTTTGTCTTTGAGGAATATGAGCACGCGCACGCCCGCGGCGCCGACATCTTGTGCGAGCTGGCGGGTTTCGCGATGTCCTCGGACGCGTCCGATATCGTGATGCCATCCAAGAACGGCGCCGCGCGGGCCATGTCGGGGGCATTGGCGGACGCGCGCATCGACCGCGCGGAGGTTGGCTATATCAACGCCCACGGCACCGGCACCGCGGCCAATGACAAGACCGAATGCGCCGCGGTTGCGGACGTCTTTGGCCAGCACGCGGACAGGCTGATGATCTCTTCGACCAAGTCGATGCACGGCCATCTGATCGGCGGGACCGGTGCGGTGGAGCTGTTGGCCTGTATCATGGCCTTGCGCGACGGGGTCATCGCGCCGACCATCGGCTATGAAGAGCCGGACCCCGAATGCGCGCTCGACGTGGTGCCAAACACCGCGCGGGAGGCAAAGGTCGATGTGGTCCTCTCCAACGCCTTTGCCTTTGGCGGCATGAACGCGGTGCTTGCCTTGCGCGCCGCGTAGGGTGGCTTCACCCCACCACCCACAAAAAAGGGGCGCACGCGGCGCCCCCGGATCACGCGATAACGGCGCGGCTCACTGTTCGATCACCGACACCTTGTCAAAGCTTGCGGTAAAGCCGGTCAGAGACATCTCCAGGTTGACCTTCTGATCCGGCGCGGCGGCGGGAACGATGGTGATCGTCGCCACGGCGCCCGCCTTGAACGCGTTCACGTCCGCGGCGGTCAGACCAACCCGCGCGTAGCAGCCAAGCGACGCGCAGAACGCGAAGGGATAGCGGCGCGCCTCGCCCCCATCTACGGAGATCGACAGCTGGTTGGTCAGCGAGGTCTCAAGCGGCACAACCACAGTCGCTCCGGCCACCGCACGCCCGCCTTCGGGCAGCCGGAACAGCGAGAATTCCGCCACCGGGGCACCTTCGCCATCGTCCATCAGCTGGTACATCTGGCAGGGGTCCACCTCGGCCTCGGTCTTGATGCAGCGCATTTCCCAGTCGCCGATCACTTCGGCGGTGTAGGGCTGGCCCAGCTGCACCTCACCATCGCCGGTGGTGCCAAGCGACAGCTGCTCCTGGATCTCTGCCGCCGTGCCCGACTGGCTCGTTGTCTCTTGCGCAAGTGCTGAGGTGCCCGCGATCAGGGCTGCGCAGCCAAGAAGCGTTTTCAGTGTGTGAATCATCGCGTCACTCGCCGTTTGGAAATTTTGCGCCGATGTAGCATGGCCGCATAGGCATGTCAGGGGCTGCGGTGCGCGGTTTTCCGCGAATTCTCGCGTAGGCCCCGAAAGCAGAAAAGAGGGCGGGATGCGCCCTCTTTTCCAAATTCAGTGCGCCTCTTGCGGGCGCGTTTTTCTCTCCCCGTCGGACTGGCCGACTTAACGTGACGGGACGTTACGAAAGCGCTCGGGGGCCGTCAACAGGGTTTTTTGTGCCGAATTACAACAATGTGACTGACCTGTGGGTCCATAAAAAGGGCCGCACCCGAAGGCGCGGCCAGTCTGACAGGGAGGAAGTGCCGCAGACACGAAGGACATTCCGTCCACGGCAAAATCACTATGGCGCGCAAAGGTTAACTTTGTATGGTCAGGCCGCAATCTGCGCGGCACGAAAGGTAAACGGGGCATGGACACGGGCGTATTTGTAGGTGGGGGCGGGCCGGACTATGGCGAGAAACAGCATCTGTCCCTGGGCTATGCCAACCGGCACGGGCTGATCGCGGGTGCCACCGGCACGGGCAAGACCGTGACGTTGCAAATCCTCGCCGAAGGCTTCTCTGCCGCGGGCGTTCCGGTCTTCATGGCCGACGTCAAAGGCGACCTGTCGGGCCTTGCCAAGCCCGGGCGCGCGGATTTCAAGCTGCACGATGCGTTCACCGCACGCGCGGCGAAGATCGGCTTTGACGATTACGGCTACGACACGTTCCCGGTCACCTTCTGGGATCTCTTCGGCAATCAGGGCCACCCCGTCCGCACCACCGTGTCTGAAATGGGCCCGCTGCTGCTCAGCCAGCTTTTGGAGCTGACGGAGGCGCAGGAGGGCATTCTGAACATTGCGTTCCGCCTTGCGGATGAGGAAGGCCTGCCGCTGCTCGACCTCAAGGACCTGCAAGCGCTGCTGGTGTGGATCGGAGAGAACAAGGCGGCGCTGTCGCTGCGTTATGGTAATGTCTCCACCCAGTCTATCGGCGCGATCCAGCGCCGCCTGCTTGTGCTGGAAAACCAGGGGGCGACGCGCCTGTTTGGCGAGCCTGCGCTCGACCTTGCGGACCTGATGCGCCTGGATGATGCGGGGCGCGGGATGGTCAATATCCTCGCCTCCGATCAGTTGATGGCTGCGCCCAAGCTCTACGCGACCTTCCTGCTGTGGCTGCTGTCGGAGCTGTTTGAGGAACTGCCCGAGGTGGGCGATCCCGACAAACCCAAGCTGGTTTTCTTTTTTGACGAGGCGCATCTGCTTTTTGATGACGCGCCCAAGGCGCTGGTCGACAAGGTCGAACAGGTCGCCCGCCTGATCCGCTCCAAAGGCGTCGGCGTCTACTTCATCACCCAGAACCCCGCCGACGTGCCCGAGGATATCCTCGGCCAGCTTGGCAACCGGGTCCAGCACGCCCTGCGCGCGTTTACCGCCAAGGACCGCAAAGAGCTGCGCATGGCGGCAGAGACCTACCGCGAGAACCCCCGCTTCAGCACCGAAGACGCCATCCGCGAGGTGGGCGTGGGCGAGGCGGTCACCTCCATGCTGATGAAAAAGGGCGTTCCAGGGATTGTGGAGCGCACGTTGATCCGCCCGCCCGCGTCGCAGCTTGGCCCGATCACGGACGCGGAGCGCAAGGCGATCCTGGCCGCCTCCGATATGTGCGGCAAGTACGACCAGACGCTCGATCGTAAATCGGCCTTCGAGATTCTGCGTGCCCGCGCGGACAAGGCAGCGGCCGAAGCCGAAGCCGCAGAGGCCAAGGCGGAGGAGGCCGAGACCCCGTCACTGCGTGAGTTCAACAATGCCCGCCGCTATTCGGCCAAAAGGGTGCCGCGCTCCTCGTCCCGAACACCCCGGCGAGGGCCAACATTTGGCGAGGCGATGACCAAGATGGTCGTCAAGGAACTGACGGGCACCACGGGTCGGCGCATCGTGCGCGGCGTGCTGGGCGGGCTGTTCAAAGGGCGCTAAAGCGTCTGCCCCGCCTGGTAGGCCCGCTCCAGCAGCCCGGCGCGCCGCGCCGCGGAGCCTTCCGATCCGTTGAGCACGTGCACGCGGGCACCCGCCATGCCGAAATAGTCCAGCATCCCTGTTGTCCACGTCCGGTGCAGCAGGTCTTCGATGTCGTAGGGCGCCCAGGTCTCCGGGTTTGCCGCCGCGGGGACAAGCAGCACGCCGGTCCGGTCTTTCAAAAGGCTGCGCCCCGGCAGGCCCGTCTCGTCATAGGCCCAGCCATAGGTCCACACCCGGTCGATCCAGCCCTTCGTCATCGCAGGCATCCCGTACCAGAAGAGCGGAAAGACAAGGCACAGCGCGTCGCACGCCTCAACCCGTTCCTGATGGCTTTGAATATCGGTCGCGCGGCCTTCGATATCCGCCAGTGACCAGCGCGGATCGAAGCCTTCGGCGTGCAGATCGCAGGTTTCGGTGCTGTGTCCGGAATTGCGAGCCCCCTCCGCAAAACGGTGCGCCAACGCTTGGGTCAGCGAAGCTTCGTTCGGGTGGTCGATCACGATGAGGACGTGTTTGGGCGCTTGCATAACGGCTCCTTGACTGTGCTTGATCCCCTGTGCCACCTCAAGCCCGGTTGAGGTCAAGCGCGATCAATCAGTTGTCTGAGGCGAGACGCACATCTTCCCGGAGATCAGAAAACAATACCTCTGCAAAGTCCCGAAGGCGGTCTGAGCCGGGCATATCGATTAACGTAGGCAGGTCACTGAATTGGTCGATTTCCGCAAGCCAGGACTGTCCAGGACGGCCGGGTGAGCCGGGCAGGCCGTCGCGGCCATTTATGCCGTCCGACCCGCTTCTTCCCGAGGCTGCATTGCTTTGCGTGCCGCCCAACCCGGTGCACCCTCGCCCGCCAGGCCCGCCCTGGCCGCCTTGACCGCCCTGGCCACCTTGGCCCGGCTCACCGCCGCGCCCACCTGACACATCAAGGACCACACCACGCTGCAGAATAGTGGCGATGTATACCTGGCCGCCGACACCACCATCGCCGCCCGGCTCGCCCGACCCGCCCGGCGTACCATTGCCACCATTGCCGCCAGCCTGGGCAGCTCGCCATTTTCCGAAACCATCACATCGCCCGTCTCGGCCAGCTTGTCCCGGGGCTCCGTTTTGCCCATTCGCGCCATCACGGCCATTGGTGCCGTCCAGACCCGTTGCAATGACGGCGACCCCCGACATGCGCTGCGCGACGACGGTGACACTCCCGGCGGCAGGCTCATCCGCGGACCCCATTGACTGGATGTTCCCATCCACAACGATGTCCGCCAGAATAAAGATGTCGTGGCCAATTAAGCTAAACTCATTCAAAAGAACGTTGCTTGCAAATATCCGCACCTTTGGCGGCAGGACGACATCTTCCTTCAAAGAGATCGTATGCGACACGAACGTGCCATCCTGCGGAAAGCTGTGGCCCTGGGCGAGTTCAAGCCGGCCCTTGAGCTTCGGAACAAATAGGTTCGCGTTGATCGAACGCAATTCGGTCGCAAGGTATTGGTGCAGAAGGGATTGAGCGCTCGCCGGTTTCGAGATCAACGAATGATCCGCAGCAACCCCAAGTGGCGCATCATCACATCCCGGTAGCATCTGGGCCTGAGATACCACAATCACGCCTCGGGTTTTCACACGTTCGAAGGCGCACAGCACGCGCGGTTTACGCTCGCCCTTCCAGCTGGCCCACTGCGAGATTTGCGACTCCAGGAATTGATTATCCTCCAATTCACGCAAAGCTGTAACAAGCGGGTTGTTTGTACCAAGTCCCAGCGCCTGAGCCCAATTGGCGAGACTGGAACCAGCTGTCGGTGAAGCGAGCATAAACAGCAGTGGCACATCATAAGTGTCGCGATGGTTGAGCAACATAGATCGCACCACCAGTCCACCTAAGCTATGCGCGACAAAGACGACGCGACGGTTTTGCGCAATGTTTGCATCCAGAAGGACCTTCAACGTGTTCCCGGCATCCGTGATTGTCAGCCCATCTCCTCGCAGGGCGCCGGCCGGGTATTGAAAGGTAGCAACGTTCACATGGTCGAGCGACGGATCTTCGCTCAGGGTTTTCGGCCAATAAGTCTCTTCTTTCCGATTGGTCCAAGCATCGATTGCATCACTGCGCAGCCCATGCACGAAAACCACCAAAAGGGTATTTTCGGGCGCGTTCTTTACGTATTCAAAGCGCGTATCTTGCGCAAAAGCCGAGTTGCAAGACAGAAAAAATGCCAGAAAAAGGAAATAGCGCATAGTCATACCTCATAGACAATGACAACAGTGTTGCCCCGTCGATCTTTGATTTCAACTATGAAGTGATATTTTTGGTGAGCAGGAGGGTCGCGCAACCCGAAGGGGCAAGCGGCAATCCCGAGAATCCCGCAAGCAGTATTCGAAGAGCGACACTTCAGAACCGGAGGCCTGCCGCATTTCCATTGCAGCCTCACTTTAGGTCATTGCGATTTGTCAGGCCGGTCTGTGTTTAGGACCGGTGCGCAGGTAGACCTCCAGCGCCAGCAAGTAAGGCAGGTAGAAGGCGAACATCGTCACGATATCGAAAGCCCCGGTGAATTGATCATTGGTGGCAAGCCCGCAGGTCGCCTCGCCCAGCGTGCAGCCAATCCCGTACCACAGCCCGTAATGCACCCGGTAAATCCACGAGCCCAGCCCCAGGACAATCAGGCGCAGGCCCCAGCGGCGGTGGCGCGCGTAATCCCCGGCGATGGCAAAGCGCGGCGTCTGCACCGCAGCGATGGCCATCAGCACCCCGTAAAGGCCAAAGGCAAAGGACATCACGGGCCCGCCCACCGTCCCGCGCAGGGCGATATAGGCCAGACCGCCAAGCGCGGTGAGCAGCGCACAGACCGCCAGCACCCGGCCCGAGGCCCGGTGCACACGCGGCCAGCGCCGCCGGACGGGGCCCGCCAGCTGCACCACCGACAGGAACGTGACAGCCGCGCCCAGGATCATGTGCGCAAAGATCGACAGATTGCTCGCCGCCGTCCCGGCAAGCCGCCCCAGCGCCTCTGCATCGCCGCTGAGCCCGAGCATTCCGCGCTGCGCGGAATGCCAGACAAAGCCCTGCACAGCGACAGCCAGCAGCGCCAGCCCGATAAGTGCCCAGAGTGCCCGGGCCACCCCCTAGCGCTCCGGGATCAGCCCGCGCGGGCTGAACCGCAGCACCAGCAGCAGGACAAGCCCCATCGTCAGCAGGCGCATATGCGCGACGCTGTCCATCAGGTGCGCTTTCAGTGCGGAGCCATCGGCCATGCCCGCGGTCAGCACCTGCATCAGCAGCGCGCCCGCTGGCTCCACCTGCACCCAGAGGAACCAGATCAGGAACCCGCCCAGCACCGCGCCAAGGTTGCTGCCCGACCCGCCGACAACGACCATCACCCAGATCAGGAAGGTAAAGCGCAGCGGCTGGTAGGAGCCCGGCGCGAGCAGCCCGTCCAGCGTCGTCATCATCGCGCCGGCGATCCCGCAAATGGCCGAGCCGAGGATGAACACCTGAAGGTGCCGCGCGGTCACGTCCTTGCCCATCGCCTCCGCCGACACTTCATTGTCCCGGATCGCGCGCATCATCCGGCCCCAGGGCGAGTTCAGCGCGAGCTGCGCCATGATGAAGAGTACCACAAGCACGGCCGTGAAAAGCCCCGCATAAACCAACTTGTTCGCCAGCGTCGAGGCCTCCACCGCGCCAATCCCCAGCCCTTCGGCCTGCGCGACGAAGCTTGCGCTGTTTTGAAGCTCGATCGGGTCCGGCGCAGGGGAGGGGATGCCGTAGACAAGCTTCACCCCGCGTGCGAGCCAGTCTTCGTTCTTGAGGACGGCGATGATAATCTCCGCAATGCCCAGCGTCGCAATGGCGAGGTAGTCCGACCGCAGGCCCAGCGCTGTCTTCCCAATCACCCATGCAGCGCCTGCCGCCAGCAACCCGCCCACGGGCCAGGCCAGCACCACCGGCAGGCCCAGTCCGCCGAGGTAGCCCTCAAGCGCGGGGTTCACCGCCTCCACCGCCTCCACGTTCGGATCGAACACCGAGCGGAAGAGGAAAAAACCGCCCACGAGCACCACCAGGGTCAGCCCCGTGCGCAGCCACCCTTTGGGCAGCCGCGTGTTCACCACCACGGCCGCGACAATCGTCGCCACCCCAAGAAACAGCGCCAGACCAATCCCCGCACCACCCGCGCGCCACGCATCCGGCACCGGCGGCATGGAGATCAGCACGGTAGCGAGCCCCCCAAGCGCGACAAAACCCATGACGCCGACGTTAAAGAGCCCCGCAAGGCCCCATTGCAGGTTCACCCCCAGCGCCATGATCGCGCTGACAAGGCCGAAGTTCAGGATAAACATCGCTGTGTCCCAGCTTTGCAGAAACCCCGTGCCGAGGATCAGCAGGGCCACGCCCGCAAAGTAGATGGCATTGCGCAACCCGTCCGTCATACCGATTTTCCCGCGAAAAGGCCCGTTGGCTTGAAGAGCAGCACAATCAGCAGGATGCCGAAGCTGACCGCGAACTTGTAATCCGTGCTCAAAAGCTGGGCGAGGCCCTCGGGCGCGAGGCTCTCGGGCAGCGCATAGGTTGCCACGCGCTTCCAGGCATAGGTGATCATCACCTCCGAAAAGGCGATCACGAAGCCGCCCGCGATGGCGCCCAAGGGCGAGCCAAGCCCGCCCACGATGGCGGCGGCAAAGATCGGCAGGAGCAGTTGAAAGTAGGTGAAGGGCTTGAAGGATTTATCCAGCCCGTACAGAACGCCAGCCACCGTCGCCAGCGCCGCCACGATCAGCCAGGTGATCATCACAACCCGCTCGGGGTTGATGCCCGACAGAAGGGCAAGGTCTTCGTTATCCGAATAGGCTCGCATCGACTTGCCCGTGCGCGTGCGGTTCAGAAACCAGAAAAGCGCAATCACCACGATCACCGCCGTAATCACCGTTATGCCTTGGGTCGTGCGAATGGCCAAACCCTGCTCCAGCCCCGTCAGCGCCTTGAAATCCCGGACAGAGATGATGAACCGCTCCCCATCGGCAAAGCGCTGGTCATCCGGCCCAATGATAAAGCGCACAAGGCCGTTCATGATGAACATCACACCCAGCGAGACCATCACAAGGATGATCGGCTTGGCCTTCTGCGCGCGGTAGAACCGATAAACAACCCGGTCCGTGCCCAGCATGAACGCCGCGGTGATCGCAATGCCGAAGGGCAGGGCGAGCAGGGCGGTGGGCAGCGGGCCAAAGCTGACGCCCACCGACTGCAGCCACCAGGTGATCAGGATCGTCGCCATCGCGCCGAACGCCATCGTGTCCCCATGCGCAAAGTTCGAAAAGCGCAGGATCCCATAGATCAACGTCACCCCTAAAGCGCCAAGCGCCAGCTGCGCGCCATAGGCGGTGGCCGGGATCAGCACGAAATTCGCGAAGACAATGAAGGCGTTCAAAAGGTCCATTCAAACAACTCCCGTAGGGTGGGTGAAAACCCACCAGTCCGCCTGTTTCACTCCGCACCCTCCGGCAATTCGCACGTCCCGGTAAAGAACTGCCCCGATCCGGGGTTGGCGGCATATTGGTGCGACCAGATCGCGCCGCCGCCGTCGAACACCGTCAGGTGTGAGGCCACCGCCCGGCGCATAGGCGCCACGATGGCGCGCGCCTCCGACAGGTCTTTCCACCGGTCATCCTTCATCAGCATCGAGGCGCTGTAGATCGTGCCGCCCCGGTGCACCTCATAGGCTTTGCCTGCCGCGTCATTCATCATCCACCGCGCATCGCGCCAAGTCCGCTCGCAGGGCTTACCGATCAGGCACCGCTGGTCGAACACGCAGTTCATCGGCACATAGCCGCGCGCTGCCAGGTCTGCCTCTGTCACTGCTCCGGCCGGAGTGGCCAGCGCCATCACAAGCAAAGCCGCCCTCATCGGCACACCCCCAGGTAGGAAATCACCATCGGCCCGTCCGCGTAATGCACGGTGTAGCGCGCCGCCCCATCCGCCGCGACCGTCAGCAGGTGCCGCGCCGCAAAGCTGCCGCCCGCAAGGCTCAGTGCCCCGTCCGAGGCAACGCCGATTAGCGTGATCGTCTCGGACGGCGAGTCAAACTGCGCCTCAACTAGCAATTCATCTGCCCCCACCTGCCAGGTCAGCGCCGGGGTATAGTCCGTCTCCGTACAGCCCTCTGCCTCAAAACACTCTTGCATGAACGCGCACGCCTTCGCGATTTCCGACTGCGCAACTGCAGGCCCCGCCATCACGGCCAGTGCCACGGCCATAGCTCTACCCACCAAGGAAAGACCTCCGCACTTCGGGGTCGGCCAGCAGCTCCTTGCCCGTTCCGGTATAGGCATTGCGCCCCTGCACAAGAACATAGCCCTTGTCGGCAATCTCCAGCGCTTGACGCGCGTTCTGCTCCACCATCAGGATGGGGATGCCGGTGCGGGCAACTTCGATGATCCGGTCAAAAAGCTCGTCCATCACGATCGGCGAGACACCCGCCGTCGGCTCGTCCAGCATCAGCACCTTCGGCTGGGTCATGAGCGCACGGCCCACGGCCACTTGCTGACGTTGCCCGCCCGACAGCTCCCCCGCAGGCTGGCGCCGCTTTTCGGCAAGGATCGGGAACAGGTCATAGACCTGCGCCATCGTGTCCGAGAAATCATCGCGGCGGATGAAGGCCCCCATCTCGAGGTTTTCCTCCACCGTGAGCGAAGTGAAAATGTTCGAGGTCTGCGGCACAAACCCCATCCCCTTGGCCACCCGGTCCTGGGGCGACAGATCCGTGATGTCTTCCCCCGCGAGCCGGACCGAACCTTGCCGCACGCTCAAAAGCCCAAACACGGCCTTCATCGCCGTCGACTTGCCCGCCCCGTTTGGCCCGACAATCACGGCAATCTCGCCAGGTTCAACGGCCACGGTACAGTCATGCAGAATGTCGGGCCCACTGCCATAGCCGCCGGTCATCGTATCGCCAATCAGAAACGCATCCGCCGTCTTCATCGCCGCCCCCGTGCCCGGAGCGGCCGTCAGCGTGTTCTTCCCATCCATCTTCGTCACCGACGCATCCTTGTTCCCGCGCCCGGAATAGGGATCACCGCTCATGCCCACGCCTTACCCAAAAAATGTACAAAACGTTCTTTGAGGGTCCCGAAAAATGTACAAAACGTTACATGTCCCAATCTTCTTTGGGTTTCAAATATCCCGGGGGTCTGGGGGCAGCGCCCCCAGCACGTCGGATTTGCGCAGCAAATTCGAAACCGCATCATGCCCCCACCTTGTCCTTGTTCTTGAGGCCCGTGCCCAGATAGGCCTCGATCACCGCCTCATTCGCCTTGATCTCGGCGAGCGTGCCCTCAGCGAGTACCTTTCCTTCGGCCATGCAGATGACTGGATCGCAAATTTTTCCAATGAAATCCATGTCATGCTCGATCACAACAAAGGTATAGCCGCGCTCTGTGTTCAGCCGCAGGATCGCGTCGCCAATCACGTTCAGCAGTGTGCGGTTCACCCCCGCACCAACCTCGTCGAGGAACACGATCCGCGCATCGACCATCATCGTGCGCCCCAGCTCCAGCAGCTTTTTCTGCCCGCCCGAGACCTGACCCGCCTTGTGATCGGCCAGATGCGCGATCGTCAGGAACTCCAGCACCTCATCGGCCTTCGCGCGCAGGGCGCGTTCCTCGTCCGCGATGCGCTTGCGGCCAAACCACGTGTTCCACAGCGTCTCACCTGTTTGCGCGCCAGGCACCATCATCAGGTTCTCCCGGCAGGACATCGACGGGAATTCGTGCGCGATCTGGAAGGTGCGCAGCAGTCCCTTGTGAAACAGCGCGTGCGGCGGCAAGCCGGTGATGTCTTCGCCCTGCATCGTCACGCGGCCCGACGTGGGCGGCAGCACCCCGGCAATCACGTTGAACAGCGTGGTCTTTCCGGCCCCATTAGGCCCAATGAGCCCGGTGATCGAGCGTTCCTCGATCCGCAGGCTGGCCCCGTCCACCGCGTGGAACCCGCCGAAATGCTTGTGCAAGTCTTCGACGACAATCATCGTCTTACCCCCTGGCGCCGCTCGGATGCGGTTCTTGTCCAAGTAAAGAAGCGGCCCGGGACACCGCCCCGGGCCGCTCATGTTCAGGTCTAACGCTTAGCGGAACTTCGCCGTGGTGATCGCGCCGCCCTCGACAACGATCTGGCGGTAGTTGCCCGCGCTCTCGCCGGGGCCGATCAGCTCAACGGCTGTTGCGCCGACATAGTCGATGTCACCGCCATCGGCGAGGATCTGCAGCGCTTTGGCCAGCTCACCCGGGAAGATCTGCTCGCCCGGTGCATTGGCCACATCCATGACTTGATCCTTGTATTCCGCGCTGTCCTTGGAGCCGGCTGCCTGCATCGCCAGCATGATCAGCGCCGCGGCATCGTATGCCTCTGGCGTGAAGGGCGATGTTGCATCGAACGCGCCCCCAACCAGCGCGGTGTACATCGCCGCGCCTTCGCTGTCAGTGCCCGGGTGCTGGCCGGTGGAGCCGTCGATCTCGGAGCCGAAGTTCTCTTCTAGCTTTGCACCGATCATGCCGTCGGGGAAGTGGAACGTCTCGAACGCGCCGCTGTCGAGCGCCGCGCGCACGATGCCGCTGCCGCCCTGGTCAACATAGCCCGCCACGACAAGCCGCTCACCGCCCGCCGCTGCCAGCGCGCCGACTTCGGCGGAGTAGTCCGCTTTGCCGTCTTCATGGGCTGCGTTGATCGTCACGGTGCCGCCCGCAGCCTCAAAGGCTGCCTGGAAGCTGTCCGCCAGACCTTTGCCGTAGTCGTTGTTGGTATAGGTCACCGCAACCTCGGAGATGCCTTCTTCCAACAGCACTTCGGTCATCACAACGCCTTGGCGCGCGTCCGACGGGGCCGTGCGGAAGAACAGGCCGCCATCTTCGTTATTCGCGTGGCTCAGACCGGGGGAGGTGGCCGAGGGTGAGATCATCACGACGCCATTGGCCAGCGCCACGTTGTTCAGGATCGCGCCGGTCACGCCGGAGCAGTCCGCGCCCATGATCCCGTCCACCCCGTCGGAGGTGATCAAACGCTCTGCCGCCGCGGTCGCCGCGCCCGCGTCGATGCAGGTGCTGTCCGCGCGCACGGAGGTGACGCTCGCACCTCCCAGCAGCAGGCCGCTATCGGTGACTTCTTTCATGGCCAGCTCTGCGCCATCGGCCATCGATGGGGTCAGCGATTCAATCGGGCCGGTGAAGCCCAAAATGACGCCAATTTTGACTTCCGAGTGGCCGTCCGCCAGCGCCCCGGTTGCCATCAGTGCAGCAGAAGCTGCGCCCAGCATCAGTTTTTTCATGGTGTGTAACTCCCTGTGACGTTTTGTCTGGCGCAAAGCGTAGGGCTGGCGTTTGCAAAAGAAAAGCGAAATTGGTGCGCCGTGATTGGACGCATCTGCCTTTCGCGCCTAAGTTAAGCGCATCGGATTACGGAGCTTGCCCATGCGCCTTCTCTGCCTGCTTGCCGCCCTCGTTCCCCTGCCTGCCGGCGCGATGGAGATCGCCGGGCGAAGTGTTACCGTCACCACCGTCGCCACTGGCCTTGATCAGCCGTGGGGCGTCGCGGAACTGCCCGCGGGCGAGGGGCTGCTTGTCACCGAGCGGGACGGCGCGCTGATCCTCTCCCGCGGCGGTCAGAACCGAAGGGTTGAAGGCGCGCCGCGTGTCGCTGCGCGCGGGCAAGGGGGCCTCTTGGACATCACGCTGGCCCGGGATTTTGCTACCACCCGCACCCTCTGGCTGACCTATTCCAAACCCCAGCGCGGCGGCGCAGGCACGGCGCTTGCTGCCGCTGAACTCAGCGCAGATGGCACAAGGCTGGAGAACCTGCGCGATCTCTTCGTCTCCGCCCCCGGCAGCAGCGGCGGGCGCCATTTCGGCTCCCGCGTGGTCGAGGGCGCGGACGGGATGCTTTACGTCACCACGGGCGACCGGGGCGACCGGCCCTCGTCGCAAGACCGCTCCAACCACAACGGCGCGGTGATCCGCGTGACACGCGGCGGCGCCGTGCCCGCAGACAACCCCTTTGTCGGGCAAAGCGGCATCCAGCCGGAAATCTGGTCCTTCGGCCACCGCAACCCGCAAGGCGCGGGGCTTGATGCCTCGGGCCAGCTTTGGACCGCCGAACACGGCGCGCGCGGCGGCGATGAGGTGAACCGGGTGCAAAAAGGCGCCAATTTCGGCTGGCCGGTGATTTCCTACGGCGTGCACTACTCCGGCGCCCGGATCGGCGAAGGCACCGCGAAGGACGGCATGGAACAGCCTGCTTTTTACTGGGATCCCTCCATCGCCCCCTCGGGCCTGATGGTCTACCAAGGGGACATGTTCCCGAGCCTGCGCGGCCAGATGTTCGTGGGCAGCCTCAAATTCGACTACATCTCGCGCCTGCAAATCAGCGGCGACAGCGTCCGCGAGGTGGAACGCAGCCAGAGCGACGAGACCCTCCGCGTCCGCGACATCGTGGAGGCCCCGGACGGCTCCATCCTCTTCATCTCCGCAGCCAACGGCGCGGTTTATCGCATCACCCGCTAATCTCGCACACTTCTTCTTTGGGTCAAAAATATCCCGGGGGGTCTGGGGGGCTGGCCCCCCAGTCGGTCGCCGCCGCAGGCGGCGAAACACCTAAATGCTCAACCGCGCCGCGTGGCTCCCCCGCTCCCGGTAGGGCGTCGTGTCATAATGCGCCCGGTAGCACTTGGAGAAATGCGAAGGGGACGCGAACCCGCAGGCCAGCGCGACGTTGATCACGCTCATATCCGTCTGCATCAGCAGGTTCCGCGCCTTCTGCAAGCGCAGCTCCATGTAATAGCGCTTGGGCGAGCGGTTGAGGTAGCGGCGGAACAGCCGTTCGAGCTGGCGCGTGGACATGCCGACATCCTTGGCGAGGATCGAGGGGCTGATCGGCTCTTCGATGTTCTGCTCCATGATCTGGATCACCTGGCTCAGCTTGGGGTGCCGCACCCCGATCCGGGTGGGGACCGAAAGGCGCTGGGTGTCCTGATCGGTCCGGATTGCGGAATAGATCAGCTGGTCTGCCACGGCGTTCGCCAGCTCCTCCCCATGCGCATCGGCAATCAGCTTCAGCATCAGGTCAATCGAAGACGTGCCGCCCGCCGTCGTCACCCGGTTCCCATCCACGACAAAGACCGACTTTGTCAGCTCCACCTCCGGAAACTCCTCCGCAAAGCTGTCTTGGTTCTCCCAGTGGATCGTGGCCTTCTTCCCGTCCAGCAGACCCGCCTTGGCCAGCGTGAACCCCGCCGTGCACAGGCCCGCCACCTGCACGCCCTTGCGCGCCTCCCGGCGCAGCCAGCCCAGCAGCTTTTTCGTGGTGGCTGCCTGCACGTCGATCCCGCCGCAGATCATGATCACATCATCGCGCCCGATCTCATCAAGGTCCGAATCCAGCTTGAACGTCGTGCCCGAGGACGCGGAGATATAGGCGCCGCCCTCACCAATCACCCGCCACTCGTAAAGCGTCTTGCCGGCCATGCGGTTGGCAATTCGCAGGCTTTCCTGCGCGGCGGCAAAGCAGAGCATGGTAAAGTTGTCCAAAAGAACAAAGACGAACCGTTGCGGTTTTGTGTCCGGGGCAGGGGTGAAGGCCATCTCGGTCTCTCGGCTTGCGCCTTCTGTCGGGCGCTGGTGGCTAGGTACGGCATTCCGGCCGGAAGCAAATTCACTGCACACCCCTCCGCCGCCGTCAAGAGGAGGCAAATGAGATATGGCCACCCACCCGCGGTTTTTGTATAGAGGCACCCGGCCCGCGCGAAACCGGGCCGAAACAGCAGTGCCCATTTTGCGAAAGAGCGAACAGATGACCGAGTGGTCCAAGTCCGATTGGCGCGCCAAGCCGCGCATCCAGATGCCCGAATACACCGACCCCGCCGCGCTGGCCCGTGTCGAAGGGCAGCTTTCGCAATATCCGCCCCTCGTCTTTGCCGGGGAAGCCCGCCGTCTGAAGGCGCAGCTGGGCGCGGCAAGCCGGGGTGAGGCGTTCCTGCTGCAGGGCGGCGATTGCGCCGAAAGCTTTGAGCAGTTCAGCGCGGATGCGATCCGCGATACGTTCAAGGTCATGCTGCAAATGGCGATGGTCCTGACCTATGGCGCGAAGGTGCCCGTTGTCAAAGTGGGCCGCATGGCGGGTCAGTTCGCCAAGCCGCGCTCGGCGCCGACGGAGACTGTTGATGGCGTCGAGTTGCCCAGCTACCGCGGTGACATCATCAACGCGCTGGCGTTCACGCCCGAGGCCCGCATCCCGGACCCGGCGAAGATGCTGCAAGCCTACACGCAGGCGGCGGCCACGCTGAACCTTTTGCGCGCGTTCTCTACGGGCGGATTTGCGGACATGAACCGGGTGCACTCCTGGACGCTTGGCTATACGGACGCCGACGAGATGCAGCGCTACGCGCAGATCGCGAACCGCATTCAGGACACGATCGATTTCATGGCCGCAGCCGGCATCGACGCGGACACGACGCATCAGTTTTCCACGGTCGAGTTCTACACCAGCCACGAAAGCCTGCTGCTCGAATACGAAGAGGCGCTGACGCGTGTCGATTCCACGACCGGCAAATGGCTCGCGGGGTCGGGCCACATGATCTGGATCGGCGACCGGACGCGTCAGCCGGACGGGGCGCATGTGGAATTTGCCCGCGGCGTGCAGAACCCGATTGGTCTCAAATGCGGCCCCTCGATGGAAATCAGTGATCTCAAGCGCTTGCTGGCCACACTTAACCCAGAGAACGAGGCGGGCCGCCTTACGCTCATCGCGCGCTTTGGTGCGGGCAAGGTTGGCGATCACCTGACCAAGCTGATCCGCGCCGTGGAAGAAGAAGGCGCAAAGGTGCTGTGGACCTGCGATCCGATGCACGGGAATACGATCAAATCGAACACCGGCTACAAGACGCGTCAGTTCCATGCGGTCCTGTCCGAAGTGCGCGATTTCTTTGCGATCCACAAGGCGGAAAACACCGTCCCCGGCGGCGTGCATTTCGAGATGACGGGGCAGGACGTGACCGAATGCACTGGCGGCGTGCGCGCGGTGACCGAAGAAGACCTGAGCGACCGTTACCACACAGCATGCGATCCGCGCTTGAACGCCTCGCAATCGCTCGAGCTTGCCTTCCTCGTGGCCGAGGAGCTGTCGGCCCTGCGCAATGCAAGCAGCGCACGCGCTGCGGGCTGAGCCTTTGCCGAACATGATCCTCGTCGGGGCTGGTCCCGGCCTTGGCGAGGCGATTGCGGCGCGTTTCATCGCGGGCGGCTTCCGGGTTGGCCTGATTGCGCGGAGTGCAGACGCGCTAGCCCAGATGCAGGATAGGCTCGGAGCGCAGGCGTTCTCTCACGCGGCGGATGCGGGGGTGCCGGACAGCCTTGAGGCCGCCTTGTCGGACCTGACCACGCGCCTCGGGCCCTGCGATGTGCTGATCTACAATGCGGCGGTGCTGAAGCCTGGGCTGCCGCTGGACGTTGCCCCCGAAACGCTCGCCGCGGAGCTCTCCGTCAACGTGCTGGGCGCGCATCAGGCGGCCCGTCACGTTGCACCGGCGATGATTGAAAAGGGCCACGGCGCAATCCTCTTTACCGGCGGGGGCCTCGCGCATGAGCCATTCCCGGAATGGGCCGCGCTGGCGGCTGGCAAAGCGGCGCTGCGCAGCCTTTCCCTATCGCTCTACAAGCAGCTTGCGCCGCACGGCGTGCACGTCAGCGTGATTGCCGTGTGCGGGATTGTCGCTCCGGGTGGGCCGTTTGCCCCCAAGACCATTGCCGAGGAATACTGGCGCCTCGCCACGGCGCCGCAGGGGCTGCACGACCGAGAGGTTGTTTTCCAGCCCCCGGGCACCGACCCGCTTTACAACGACCCGGACCGGGTCCACGCAGCGACAACCCTGTTGCCGCCGCACGCGCGCGGTTAGTCCTCGTTTTTGACAAGGCGCAGGTAGGGCACACGCGTCTTTTCCGTGCGCGCGTCAAAGCCAGCGGAGGGCTCGGAAAACCCTTTGGCAGGCGCCGGTGGGGTCGGGCGCAGCGGCGCCGGGTCTTTGACCTGCGCGGGCAGGCTCGCAGGCGCGGCAATCGCGCGGATCTTGGCGCCGACCACGTCAAAGCGGCGCGGGCTGCGCCCGATCTCGCCCCGTGCAACGAGGCAGCCGAGCGCGCGGCTGACATCACCCAGATCGCTTTTCAGGGGCAGCAGCAGCATCCGCGCCTCAAGCTGCGGCTTGTCCACCCCCGCGGGCGAGGACAGGCGCAACGAACAGGTGGCGGGGCGCTGGAACATCTCTTCGATCGTGTCGGAGACCTGCCGCCGCGCGTCGGGCGTAACGAAGGAGGTGATTGGCATTCCGCGCACTTCCATCCCCATCAGATCGCCCAGATGGGAGCCCGCGATGCGAATGCGCGCCATGCCCGGCGCGATGCGTTCGACGATAAAGGTGTTCTCCAGCGCGCTTTCGATGCCGCGCGGATCAATCTCTGCCCGTTTCGGCATGAGCCGCATGCCGCGCAGGCCGTCCCAATAGGCTTCGACCTGGCTGAGGGCTGAATACCCGGTATCATGCGCAAAGTCCGACATTGCCACCACAGTCTGCTCAGGATCCCCTCGGAAGTCCATCAGATAACACCTTTTTTCAACAGCTTTGCCGGTCCATCTGGCCTGCGTGCAACCCGCGGATGAAAGCGCTCTGACCCACTACAATTAAGGCTTGTCCGGCTTGAATCAAACATAGCGCAAATTGCCCAGAGCCCGACCCAAACCTTACCAAATGGTTAATGCCGCCGGAGCTGCGCGCGCAGTTCCCGGTTGCCCGGATCGCGCTTGCCGATTACTCCGGGCGCATGACTGCGCCTGATCCCAAGACCGCCCTGAATTCGATGACCGGCTTTGCCGCGCGCACCGGGGCGTATGGCCCGTGGAGTTGGACTGCCGAGCTGCGCGCGGTGAATGGCAAGGGGCTCGATCTGCGCGTGCGCGCGCCCGACTGGATCGAAGGGCTGGAGCCTGCGCTGCGCGCACTGGTCGCCGCGCGCGTGACGCGGGGCAACGTCACGCTTAACCTGCGTCTAAGCCGGGAGGAGGGCGGCGGGACGCTCGCCGTGGCACCTGCAGGCCTGACGGCCATGCTGGAAGCGCTGAGCGTGATTGAGGCGCAGGCGATGGATGCGGGCCTGTCCCTCGCGCCCAGCACGGCCACGCAGATCGCCGGGCTGCGCGGGGTGCTGGAGACGGCCTCTGACGACGCGGACAGCGCTGCTCTGCGCGCCGCAATCCTTGAGGATACGCAGGCGCTGGTGGCGGCCTTTGCGGACATGCGCGCGCGTGAAGGCGCGGCGCTGACCACGCTGCTGGGCGGCCAGCTCGATGAGGTGGAGGCAACGCTTGCCCGCGCCGCAACGGCTGCCGCGGCCCGCGCGCCCCGGATGGAAGAGACGCTGAAGCGCAACCTCGCCCTGGTGCTGGACAGCGCAGAAGCCGACCCCCAGCGCATCGCGCAGGAACTCGCGCTGATCGCCACCCGCGCGGACGTGACCGAAGAGATTGACCGCCTGCACACCCATATCGCCGCCGCGCGCGATCTGCTGGGGGCGGGCGGGGCCGCGGGTCGCAAGCTCGACTTTCTGATGCAGGAGTTCATGCGCGAGGCGAACACGCTGTGTTCAAAAGCGCAGGATTCGGACCTCACCCAGGCGGGGCTGGATCTGAAGGTGCTGATCGACCAGATGCGCGAACAGGTGCAGAATGTCGAATAGGCGCGGTATTCTGATCATCCTCTCCTCGCCCTCGGGCGCGGGCAAATCGACCCTCGCGCACCGGCTGCGGGACTGGGACAGCGACATCGCCTTTTCCGTCTCGGCCACCACCCGCGCGGCGCGGCCCGGAGAGGCGGACGGCACCGATTATCACTTCGTGACAGAGCCCGCGTTCAAGGAGATGGTGGCCGAGGGCGACATGCTGGAGCACGCCCATGTCTTCGGCAATTTCTACGGCTCGCCCAAGGGCCCGGTGCAGGAGGCGATCGAGGCCGGACGCGACATCCTGTTTGACATCGACTGGCAGGGCGCGGCGCAGATCCGCAATTCGGACCTTGGCGCGCGTACCCTGTCGATCTTCCTGCTGCCGCCTTCCATCACCGAGCTGCACCGCCGCCTTGTATCCCGCGCGCAAGACAGCGCAGAGACCATCGCCAAGCGGATGCGCAAAAGCTGGGACGAGATCAGCCGCTGGGACAGCTATGACTACGTGCTCGTCAATGACGATCTTGACCAGACCGAAGCGCGCCTCAGAACCATTATCGAAGCCACCCGCCTGCGCAGGTTGCAACAGCCCGATTTGACGGCCCATGTGCGCACCCTGCAGGCCCAGTTCGAGGATTTGCCATGACCCTTTACGCCCTTGGGGATCACGCCCCCGTCATTGCCGAAGACAGCTGGATCGCCCCTGGCGTGCACCTGATCGGCAAGGTGGTGGTGGAGGCCGGCGCCTCGGTCTGGTTTGGCACAACGATCCGCGCGGACCACGAAGAAATCCGTATCGGCAAAGGGTCTAACGTGCAGGAAAACTGCGTGATGCATATCGACGACGGCTATCCGCTGACCATTGGCGAGAATTGCACGATTGGGCACAAGGTCATGCTGCATGGCTGCACCATCGGGGACGGCTCGCTGATCGGGATGGGGGCAACGGTGCTGAACGGCGCGAAGATCGGCAAGGGCTGCCTGATCGGGGCGGGGGCGCTGGTGACCGAAGGCAAGGAAATCCCGGATGGCTCGATGGTGCTGGGCAGCCCCGGCAAGGTCGTGAAGGAGCTGGGCGCGGCCCACACGCAGATGCTGATCGGCTCCGCGCTGCACTACCAGCAAAACGCGGCCCGCTTCCGCGATGAGATGAAGGCGCTCTGATGCCGCACGCGCGACTTGAATACAGTGCCGGGTTGGCGCTTGACGCGCTCCGCGTGCTCGCCGCGGTTGAGGCAGTGCTGCAAGCGCGCGATCCCGGCTCCGGCGATTGCAAGGGACGCGCCTACCCGGCGCCGCAGAGCCATCACGATAGCGTTTATCTAGAGGTCTCCATGCTGCCCAAGGCCCACCGGGATGCGGCATGGTGCGTCGCGCTGCGGGGCGAGCTGGTGACGGCGCTAACCCCGCTCATCCCGCGCCCCGCGTGGCTGTCCATCGACCTGCGCTTTTCCGGGGCGCACTACTTCACTACGAGGCTGACATGAGCCGCAATGATGACGGTACGCTGATCCGCCCCGTGCCCCTGCCGCAAAGCGCCTCGCGCCCGGTTGTCACGCCGCTGTCGCCCTCGGTGGTCTATGCCTCGGAGACGCCGGACATGCTGGACGACCAGTATGAGGGGCGGCTTTCGGGCTACACCTACAGCCGGGAAGGGCACCCGAACGGCGATGTGGTGGCCAAGCTGATCGACCGGATGGAAGGCGCGCCGCAGCCGGGTGTCGTGGCCAGCTCCGGCATGGGCGCGGTGTCGGCGGTGCTGCTGGGCCTGTGCCAGTCGGGCGACCACGTGATCGGCGGCAACCAGCTTTATGGCCGCAGTTTGCGGATGATGGCCGAAGACCTGCCCCGACTGGGGATCGAGACGACGCTCGCCGACCCCACCGATGCGGCGGCGATCAAGGCGGCCCTGCGCCCCAACACGCGCATGATCCTGATCGAGGTGGTGTCCAACCCGACGCTGCGCGTGGCGGACCTGAAGGGGATCGCGGCGGTGGCCAAAGAGGCGGGGGTGCTGCTCGTCGTTGACAACACCTTTACCACGCCCCGTGCGATCCGCCCCTTTGAACATGGCGCGGACATTGTCCTACATTCAATCACCAAGCTGCTTGCGGGCCATTCGGACGTGATGATGGGCTGGGTCGCGGCCCGCGATGCGGCGCTGAACGACCGGCTGCGGGTGTTCACCGTGACCGCTGGCATGACGGCAAGCCCCTTTGACGCCTGGCTGGCGGAGCGCGGGATGCTCAGCTTTGATCTGCGCTTTGACCGGGCGCAGGCCACGGCGGGGCATCTTGCGGCGCACCTTGGCACGCTGCCCGGTGTCACCCGCGTGCTCTACCCCGGCCTGCAAAACCACCCCGACCATGCCCGCGCTGCGAACCTGCTGGCAGGCCCCTGCAACATGGTCAGCTTCGAGATGGAGGGCGGGCGCGCCGCGGCCAACGCCTTTGCCAAATCGGCGGCAGAGCTGAGCTTTGCCCCAACGCTCGGGGATGTGGGCACGACCCTGTCACACCCGGCGTCCTCTTCCCACCGGGCGCTGACGGCGGAACGGCGGGCCGAGCTGGGCATGTCCGAAGGGTTCTTTCGCGTCTCTGTCGGACTGGAAGACCCGGAGGCCCTCGCGGCAGTTTTCACCCGGGCCATCAGCGCGGCGCAGGGGTAGGGGCATGACCGACCTCGCCGTTCAGTCCCTGCTTGATGCAGTGCCACTGCCGGCGATAGCGATTGACGGCGCGGAACGGATCAGCGCCGCGAACACCGAAGCGCGCACGCTGCTGGGCCAAGGGATCATCGAGCGGAACTATGTCGCGATGCTGCGCCAGCCGGGGCTGCTGGACGCGGTGGACGCGGTGATGCGCCAGGGCGGCAAACGCACGGCGCAGTTCTTTTCCAACGATGGCGCGAACGACATCACGTACACCGTGTCTTGCCGCCGGTCCGAAGAGTTTCGCGTGATCGTGCTGATGTTCGAGGATGTCACGCACCTGCAGCAGGCCGAACAGATGCGGCGCGACTTTGTTGCCAATGTCAGCCACGAGCTGCGCACGCCGCTCACAGCCCTGATGGGCTTTATCGAAACGCTGCGCGGGCCTGCCCGGTCTGACCCGGCGGCGCAGGTGCGGTTTCTGGACATCATGCAGGCCGAAGCAGAGCGGATGAACCGGCTGGTCGGCGATCTGCTCTCGCTCAGCCGGGTGGAGGGGGAGGAGCGCGTGCGCCCGACCGAGACCATCGACCTGCGCGACCAGCTTGCCAGCACGCTACGCTCGCTCGGCCCGCTCGCGCAGGAGGCGGGCGTGGCCATCGAGGCGGAGCTGGGCGATATGCCCGTGGCCATGAACGGGGATCCTGACCAGCTGCGGCAGGTCTTTACCAACCTTGTGGAGAACGCGATCAAATACGGCGCCAGCGGCCAGCGTGTGACCATACGGCTTTCGACGGCGGGGCGCGATCCCGCGCTGCGCGCGCCTGGGGCGCGGGTGCAGGTCATCGATTACGGCCCGGGCATCGATCCGATACATCTGCCGCGTCTGACAGAGCGGTTTTACAGGGTCGACAGCCACCGCAGCCGCAACCTTGGCGGGACTGGATTGGGTCTTGCGATTGTCAAGCACATTATCAACCGCCACCGGGGCCGCCTGCGTGTCGAATCGGAACTTGGGCAGGGCGCGCGTTTTACCGTGGTCCTGCCGATTTCAGAGCAGGCTGTTAGGACTTAACTCGTTAAATAATAACGATAAAAAAACAAATCTTGGCATCCACAGACTCTGTCATAAAGCCGTTACATACCTGTCACAAAAGCATCGCGCGCACCGTCTAGGTGTCGCTCTAGGACCCCCATGCGGGGTCACGACCAATTGACAGGAGACATCATGTCCTTCACCAAAACCGCCGCTTCCGCGCTGGCGATTGCTGCCGTATCCGCAACCACCGCTGCCGCACGCGACCAAGTCAGCGTTGCCGGTTCCTCCACCGTTCTGCCCTACGCGTCCATCGTGGCCGAGGCGTTCGGTGAGAACACCGACTTCCCGACACCGACCGTTGAGTCGGGCGGCTCCTCTTCGGGCCTGAAGCGCTTCTGCGAAGGCGTTGGCGCCGACACCATCGACGTTGCAAACGCATCCCGTGCCATCAAGGGCAAAGAGATCGAAGCTTGCGCAGCCAATGGCGTGACCGACATCATCGAAGTCCGCATCGGCTATGATGGCATCGTCTTTGCGTCGCAGATCGACGGCCCCGCGTTCAACGCGTTCCAGCCCGCCGACATCTTCAACGCTCTGGGCGCACAGGTTCTGGTTGACGGCGCAATCGTCGACAACCCGCACAGCCAGTGGGCCGACTTCAACGGCGAACTGCCCGCCGCTGACATCGCCGCCTTCATCCCGGGCACCAAGCACGGCACCCGTGAAGTGTTCGAAGAGAAGGTCATGATCGCAGGCTGCGAAGCAACCGGCGCTATGGCTGCCATGATGGAAGCTGGCATGTCCGAGGACGACGCTGAGGACGCGTGCATCGCGGTCCGCACCGATGGCCGCTCCGTGGACATCGACGGTGACTACACCGAGACCCTCGCGTCCATCGACGCAAACCCGAACGGCATCGGCATCTTCGGCCTCGCGTTCTACGAGAACAACACCGACAAGCTGAAGGTCGCAACGATGGGCGGTGTTGAGCCCAAGACCGAGACCATTGCCTCCGGCGAGTACCCGGTGTCCCGCCCGCTGTACTTCTACGTCAAGAAGGCACATATCGGCGTGATCCCCGGCCTGAAAGAGTACGCACAGTTCTTCATCTCCGATGAAGTTGCTGGCCCGGCCGGCCCGCTGGCCGCATACGGCCTGGTCTCCGACCCGGAGCTGAGCGACACCCAGCAGGCCGTCGCGGACGAAGCCACGATGGGCGGCGCGTCCTAAGCCAGCGCTTGCGCTGACCGATACCGGGGGTGGGCAGGGCACTTTGCCCACCCCTTTCACCTACTGACGCTGGGCGGTGCCATGTCGATCTCACTCCTTTTGCTCGCAATCCTTGGCCTCGCCTTTGCCGGTTACATTCTTGGGCGCCAGCGCGCGATGTCCAGCGCAGGCGGCAACGCCTACGCGCTGCATTCCCGCCCCAAGTACTACGGCTGGCACGTGTCCATCCTGACCGCAGCGCCCGCGCTGCTGGTGCTGGTCGCGGTGCTGCTGGTCCAGTTTCTCGCCGTTCCGGCGTCCGTCTTGCGCGGCATTCCCGAAGCGGAGATCGAAGCGGTCGGCAGCCAGGACCTTGTGATGACGCAGATCCAGGACCTCGCCGCCGGGATTGATACCGCCATCGCCGAAGGGGCGCTGACCCCTGACCAGGCGGACCGCATCCGCACCGAATTCACCAATATTCGCGACCGCCTCGCCGAGGTTGGCGTCGCGCTGGGCTCGGACGTGACCCCGGCTGTGTTGCAGGGCGCGCAGGATTTCCGCGACCGGATGGCCGTGTGGGACTTCTGGCGCGGGATCGGCGTGCTGCTGATCGCGCTGGGGGGCTTTGCCTATGCGATGGCCCGTACGAACAAAGACTTCCGCTCGCGCAACGTGGTCGAGCGGGCGGTTCTGGTCCTGCTTGTGGCTGCCGCTTCGCTCGCCATTCTGACGACGGTTGGAATTGTCCTGTCGATGGTGTTCGAGACGCTGCGGTTCTTTGACAGTTATTCGGCGGCGCGCTTCTTTTTTGGCGCGGAATGGGCCCCGGACTTCCGCGGCAACTCTGAACTGGGCATCTTGCCGCTGCTTTGGGGCACGCTTTATATCTCGCTCATCGCGCTGATCGTGGCGGTGCCGATTGGCCTCTTTGCCGCGATCTATCTCAGCGAATATGCCGGCCCCGCGATGCGCGGGATTGCCAAGCCGCTGCTGGAGATCCTCGCCGGTATCCCGACCATCGTGTACGGCCTTTTTGCCCTGACGACGTTTGGCCCGCTCCTGCTTGGTCTTTTTGGCAGCGGCGGCTCGCTTGGCGTGACGTGGATGGCGGATGGCCGCTCCGTTCTGACGGCGGGCATTGTGATGGGCATCATGCTGATCCCCTTCGTCTCTTCGCTGTCGGATGACATTATCAACGCGGTGCCGCAGGCGATGCGCGATGGCTCTTATGGGCTTGGCGCGACCCAGTCGGAAACCGTGCGCCAGGTGATCCTGCCCGCAGCGCTGCCCGGGATCGTGGGCGCGGTGCTGCTCGCCGCGTCGCGCGCGATTGGCGAGACGATGATCGTGGTGATGGGGGCAGGGGCCACGGCTGCGGTTTTCTATGAAAGCCCCGACCGTTACCTGAACCCGTTCGAGATCATGACGACCATCACCACCCGGATCGTGTCGCAGCTGACCGGGGACTCTGGGTTCAACTCGCCCGAAACCCTCGTCGCCTTTGCCCTTGGCCTCACGCTCTTCTGCCTGACGCTGCTGCTGAATGTCTACGCGCTCTACATCGTGCGCAAATACCAGGAACAGTACGTATGACCGATGCTGCCTCCCACACGTCGCTGACCGCGCAATCTGACCTTGTGAAGCGCCGCAATGCTGCCGAAAAGCGTTTCCGCGCCTATGGGCTGACCGCCATCATGATCGGTCTTGCGATGCTGGTCTTCCTCGTGGTCACGATTGTCGGCTCCGGCTGGAACGCGTTTTTCCAGACGCGTATCACCGTGCAGGTTGAACTGGTCCAGGACGAGATCGACGCCGCCGAAGCTGGGTTCCTGAAGACCGCCGCGTATCGGGGCATTATCTCCGCCAACCTGCGCGAGCAGCTGACCGCGCTCGGCCTTGGCACGGATGTGTCGGACGATGACATCGAGGGTCTGATCTCTCGCCGTGCGCCGGCCGCGCTGCGTGATTTTGTGCGGGACAACCCGGACAGGATTGGCGACACGGTCGAGTTCGACTTCCTCGCACAGTCCTTTATCGACGGCTATTTCAAAAACCGCGTGACCCGCGACATCGCAGAGCGCTCGCGCAACGTGTCCGTCGCGCAGCTGGACCTGATTGACCAGATGCGCGACGCGGGCCTCGCTTCCAAAGCGTTTAATTTGGACTTCATCACCGGCAACGACGCCTCGGAAAGCTCGCCAGAAGCGGCGGGGTACGGCCCTGCCATCCTCGGCTCGCTTGCGATGATGATTGTTGTCGCCGTCCTCGCGATCTCCATCGGTGTGGCGGCGTCCATTTTCCTTGAGGAATTTGCGCCGCAAAACCGGCTGACCGACCTGATCGAGGTGAATATTTCAAACCTCGCGGCGGTTCCCTCCATCGTCTTCGGCATCCTGGGCCTCGCCGTGTTCATCAACTATCTCGGTCCGCTTTCCGGCACCGACTGGCTCAAGAACAACTCGGCCTTTGTGGGCGGCCTCGTGCTGTCGCTGATGACGCTTCCGACGATCATCATCGCGACGCGCGCCTCGCTCAAGGCGGTGCCGCAGTCAATCCGAGATGCGGCGCTGGGGGTAGGGGCCTCCAAGATGCAGACGGTGTTTCACCACGTGCTGCCGCTGGCGGCCCCGGGGATCCTGACCGGCTCCATCATTGGCCTTGCGCAGGCGCTTGGCGAATCTGCGCCGCTGCTGCTTGTGGGCCTCGTGCTGGCGCAGGGCGCCGCGGCGCCGGAAACCGTTTCCGACTTTTTCGGCGGGCCGAACACCGCGATGCCCGCGCAAATCTATCAATGGTCGACCCGCGCCGACCCGGCATTCTACGAACGTGCCTGGGGCGGTATTATTATTCTTCTCATCTTCCTTGTGACGATGAACACCCTGGCCGTCATCCTGCGTCGCAGGTTCGAGCGCCGCTGGTAAAGGAGCACCGGACCCATGAACGACATGCGCATTGTGGAGCGTGACTTGGACAGCACGGACATCAAGATCGCCGCCCGCGACGTACAGGTGTACTACGGCGAAAACCACGCCATCAAGGACGTCTCCGTCGACATCTTGCACAAGACGGTCACCGCCTTCATCGGCCCCTCGGGTTGCGGCAAGTCGACCTTCCTGCGCTGCATCAACCGGATGAACGACACGATCGACGTCGCCCGGATGGAGGGCAAGATCGAGATTGACGGCACCGACATCTACGACCGCACCGTGGACCCTGTCCAGCTGCGCGCAAAGGTTGGCATGGTCTTCCAAAAGCCCAACCCGTTCCCCAAGTCGATCTATGACAACGTCGCCTACGGCCCGAAGATCCACGGGCTGTCCAAAAGCAAGGCCGAGCTGGACGAGATTGTGGAAAAGGCCCTGCGCCGCGGCGCAATCTGGGACGAGGTTAAGGACCGGCTGGATGCGCCGGGCACGGGCCTCTCGGGTGGTCAACAGCAGCGCCTGTGCATCGCGCGCGCCGTCGCGACCGAGCCTGAGGTGCTGCTGATGGACGAGCCGTGCTCCGCGCTTGACCCCATCGCCACGGCTCAGGTCGAAGAACTGATTGACGAGCTGCGCGAAAACTACTCGGTCGTGATCGTCACGCACTCCATGCAGCAGGCCGCGCGTGTGTCGCAGCGCACGGCCTTCTTCCACCTCGGCAACCTTGTTGAATACGGCGAAACCGGCCAGATCTTTACCAACCCCGAAGATCCGCGCACCGAGAGCTACATCACGGGGCGGATCGGTTAATGGCCAGCTCAGACCAGCACATCGCGTCGGTCTTCGACCGCGACCTAGAGGCGATTCAGGCGCAGATCATGAAGATGGGCGGCCTCGTCGAGAACGCCATCATCGAGGCTGCGATCAGCCTCGAGACGCGCGATGAAGAGCGTGCCGAAAAGGTGCGCCGTAGGGACAAAGCGATTGACGGGCTTGAAGAGCTGATCAACGAGGAGGCGGCCCGTGTGCTTGCCTTGCGCGCGCCGACCGCCGTGGACCTGCGTGTGATCCTGACGGTCATCAAGATTTCCGCGAACCTCGAGCGTATTGGCGATTATGCCAAGAACATGGCCAAGCGCACCAGCGTGCTGGCCCAAATGGTGCCTGTCAACGACAGCGCCGGCGCGCTGCGCCGCATGGCGCGCGAGGTGGAGCGGATGCTAAAAGACGCGCTTGACGCCTATATCCAGCGCGATGCGGAGCTGGCCGCGGATGTGATCGCCCGCGACCGCGACGTCGACCAGATGTATAATGCACTGTTTCGCGAATTCCTGACCTTCATGATGGAAGACCCGCGCAACATCACGGCCTGCATGCACCTGCATTTCATCGCCAAGAACGTGGAGCGGATGGGCGACCACGTCACTTCCATCGCCGAGCAGGTCGTCTACCTCGTCACCGGCGAAGCGGCCCCCGACGATATGCGCGACAAGGCCGATAACACCTCGCTCGAGCCGCTGGAGTAAGCCATGTCTCAGCAGCCGCGCGTCCTGGTTGTCGAGGATGAGCCCGCGCAACGCGAGGTTCTGGCCTATAACCTTGAAGCTGAAGGGTTTGCCGTCTCCCGCGCCGAGAATGGCGAAGAGGCGCTTTTGTTGGTGGATGAGGACAACCCGGACATCATCGTGCTTGATTGGATGATGCCCAACCTGTCGGGCATCGAGGTGTGCCGCCGGCTCAAGATCAAGCCGGAGACACGCAGCATCCCGATCATCATGCTGTCCGCGCGGTCCGAAGAGGTGGACAAGGTGCGCGGGCTTGAGACCGGGGCCGATGACTACGTGGTCAAGCCGTATTCCGTGATCGAGTTGATGGCGCGCGTGCGCAGCCAGTTGCGCCGTGTGCGGCCCTCGACGGTCGGCCAGCGATTGCAATTCGACGACATCATCCTCGACGCGGAAAGCCACAAGGTGACGAGGGGCGGGGATGATGTAAAGCTGGGCCCGACCGAGTTCCGCTTGCTGAGCACTTTCATGGAAAAGCCCGGCCGCGTGTGGACGCGCGAGCAATTGCTCGACCGCGTCTGGGGCCGCGACATCTATGTCGATACGCGCACCGTCGACGTCCACATCGGGCGGCTGCGCAAGGCGCTGACAGGCCACGGCGGCAGCGACCCGGTGCGCACGGTGCGCGGCGCGGGCTACGCGCTGGGTTAACACACTCCGTTAAAGTGCTGCGTAGGATGGGCAATCTGCCCATCTTAGCATCCCATAAATTTACATAATACAGATTATAAGAACAACCATCCGCACCGGGGCCTCAGAACACAGCTTCGCACACCCCTCCGACGTACCACACCTGCTTCGAGTGACCCAACGTCAGTGAAATGCAATTCCGCAGCGCGGACTTGGCAAGTGCCTCGGTTTCCCCCTAACATTGTGCCCAAGGTGCCTCGAAAGCGGCACCAAGGGAGGACATCGTCAATGCTGAACCGTGCGGGCCTTAGCCTGTCCGACGCTGCGGCGCGCGTCATTGCGGAGAACCCGGCCTTCGCCGTGGAGACTGCGGTGATCCGCGGGATTGAATATCCCGTCTTTGCCAATGCGCCTGCGCATGTGCCGGCCTTGCTGGACGCGGGCCGCGCCGCGATGCAGGACGGTACGGCTGATTACCTCGTTTTCGGCGATGAGACATGGACTTACGATGCGTTCTGTACGGATGTGAACCGGCTGGCCCATGTCCTGCGCACACGGTTTGGCGTCTCTCAGGGGGACCGCGTGGCACTGGCGATGCGCAACTGTCCCGAGTTAATGATCGGCATCATGGCCATCGCTTCGCTTGGCGCCGTGACCGTCTTCCTGAACGCCTGGTGGACCACGGCAGAGCTGGACTATGCCCTTGGCGACAGTGGCGCCAGTCTTGTGCTTGCCGATGCAGAGCGCGCGCGTCGCCTCGCCCCGCTGGAGGCGACGGTGATTGGCGTGCGCGGCGCGGAAACCGCGCATGATTACAGTGCCCTGATGGCCGACGCTGAAGCGATCAAGCCCGATGTGAATATCGCCAAGGATGACGATTTCGCCATCATGTATTCTTCCGGCACCACGGGTCATCCGAAGGGCGTTGTGCAAACGCATCGCAGCGCGATATCGGCGGTCTGGACCTTCCTGATGCAAGCGGTCATCGCGCCGCTGATGGATCCGCCGGAGCCGGACGCGCCGCCTGCCCCGCGCCCCGTGGGCCTTGTCGCCACGCCGCTCTTTCACGTGACCGCCACCCACCCGGTTTTCCTGCTGTCCATCCCCGCGGGCGCGAAGCTGGTCGTGATGGACAAGTGGGACGCGGACAAGGCGGTAGAACTGATCGAGGCGCACCAGATCAACCGCTTTATCGGCGTGCCGACCCAGTCCGCTGACTTGATTGGTGCGGCAAGAAAGGCGGGCAAGTCCCTCGATACAATTGACTATCTGGGTTCTGGCGGCGCGAAACGCCCCCCGGCGCAGGTGGCCGAACTGGCCGAGGCCTTTCCGAATTCCAAGCCCGCCACCGGCTGGGGTATGACGGAAACCAACGCGGTTGGCATCGGCCTTGTTGGCGATGAATACGTCGCCAACCCGTCCGTTGCGGGCCGCCTTTACCCGCCGATCCAGGCATTGGAGATCAGAGACCCGGACGGGCATGCCCTGCCCCTTGGCGAGGTCGGCGAGTTAACAGTAAAAAGCCCCGCTAACATGCGGGAATACCTGAATAAACCGGAGGCCACGGCGGAGGTTCTGAACGACGGCTGGCTCTCCACCGGCGATCTTGGGTTCATTGACGAGACCGGCCTTGTGACAATCGTAGATAGGGCCAAGAACATCATCATCCGCGGCGGCGAAAACATTGCCTGCCTTGATGTGGAGGCCGCGCTGCACCGCCATCCCGCGGTGGCAGAAGCGTGCGCTTTCTCGGTCCCGCACGCGCGGCTCGGAGAGGTTGTGGGCGCGGGTATCCAGGTAAAGACCGGCGCGCAAGTCACGGAAGAGGAGATGAAAACCTTCCTTGAAAGCAATCTCGCATACTTCAAGATCCCAGCCCACATGTGGTTTCAGAATACCCCATTGCCGCGCGGCGCGACGGACAAGCTGGACCGCCGCGGTCTGCGGGACGCTTGCCTGAAGGATTTTGACCATGCCTGAATTCGTCACCACCGAAACGCACGGCAACGTCCTTGTCGTTACGATGAATCGGCCCGAGGCCCTGAACGCCGTGCATGCTGCGATGCATCACGAGATGGACGCGATCTGGAATGATTTCCGCGACAATTCAGAGCTTTGGGTGGCGATCCTCACCGGCGCGGGGGACAAGGCGTTCAGCGCGGGCAATGATCTGAAGGCGTCGGCCAAAGGCGCCACGGGCACCATCCCGGATACCGGGTTTGCGGGCCTGTCGAAACGCTTTGACCTGGACAAGCCGATCATCGCCGCCGTGAACGGTTTTGCGATGGGCGGCGGGTTTGAAACGGCGCTTGCCTGCGATATTATCCTTGGTGCGGAGCGCAGCACTTATGCCCTGCCCGAGGTGAAGGTCGGCTTCTTTGCCGCCACGGGCGGGGTCCAGCGCTTGTCGCGCTACATGTCTCCGACCAAGGCGGCAGAGCTGCTGTTCACAGGCCGCCACATGGACGCCGCAGAAGCGCTTAGCCACGGCATCCTGAACGCGGTGCACCCCGATGACGCGCTGATGGACGAGGCGATGAAGATGGCACAGGACATCGCCGCGCAGGCCCCCTCCTCCGTCCGCGCAACAAAGAAAGTACTGAACGCGCTGGAGCGCGCGGCGCTCGATCCCTCGCTTGCTTATTCCTATGAGGTCCTGCGCGAATTGATGCAGACTGAAGATCACCGCGAAGGCGTCACCGCCTTTGCCGAGAAACGCAAACCCAACTGGGTCAACAGGTAAGGAGCCAGACATGGTCAAATCCGTCCCCGAAATGAACAACCTGGAAATGTCGGAGGCCAACAAGCCGCTGCTCGACGGGGTGATCCGGCACATCCGGGACAATGTCGATCCGATCACGGACGAGTTCTTTCGCCTTGGCGAAGGCCGTGCGGATCGTTGGTCTTACGCCCCGGGCCAGCTGGAGCTGCTGGATGGCGCGAAACAGAAAGCGCGCGAGGCAGGCCTGTGGAACTTCTTCCTGCCCAACGCGGAAACCGGTGAGGGCCTTTCGAACCTCGACTACGCCTATATCGCGGCGGAGCTGGGCAAGAACCCCCTCGCGCCCGAGACGCTGAACTGCTCCGCGCCCGACACGGGCAACATGGAAGTGCTGGAGCGGGTTGGCACGCAAGCGCAGAAGGACCAGTGGCTGAAGCCCCTGCTGGCGGGTGAAATCCGCTCTGCTTTTGCAATGACAGAGCCGGACGTGGCCTCTTCGGATGCCCGCAACGTGTCGACCTCTGCGGTGCTGGAGAACGGCGAGTGGGTCATCAACGGAGAGAAATACTACATCTCGGGGGCGGGCGATCCGCGCTGCAAGATCATGATCACGATGGTCAAGACCTCGCCCGATGCCGAGCCGCACAAGCAGCAAAGCCAGATCCTCGTGCCGATCGACGCCCCCGGCGTGGAAATCCTCGGCCCGATGCACGTCTTTGGCCATGATGACGCGCCGCACGGCCATATGCACATCCGCTTCACGGACGTGCGCGTTCCCGAGGAAAACATGCTGCTGGGCGAAGGCCGGGGCTTTGAGATCTCGCAGCTCCGCCTCGGGCCCGGCCGCATCCACCACTGCATGCGCTCCATCGGGCAGGCCGACAAGGCGCTGGACCTGATGATGGAACGGGCGCTGACGCGCGAAGCCTTTGGCAAGCGCATCATCGATCTGGGCAAGAACATGGAGACGCTGTCGCGCGCGCGGATCGAGATCGAGGCGATGCGCCTGATGGTGCTCAAGGCCGCAAAGGCGATGGATGTGCTGGGCAACAAGGAGGCCCGCATCTGGGTCAGCATGATCAAAGCGATGGTGCCCGAAAAGGTCTGTGACATCATCGATCAGGCCATGCAGGTGCACGGAGCGACCGGCATCAGCCAGTGGTCACCGCTGTCCTCGATGTATACGGGTCAGCGCACGCTGCGCTATGCGGACGGCCCGGACGAGGTGCACCACCACGTTGTCGCTCGCGCCGAGGTGCAGGAATACAAGGCGAGCAATTCGCGGCAAGAAGCGGCGCGGATGCAGGATATGTCGACCTCTCTGGGCAAGATGAAGGCGGCAGAATGAGCCTTTTTGACCTGACCGGACGCGTCTGTCTTCTGACCGGCGCGTCCAAGGGCATGGGCCTGGCTATGGCGACGTCGCTTGCGGCGCATGGCGCTACGGTTGTGATCTCCGCGCGCAGCCAAGACGATCTGGATGCGGCGGCGGACGGGATCAACGGGGCTGTTGGGGCGACCCGCGCCCACGGGATTGCCGCCAACATCGCCCACCACGACCAGCTAGACGCCCTCGTCACCAAGACGCGGGAGGCGCATGGCCCGATCAAGGCGCTGATCGGCAATGCGGGGGTAAACCCGCATTACGGCTCGATCACCGATATCTCGGATGAGGCCTATCAGAAAACGATGAGCGCCAACGTGCAGTCCAACCTGTGGCTGGCCAAGCTGGTGGTGGATGATATGGAGGGGGGCGGCTCGATGGCGTTCACCTCTTCGATCGGGGCGTTCAAAGCCTCTGCCGAGCTTGGCACGTACGGCATGTCCAAGCTGGCGCTGATTGGCCTTGTGCGAAACCTCGCGCTGGAGTTTGGCCCGAAAGGCGTGCGGGTGAACGCGATCTGCCCCGGCCTGGTGAAGACGGACTTTGCCCGCGCGCTTTGGGACGATCCGGACACGGAGGCGAAGATCAACCGCCAGATCCCGTTGCGGCGTCTGGGGGAGCCGGAGGATTTCGAAGGGCTCGCCGTTTTCCTTGCCTCTGATGCATCGAAATATATGACCGGGCAGGCGCTGACCGTCTGCGGCGGCTCCAGCATGTGGGCATAACGCATGGAACTGAAAGACAAGATCGTGGTCGTGACCGGCGCGGCGAGCGGGATCGGCCGCGAGATGTGCGTGGGCTTTGCCGCCGAAGGCGCGAAACACGTTGTGGCCGTAGACCGCGACAAAGCGGGCGCGGACAGTATCGCAAGCGAAATCAGCGGCTCAGCATATCAAGTTGATGTGTCACATGAAGACCAGATCGCCGCGATGATCGACGATGTGGAGGCAAAGATCGGCCCCATCGACCTCTTTTGCTCCAACGCCGGCATCTTGATGGAAGGCGGCATGGAGGTGCCAAACGAAGATTGGCAGCGCATCTGGGACATCAACGTGATGTCCCATGTCTGGGCCGCGCGCAAGCTGGTGCCGCTGATGACGGCGCGGGGCGGCGGGTATCTTTTGAACACCTCCTCTGCTGCGGGCCTGTTGAATCAGGTTGGCAGTGCGCCCTACGGGGTCACCAAACACGCCGCGGTGGCCGTGGCGGAATGGCTGGCGATGACGCACGGGGATGACGGGATCAAGGTCTCGGTGCTTTGCCCGCAGGCCGTGCGCACAGAGATGACCCGCGGCCACGAAGAACATGTCGCCGCCCTTGACGGGATGCTGGAGCCCGCGGACGCGGTGCGCGCCTGTATCGAGACGATCCGGAACGAGACCTTCCTTGTTTTGCCGCATGAAAGCGTTCTGGGCTACATGCAGGCCAAGGCGATGAACTACGACAAATGGATCGGCGGGATGCGAAAGCTGAACCGCATCTACGGCGACGTGCCGGAAAAGACCTGAGGCCGGGATTGAGGGGCCAGCCCCTCAAACTCCCCGGGATATTTTGGACCCAAAGAAGATCCCGTTGCTTGCTTCTGTGGGTCGCAGATTTCCCGGGGGTCGCCATTGGTCCGAGCGACAGTGGCGACGGTAGCGCCCGTCAACCTTTGTCACAAAGCGTTACGCTTTGGGCTGGATCGGCCGGATCAACCCTTCCTGTGCCGTCGAGGCGACAAGCGTTCCGTCCGAAGCATAGATGCTGCCCCGGTTGAACCCGCGCGCCCCGCCTGACCACGGGCTGTCCATGTCATAAAGGTGCCAGTTCTGGAACGCGGGCGTCGCGTGGAACCACATCGCGTGGTCCAGCGATGCGCTCATGATCTTGCCCTGGAACCAGGTCAGCCCGTGGGGCCGCAGCGAGGAGCCAAGCAGGTTCATGTCCGAGGCATAAGCCAGCAGGCAATGTTGCATCTGCGGGCTGCACCCTTCCGCCGCGGACATGCGAAACCAAAGGTGGTTTCGATCGTCCGCCGGGCCGGGGTCAAAGAAGTCGCGCGGCGCGACCTCGCGAATGTCGATGGGCCGCGCGCGCAGGAAATCGGCGCGGTATTTCTCTGGTATCTGATCCACGAATTTGGCGCGAAGCGCAGGGCGGTCGTCCAGCCCGTCCGGCCCCGGCACATCAGGCGCCTTGTGTTGGTGGGATGGCCCGTTTTCCGCGATGTGGAAGGAGGCGGACATGTTCAGGATCTGCTTGCCATGCTGGATCGCCACCACCCGCCGCGTCGTGAACGAGCCGCCATCGCGCGCCCGGTCCACCTGGTAGATCACGGGAATGGCAGGATCGCCTGGGCGGATGAAATAGGCGTGCAAGCTGTGGCACAGCCGCCCCTCCACCGTGCGGTAAGCCGACGCGAGCGCCTGCGCGATGACCTGCCCGCCAAAGATGCGCGTCGGCGTCTCACCGCCCTGCCCCGTGCCGCGGAAGAGGTCAACCTCCAGCGCTTCGACATCCAGCAGGTCCAGCAGTGTCTCATGTGGGTTCATTGCCGGGCCTTTGCATAGTCGATGAACGTGTCAAAGGAGGCGGGGTTCGCCATCGAATCCCGGTTTACCACCTTCTCCGGATCGCCGCCCAGCAGCAGCTTTTTCACCGGAACTTCCAGCTTCTTGCCCGACAGGGTGCGCGGCACCTCGGCGATCTGAACAATCTCGTTCGGGATGAAACGGGCAGAGACCGCATCGCGGATCGCGGCGCCAATGCGCGCCTTCAATCCGTCGTCCAGCACGGCACCTTCGGGCAGCACCACAAACAGCGGCATGAAGCTTTCCCGGCCCAGGAACTCCAGATCAACCACCAGCGAGTCGCGCACCTCGGGAAGCCCCTCCACCGCCTGGTAAATCTCGGCCGAGCCCATGCGCAGGCCTTTGCGATTAATGGTCGCGTCCGAGCGGCCATAGATGACCGACGCGCCATCCTCCTGGATCGCGATCCAGTCGCCGTGGCGCCAGATGCCGGGATAGGTGTCATAGTAGGCATCATGCAGGCGGGTGCCATCATCGCCCCAGAATCCCAGCGGCATGGAGGGCAGCGGGCGGGTGCAGACCAGCTCGCCCACCTCGCCCGTCAGCGCCGCGCCGTCGGGGCTAAAGGCATAGGTCGCGTTGCCGAGCGCGCGGCACTGCATTTCTCCCTTGCGCACGGGCCGGCTTGGATGGCCCAGCACGAATGCGCCTGCAATGTCGGTCCCGCCCGAGATCGGCGCGAGCCACACGTCCCGCTTCACGTCGCGGTAGATCCAGTCATAGGCATCCTCGCTCAGCGGAGAGCCGGTGGAGCCAAGCGAGCGCAGCGCTGTGAGGTCCACCGTGTCCCCGGGCCGCTCGCCTGCCTTGAGGCACCCGGCAAAAAAGGCTGCGCCGGCACCAAAATAGGTCAGCGTCTCATCCGCGACAAAGCGCCAGACAACGCCCATATCCGGGTGGTGCGGCGCACCGTCGAACATCGCCACGCAAGCGCCCTGCCCCAGAACGGCCCATTGCGCGTTCCACATGATCCAGCCCGAGGAGGTCAGCCAGGCAAAGCGATCCTCCGGGCCGATATCCTTGTGCAGCGACTGTTTGCACGCCTCCAGCACGACGCCGCCATGCCCGTGCACGATGGGTTTGGGTGTGCCGGTGGTGCCGGAGGAGTAGACGATCCAAAGCGGATGCTCGAACCCGACCATGCGGGGGGCGGCGCGCTGCTTGCTGAGCATCACCCCTTCCCAGGGCTTCCAGCCGTTTGGCAGATCGCCCACCACGGGCACCATCACGCGCAGCTCCACCGTGGGCAGGCCGCGTTCAATCTCTTCGATCACCGTGCGGCGGTCCACCATCTTGCCCGCGTGCACATAGCCGTCCTGCGCGATCAGCACCTTCGGCTCGATCTGGCGGAACCGGTCAAGGATCGCGACATGGCCCATATCCGGCGCGCACAGCGACCAGATTGCGCCCAGCGAGGCGGAGGCGAGGAAAGCAATCAGGGCCACTTCGGTATTGGGCAGGATGGCGACCACCCGGTCGCCCTCTCCCACGCCGCGCTTGGCCAGCCAGCCGGCGCAGGTCTCCACCCGCTCCTTCAACTCGGCCCAGGTCAGCCGCGATTTGCCAAAAGTCTCGGACGTGACGGTGATGGCGGTGCGGTCGGCGCGCGTCTGCGCGTGTTTCAGGATCGCGCTGGCATAATTCATCCGCGCGCCCGCGCCCCAGACCGCGCCGGGCATCTTGTCTTCGACGAGGAACTGCGCGGGCCGGGCCTCTGCCGGGATGTCAAAGAAATCCCAAATCGCCGACCAGAACCCTTCGAGGTCGGTGACCGACCAGTCCCACAGCGCGTCGTAATCTGCAAAGCTCAGGCCACGCTCATCTGCCAGCCAGCGTTCGAACTGGGCCATCGTGGAGGCCTCCGCCCGCTCGGGGCTGGGCGTCCACATGATGTCAGGGCGGCTCATGTCAGGCATCCGTGGATCAGGGCTTTGAGTTCGGGGCGGGCGGGATAGCTGGACGAGGGCGACAGCTGCGTGAAGAAGATCACGCTGAGGTCATGGACCGGATCGACCCAGAAGAAGGTGGAGGCCATGCCGCCCCAGCTGAAATCCCCAACCGAGCCGGGCACGCGCGCGCGCGCCGCATCCAGCACAACAGCGCCGCCAAGGCCAAAGCCCATGCCGTCCATCGGCTGTTCGGCAAAGCTGGCCGGCCCCATCGACGCGATGTCCCCCGGCAGGTGATTGCGCAGCATGAAGGCAAGCGTCGCGGGGGAAACCAGGCCCTTGCCGCCTGCGCGCAGGGCCTCGGCAAAGCGGGCGTAGTCATCAATCGTGCCAACAAGGCCGCCGCCACCCGAGTGCAACGTCGGTGCGTGATAGGCGCTGCTGTCTGGCGCATCAACAAGGCGCAGGGTCTCTGCGCCCTTCTCCTGCGCGTTCAGGTCCATCGCACCGCCCGCCAGCGGGGTGTAGAGCGCGGCGAAGCGGTCTGCCGCCTGCTGCGGCACACCAAAGGCCGTCTCTGTCATGCCAAGGGGGCCAAAGACACGCTCCGCCATCACCGCGCCAAGGCTCTGACCCGTCATCTCTTCGATCACGCGGCCAATCACGTCGATCCCGACGGAATATTCCCAGCGGCTGCCGGGGCGAAAGGCCAAGGGAAGCGCCGCGACCTTGCGCGTGACGTCCGCAAGGCTGCCCTGCCCGTGCTTGTAGACAAGGTCTTCGGCCTGCATCGCCTCGGCCACAAGGCCGGGGTTGAACGGGTAGCTGAGGCCTGAGGTATGCGTCAGCAGCTGGTGCAGCGTTGGCGGCGCGCAGGGCTCCACCTGATCCAGCGCGGAGGCACTGGGGACGAGGCAGGTCATGTCGCTGAACTCGGGCAGCACGGACGACACCGGCGCGTCGAGGTGGATGCGCCCTTCCTCGACCAGCATCATCATCACCAGCGACGTCACCGGCTTGGTCATCGAATAGATGCGGGCAACCGTGTCGCGGGTCCAGGGGGCCTGCGCCGCGACGTCCCGCAGCCCGCAGGCATCGAACAGAACCTCCTGCCCGTCCTGAAGCGCCAGCACCGAACAGCCCGCAAAGCGGCGGTCGTCCACATAGCCCTGCATCCAGTCCCGGATGCGGTCCGACTTGGCCGGGTCCAGCGTCAGCTTCATGCGAGCATTCGCGCCATTGCCGCGCGCGCCTTATCGTCGATCCAAGGCCTGTCCGCATCCGCCTCGGCCTTCTCTGCCGCGCGGATCGCAGCGATGGTTTCACCGCGCAACTGGGATTTGACCCGTGCGTAGGCGGCCGCAGGGATCTGGGCCAGCGCTTTGGCCTTGGCCTGCGCCGTGACCAGAACCTGATCGCGGGGCACGACCTCGTCCACGATGCCGCGGGCTTGCGCCGCCGCTGCTGGGATTGGCTGACCGGGGAGCATGAGGCGCCGCGCCTCGGCCGCGCCAAGCTCCGCCCGGGCGATCCCCAGGGGGCCGGCGGGGAAATCGACGCCGACCAGCACTTCGGCAAGGCCAAACTTCGCGCCCTCTCCGGCCACGCGCCAGTCCGAGGCCAGCACAAAGAACAGCCCGCCCGCGATGGCCGCGCCAGCAGCCGCGCAGACCACGGGCCGCGGCGACGCGTAGAGCGACAGGAAGGCTCGGTTCAGCCCTTGCACGATGCGCCGCGCTTCGGCCGCGTCAGCCCCTTGCGCGTATTTCAGGTCCAGCCCGGCGCTCAGCACCCGGTGGGTCGAGCAAATGACGATGGCGGCGGCATCCGCGCCCTCAATCACATCTGCAAAGGCGTCCAGCCGGTCCGCGGTCAGCGCATTCACCGGCCCCGCATCCAGCGTCAGCGTCAGCACGCCGTCGGGGCTCGTCTCTTGTTTGATCCAGTCTGTCTTCATGGGCGCAGCATGGCCGCAACCTAACCTCAAGCCAAGGCAAAAAGGGCCGGCCCCGCGCCCCGCATCTGCCGCGCCCGGGCGCGACGTAACGTTCCGCGCAGCGCCCTAGACGGATCGGTCCAGCCCGCCTACCGTTGCGACCGGGGAGGATCACCATGAAGCTATATTTCGCACCAAATACCCGCGCCGTGCGCATCGCCTGGCTGCTCGAAGAGCTGGGGCTGCCCTATGAGATCGAACGCTACACGCTGGGCGATCCGGCCATGCGCAGCGCCGAGTTTCGGGCCATTCACCCGATGGGCCGCGTGCCGGTGCTGGAGGATGGCGATGTGCGGCTGTTTGAGTCCGGGGCCATCGTGCAGTACCTGCTGGCCCGCCACGGCGGCGGCGCGCTGCAACCGGCCCCGGACAGCGCCAACTTTCCCGCCTACCTGCAATGGCTGCACTATGCCGAAGGGATGCTGATGCCGCCGGTGAACACCATCGTGGTGGAGACGATCCTGCTGCCCGAAGACCGCCGGTCCGAGCCGCATGTGAAGCGCGCGACCAAGCTGCTAGGCCAGATGCTGCAGAGCATCGAGGCGCATCTGTCCGATGGGCGGGACTACCTTGCCAATGACTTTTCCGGCGCGGACATCATGCTGGGCCACGCGGTGGCGGCTGCGCGGACCTTTGGTGCGGATTTCGACGAACTGCCCCACCTTGCCGCCTATCTGGACCGTCTCTCGGACCGGCCCGCCTGGCAAAAGGCCCACGGTCTATGACCGGCCACGCCCTGATCGTGGGCGCGGGCGATTACATCGGCGCGGCCATCGCGCGGCGCTTTGCGGCGGGCGGGTTCAAGGTGAGCCTCGGGCGGCGCAACGCCGACCAGCTCGTGCCGCTGGTCACGGAGATCTCGAACAGGGGCGGCGCGGCGCAAGGTTATGCCCTTGATGCAAGGGATGAAGAGACGGTCGAGCGCCGCTTTACCCAGATCGAAGCCGACCACGGCCCGCTCGATCTGGTGATCTTCAACGTCGGCGGCAATGTCCGCTTCCCGATCACGGAGACAACCACGCGGGTCTACCGCAAGGTCTGGGAAATGGCTTGCCTTGGCGGGTTCCACACGGGCCGCGCGGCGGCCACCCGCATGGTCCCGCGCGGGCGCGGCGCGATCTTCTTTACCGGCGCCAGCGCCTCGCTGCGCGGCAACGCAGGCTTCGCCGCGTTTTCAAGCGCCAAGGCCGCCCTGCGCAGCACCGCGCAAAGCATGGCGCGCGAGCTTGGGCCCAAAGGCATCCACGTCGCGCACCTTGTCATCGACGCGGGCGTCGATACCCAATGGGTGCGCGAGATCTACGCCAATGCGGGGCGCGAGATTGCGGAAGGCGATTTGATGAACCCCGCCTCCGTGGCCGACGCTTACTGGGCGCTCTACCACCAGCCGCCCGACGCCTGGACCTTTGAGATGGACATCAGGCCCCACAAGGAGACGTGGTAATGCAGATCACCTATATCTACGATTTCGCGAGCCCCAACGGCTATTTCGTGCACAAGGTGCTGCCGCGCATCGCAGGCGCGGCGGGCGCAGATCTGATCTATCGCCCTGCCCTGCTTGGCGGGATATTCAAAGCCACGGGTAACCAGGCCCCGATGATGGCCTTCGCGGATGTGAAGGGCAAGCTGGCCTACGGGCGGGTTGAAATTGCGCGCTTCATCGAACGGCACGGGTTGGAGTTCAACTGGAACCCGGCCTTTCCGATCAACACCCTGCCCCTGATGCGCGCCGCGGTCTTTGCCGAGGGCAAAGACTGGAAGCAACGCTATATCGACACGGTCATGGACGCGATGTGGCTGCACGGCAAAGACATGGGCCAGCCCGAGGTGATCGGTGAGGTTCTGACAGAGGCGGGCCTGCCGGTGGACGAGATCATGGCCGGCGCGCAGGACGCGGAGGTCAAGGCGCAGCTGATCGCGCTGACCGAAGAGGCCGTGGCGCGGGGCGTTTTTGGCCTGCCCACGATGTTTGCCGGGGAGGAGATGTTCTTTGGCAAGGACAGCCTTGATGACCTGGCATGGCGGCTTGGCAATCCGTGAAGCGCTCGTGTTGGCAGGTTTCCGACGCGGAAACCTGCCAGCCCCGATGGAGGTTGAAAACCGCGTCGGTTTTCAGACCTCCAACCACTCCTTCCGGACATCATCCCGCTCTTTCAGCTCCGCCGGCGTGCCTTCGAACACCACCTGCCCGTGGCCCATCACGTAGACACGGTCGGCGATATCCAAAGCAATCGACAGCTTTTGTTCGACCAGCAGGGTCGCAATGCCCCGTTTGGCAATCTCCTGCAGAAGCTCCGCCACCCGTTTGACCATCTGCGGCGACAGACCCTCGGTCGGCTCGTCGATCATCACGAGGTCCGGATCGCCCATCAGCGTCCGGCACATGGTCAGCATCTGCTGCTCCCCGCCCGACAGCACAGAGGCTTCGACATCCGCGCGCCGTTCCAGGTTTTCAAAGAGGTCAAACATATCCTGCATGGACCAGCGCCCCGCCCCGTCCTTCTGCCCGGGCTTGAGGCCGAGGATCAGGTTCTGCCGGGTGGTCAGGCCCGGGAAGATATCCCGGTTTTCCGGCACATAGCCGATGCCCAAATTCGCCACCTCGTAGGCCTGCTTGCCTGATATCTGCTGCCCCTTGAACGTGACGGTGCCCACGGGCGCGACCTCGCCCATGATGGCCTTGCAGGTGGTCGACCGGCCCACCCCGTTGCGCCCCAGCAGGGCGACAATCTCACCCTCGCCGATATTCAGGTTCACCCCCTGAAGGATGTGCGACTTGCCGTAATAGGCATGAAGATCCATAACATCGAGCATCAGTGTTCGGCCTCCAGCGCCGCGCCCAGATAGGCTTCCTGAACCTTTGCGTTTGCGCGGACATCCGGCGGGGTGCCCGTTGCGATGATCTCGCCATAGACCAGCACGCTGATCCGGTCGGCGAGGCCAAAGACCACGCCCATGTCATGCTCGACCACAACCAGCGTCCGGTCCTCGGTGACCTTGCGGATCAGCTCCACGATATAGTCGGTCTCCGAATGGCTCATGCCCGCCGTCGGCTCGTCCAGCATGATGACATCGGCGCCGCCCGCGATGGTGATCCCGATCTCCAGCGCGCGCTGCTCTGCATAAGACAGAACACCCGCAGGCAGATCGCGCCGGTTTGTGAGGTTGATCTGTTCGAGGATCGCCTCGGCCCCCTCGTTCAGCGCGCGGCTCCGGCCCACCATTGACCAGAAGTTGTACTTGTAGCCCATCGACCACAGCAGCGAGCACCGGACGTTCTCGAACACGCTCATCTTTGGGAAGATGTTGGTGATCTGGAACGACCGGCTCAGGCCCTTGCGGTTGATCTCGAACGGGGCGAGGCCCGCGAGGTCTTCGCCGTGCAGGCGAATATGCCCTTCGGTCTGCGGGAAGCGGCCCGTGATCAGGTTGAACAGGGTGGATTTGCCTGCCCCGTTTGGCCCGATGATCGCGTGACGCTCGCCCTTGCCGATGCTCAGATCGACGCCGCGGATGATCTCGGCCTTGCCAAAGCTCTTCTTCAGCCCGTCCAATTCAAGTGCAGCAGCAACCATCAGAGTGCTCCTTTCGGCGGCGTGTTTGCCTCGTTCCAGGCCGCGGCCAGGTCCGGTGCGGTGCGGCGGGCGATGCCGATGCCGACCACGGCGATAACACCGCAGACCAGCCAGGGCACAACCGAATGGCTGTCGAAGCTGATCCAGAACAGCGTCATCTCGTGACCCGACCCGTGGCGCGTGTGGAACAGCATCTCCACCAGGCAGCACAGACCCAGAATGCCGATCCCGGCGGGCAGCAAGGTCTTCAGATACGGCACGACCAGCAGGTTCGCCTTGCCCAGCTTGATCGCCGGGGCGTGCATCATGATCAGCCCGGCAAGGCCGCCCGGGAAGTACATCACCGTCGCCACGAAAAGCGCACCGGCGTAAAGCGCCCAAAGGTCCGTCTCAAGGCTCAGCACCGTCTGCACAAGGGTGAAGACGACCGCGCCGATGATCGGACCAAAGAAGAAGCCGACACCGCCGAGGAAGGTCACCAAAAGGATCAGACCGGAGGAGGCCGCGTTCAGGTTCTCTTCGGTCAGGATCTCGTAATTGATCGCGAACAGCGCACCCGAGATGCCCGCAAAAAAGCCCGACGCAACGAAGCTGTAGAAGCGGACCCAGCGCGCGGAATAGCCAAGGAACTCCGCCCGCTCCGGGTTGTCGCGCACCGCGTTCGCCATCCGGCCCATCGGCGTGCGCGTCCACAGGTACATCAGCAGCGCGGAGATCAACAGCCACGCGGCGATCAGGTAGTAAACCTCGATCTGCTGCAGGAACTCGACCCCAAAGAAGGGCTGCGCATAGGTCCGGTCACCGCTGATCCCTTCTTCCCCGCCAAAGAAGGCGACGATGATGATCGAACAGGCCGCGATCAGCTCGCCCACACCCAGCGAGATCATCGCAAAGACGGTGCCCGCGTTGCGGGTCGAAAAACTGCCCACGATCATCGCAAGGCCCATGCCCACGAGGCCACCAAAAATCGGCAGCAGCGGCAGCGGCAGCGCTGCAAAGAAGTCGGACATGTTCATGATGTGCACACAGGCAAAGCCGCCCACGCCCGCATAGACCGCGTGGCCAAAGGACAGCATCCCGCCCTGGCCCAGCAGCATGTTGTAGGCCAGCGCAAAGATCACCGTGATCGCCATCTGGTTCATGATGGTGATGGCCGAGCGCTCCTGAAAGATCATCGGCAGCACCAGAAGGACGACGGCCGCGATCATCCAGGGCGTGACGCCCGTGACAAGCGTGCCAGCGCGCATCCGCTGCGCCGGCTTGCTTGGGTCGGTTTTTAGATCAACCTGGGTCATGACTGGCGGTTCCCAAAGAGGCCATAGGGCCGGAAGACAAGGATGAGCACCATCAGCAGGAACGGCAGGATGTCCGCGATCTGCGGGCTCGTGAGCGTCCACAGGTCACGCCACGCGCTGTCCCAGATCGGTTCCGGCTTGGTAAAGCCGATGCCGGTCAGGATGTCCTCCATCCGCACGTTGTAGGCTTTGGCAAAGGTCGTGATCCAGCCGATGAGCAGCGACGCGACAAGCGCGCCCCAGAGGCTGCCCAGACCGCCAATGACAATGACGACGAAGACGATGGAGCCAAGGACAAAGGCCATACCCGGGAAGGTCGACAAGACCGGGCCCGCGATCACGCCCGCGACGCCAGCAAGCGCCGTGCCAACGCCAAAGACACCCATAAAGATCAGCGGCACATTGTGGCCCAGCGCCTCAACCGTCTTGGGATAGCTCAGCGCCGCCTGGATGATCATGCCCACGCGCGTCTTGGTCAGCACATAGAGCAGCCCCATGAAGATCGCGACGGAGATGAAAATCATGAAGATCTTGTAGGCCGGGATCGAATTGCCCGCGATGGAGAACGCGGTGAATTCCAGCACTTCGGGGATGTTGTAGGGCACGTGGTTTTTGCCCCAGACAAACTGCACCACCTCTTCGATCAGAAGGGCAAGCCCAAAGGTAAAGATCAGCTCGGGCACGTGGCCATATTGGTGCACGCGGCGCAGGCCGTATCGTTCGACCCCGGCGCCCGCAATTCCGACAATGATCGGCGCCAGCACCAGCCCCATCCAGAACCCGACATAGGTCGAGATCGTGTAGGCGAAGTACGCGCCGAGCATGTAGAAAGACGCGTGGGCGAAGTTGAGAACGCCCATCATCGAGAAAATGAGGGTCAGGCCCGCGCTCAGCATGAATAGCAAAAGCCCCGTGACCAGCCCGTCGATCAGATTGACGAGAATAAGCTCCATCCGCCCCTCCCCAAGGCTTCCAGGTTTATGGTTTTGAGTTCTGCCGCACAGGTCGGCGCAGCAGGCGCACTGCCCTTGAGTGAACGCGGCGGGCGCTCAGCTGGGCGCCCGCCGCGAAAGTCGGTTTAGGACGGGTCGGGACGCCGCATCTTGCAGGTCGTCTCACCATCCATCGCAGCCATGCTCACGGTTTTGACCGTGTTCACGCCGAAGCCGGAGTTGTCGTAGTCATAGGTCACGTCCGAAGTATGCTCCATGATGTGCACATCCTGGATCAGCTGGTGATCGATCTCGCGCATCATCAGCTTTGTGCCCCAGATGCTGTCATGCTCCATCCCGGCAAGGGCATAGGCAATCGGCACAACGTTGTCGGCGGTGCCGGCTTCGTTGATCGCCTTGGCGAGCATCTCAATCACGTTCGCAATCCGTGCCTGGCTGATGTTGCCATCGGGGTGCTTTTCGTTGAAGCCCTCGATATAGGCGCCCGCGCGTTCGGATACGGGCGGGTTCAGCTGACCTTCAGCAACAAGACGCAGCTTGCCTTCACCGGATTCGCCAAAGGCGGCGGTGATGCCGTCAGCGGCCGCGTAGTAGGTGTAGATGTTGCCGTCAAAGCCGTTCTCGAGGATCGAGCGGCCCAGGCCCACCATGTCCGCACCCCAGTTGCCGGTGATGACCGCGTCCGCGCCGGACGCCATGATCTTGCGGCTGTAGGGGGTGAAATCGTTCACCTTGCCAATCGGGTGCAGCTCATTGCCCACGATCTCGATATTCGGGGCCTTCTCGCCCAGGTACTTCACCGCGGCGGCGGCAACCGCCTTACCAAAGGAGTAGTCCTGACCGATGATGTAGACCTTTTCCACATCGCCGGACGCCACGATGGAATCCGTCAGCGCGTCCATCTTGATGTCCGCATTCGCGTCAAAGCGGAAGTGCCAGAAGTTGCACTTGTCGTTGGTCAGCGCCGGGTCCACCGCGGAATAGTTCAGGAACAGCACCCGGTCGTCGGGGTTGCGGCGGTTGTGCTTGTCGATTGCATCGGTCAGCGCGTTCGCAACGCCGGACGAGTTGCCCTGCGCGATGAAACGAATGCCCTGGTCGATGGCAACCTGCAGCTGGATCAGCGATTCCTTCGGGCTGATCTTGTTGTCGAAGCCGACAACTTCGAACATCTGACCGCCCAGAACGCCGCCTTCCTGGTTCACAAGCACGTCTGCGGCGTACTGGAACTGGTGCAAACCGTTGGTGCCGGTCGCCGCGAACGGGCCGGACAGCGGGTCAATGAAAGCGATTTTGATGTTTTCGGCCGAGACGGCAGCTGCACTGACGGCCAGTGCAAGCGCGGCAACGCCGAGCTTCAGTGTGGTGCGCATGTAAGTTCCTCCCTAAGAAACGATCCGGCGTTTTCGCGCTATGTTTGATTGTGCCGGTGGTGGACAGAGCGTCGCACATGCCGTGGATAAGTCAAGCAGAACCGGTGCTCAAATAAATGGCATAACCCTGCGTCACACGCTAGGTTGCGGGACATGAAGGCGCCGCGCCAAGCCGCTGATTAAATTGGACTAACGTCTCTGCGCCGCAGCATAAGACCGGGCGTTTGTACGGCGCCTTGAGGCCGCGCTCCAGCCCACCGCCAATTTCGCAGATCGAAACGGAATTCCGCGAATGGCGCGCGATTCCAGCTATGGCCGCAGGCTCAGCGCCTCTGCCGCGTCGGCGAGCATCCGGGCATATGTGCCCTCCAGCTCTTTCTTTTTAACGTGGAAAGACGGCCCGCCAACGTTCAGCCCCGCAGCCCCGTCCCCATCCAGCGTGCGGATGGGCGCCGCGATGCCGTTCACGTCCGGGCGCCATGCGCCGTATGCCTTGCAATAGCCCAGCGCCTCGAATTGCGCCCGCGACTCCGCCAGCAGCGACAACCGTTCGGCCCGGCCTTCCGGGTCCGCCGCATCCGCCCGCGCAATCAGCGCTTCGCGCCGGTCGGCGTGCATCCCCACCAGCATCGCGCGCCCGATGGCGCTGGTGAAAAGCGGCAGGCGCGCGCCCACATGCATGGTTAGCGAAACGTTCTCAAGACTGCGTTCAACGGCGACATAAACCGCGTCCAGATCGTACCGCTCTGCCAGCGCCACCGTGATGAACGGGTTCGGTCCCTTGCTCAGGGTTTTCATCGCCGCGCGCGCGCGCACCGGCATCTCCATTCCCGCCAGCACGGAAAACCCAAGGCGCAGCACCCCGGCCCCCAGCCGGTAGGTGCCCGCCTTGGGATCAAGCACAAGGTAGTCGAGCGCGCACAGCGTGTGCGTCAACCGGCTGACGGTGGGTTTGGGCAAGCCGGTGCGCTGCGCAAAGTCCTGATTTGTCAGCGCGCTGTCGCCGCCTTGGAAACAGCGCAGAATATCCAGCCCCCGCGCCAGCGCAGTGATAAAGTTGCGATCCTTTTCAGGCTCCAGCCCGTCTGGAAAATCGCCCTCCATCATACCCCTACCCCTTTGCCTCCAACGCTTTTAGGCCCAGCTGAGCAAAGACAGGCACATAAGCCCCCATCTGGCGCGCCTTTTCCGGGTTGGAGGCATTGCCGTCCAGCGCGCGTTTCAGCACACCCTGGATGATGCCAGTCATGCGGAAAAAGCAAAAGCTGACGTAAAAGCCGAAATTGTCGATCCCGTCGATGCCCCGGCGCGCGCAATAGCTTGCCACAAAGGCCTCATCGCTGGGCAGACCTTTCGCCGCCCGGTCCACGCCCATCAGCCCGCGCCCATCGCGCCCCGCGGGCAGCTGCCATTGCATGATGACGGCGGCGAGGTCGGCGTAGGGGTGGCCAATCGTGCTCAGCTCCCAATCCAGCACCGCAAGGCATTCGGTGCCGTCCTTGGCGAACATCATGTTGTCGATCCGGTAATCCCCATGCACCAAGGTGCGCTGCCCGTCATCGGGCGGCTGGCGCGCCTCCATCTCGGCAATCAGCGCGTCCATCGCGGGCACGGTTTCTGTCTCCGACGCGCGGTATTGCTTGGTCCAGCGGCTGATCTGACGTTCATAGTAATTGCCGGGCGGGCCGTAATCGCTCAGGCCCACGGCTTCGATGTCCACATCGTGCAGCGCAGCCAGCACGCGGCACATCTCTTCAATCACCGCACCCCGGTCCGCTTTGCTCAGGCCCTCCATCGTCGGCTCGTAGAAATTGCGCCCGTCGACATGGTCCATGATGTAGAAGTCCGAGCCGATCACGCTGGCATCTTGGCACAGCAGATGCATCTTCGCGACCGGCACATCCGTGTCCGCCAGCGCCTTCTGCACCCGGAACTCCCGGTCGACCGCGTGCGCGGATTTCAAAAGCTGCCCCGGCGGCTTGCGCCGCAGCACATAGGCGCGTGCGGGCGTTTTCAGCAAGAAGGTTGGGTTGGACTGGCCGCGGCTGAATTTCTCCGCTTCGATGGGGCCTTCAAAACCCGGCAGATGCGCTTCGAGGTACGCGCCAACCGCGTTCAGATCGAGGGTTTGCGTGTCGCTCATGGTCACCTCAGCTGTAGCTTGCCAGGTCCGGCGCGGCATCCAAATGCGGCGCGGCGTTGAATTGATGCAGGAAAAAGCGCGGTCCTGAAAAGACAAATGTCGAGATCGAAGAGTTTTTCACCTGCAGGTTCAGCTCCATCATCATCCGCGCAGGTGCGTCCAGCGCGCGGCTCGCCAGCTGGCCGATCACCCCGCCGGAAGAGACAACGAGCACGCGTTTCGCCTCGGTGTCACAGGCAAACGCGCGCGCGGCTTCGGTCCGGGCGGCAAAGTCCCCCCAGGTCTCCGCCGCGCCCTCCAGCTCACCCTGCTGCCACATCAACACCGTCTCGCGCAGGGTGCGAAAATGGGTCTTGCGGTCGCCTTTGACCAGCTCTGGCACATCGCCCTTGTAACGCGCGGCAAGAAGGTCGGCGAAGTCATACTCGTTGAAGCCCGAATGCGTCTCCGCCCCGTCCAGCCCCATTGAGGCCAGCGTCTCCGCATGGCGCTGCATCGTGCCGATGACGATGCGGTCGGGGGTCCAGCAAGCGCGCTTCAGATGCGCCCCGACCGCGCGCGACTGCGCGTGGCCCAGGTCAGACAGCACGTCGTAATTGGCCGCGCCAAAAGACGCCTGCCCGTGCCGTATGACCATCAGTTCCGCCATCAGAACTCCGCGGCGATGCGCGATCCGGCGGCTTTGTACTCCGCCTCCATCCGGGCGACGATATCGCCCGCGGGGCCCACGGATTTGACCGCGCCAATGCCCTGGCCCGAGCCCCAGATCGTCTTCCACGCCTTGGGCTTGGAAGAGCCCTGGCTGAAGTTCATCGAGGAGGCGTCGGCGGTCGGCAAGTTGTCCGGGTCCATCCCCGCCGCCTCAACCGAGCCGCGCAGATAGTTGCCCCAGACACCGGTAAAGAGCGAGGAATAGACAATGTCTTCGGCCCCGCTGTTCACGATCATGTCCTTGTATTCGGGCTGTGCGTTGGCCTCATTGGTCGCGATAAAGGCCGACCCGGTATAGCCGAAATCCGCCCCCATCGCCCGTGCCGCCAGCAGCGCCTGACCGGTGGCGATGGCCCCCGAGAGGGCCACCGGCCCGTCAAACCACTCGCGGATTTCCTGGATCAGGGCAAAGGGCGATTGTGCCCCGGCATGGCCCCCGGCCCCCGCCGCAACCGCGACGAGCCCATCGGCCCCTTTTTCAATCGCTTTGCGGGCAAAGGTATTGTTGATGATGTCGTGCAGCACAACGCCGCCGCAGCTATGCGCGGCCTCGTTCACCTCGACCCGCGCCCCGAGCGAGGTGATCCAGATCGGCACCTCATGCTTGACGCAAATCTCCAGATCTCGCTCCAGCCGCCCGTTGGAGCGGTGCACGATCTGGTTCACGGCAAAAGGCGCCGCGGGCGCATCCGGGTTCGCCTGATTATGCCGGTCCAGTTCCTCGCGGATTTGGGTCAGCCACGCATCGAGCAGCGGCGGCTCCCCTTCGCCCTCCCGCGCATTGAGCGCCGGGAAAGAGCCAACAATCCCCGCCTTGCACTGGGCAATCACCAGCTCCGGCCCCGAAATGATAAACAGCGGCGAGCCAATCAGCGGGATCCGCAACCCCTGGAGGGCTTCAGGCAAATGACTGTCGTTACGCACGTCGATGTCCTTCTTTGGGTTACAAATATCCCGGGGGTCCGGGGGCTGGCCCCCGGTCCCGCACTCCGAATTACAGAACCTCGAAAAGGCCCGCTGCGCCCATGCCGCCGCCGACGCACATCGTGCAGACGACGTATTTAGCGCCCCGGCGTTTGCCCTCGATGAGCGCATGGCCAACCATGCGTGCGCCCGACATCCCGTAAGGGTGGCCGATGGAGATTGCGCCGCCGTTCACGTTCAGCAGCTCGTCCGGGATGCCGAGGTGATCGCGGCTGGCCAGAACCTGGCTGGCGAAGGCCTCATTGAGCTCCCACAGGCCAATGTCGTCCATCTTCAGCCCGTTCGCCTCCAAAAGCTTCGGCACGGCATAGATCGGGCCGATGCCCATCTCGTCCGGCTCGCAGCCAGCGGCGGTCACGCCGACGTAACGGCCCAGCGGCGTCAGGCCCTTCTTTTCCGCGACGGAGGCTTCCATGACGACAGCGGCCGAGGCGCCGTCCGACAGTTGCGAGGCATTGCCAGCGGTGATGAACTGACCTTCCTTAACATGCATCCCGTCTTTGAAAACCGGCTGCAGGCCCGCGAGGCTTTCCGCGGACGTGCCGGGGCGGTTGCCCTCGTCCTTTTCAAGGGTCACCTCATGCTCGGTGATTTCCTTGGTTTCCTTGTTCTGCACCATCATCATCGAGGTCAGCGGCACGATCTCATCGTCGAACTTACCTGCCTGCTGCGCCTGGTGCGTGCGCTCCTGGCTTTGCGCGGCGTAGGCGTCCTGCGCCTCGCGGCTGACGCCATAACGCGCGGCCACGTTTTCCGCGGTCTCCAGCATCGTCATGTACATTTCCTGCTTGTGCTGCATCAGCCACGGGTCGGCCTTCACGCGCATGTCGGGCGTCTGCACCATCGAGATGCTTTCAACCCCGCCGCCGATCACGATGTCCATACCGTCTTGCACGACCTGCTTGGCCGCCGTCGCAATCGCCATCATGCCGGACGCGCATTGCCGGTCCACGGACATGCCCGCGACGGTCACGGGCAGCCCCGCGCGCACCGCCGCTTGCCGTGCGATATTGCCGGAGGTGTGGCCCTGCTGCATGGCCGCGCCGATGACGGCATCTTCGACCTCTGCCCCCGCGATCCCGGCGCGGCTCACCGCGTTGGAGATCGCGTGTGCCGCAAGCGCCTGCGGCGTGGTGTTGTTGAAGGCGCCCCGGTAGGCCTTGCCGATGGGGGTGCGGGCGGTGGAGACGATAACGGCATCACGCATGGGTGCGGTCCTTTTGGTTTGTGTTGGACTGGGGCTCTGCCCCAGACCCCGGGATATTTGTGACCCAAAGAAGGGCCTTGGGTAGGAGGGCTGCGAACCCATCACTACCAGTCGAGGTTCAGGCCTTTTGCTTGTGCGGCGGAGCGGGCGAATTTGCGGGTCTGCTCGAAGGCGTTTTGAAGCTCCTCCTGTCGGGCGTTGCCTGCGATCTTGTCCCAGGCGGCTGCGACGTCCTCCGGGGTGGCGTCGCCGAGCTGCACCCCTTCGGTCTCGTAGATGCGGGTGAGCGCAAAGTGGCCTGCCCCCGCGCCGAGGATCGCGCGGCTGGGCCCGCCCTCGGAGACGAGGTAGAGTACGCCGGGGGTGATTGTCGCCGGGTCCAGCAGCGCGGCAGCCTCGGGCGGCAGCAGCTCCTCGGTCATGCGGGTTGCGGCGGTCGGGGCCAGCGTGTTCACGCGAATATCGTCGCGTGCGCCTTCAAGGTGCAGGACGTTCATCAGCCCGATCATCGCCGCCTTTGCCGCGCCGTAGTTCGACTGGCCAAAGTTGCCGTAGATGCCGGAAGCTGACGAGGTCAGAACGATCCGCCCATACCCCGCGGCGCGCATGTGCGGCCAGACGGCGTGGCAGCAATTGGCGGTGCCAGTCAGATGGACGTCGACGACCTTGGCGAAATCGGACATCTCCATCTTGGAGAACGTCTTGTCGCGCAGGATGCCCGCGTTGTTGATCAGGATGTCGACACGGCCCCAGCGGTCCATCACCTGGGCGATCATGTCCTGAACCTGTTCGGCGTTTGACACATCTGCACCGTGGGCCATCGCCGCACCGCCCATCGCTTCGATCTCTTGCACGACTGCGGCGGCAGCGGAGCTATCGGCCCCCTGCCCGTCGGTGGAGGCGCCCAGATCGTTGACCACCACCTTCGCACCCCGCTGCGCGAGGCCCAAAGCGTGGCTGCGCCCGAGGCCGACGCCTGCGCCGGTGACGATGGCAACCCGGTCTTTGAAGTCGATCATGCTTCGCCCTCCAATGCTGCGCGGAAGAGGTTCGGCCCGCTCAACACCTGAATGCCGCCCGAGACGGGGATGATTGCGCCGGTGATGAAACTGCCGCCCTTGCCGCAGAGGAACTGCATGCACGCCGCGATGTCCTCGTCCCGGCCGACGCGGCCAAGGGGCACGTCCTCGCCGACCTTGTCGCGCATGCCCTCGTCGGCGGTGGCGAAAGCGGTCATGCGGCTGACAAACGGCCCCGGGGCCAGCGCATTCACAGTGATGTGGTGGCCCGCCAGCTCCTTGGCCATGATGCGGGTGATCTGGTGCACGGCGGCTTTGGAGGCGGCATAGCTGTAGGCGCCATCGCCCAGCGGTGCATCCCCCATCACGGAGCCGACATTGACGACCCGCGCCGGATCATCGGCAGTGGCCGAAGCCGCCAGCATCGGCAGCAGCGCCTGCGTCAAGTGGAAGAGGCCCGCGTTGTTCACGCCCATGACCTTGCCCCACGCCTCAAACGGGAACTGGCCCAGCGGCGCGCCCCAGGTCACGCCCGCGTTGTTCATCAGAATATGCAGCGTATCGGTGTGTTCCTTGAGCGTGGAAACCAGGGCGTCCACGCCCTCAGCACTGCCCACATCGCCGCCAAAGCCAATCACCTCGCCCGGTGCGTCCATCGCGTTCAGCTCTTTGGCCACCGCGTCGCAGGCATCTGCCTTGCGCGACGCGATGAAGACCTTAGCGCCCGCCTGCATCAGGCCGGTGGCGGCCATGCGGCCAATCCCAGTCGCACCGCCGGTGACAAGCGCGACCTTTCCGGTCAGGGAAAACAGCGTATTAGGGTCCATTCTTAATCCTGTCTTAGAAGCCGCGCGCTGCGGCCACACGCGCCGCGTGATAGCCGTAATCGCCCAGCCATTCCGCGCCGACACGCGCGCGTTTCATGTAAAAGCCCATGTCGAAGGCGTCGGTCATGCCGATCCCGCCATGCATCTGCACGCCTTCCATCACCGCGAGCTTTGCCACCTGGGTCGCCTTGGCCTTGGCCAGCGACACGGCGAGGCTGGCATTGCCCGGGTCCTCATCCAGCATCCGGCCTGCGTGGCGAATGGTCGATTGACAAAGTTCCGTTTCAGACCAGAGATGTGCGGCGCGATGTTGAAGTGCCTGAAAGCGGCCGATTTCCACCCCGAACTGCTTGCGCTCTTTGAGGTATGCGACCGTCATGCCAAAGGCCCCGGCGCTGAGACCGAGCATTTCGGCGGCCAGTGCCGCCTGACCCGCCTCAAGCGCGGGGCGCAGCACGGTCATGCCACCGTCTACGGTGCCAAGAACGTCCTCGCCCGTTGCGGCGACATTCTCGAAATCCACCTTTGCGGCGTCGCGGCTGTCGATCATGGCTTGCGCCGTGCGGGTGATCCCGGCGGCCTCCGCATCGAGGTCAAAGACCGTCAGGCCCTCCCTGGTGCGGGCCAAAACCAAAAGGCGGTCCGCATGTGCGCCATCAACGACAAAGCTCTTGACGCCGTTGAGGACAAATCCGTTGCCCTCGGCCCGCGCCTCAAGCGTCGCGCCTTCGGGGTCATGCTTTGCCCCTTCATCTACGGCGAGGCCGTAGGTGACCTTGCCTTCGCTGATCCGGGCCAGCGCATCGCGCGCCCGGTCGGTGGAGACCTGACGCAGCGCGGTCGCGGCAATCACAGCGGTGGAGATGAAGGGAGAGGTCACAAGCGTCTTGCCCATCTCCTCGGCCAGCACGCCCGCAGCGGCATGGCCCATGTCGGACCCGCCCGCCTCTTCGGGGACCAGAACGCCGGTCCAGCCCATCTCTGCCATCTGCGCCCACAGCTCTGCATCATGGGTGTTGCCCGCATCGCGCAGCCCCCGCAGGTGCGAGACAGGCGCGGCATCGTCAAGGAACCCGCGCGCCGCATCGGCGAGCATCACCTCGTCTTCGCTGAGCAGCAGCGTGCTCATGCCGGAAGCCCCAACACACGGCGCGAGATGATGGACAGCATAACCTCGGACGTGCCGCCCTCGATCGAGTTTGCCTTTGTCCGCAGCCAATCGGCCGGGAGCGAGCCGTGCGCGCCGTCCCATTCCAGCGCGTCCGAGCCGCCCGCCGACATCATCAACTCGTGCCGCCGCTTGTTCAGCTCCGTGCCTGCGTATTTCAGCATGGCCGACGCGTCGCCGACCCCTTCGGCTTTGGCTTTGTCCTTGTAACGCTCCAGCGTCAGCGCCATCGCGAGCGTGTCGATCTCGCAGGCCATCGCCTCCGAGGCGATCACCGGGTCCATGTCCTCGCCGAGGATTTCGCCCATCGAGCGGCCCGACAGCAAACCGTCCCCGCCGCCCGAGATCATCTCGCGCTCGTGCGTGAGCAGGTATTTGGCCACGTCCCAGCCGCGGTTCTCGGTGCTGACGATGTTGGTGCGGGGCACGCGGACGCCGTCAAAGAACGTCTCGCAGAACGGCGACGCGCCGGAGATCAGCTTGATGGGCCGGGTCGAAACGCCCTCCCATTCCATGTCGATCAGCAGGAAGGAAATGCCGAGGTGCTTGGGCGCCTCGCGATCCGTGCGCACGAGGGCAAAGATCATGTCCGCCTTGTCGGCATAAGACGTCCAGACCTTTTGGCCCGTGACGACGAAGTGATCGCCGTCAATCTCGCCCTTGGTCTGCACGCTGGCGAGGTCGGAACCTGCGCCGGGCTCGGAATAGCCCTGGCACCAGCGGACTTCTCCGCGCGCAATGGGCGGCAAGTATTCGAGCTTTTGCTCATGCGTGCCAAAGTGCAGAAGCGCGGGGCCGAGCATCCAGATGCCAAAACTTTGCAGCGGCAGCCGCGCGTTCAGGCGGCGCAGCTCTTCGGTCAGGATCTTGTCTTCGGCGCGGCTGAGCCCGCCGCCACCGTATTCCACCGGCCAGGTCGGCACCGTCCAGCCCTTTGCAGCCATCCGCTCAAGCCAGATGCGCTGCGCCTCCGAGGTGAAGGTCCAGTTGCGCCCGCCCCAGCAGATGTAGCCATCGCCGGTCTGGCCATCTCGCATCTCTTGTGGGCAGTTCTCTTCCAGCCAAGCACGCGCTTCGGCCCGGAATGCCTCCAGGTCTGTCTCACTCATCGATGTCCTCCCTTTGACGCACCACCCTAGGCGCGCCTTTGACGCGACGTTGCGCGCCATCCGCTCTGCAAAATCAGATTTCGCAATTGCAAAGGCAAGGTGGCACGGGGCACGATCTGCGCCAAGACCAAAGACGCATCTTCGGACGTGACGTCATGAAAGATGCAAGGGAGGATCAAAGTGAAAGCCATGCTCAGCACCGCCCCCGGCGGGCCCGAAACCCTTGAATGGACGGAACTGGAGACACCAACACCTGGAAAGGGCGAGGTGCTGATCGCCGTGCGCGCCGCCGGTGTGAACTTTCCCGACACGCTGATCATCCGGGACATGTACCAGCTGAAGCCGCCGCGCCCCTTTGCGCCGGGCGGCGAGGTGGCTGGCGTGATCGAGGCCGTAGGCGAAGGCGTGGAGATGAAGGTCGGCCAACCTGTCATCGCGATGACCGGCTTTGGCGGCTTTGCCACGCATCTGATCGCCGGGGCGGACCGATGCTTGCCGATTCCCGAGGGGATGCCCTTTGAAGAAGCCGCCGCGCTGGTGCTGACCTACGGCACATCGCATCACGCGCTGAAGGATCGGGCGCAGCTGAAAGCAGGCGAGACGCTGTTTATCCTTGGTGCCGCAGGCGGCGTGGGCGCGGCAGCGATCGAGCTGGGCAAGGCAGCGGGCGCGCGCGTCGTGGCGGCGGTGTCGTCGGAGGAGAAGGCCGCGTTCTGCCGCGCGCTGGGCGCGGACGCGACGCTGATCTATCCGCGCGATCTGGACGGGCGCGATGCGCAAAAGGCGCTGTCGGGCGAGATCAAGAAGGTCGTCGGTTCCAAGGGGATCGATGTGGCCTATGACGCGGTTGGAGGCCCCTATGCGGAGCCGGTGATCCGCGCGATGGCCTGGGCGGGGCGGTTCCTTGTTGTGGGCTTTCCGGCGGGTATTCCGTCTATCCCGCTGAACCTGACGCTTCTGAAATCCTGCCAGATCGTCGGCGTCTTCTGGGGCGCCTCGACGATGGTGGACCCAAAGGGCCACGCGGCAAACATGGCCGAGCTGTTCGAGATGTATGGCAAGGGCCAGATCAAACCGCGCATCACACGCACCTACGCGATGCAGGATGCCGCGGAAGCGCTGACCCACGTGATGGACCGCAAGGTGCAGGGGAAGGTCGTGCTGACGAACTGACTTCGCCTGCGGCGGGCGGGGTCAGGGGGCGTTGCCCCCCCTCGCCCGTTCCGGGCTCACCCCCCAGAATATTTTTGGCCAGAAGAAGGAAGAAGGGCTTGTCAGTAGTCTCCGCCGATGCCGTTCAGATGGGACGTGTCGTTGAAGGCACGGACGGACCAGTGATCGCCTTCGATCACGAGGCGGCTGATGGAGCCGTTGGCGGCCCCGAGGAAGGCAAAAGGTGCGGAGCCTGTGGCAAGGTGCAGGGCCGCGCCGATAACGCCGCCGTGGACGACCACTGCGGCACGCTCCCCCTGATGGGCGGCGGCGATGCGGGTAATGCCGCGGCGCACGCGGGTCAGGAACGCCTCCCGCGGCTCTGCGCCGGGGATCACGCCCCAATCCTGCATCTCCAGCATTTTCACGTAAACCGGGTCACGCTCCGCCGCCTTGATCCGGTAAAGCCCGCCGTCCCAGTCGCCAAGGCTGACCTCGTGCAGGTCCGGGTCTTCGGCCGGGCTCAGCCCTGTGGCTGCAGCCAAAGGCGCGGCGGTCTGGTGCGTGCGCTGGAGCTTGGTGACGTAGATCGCCTGCACGCCTGCGCCTGCAAGCCGCTGCCCGACGGCTTCGGCCTGCGCGGGGCCATTGCCAAAAAGCGCCGGATCGCCATGCCCGTCCTTGAGCGGAAGCACCGCACCGGGGCGCGCGGGCGCGCTTTCACCGTGCCGCACCAGCAGCAGGTCCGCCGCACCTTCCGGCGCGGTATAAATCGTCTGTCTGTATTCGGCCATCATGCCCCCCTTTTTGCCCTTCTCTACCAAGGAGCCTGCCCATGACCAACCGTACCATTCACGTCGCCGAACTGCCCAAGGGGCCGCTTGAGGACCACCATTTCGAGCTGCGCACCGGCGCGCGGCCCGTTCCCGGCGCGGATGAGGTGCTGCTGCGCACGATCCTGATGTCGATCGACGCGGCCAACCGCAGCTGGATGCAGGGCGCGACCTACCGCGACGCGGTAAAGGCCGGGGACGCGATGGCGACCTATGCCATCTGCGAAGTGGTTGAGAGCAACGCGGAGGGCCTCGCCCCCGGTGACATCGTCGGGGCGGAAAGCACCTGGACCGAATACAGCACCGCCAAGGCGCGCGCGGTGCGGAAAATGCCCCCCGTGCAGGAGCTGAGCCACCTGCTGAGCGTCTTTGGCATCGCGGGCAAGACCGCCTTTCACGGCCTGATGCAGATCGGCCAGCCGATGGCGGGCGACACGGTTGTGGTGAGCGCCGCCGCCGGATCGGTTGGCGGCTATGTCGGGCAGATCGCCAAGGCGCTGGGCTGCCACGTGGTCGGCATTGCCGGCGGGCCAGACAAATGCGCCTGGGTGGTGGACGAGCTGGGCTTTGACGCCTGCATCGACTACCGCGCGCCGGGGCTTTTCAAGGCGCTGCGCGGCGCCTGCCCGCATGGCATCGACATCTATTTCGACAACGTGGGCGGCCCGGTGCTGGAGGCGACGCTCGCCCTGATGAACGAGCGCGGGCGCGTGGTGTGCTGCGGCGCGATCTCGCAATATGACACGGCGACCCCCGCCGGCCCGCGCAACCTGCCCGGCGCCATCGTGGTCAAGCGCTTGCGGATGGAAGGATTTATCGTGATGGATTACGCGCGCGAAGATGCCAAGGCGATCCGCGCCCTTGGGGCCTGGGTGGCGCAAGGCAAGATCAAGGTGACCGAAGACATCGTCGAAGGCCTTGAGAGCGCGCCGCAGGCGCTCATCGGACTGCTGGCCGGGGACAACAAGGGCAAGCGGATGGTCCGCGTCGGCCCGGACAAGGTTTAGGCGCAAGGAGCAAAGCACATGACAGCGATTGAAACGGAAAAGACACGGCTTGAGGCGCTTATCGGCAGCGAGGTGGGCGTCAGCAACTGGATCACCATCGATCAGGCGATGATCGATGCCTTTGCCAAGACGACCCATGACGACCAGTGGATTCACGTCGACCCCGAGCGCGCCGCGCGCGAGACGCCTTTTGGCGGCGCGATTGCGCACGGTTTCCTGACGCTGAGCCTTGCCAGCCGCTTCGCCTATGACTGCTTTGACGAGGCGCCCGGGCAAGTCATGGGGATCAACTACGGCTTCAACAAGCTGCGCTTTCTCAAGCCCGTCGTGGCGGGCAGCCGCGTGCGCGGACGCTTTGTGCTGAAGGCCGTAACCCAGCGCAATGCGACTGACCTGTTGCGGGAAAACGAGCTGACGGTCGAGATCGACGGATCGGACAAGCCCGCTCTGGTGGCAGAGTGGCTTGGTCTTGCGGTCTTTGCGGCACCCTAAACTGGACAGAGCGGCTGGGCCTGTCTAAGTCTCTGAGCTGGGGGCATGAAAATGACGTCAATCCTTGTTCTGAACGGGCCGAACTTGAACCTGCTGGGCACGCGCCAGCCGGATGTCTATGGCCGCGCAACGCTGGAAGATGTCGAGGCCGCCTGCCGTGCAGAGGCCGATGCGCTTGGGGTGCGTGTCAGCTTTGCCCAGTCCAATCACGAAGGCGCCTTGGTCGATGCACTGCACGCAGCCCGCGGTACGCAGGCAGGTGTTGTGCTCAATGCAGGCGCCTACACCCACACGTCCATCGCGCTGCGCGATGCGATCAGCGCCACGGACCTGCGTGTGATAGAGCTGCACCTGAGCAACGTTCACGCGCGCGAGCCTTTCCGGCACGTCTCGCTTATTGCGCCGGTCTGCCTTGGTGTCATCGCCGGGCTTGGCGCGGCGGGCTATCCGCTCGCGCTGAGGGCGCTGGTACAACATGTGGAGCAGGCCGTATGACCGAGCCAGCGATGCGGGGCTACCTGCACTTTCTGTCAAACTGCCAGTCGATCGAAGCGCTATGGGAGGCTCACACGGCCAAGATGGCCGAATATGGCTTTGACCGGCTGATCTACGGCTTCACGCGCTACCGCAGTGGCACGTCGCTGGGCGATCCCGAAGACTTCATCATCCTGACCAACCATGACCGGGACTATGTCAACGTGTTCATGGGCGAGCAGCACTACGCCCACGCGCCGATGGTCAACTGGGCGCTCCAGAACGAAGGCGCGGGCAGCTGGCGGATGCTGGCGCAGATGATCGATACCGCAACGCTGACCGCGGCCGAGCGGCGCGTGTTCGAGTTCAACCAGACAATGGGCGTGACGGCGGGCTACACGATCAGTTTCAAATCAGTGTCTGCCCGCTCTAAGGGGGCGATTGCGCTCACCGCGCGGCGGGGGCTGAGCCAAGACGAGATCGATGCGGTTTGGGACGCGCACGGGCGCGACATTCACCTGATGAACAACATCGCGCATCTGAAGATCCTCACCCTGCCCTATTCGGCGCCGGGCCGCAGCCTGACGCCGCGCCAACGCGAAGCGCTGGAGTGGGTGGGCGATGGCAAGACGATGCAGGACATCGCACTTCTGATGGGTCTGACCCCCGCAACGGTTGAAAAGCACCTGCGTCTGGCACGCGAAGCGCTTGCGGTTGAGACAACCGCGCAAGCTGTTCTGAAGGCGGCTTTTGCCAACCAAATGTTCATACTTGAAGCGTAAGCCTTTGATACTTCTGGTACAATTCTCATTTTCACGCTTGAGTTGCAGTCTGTGGGCCAAAGAGCTTTAGAAAAATTTCATAAAATTTGATCACATGGTAAGGAATCCCTGACTTCCTTTACCAAAGGTAAAATTGCATGATGCAGGGGTTCCGTGAGTGGTGGCTTTGGCCAGGGAGCAGCGGAGGGTACCCCCTGACATTTCAGGGCTCTGACCTTCGACCGGACTTTTCCGGATCCCCGGTGGGGGGGCGTATTGATCCGTCCTCTCCCGGACCTTAAACGCGGTAGGCCCGATGTCTCATCCCCGTGCCAAACGGGTCTGACGCGAAAGGCGGGGTCGTCCTGGGGGCGGCCCCGTTTCTTGTTTTTCGCGGCGGCGTTGGTGCAGCAGCTTTCGGGGACTGCGTAACGTAAGGCGTGGGTGGGGTGCGCAGTGGATGCGCACCCTCAGGTGTGTTTGGGTTTTTCGGCGGTGACAGGCCGCCCCAATCAGGTGAGGTTTGGGAAGTAATCTTCGCACACCCCTTCGCGGTACACATCCGCCGTGCAGCAGTGCAGGCCGCCGCCAAAGGCGTAGGCGTCGCGCAGGTCAACCTCGACCACTTCTAGCCCCAGCTTGTCCATCTGTTCGGCCTGGTAGACCTCCGACTTTTCCACGCAGACCGTTTTGGGGTCGAGGACCAGCACGTTCATCGACAGCCAGACCGAGGAATAGCACAGCGGCGGAGGCTGGTTGTGGGCCGGTTGCGCGGCGTCGACGATCTCCCAGCCGTTTTTCTCGAACATCTCCCGCTGGTCCGGCGGCAGGCGGCGTTGGGGGTTGTTCAGGATCAAGCCGGGGCGCAGGGGTGTGAAGGTCGCATCAATGTGGATCGGGTACGGATCGCCGGGGAAATTCACAGCATGCACGCGGTGGTCTGGGAAATGGCGGCGCAGCCATTCGATGCCCTTGAGGTTGGTGGTAAAGCCGTGCTGAACAACGAGGTCTTTGCCAAAGCGCAGGACATCCGCGGCGTCAAACAGCGGCTCTTCTTCGGTGGTGACAAAGAACTTTTTCGCGGCCCATTCAAGCCGTTTGGCCTCGCCGATTGTGTCGCTGAGGTAGTCGGGGTGGTAATCGGCGTCCGTCAGGCGCGGCTTCGGCGCGGCCTCATGCCGGAAGTTCGGGTCTTCGTCCCAGTAACGCTGCATCAGGGGGCGGTAGTTCAGGTATTCGAACCAGCGGCAGCGGTAGGACATCGTCGCCTCAAGAATTTCGCTGCCCACGGTCAGCAGCACGTCGCGCGGGGGCATGCAGCCGAACTGGCTCTCCGTGTGGAAATCGGGCGTCGTGACGGGCTGCGCGTGGTCGATGGGCGTGGGCCGGTCCACGGTGATCCCCCGCGCCTGAAGCTGCGCGGCGAAGGCATCGAGCAGCTCGTTCGCGCGGTCGATGCTGTCCTGCGGGCGCCGGCCCCACTGGCCGCGCATGTCGCTGTCCTCGGGCACCTTGGCGTCGAGCGCAGGCTCGGCAGGCGGGATGTGGCAGTCGTCCGCACGGCCCACAATCACGTGTTTCAGCGGGTCCCATTCGTTCCAGGAATTGACGATTGTGGGCATGGATTTCAGCCTCCTTGGCCCCGGCATTCATCGCGGGGCGCGTGAATGTCCCGGCGTGCAGGAGGTCAGGTGGCGGCCTTTGCGAGGCCCGGCGACGCCATCGCCGAGTGCCACGGCCGTTGTAGCCAGCGCCCGCGCGCGGATCAACTCCAGCGGATGAGGCCGATGATGGCGGAGGCGGCGTAGAACCCTTGCAGGGCGAGGAAGGCCCAGCGGCGGTCGATCAGGCCCCATGCGGCAAAGAGCAGGGCTGAGATGAGGAGCAGCGAAAACCCGAGAATTTCATTGCCCGTGTTGGAGGCGATCAGCAGCGCATAAGCCATCGCCGTGAGGCTGCCGGTCCATTCGAAGATCGTGACGAGGGTCGGTTTGGTCATGGGGTGGTTTTGGCTGAATGCGGCGACCGAAGACAAGGCGAAAGACGCCCCCCGCCCAAGCGTGCTTTCACGGCAGCCTCGGGGTGCTTTTCCGCGGGCCGACACTCTGCACGCCATGACACGCACAGATCAATCGTTGCACAGGGCGACCTGATAAAGACCGTCGGCGCCGAGCAGCAAAACCGCCCGTTCGTTCGGAATGTCGGATACGATTTGCGTTATTTTGACGTCTGGCGCGCGGCGTGCTTCGTGAAAGGTTGAAAAGTCCTGTGTCGTGAACAGTCCGACTTCACCACGCGTCATCAGAATCAGATCTAGCTCGGCGCTATAAAACGGATTAACAGCCCGACTGGATTCCAGACGCTCCTTGCCGTTTGGGACCGGATCAACCGGGGTCGTGATCCGGGTCAGCACCAGATCATCATCCAGATGGAACAAGCCATCGGCAGTCTCTGCGTAGCGTTTGCCGTTCAGCCAGATGATTTTTGTGTATCTGGACAGAACTGAATTGGACCAATGTGCGATATCGGTGACACGCCGCCCGTCATAGCGCGCCATTCCGCCAAAATGGCGGAAAAGGACATCGCCTGTCTTGGGGTCCGTTTCCGAAAAGTCGGGATAGCGCATGTATCTTTGGCCCGGGGGACGGCCCCACGGCACATCGACTTGGACAATGCGCGGCAGCGCCAATCGATGCAGCTTGCGGTCGTCTTTCCAGAACAGCAGATGACCCGTTTCTTCATGGTGGATCAGGTCGATAAACCGGCCGCCGCGCAGGGCTTGGTATTCGAATGTGAGGTCTGCGCCCACTGCCGCTTGGTGCCCAACAATGATCTGGCGGGTGTGAAGCGTCATGACGATCATTCCGGTGGTGTCATCGCGCCAAACGGTGGGTGGCACCCAATGCGAACGCATGTTGCGCTGTCGCAGACCGTTCCAAAGGCTTGCCTTGACATAAGGGTGCCATTTCACCTCGTCCGGCTTGCGGTACCAGATACTATTGGCGTTGCGCGTCAGAAACAGGCCGATTTCCGGATAGTATTTGGGGGGCATGTCGTTGCGCGTGAACCCATCCGGCACTTTTGAGGCGTCAAATACCGGCCGGTCGACGCGCCGCGGCGGCCCAAACCTTGTGATCTGGCGTTCGATTTCGTCAGGAACTCTTTTGTATTCCCCGTTGGAGACCGTGTATATTCCGGCACGGTTCGTGGGGTGGATGAGAAGCCCGGGGTAGGTGTCGAGGACGCCTGTCGCGTGCCAACTAACCAAACGGTATGGCTGGTCCACTTCCACGGCGGACATCTGTGCCGGATCATTCAGGATTGGCGTGACGCACAAGCCCGGGTGCTCCGCATGGCCCGGATGCGCAAGCCACGCAAAAAGCACGCACAGCCACAAGCCTGAGGCCACTATGTAGGGACGCATCGGTCGTCCTGTCTTCTTAGGCCGCTGTCTCATGGAAACAGGCTAAACAAAGTAGATGGGATTTCGAAAGACATGCGCCTGGAAATAGGGTGGATCGGCTTCGTCTTCTGACCCGAACCGGTATGCGTCTAGTGCGCCCGATTTGCTGCGCGCGGTGGGCTGGTGGGTTTCACCCACCCTACTTCGGCTCGGTGCAGACCCAGGCGATGAGGCGGCTTGAGGCGTCGAAGCCGTGGGCCTGCAGCGTGCCGCCAGCGAGGTAGGCCGCGTAGACCATGCCATCGGGCGTGGCGAGGTAGTCTGGTTTTGGCCCTGTGGCATCAACCAGCAGCGCCTGGATCTGGCCGTCCTGATCAAAGCTTGCGATGTCGGCGGCCATCACGTTGGAATTGGCTAGCTCCCGCGCGCTGCGCGGGGCATCATAAATGGCCAGCACACCCGTGGAAGGCGCCAGTTCGGTCTTCCGGTAAAGGCCTTTGGCGACTTCGATTTTCCCCTCATGAATCTCGAGCGTGAGAACCTGCCGCCCTTTTGCGGTGTCAAAGGCCACCTGGCCGACGTTGCACAGGTCTTTCTGCGCGAGGGCGGGTGCAGCACTGGCAAAAACGCTGAAGAGGGCGATGGCGATGCGCATGGGCTCGGGTCCTTGGCTGTTCACCTCTCGCTATCGCCTCTTTGCGGCGCGCGTGCGGCAAAAGCTGGGAAAAACGATAATGGCGCGCCTTGGGTGCTGGGTTTGCGCCCACCCTACGGGTGTCGAGCGCGCCCACCGGGGGTGTCGTGGAAATGTGATGGTCTTTTTCTAATTTCTTGGCACAAGAAATTCGAACTGAGGACTTTCAAAATGATGAGACGTTTCACGCTTATATGTCTAGGCGCTGCGATGCTCGCCGCGACCAGCGCTTTTGCCGACAGCACGATCTGGGGGCCGCTGGACGGCCAATGGAGGGAAACGACGGCTCCGCGATCCGAGGTCGTGATCGCAGGGGGCGCCGGGCAAGCGACGCTGAACGTGGTGCTTCCTTCGGGCACAGCTCAGTGCGTTTATGCCTTGCCGGAGATCACTGATGGGCAAGCGCAGCTGGTGCCGGTCCCGCAAGGGAACCTTGAATGCCTTGAAACGCGCGGCACGTTGCAGATGCGCGCGGTTGGGAAATTGCTGATCCTGCGCACAGACGGGGTGCGGATGGCCAGTTTCGGTGCGGTGAGCCTGCCGCGGATCGATTACCCGGTGACCGCTGCGGACATCGATGTGCCGGCGCGGGATTTGCCGGTCATTGGCTTGACGCTCGGGATGACCCGGTCCGAGGCGGAGGCGATCCTGGTCGGCACGCGGGATCTGACGGTGGCGGAGGACCGTTTGCGCAAGGGCCTGCGGTTTGTGCAATATGGCGACGGTGTTGGCAGCGGCGAGCATGTCGTCATTGGCTACACCGCATATAGCGACATGGACGCGGGCGAGGACCGGATCGCGATGATCTACCGCGCGGTCCGGCCGGAGCAAGGGAGCCTGTTTCTGGGCCAGCTGCGCGACGCGCTAACGCGCCGCTATGGTCAAGACGTGGTCGGCTCCGGCGATCTGTCCCGGCTTTCGAACAATCGTGTGTCGCATCGCTGGCAAGCGCTTGAGGCGTGCCAGTTTCCACCGGGGATGGAGTTTGGCCTGACGCAGGAGGTCAGGTTCACGCCAAAGGGCCGCTCTCAAGCGCGGCGCACACTCAGGGTCGGATGTGGGCCGGTCATGGAGATCTCCGCCTCTGTTGGCGGCGATCAGGGCGTGTTCGGCTTTGAGGTGTTCGTGTCGCAGGGCATGGCGTTGCAGAACAGTGCGTGGGCAGAAAAGGGTGCTACGCTGCGCAGGACGGCAGCGGCGGCTGCCCAGGCGATGGAGGCGGCCGAGGCGGCGCAATCCGGCGGCGGCGCCGACGTCGATTTGTAGAACGCGCGGCGCCCTGACGCGGGACGGAGAAAAGAGAAAACGGCGCGGCCCGGTTGGGTCGCGCCGCCTCGTTGTGACGGTTGCGGGCCTCTAGCCCTGTGCGGCCTTCGCGACCTCGGCTGCGAAGTCTTCCTTTTCGACCTCGATGCCTTCGCCCACTTCAAGGCGGGCATAGCCGGTGATGGTCGCGCCAGCTTCGTTGGCAGCGGCCTCAACGGTCAGGTCGGGGTTCACGACAAATTGCTGGTTCAGCAGCGTGACCTCGGCCATGTACTTCTTCATCCGGCCCACGATCATCTTTTCGATCACCTGCTCGGGCTTGCCGCTCTCGCGGGCGATGTCCATCTGGACCTGCTTTTCCTTTTCGACCACAGCCGGGTCGAGGTCCGCCTCCGACAGGGCCGCCGGGTTCACGGCGGCGATGTGCATCGCGACCTGCTTGCCAAACGCCTCGTCCCCGCCGTCCATCGCGACAAGCACGCCGATCTTGCCCATGCCGGGGGCGGCGGCGTTGTGCACGTAGGACACGACGGTGCCGCCGGTCAGCTTGGACATGCGGCGCACGGACATATTTTCGCCAATGGTGGCGATCTTGTCCGTCACAACCTCGGACACCGGCTTGCCGCCCATGTCAGCCGCCGTCAGCGCCTCCACATCGTCCACGCCAAGCGCAACGGTGGCGATGCCAGAAACCATCTCCTGGAACTCGGCATTCTTGCCGACGAAGTCCGTCTCCGAGTTCACCTCGACCGCGACGCCGGTGCCGCCATCCACGACAACGGCCACGAGGCCCTCTGCCGCGGTGCGGCCGGATTTCTTGGCCGCCTTTGCAAGACCCTTAGTGCGCAGCCAGTCAACGGCCGCCTCCATGTCGCCATTCGATTCGGTGAGCGCCTTTTTGGCGTCCATCATGCCTGCGCCGGTGCTGTCGCGCAGTTCCTTGACCAGTGCTGCGGTGATTGCCATCGCGGTGATCCTTTTCAAAGTAGTTTGCTCGCGGCGGACCCCTGCCCGCCGCATGTGTCAGTCACATGACGAAGGCTCAGCCTTCTGCCGGTGCCTCGGCGGCTGCGGCCTCTTCGGGCGCGGCCTCGACCGGGGCCAGCTCTTCCTCAAAGCCCTCTTCGGCGGCGCCCAGGTCAACGCCTGCCGCGCCCAGCTGGGCGGTCATGCCGTCGAGCGCCGCGCGCGCCGCGAGATCGCAGTAAAGCGCGATCGCGCGTGCCGCGTCATCATTGCCGGGGATGATGTAATCCACACCATCGGGCGAGCAGTTGGTGTCGACCACGGCCACGACCGGGATGCCCAGCTTGTTGGCTTCGGCCACGGCCAGCGCTTCTTTCTTCACGTCGATCACGAACAGCAAGTCCGGGCGCCCGCCCATCTCGCGGATCCCGCCCAGCGAGGCTTGCAGTTTGAACTGGTCACGCTCCATGCCAAGGCGCTCTTTCTTGGTCAGGCCTTCAAAGCCTGTCTCCGCCTGCTCGTCGATCGCGCGCAGGCGGCCAATGGACTGGGACACGGTCTGCCAGTTGGTCAGCGTGCCGCCCAGCCAGCGGTGGTTCATGTAGTACTGCGCGGCCTTCTCGGCGGCGTCGGCGATGGGCTGCTGTGCCTGGCGCTTGGTGCCCACAAACAGAACGGAGCCGCCCTTGGCCACGGTTTCACGGATCACCTGCAGCGCCTGGTCCAGCATCGGGACGGTCTGCGTCAGGTCCATGATGTGGATGCCGTTGCGCGCGCCGTAGATAAAGGGCGCCATGCGCGGGTTCCAGCGCTGGGTCTGGTGGCCGAAGTGCACGCCTGCCTCAAGCAGCTGGCGCATGGAGAACTCTGGAAGAGCCATGTGTTTTGTCCTTTTCCGGTTTTCGCCTCGGCGGGGGAGAGAAGCGTGCGCTTCAACCGGCGGACGGTGCGGGATGTCTCCCCGAACGCGCCCAAACCCCGCCTGCGGATTTGAGTGTGTGCGCCTTAGGGGGTTTCGCCCCGGATAGCAAGGGCGCTTGTGTGCGCGTGGCGCCGTGCCTACGGTGCGCCGCATGTACCACACCCGCACCAGCCTGACGCGCGATCTGCAAACCCTTGGTGTCAGGCCCGGTGACGCGGTGTTTGTGCACGCGTCCTTGCGGCCCGTGGGGTCTGTCGTCGGAGGTGCGCGCAGCGTTGTGGAAGCGCTTCTGGATGCGGTCCGGCCGGATGGCGCTGTGGCCATGCCGGGCTTTTCAAGCGATGCCTATCTGCCGGACTGGGCATCGAGCCTGCCGGACGCGGAGCGCGCCGAAGTGGCCGCCGCCGTGCCCGGCTTTGACGCGGCGCGCTCGGGCACGGACAGGATGGGCGTGCTGGCCGAGATGTTTCGCAGCTGGCCCGGAACGCAGCGCAGCGATCATCCGTCGACCTCGGTCTGCGTGAATGGCGCGGATGCTGAACGATTGGTCGCGCAGCACAGCCTTGCCTTTGCGACGGGGGTTGAGACGCCGTTTGGCGCGCTTTATGCGCGGCCCGGTGCGAAAATCCTGCTGATCGGGGTCGGCTGGAACCGGTGCACCGCGCTGCATATGGGCGAGACGCTGGCAGAGCCCCGGCGGCTCAAGTCCCGCCATGTGAAACGGGAGGGCGCCTGGGTAGATGTGCCCGATGTGGCGGACGATCTGGGGCGGCTTTTTCCCGCCTGCGGGGAGGCTTTTGAGGCGACCGGAGCGGTGTCCCGGGGCCGTTTGGGCGCGGCTGAGGCGCGGCTCTGCGGGTTCCGCGCGCTCGTTGAGTTTTCTGCGGCATGGATCGGTGCGGCGAATGCAGCGAGCCGCGATCGCGCCTGAGCGCCATGCAATTCTTCAAGAATTGCCGGACTGCCGTTCTTCAAAGAACGGCCCACCCTGCGATCCTTCAAGGATCGCCTGACCCCGCATGGCCCCGGCGCACGGCCGCTTCTGTTCGGGCGGCGAGGGCCTTGCGCCCGCCCGCCTCGGACACGGGGATTGGCGCATGATACACAACATCCACATGCCCCTGCGGACTGAGCGCCAGAGTGCTCAGCAGGTGCGGGCCAAAACCCATGTTCCCCCACCAGCCATAGGTGCGCGTGTCCGCGCGCTCTGGGGCATGAAAGCGGACGGACACGGGCTGGATGCGCATCCCATCGGGCAGGCTGGGGTCGAGGAACGCCTCGAACAGCGGGGCCTTGAAGGGCAGCACCTGCAAGCCGTCCGTACTGGTCCCTTCGGGAAAAAACAGCGGGCGCTCGCCATTGCGCAGCCTGGTGTTCAGCGCTTCGGTCTGGGCGCGGGCCTGACGGCGGTCGCGTGCAATGAAAAGCGTGCCGGTCGCCCGCGCAAGCCAGCCGATCCCGGGCCAGCCCGCCACCTCGGCCTTGGAGACAAAAACGATGGGGCCGCCGGAATTGAGCACAAATATATCGAGCCAGCTTGTGTGATTGGCGACCATCGCACCGGGGCCGGTCATGGGCGCGCCAGTGCGCCGCACGCGCAGGCCCATCACCCCCAGGGCAACCCGGCAGGTCCAGACGGTTACCCAGGCCGACAACCCGTGATCGCGCCGCCCGAGGGCCTTTTCGATCAGCCGTGCGGGGATCAGGGCAAAAAGGCCAAGAACGATGGCCGCGATGATCGGTAAGGCCCGCACCATGATGCGCACCCAGCCGCCCAGCCCGATCCGTGCAGGCGGTGGCGCGTCATGGCTGTCCCAGGTCGGGCTGCTCATGGCGCTTTGGCGTAGATGGCGCGCTGGCGGACGTTCAGCGCGGCGATGTCCATCACGAGGCACACATCGGTGGTGTTGAACGCATGGTCGATAAACGCCCCCTCGCCCACCGTCCCGCCGAGGCGCAGATACGCCTTGATCAGGCTGGGCACGGCGCGCATCGCGGCGCGGCGGTCGATCTGGTCTTCGGGCATCAGATCCATCGCCGTGCCGCTGCGCGCCCGCACGCGCAAGGCCTCCGGCGCCAGGTGGCGGTGGTGCAAAAGCGACAAAGGCGCGGCCAGCGCGCCTGTGTCCGTGCCGTGGAAGGAGGCGGTGCCAAAGAGGATGTCGATCTGCCGCTCGGCCACATAGGCCGCCAGCGCCGACCACAGATGCATCATCCCCGCCCCCCCGCGATAGTCCTTGTGCAGGCAGGACCGGCCCAGCTCCAACAGGCGGCGGCCCGAGGCGTGAAGCGGCGCGAGGTCATACTCATCTTCGGAATAAAACTGGCCGGCCCGGGCGGCGGCCTCTTGCCCCATGATCCGGTATACGCCGACAACATGCCCCGCCGCGTCATCATGCAGCAGCAGATGGTCGAAAAACGGATCAAACCGGTCCCGCTCCAGCCGCGCATCGTGATCCACCAAAGGGCCGTCCCCGCCAAGCTCGTCCACAAAGACGTCATAGCGCAGGCGCTGCGCCGCGCGCAGCTCCGCCTCCGAGCCGGCCAGCGCGACACGAAAACGCGGGGCGCGGGTGCGGGCGTTTACCGTTTGGTAACCTTCAGCGTTCATCAAACACGGCAAGCAGGCCAATACGGGTGCTGTCGATCACGACCTTGCCTTCTTCGGGGAAGTTGACGGTGATACGGCCCCCGATGTTACTCTGGACCTGTCCAATGCCCCAGCCGGGGTGGTCCGGGTGACGCACCCGCATACCAGGAGAGAAAATGGCGTTCAGATCTTCCATGCTCTTTTGCCGCAGTGGCGGGCGATCCCTTGGGTAAGTCCGAAACTGATCTGGCCGCGCTGATCGGCAGCCGCATTTGTCACGACCTCATATCGCCCATCGGCGCAATCAACAATGGGCTGGAGCTTTTGGACATGGCGGGCGGCGCTGGCGGCGCCGAGCTGGACCTGATTTCCGAAAGCGTCGGCAATGCAAGCGCGCGCATCCGGTTCTTCCGTGTGGCCTATGGCGCGGCGGGCGCGCAGCAGATGGGGCGGGCGGAGACGGTGGCGATCCTAAAGGATTATTGCGCGGGCGCGCGGCAGGAGATCGTTTGGGGCCCGCTGGATTCGCATGCGCGCGCCGCGGTGCAGCTGGCCTTTCTTGGCATTCAGTGCCTTGAGACGGCCCTGCCCTATGGCGGGCGGATCGAGGTGCGGCATGAGGGCGGCTGGGAGATCACCGGCCGCGCGGAGAAGAGCAGTGTGGACCCGGCCCTCTGGGCGCGGCTGAGCGGGGACGACCGCGCCGAGGTCAGCGCGGCGCAGGTGCAGTTTGCCCTGCTTGCTGTCCTGGCGGCGGAGGCGGGGCGCAAGGTGTCGTATCAGAAGCGCGAAGGCGCGGTCGTGCTGCGGATTTGAGGGGACTCAAGCCGTTCCGGCCGGATCGTGGCGCCGTCTGACCTTAGTGGGGGTCAGCCCGTCTTCCATCGGACTCAAACCGATGGCGCCCAAAGGACGACCCCCCGGAGTATTTCTGGCCAGAAGAAGATGTGGGCGGTCTACTGGCGGACAGTCCCGTTGCCCCGGACCTTGTATTTGAAGCTGGTCAACTGGTCGGCGCCGACAGGGCCGCGGGCGTGCAGTTTGCCTGTGGCGATGCCAATCTCTGCGCCCATGCCGAACTCGCCCCCGTCCGCGAACTGGGTCGAGGCGTTGTGCATCACGATGGCGCTGTCCACGTCATTGAGGAAGGCGGCGGCAGTGGCGGCGTCTTCGGTCAGGATACAGTCAGTATGTTGAGAGCCGTGGGTGCGGATGTGGGCAATCGCCTCTTCTAGGCCGGAGACGGTGCGCGCGGCGATATCCATATCAAGGTACTCGCGGCCCCAGTCTTCGGCAGTGGCCGCCCTCACCCCTTCGATGGCCTGCACGGCTGTGTCCCCGTGCACGCGCACGCCTGCGTCCAGCAGGGCGCGGATGACGCCGTGGCCGATGGTGGCCATGACCTCTTCGTGGATCAGCAGGCATTCGGCCGCGCCGCAGATGCCGGTGCGCCGGGTCTTGGCGTTCAGGATCACCTTCAGCGCCTTTTCGGGATCTGCGGCCTTGTCGACATAGATGTGCACGATGCCTTCAAGATGGGCAAAGACCGGCACGCGCGCCTCGCGCTGGACAAGGCCAACCAGCCCCTTGCCGCCACGGGGCACGATCACGTCGATGGCTTGCGTCATGGTCAGCATCTCCTGCACCGCCGCGCGGTCGCGGGTGGGCACCAGCTGGATTGCGTCTGCGGGCAGGTCCGCGGCCATGAGGCCCTGCACGAGGCAGGCGTGCAGCGCGCCGGAAGAGTGCAAGCTTTCCGAGCCGCCCCGCAGGATCACCGCGTTGCCCGACTTGAGGCAGAGCGCGCCTGCGTCCGCGGTCACGTTGGGGCGGGATTCGTAGATCACACCGATCACGCCCAGCGGGGTGCGCACGCGCTGGATCGCAAGGCCCGAAGGCATGTCCCATTCGGCGATTACATCGCCGACCGGATCGCGCTGGGCCGCCACAGCGCGCAGACCGTTCACTATGGCGCTGATCCGGTCTTCGGTCAGCTTCAGCCGGTCCATCATTGCATCCGACAGGCCCTTCTCCGCGCCAAAGGCGAGGTCTTTGGCGTTGGCCTCAAGGATGGTCGCGCGGCCGTCCCACACTGCATCGGCTGCCGCGTGAAGGGCGGCTTCTTTCGCCTCTGCCGGGGCGGTGGCGAGCGCTTGGGCAGCGGCGCGGGCGCGCTGGCCCATATCGGCCATCAGGGCGGGGATGTCGGTCTGATCAAGCATGAGGCGTCCCTTCCGGTCGCTGAGATTGTGTAACTATAACGCCATGTCGTCGCGGTGGACCAGCGCGGCGCGGCCCGGATAGCCGAGGATCGCCTCGATCTGAGCGCTTTGGTGGCCCGCAATGGCAGCGGCCTCGCCCGACGCATACCGGGTCAGACCAAGGCCCAGCGCGACGCCGTCAGGCCCCGCAAGCCGCACCGGATCGCCGCGGCCAAACGTGCCGCTGACGGCGCTGACCCCGGCGGGCAGCAGGCTGCGCCCCTGCCCCATCGCGCGCACCGCGCCTGCATCAAGCACCAGCGTGCCTTGCGGCTTCATCGACGCGATCCAGCGTTTGCGCGCAGAGGCCGGGTCAATCTGCGCGGTGAACCACGTGGCATTGGCCCCTTCACTGAGCGCCTTGAGCGGGCGCAGCGCCGCGCCGTGGGTGATCGCCATCGCGCAGCCCGCCTGCGTGGCGGTGCGGGCGGCCATGAGCTTGGTCTTCATGCCGCCTTTGCTGAGACCCGAGCCTGCGTCGCCTGCCTGCGCCTCAATCTCGGGCGTGATGTGGTCGATCACGTCATAGCGGCGCGCCGCGGGGTCTTGGGCCGGGTTGGCGCTATAGAAGCCGTCCACATCCGACAAAAGCACCAGCGTATCCGCGCCGATGGTCGCCGCGATCTGGGCGGCGAGGCGGTCATTGTCGCCAAAGCGGATCTCGTCCGTGGCGACCGTGTCATTCTCGTTCACAATCGGCACAACGCCCATGCTGGTCAGCTGTTCCAGCGTGGCGCGTGCGTTGAGATAGCGGCGGCGGTCGCGTGTGTCGTCGAGGGTCAGCAGCACTTGCGCCGTGGTCAGGCCGTGCGGCGTCATCGCGTCCTCATAGGCGCGGGCAAGGCGAATCGAGCCGACGGCGGCCGCCGCCTGGGATTGCTCAAGCGGCAGATCGGGCGTGCCGAGGCCCAGCACTGCGCGCCCCAGAGCTATGGAGCCCGAGGAGACCAGCACCACCTCGCGTCCGCCCGATTTGAGCCACGCAACATCCTCGGCCAGCGCGTGCAGCCAGTCCGCGCGCAGCTGCCCTGTGTTCCGGTCAACGAGCAGAGCCGAGCCAATCTTGACCACCAGCCGTTTGGAGGCCGTCAGGGTTGCCACGGCGCGGCCTCCGCTTGGGGTTTTTCGCGCAGGCGGTGATCGTCGATCTGCGCGCGCAGGGCGCGCAGGACATCCGTGGTGCCAATCTTGGCCGCGCCGGACATTTCCAACACCGCACCGCCGCTGGCTTTTCTCAGCGTTTTCAGCGCTTCAGCGCGGGTGTCTTCATCCAGCGCATCAACCTTGTTCAGCACAGTCACCCGGGGTTTGTCCGCGAGCGCGTCCGCGTATGCCTCAATCTCGGTGATGATGGTCTGGTAGTCCTCGGCGAGCGTTTCGCTCGTACCGTCCACAAGGTGCAACAGGACCGCGCAGCGCTCAACATGGCCGAGGAAAAGATCGCCCAGACCGCGCCCTTCGGAGGCGCCTTCGATCAGGCCGGGGATGTCGGCGACGACAAATTCCACGTTGTCCACGCCGACAACGCCCAGGTTCGGATGCAGCGTGGTGAAGGGGTAGTCGGCAATCTTGGGCCGCGCGTTGGAGGTGGCGGCAAGGAAGGTGGATTTGCCCGCGTTCGGCAGGCCCAGCAGGCCCACGTCCGCGATGAGCTTAAGGCGCAGCCAGATCGTACGTTCGACGCCTTCCTGTCCCGGATTGGCGCGGCGGGGGGCCTGATTGGTGGCCGATTTGAAGTGAAGGTTGCCCCAGCCGCCATTGCCGCCCTTGGCCAGCAGGACGCGGTCCCCGACCTCCGTGAGGTCCGCGATCACGGTGTCCTGGTCCTCATCGAGGATTTCGGTGCCCGCGGGCACGCGCAGCACGATGTCGTCCCCGTCGGCACCTGTGCGCTGGCGGCCCATGCCCGGCACGCCGTTTTTGGCAAAGAAATGCTGCTGATAGCGGAAGTCGATCAGGGTGTTGAGCCCGTCCACAGCCTCGGCCCAGACCGACCCGCCAGTGCCCCCGTCGCCGCCGTCCGGGCCGCCATATTCGATGTATTTCTCGCGCCGGAAGGAGATGCAGCCATTCCCGCCCGCGCCGGAGCGGATGTAGACTTTGGCGAGGTCGAGGAATTTCATAGTGGTGTCCTTACGGGGGTGAGATTTTTCTACCGAAAAATCTATGGGGGGCCAGCCCCCCTTGCCCCCCGGGATTTTTTGAAACAGAGAAGGAGAACCGGGGTTTAGAGTTTCTTGCTGTAGGTCCAGGTGGGGACAGTAGCGTCGCGGGCAACGCAATAGCTTTCGGCGTCGCCGAGGTATTCAAAGCCGCAATGGGTCAGAACGCGGGCCGAGGCCGGGTTGTCCTGGAAGGTGCAGGCAAAGAGCGTTTTGTCCGCCGCGGGATTTGCCGTGACAAGCGCGGCAACCGCATCGGTGGCCAGGCCCGTGTTCCAGAACGCCTCAGCCACCCAGTAATGCAATTCGGACTGATTGCGGTCCATGCGCTGGAGCGAGACGATGCCCATCAGCTCGGCCCCGCCGTCTTTGGTCCCGTCGATGGCCCAGACGTCCTCCTCCCGGTTGTCTGCCATTGCGCGGGTGATGAAGGCCTCCGCCGTGCCGGGAGGCAGCGGGTGCGGGATGCGCGTTGTCATGCGCGCGACGCGTTCGTCGCCTGAATAGAGGGTCATGAGACCTGCATCCGAGCGGCGCAGCGGGCGCAGGTCGAACCGCTCTGCCGTTATGGTGGGCTGGGTGACGATCTTTTCCATTTCCAAGGTCATGTTCCTCCTCCGAACAGGACAAAAAGCACCGACAGCACGGTCAGCGCGGCAAGGGTGTACATCAGATAAGGTTCCGCGCGCGTGCCTGCCACGGTCCGCGCGATGGCGACGCCTGCGAGCGTCCAGAGCGGGTGCAACAGGACTTGGCAGCCCAGCAGCACCGCGGCGATGGTGGCGGTGGCGGTAAGCGGATCCGTGCCGAGGGCGACGAAATTGGTGAAGCCCGCCACGATCATCGCCCAGGCCTTGGGGTTGAGCGGGTGGACGATGAGACCCGCGGCAAAGCCGGGCGCGGTGCCTGCCGCAGCACCAGGGCGCAGGCGCAAGTTGGCGATCTTCCACGCGAGCCACAGAATATAGGCGGCAGAGGCCCATTTGAGCGCGGTGAAGAGCGCCGGGTATTGGGCCGCCAGTTCCATCAGGCCGAAGCCGATGGGCCAGATGATCAGCTGCTTGCCAAGCGCCACACCCGCCACGAAGGGCAGCGCACGGCGCAGACCAAAGCGCGCGCCCGTGGCCATGAGCGCCATGTTCGCAGGGCCCGGCGTGCCGACCTGGCTGGCGGCGAAGGCCGCGAAGGGGATCACGGCGACGCTCATGCCGCGGCGCAATGCGGGCGGCGCGGCAAAGGGCCGATGGCGGTGATGATCAAATCGGGCATGGGTGCGCCCTTTGCAAAAAAGGAAAAGGGGACCGGCGGTGTGGCCGATCCCCTTCTGGTGTCATGTGCCTTGAAAGGAACGGCTTACTCTGCGGCCTCCGCCACTGGCAGCACGGAAATAAACGTGCGGCCCTTGAGACCCTTGTGGAATTTGACGGCGCCCGGGACGGTCGCAAAGATCGTGTGATCCTTGCCCATGCCCACGCCCTCGCCCGGCCAGAATTTCGTGCCGCGCTGGCGCACGATGATGTTGCCCGGGATTGCGGCCTGACCGCCATAGAGCTTCACCCCAAGACGGCGACCCGCTGAGTCGCGGCCGTTGCGGGAGCTACCACCTGCTTTTTTATGTGCCATGTGTTCTTACTCCTTCTCTGCCGCAAACGCGGTGGCTTGCGCGATCCAGTTGTCCCGTTCGATGCGGCCCTTGAAGGACAGCTTGTCGTCCATGTAGGCGATCTCGTCCGCGCCCCATGCTGCGATCTGGTCGAAGTGGAAGACGCCGTTTTCGTGCAGTAGCCCTTCGAGCTTGGGGCCAACGCCGGAAATCTTTTTGAGATCATCCGGGCCGCCTTCGCGCGCTTCGGTCAGCAGGTTCGCGGGGCGGGTGCCCTCGGACGCGGGCGCCTCAGCGGCGGGCGCGTCGGACGTCGGTGCGTCTGCCTTGGGCGCTTCAGCTTTCTTGGCGGGCTTGGCCGGTGCGGCAGCCGCTGCGGCTGCAACCGCGAAGCCTGCGCCGCCCACCGCGGCCATCACGCCGGACGCTGCCGCGCCGGAGGGCAGGATGTCGGTGATGCGCACGATGGTCAGCTGCTGCCGATGGCCTTTCGTCCGCTTGGACGAGTGCTTGCGGCGGCGCTTGACGAAGTTGATCGTCTTGGGGCCTTTGATCTGGCCCAGCACTTCGGCCTGCACACCGGCGTCCTCGACGAGGGGCGCGCCGACTTTGGGGGCATCCCCGCCGATCATCATGATGTCGTTGAACTGGACGGTATCGCCCTCATTTGCGGCCAGCTTTTCCACCCGGAGCGTATCGCCCGACTGGACCTTGTACTGTTTGCCGCCGGTCTTCAAAACCGCGAACATGGTCTCTTCCTTTGTCTGCCGCGTCCTGTGGCCCCCGGCCCTTGCGTGAAGGGCTTGGGTGTTTGTGGCTTGCGCCGCCTCGGACCGCGCGCCCTGATCAGGGCGAAAAATAATAGACCGGGTGACACGCGCCGCCCGGTGTGGCGCGCTTATGCGAGCAAATGTGGCAGGTGTCAAGCAGGCCTGGAGCAGATGGCGTCAGATGTCTTCGGCCACCATGAAAAGCGCCGCCGCGCGGCCCATTGCGAACCAGCGGTCAATATAAGCGGCATCATAGACGTCATAGAGCGCGCGGGAGAAGGCGATGCCTTCATCGGTCTCCCAAAAGGCGACGAGCACGTCGATCTCACCGGGATCGAGCGGCGAGTAGGCAAGGCTGAAGAACCCTTCGAGCCAGCCGCGCGTGTCCGCGTCCGCGCCGCTGGCCTGCTCTTGCGCCAGATCGTCGATCTGGGCGTCCGAAAGGTCCAGCGCGCCGCCCGCGCGCAGGCCGCGGTAGAAGGCCGCTGTGGTCAGGGCCGCGGTCTCGCGGTTCTCTGTGATCATGTCGCCAGAGGCGATCAACTGGTCGATCTGCGCGGCAAAGGGGCTGTCCTCAGCCGCGCCGCGGGCAAACGCTTCGACCTCCGGGTCAAGAAAGGCCTGCCGCGCGCTGAGCTCCAGCGCGATAATGTTCTGGCCTTGCGGGCTTTGCAGGAACGACAGGACGGGGCGCGCGACATCTTTGGGCAGGCTCGCGGCCAGCCCATCGGCGATTTCTGCCGCGAGCCGCGCCGGGTCGTTGATATGGGCGATCTGGGTGGCAAAGACGCTGCCCCCCTCCCCGCCCAGCATGTCGTCATCGATCTGGGACGCCGTGCGCGCCGCCTCCGCGGCGAGGGTCACGGCCAGTTCGGGCAAGCGCAAGGCGCGTTCGAACTCGGGCGCGGTTGTCGCCAGCAGCGCCCCGGGCCACAGCAGCAGGGAAAGGAGGGCGAACGCGCGCATCTACAGCTCCTCCGACGGGCCGACTGCGGCCATACGGCGGGCCAGCTCTTCGAAGCGGTTGGCCATGATCTCTGACTGGACCGCGTTCATCAGCTCATAGACGGCGCGCATGTCGGGATGCTCCAGCGCGGCGGCGTAATCGGCCACATCGGCGTTGCTGAAGTCCTGGTACGTGTAGGCGGCCCCGGCCATCGCCGACGCCTTGAGCGCTGCGCGCAATTCGTCTTCCCCCTCGGCAAGCGCGGCGCGCAGGTCACCCTCTTCCATGCGCAGGCCGATCACCCCGGCACGGGCGGCCGCCATCAGGAACCGCACCTGGATTTCCTGCACCGCCCGCACGCTGTGATCGGCGCTGCCCGCCGCCGCATTCAGGCGCGACAGCAGGCCAAGCCGGGAGGCGCCATCCGCATCCAGCTGCGCGATGATCGCGTCCCCTTCGGCGCGCTTGGCGTCGTCATCCTCGACCATGTGAGAGGCGTTTTCGGCCGCCACCAGCCGCTGCCCGAGGGTCGACGCATAAAACTCCGCTGCGTGGGCCAAAAGGTGCGGCGCAAGCGTCTGTTCAAGGATGTCGAGCGCCATTTCGTGCATCAAGCCCGTTTCAAAGACCTCCCGCGTCATCAGCGACCAGCGTATGCCGAAATCATCCGCGGCAAGGCCAATCATCTCCGGGGCGCTGTCCGCGCTGAGCGCGATACTCTCCAAAGCGACGTCAAAGCCGGTCACGTTCAGGAAGGCCTCAAGCCGCGCTCGGTCGGCGGCGTGCAGGGCAGAGCCCAGCATGAGAGCGAAGCAGAGGGTAAAAGCAGAGAGGGCGGCGCGCATTACGGTCCTTTCATGGTTCTCCTCTCAGCTTATTGCGCGCCGCGCGCGTGGCAACCGCTTTGCAATGACATCTGCGTTTATCCGCGCAGGCCAAGGGCCGATTTGACCCTTGCCAGCGGCGCACGCCCCGATTACACGGGCGCCTCATGACCCTTCGCGGAGAGGTGCCGGAGTGGTCGAACGGGGCGGTCTCGAAAACCGTTGTGGGTGCAAGCCCACCCAGGGTTCGAATCCCTGTCTCTCCGCCATTTCGATCATCGTCTATTTACGCCTGTCGTGCGGTGTTGTTTGAATTGCATATTCTGCGCGATCTGGACTTTTGAGCAACTCTTGCGTGCGGGACCCGCACCACCCTTTGGATGCTGTGCGTCCATGCTGGGTTGCTGCTGGGTTAAAGGCTCGGTGGATATCGGTGCTACGACACGCACCTGTTCAAAGGCGACGTTAACACCAGGCGGGTCATCAAAGCCGGTCTCCAGTCCGATATGCCTGGCCAGCGTCGCGGGTCCCCCAATCGGTCACGTGTAGCGTGCAGCACGTTGAAGGCGGGCCAAGGTCATCCTTGGTCTGCACCTCGCGCACGCCGCGCGGTGTCCCGCATTAGCACGCGCGGCAGGCGAAGGAGTACCGCACTGATGTGGCGCAATCTTCCCCAAAATATGAAGGTTTTGCGAATGTCGCAGTACTGTCACGTATGCTGGTCTTTGTGCGGTCCTAAGCGGGCCAAGGGCCTACACACGCACGTATTGATTCTTACTACTAGGACACCAGAATGGCTTTCGACCTGCGCATCACCGAAATCTTCCCCGGCCAAAGCGGCACCGATCTGACGTCCGATTGGTTTGAAATCACGAATGTCGGGACCTCCGCCTGGGTGCAGGGCGTCGACCCCAACTTGTTCTACGATGATGAAAGTCAGGACCCGACGACGGCTGATCAGATCGACGGTCTGACCATGCTTGCAGTGGGCGAGACGGCCATTGTCCTGACCGACAGCACGGATGTTGCCGAATTTCAGGCGGTCTGGGGCGCGGTTGTTGACCTGACCAACGTGCAGATCGGCACCATTGCGAATGCTGCAGGCCTTGGCAGCACCGGTGACGCCGTGACGCTGTTTGCCGATGCCGCGGGTGACGGTGTTGATCTTGGCGATCTGATCGACTTCGCAAGCTACCCAGATACTAACGCCAACGACGGCGCCTCCTTTGACGTGATTGCGGAACGCTTCTCTGTCGATGGAGTGTTCGGCGCCGTGACCACAACGGCTCTGGGCGGCACTGCGGCGGACACGCCGAACGTTGGATCTCCGGGTGTCGTGCCGGTCTCAATCAACGAGTTGCGCATCGACCAGTCCGGTGACGACAATGATGAATTCTTTGAGCTGTCCGGCGCGCCCAACGGGTCGCTTGATGGTTTGACATATCTGGTGATCGGCGATGGCGCAGGGGGCAGCGGCACAATCGAAGCGGTTGTGGACCTCTCCGGCCAGTCGCTTGACGCCAACGGCTTCTTCCTGGCTGCCGAAAGCACATTCTCGCAAGGCACGCCCGATCTGGTCGCGGATCTGAACTTTGAAAACAGCGATAACGTCACGCATGTGCTGGTGAGCGGTTTCACGGGCGCAGACGGCGACGATCTGGACACCGACGATGATGGCACGCCGGATGTGGCGCCGTGGAGCGCCGTGTTCGATTCCGTCGCGCTGGTTGAAGACCTCGCAAATGGCGATCGCGTCTACAGCGACACGCAGGTCGGCCCGGATGGCACGTTCGTGCCCGCGCATGTGTTCCGTGAAATCGATGGCACGGGTGATTTCGCCATCGGCTCCTTTAGCCCGCTGGGAGAGCCCACCGAAACGCCCGGTCGGTCGAACGCACCGGCGGGGCCCGCGGAGTTCACGCTGGAGCTTTTGCACATCGCCGACCAAGAGGCGGGCGCAGCCGCGGTGACGGACGCGCCAAACCTGTCGGCGGTTCTGAACGCGCTGCGCGCCGAAGACCTCGGCGGTGACGGCATGGCCGACAACACGCTGACCCTGTCCTCGGGCGACGCGATCATCCCGGGGCTGTTTTACGACGCCTCAGCCGATGTGTTTGGAAGTGCGGGGATCGGAGATATTCAGATCCAGAACGAGCTGGGCATCGAAGCCATCGCCCTGGGCAACCACGAGTTTGACTTCGGCACAGCCGAACTTGCCGCGTTGATCGACGGCTCTGCGCCGGGCGACTTCTCCGCGCTCAGCGGCACAGCACTTGACGGTGTTGACTTTGGCGGGACCGATTTTGCGTATCTGTCGACCAACCTCGACTTCTCGACCGACCCGAACCTGGCGCCGCTCGAGGTGGCCGGGGGGCAAGCGCCGCAGGGCAACGTGGTGTCTTCCTCGGTCGTGATCGACGTCAACGCCGAGCTGATCGGTGTTGTCGGTGCCACAACGCCCACGCTGGCCTCTATCTCCAGCCCTGGCAGCACGGGCATCGCACCCCAGCCCTTTGGCGCCAATCCGACGGATGCCGAGCTTGACGCGCTGGCCGCTGAAATCCAGAGCGAAGTCGACACACTGCTCGCCGACAATCCGACCATGAACAAGGTGGTGCTGCTGTCGCATATGCAGCAGCTTACCATCGAGCAAGCGTTGGCAGAGCGTCTGACGGACGTCGACATCATCGTCGCCGGTGGCTCTAACACCCGCCTCTTTGATGAGGATGACCGCGCGCGGGCGGGCGACAGCGACCAGGGCCAATATCCGCTGGTGGTGACCAATGCCGGCGGGACGGACACGCTGCTGGTCAACACCGACGGATCGTACAAATATGTGGGCCGCCTCGTGGTCGACTTTGACGCCGACGGCAACATCATCGCCAACAGCTACGATGCGGCGGTCTCCGGGGCCTTCGCAACCGACGATCTGGGTGTGCTGGATGTGGCGCTCGACGCGCTGGACCCGTTTGAGATGAGCGAGGCGCAGCAGGTCGGCACGGCCGTGCCCGACACGGCCGCGACCGGATCGGTCACGGTCACCGAATATGACCCGGCCACCGGCATGGTGACGATCTCGGGCACCTTCTCTGGGTTGCAGGACGCCAATGCGTCGAACGCGTTGCTGCCCATCGGCCCGGTCGATGCCGAAGGCAACCCCACCAGCGCCATTCACCTGCACAGCGGTGCCGCGGGCGAAAACGGGCCCATCGTGCGCAACTTCACCGTGACGGACAACGGCGATGGCTCTGGCAGCTTCACCGGCAGCTTTACCCTGACCCCCGAAGAGCTGCAGGGCCTCGTCGATGGTGACACCTATGTCAACCTGCACACCACCGACTTCAACAGCGGCCAGCTGCGGGGCCAGGTGGACATCCCGGCCGGCATCGCGGCCACCGGTCTGGTCGATGCGGAAGTCCAGGCGATTGCCGACGCCATCGAGGCGCAGATCGTGGCGACCGAAAGCAACGTCTTTGGCGTGTCGGATGTGTTCTTGAACGGCAACCGTTCGGGCACCGGCGCAGACGACGATCCGGACGGCGTGCGCACGCAGGAAACCAATCTCGGCAACCTGACCGCCGACGCGAACCTTGCTGCGGCACAAGAGATCGACAACACCGTGGTCGTCTCGATCAAGAACGGCGGCGGCATCCGCGCCTCTATCGGTGAGACGGTGGTGCCCGCAGGCGGAACCGAGGCCGTGCGCAGCCCCAACGGCGAAGTTGTTGACGGCGACGGCAACGTGATCAAACCGGCAGGCGGCATCAGCCAGAATGACATCCAGACCACGCTGGCCTTCAACAACGGCCTGACGCTTCTGACGCTGACCCGCCAAGAGCTGATCGACGTTCTGGAACATGGCGTCAGCGCTTTGCCCGATGTGTCGGGCCGCTTCCCGCAGGTCTCTGGCGTTGAGTTTTCCTATGACGCCGACAACGCGGTCGGCGCGCGGGTGATTGACGCGGCGATCGTGGATCCCGAGACGGGCGACGTGATTGCCCAGCTGGCCGAAAACGGTGCGGTTGTGGGCGATCCGGCGGAAGAGTTTCGGATTGTGACGCTCGACTTCCTGGCCTCGCCCCGGTTCGACGACAACGGCAATTTCACCGGTGCGGGCGACGGCTACCCCTTCCCCAACACCAACACCGATCCCGCCGTGGGCGAAGTGGGCGCCGACGCGGCGCGCGTGAACCCTGTCGCGCTTGAGCAGGAGAACGTCCAGACGGGTGATGCAACGTTCGCCGACGACGGCACCGAGCAGGACGCGCTGGCCGAATACCTCAACGACAACTTTAACCCGGCCAACGGTGGCACCGCGTTCAACGAGGCCGACACCGGCCCCGAAAGCGACAGCCGCATCATCGACGTCGATGCGTTCGACATGACGCCTGATGCGCCGGTGGCTACTGAACAGCTGACCTTTACCCGCACGGTGGTCAGCAGCGATTCGCCAAGCGGCGCCGAAATCCCCGCCTTCGACCCCGAAAGCGGCAAGATTTTCGTGGCCGGTGGTCAAACCACGCTGGAGGTGATCACACTCGCTCCGGACCTCAGCGCGTCGAACCTTGGCGCCATCGACATCGCCGCACTTGTGCCAGGCGCCTCGTCCATCACGTCGGTCGCCACAGCGAATGGCATCGTCGCAGCGGCGGTGCAGGTTGTCGCCGACGGCGCCGAGACCAACGGCGTGGTTGCCTTCTTCAACGCGTCCGACAACAGCCTGATCACGACCGTCGGGGTCGGCATCGGCCCGGACAGCGTGGCGTTCTCCAAGGATGGCACCAAGGTTGTAACCGCAGATGAGGGCGAGAACGATCTGCCGGACGCCGATCCGGCGGGCTCGATCTCGGTCATTGATGTGTCCGACCCGACCCCGGCCAATTGGACGGCCACGATCAGCGGATTTGCCGGTCTCGACGCCGCAACGCTGGCCGCTGACGGCGTGCGCCTCTTCCCGGGCCTCGATGCGGAATTCGACCTGGAGCCGGAATATGTGGCGATTTCGCCGGACAGCAGCACGGCTTATGTCACGCTGCAGGAAGCGAACGCGATTGCCACCGTCGATTTGGCGACTGGGGAGATCACGTCCATCGAAGGGCTTGGCACCGTCGATCACAGCCTAGAGGGCAACGAGATCGACCCCAGCGATGAAGACGGCGGGTTCAACCTGCAGACCGTGCCGACGCAGGGTCTGCGGATGCCCGACGGTCTCGCGAGCTTTGAAATCGACGGCCAGACCTATTTCATCACGGCCAACGAAGGCGACGCGCGCGACGAAGACGAACGGATCGCAAGCGTCACGCTGGACCCCGCGACATTCCCCGATGCGGCCGCGTTGCAGCAGCCTGACGCCCTCGGGCGGCTGCAAATCTCCACCATCGATGGCGATACGGATGGCGACGGCGATTTCGACGAACTGTTCAGCTATGGCGGGCGGTCGTTCACGATCTTTGACGATGCGGGCGCCGTGGTCTTTGACAGCGGGTCCATGCTGGCCCTGATCGCGGACGAGGCGGGCATCTACCCGGATGGGCGGTCCGACAACAAAGGCACCGAGCCGGAAAACGTCACTGTGGGTCAGATCGGTGTGCAGACCTTTGCCTTTGTCGCGCTTGAGCGTGCCAATGCCATCGCGGTCTTTGACATCTCCGACCCGGCGGCGCCGGACTATGTCAACCTTGTCAACGACGCTGGTGACATTGGGCCAGAGGGCCTGATCTTTGTGCCTGCAATGGACAGCCCGTCCGGCACGCCATTGCTGGTCGTGACCAACGAGGTTTCGAACACGACCGTCGTGCACGAGATCGCAGCGCCCGGCGTCGTTGAGACCACCATCGCAGCCGTGCAAGGCGCGAGCCATGTGTCGCCCTTCGTGCTGAGCGGGCAAACCGAAGCTGACTTCTTCGCCAACTTGCCGGACAGCTTCACCGTCGACAGCGGCGTGACCGTCCGGGTCGAGGGTGTGGTCACGGCGGTGGACAGCAACGGCTTCTACCTGCAAGACCCCACCGGCGACGGCGATGATGCCACATCCGAAGCGATCTTCGTCTTTACCGGCTCTGCCCCTAGCGTCGCCGTTGGCGACAGCCTCGGCGTGACCGGTGAGGTGTCGGAGTTCTTCCCCGGCGGCACGGGCACCCGCAACCTGCCCACCACGCAGATCGCCAGCCCCACCATCGAAACCGTGGCCGACCTGGGCACCGTCACCGCTGAACTGATCGGTCAGGGCGGGCGCGTGCTGCCCAACATGACGATCAACGACGACAGCTTTGCCAGCTTCGACGTCACCACCGACGGCCAGGACGCCTTTGAGGCGCTCGAAGGCATGTTGGTGACAGCGCAGAACACGGTTGCTGTCTCGGGCACCAACCGCTTCGGCGAAATCTTCGCCGTTGCCGATCTGGGCGCCGATGCCACGGGCCTGTCGGAGCGCGGCACGCTCAACATCTCGCCGGACGACTTCAACCCGGAGAAGATCCAGATCGACGAGGACAGCGGTGTCTTCAACTTCGACTTCCCCGATGTGGCCGTCGGCGATCAGCTCGGCGATGTGACCGGTGTTGTGAACTACTCGTTCGGCAACTTCGAAATCATCCCCACAGTCGACTTCACGCCCAACATTGTGTCGGGCGGGCTCACGGCGGAGACGACCGAGATCACCGTTGGCGACAACGAGATCAGCATCGCGAGCTACAACGTGCTGAACCTCGATACGGTGGTCGAAGATCCTGCAAACCTCTTGCCGGATGTCAGCAACGGCGTTGACGACGACATCGGCAACGGCCGCTTCGACACCATCGCGCAACAGATCGCGACCAACCTGAACGCACCGGACATCATCGGTTTGCAGGAAATTCAGGACAACACCGGCGCCGAGGGCGTGGACAGCGTCACATCCGCGTCGGAGACGCTACAGGCGCTGATCGACAGCATCGAAGACGCGGGCGGACCGACCTACGCCTTCGTCGACAACACCTTTATCGGTGACGATCTGTCGGGCGGCATTCCGGGCGGCAACATCCGCACGGCCTTCCTCTACAACCCGGAGCGGGTGAGCCTCGATGCAAGCAGCGTCCAAACCATCAGCGGTCAGGGCATGGGAGAGGCGTTTGAAGGCGGCCGCTTGCCACTGGTGGCAACCTTCAACTTCGGCCTCGACGAGGTGACGGTGGTCAACAACCACTTCTCCTCCAAGGGCGGCTCTGCCCCGATCCTCGGGATCGAGCAAGACTTCGCCGAACGGCAGGAAGACGTGACTGTCAACGGCTCGCTGGACGAGCGCCAGGCGCAAAGCCAGGCGGTGCAGGACTTTGTCACTTCGCTGCTGGAGGCGAATGCCGACGAAAACGTGGTTGTCCTGGGCGATCTGAACGAGTTCGAATTTGTCAGCCCAGTGACCGACCTGGAGACTGTGGGTCTCGTCAATCTGACCAACAACCTGGCGGCGGATGAGCGCTACACCTTCAACTTCCAGGGCAATTCGCAGTCGCTCGACCACATCCTCGTCTCAAGCAGCCTTGCGCAAGACGCGGAATTCGACGTGGTCCATGTCAACAGCGAGTTCGCCGAAACGGCTGCCCGTGCCTCGGATCACGATCCGCTTCTGGCCAAGCTCGACTTCGGTGAGCGGACATTCGAAGAAGTCATGGAAGGCTTCGCGTTGAGCTTTGCCGGCCTGCTGGAGCTGTCGGACCTTGCCATCAACGGCCAGCAAGTCACCTTCGGCGGCACAACGTTCACCGTGGATGCCGACCTGGATACGGCGAACTTCCTGTCGGCCTTCAAGGACGAGACCACCGAACTGGCGCTGGTCGAAGAGTTGCTGGGCAACGGGGTGGACCTGATCGAGAGCCAGGCCGTGGACGCAAGCGAGATCAACGGCGTCGCCTTCGACGACTACCTGGTCGGCAACGGCACGGCGGATTTCACCGTCACCCTCGACAGCTCGACCGCTGGGTTCGACAACTCGCTGGGCTACTTCGTCTACGATGCGGCGACAATGACGGCGAGCGACGTCACCATCCTCGCAGCGAACGTGAAGGACCCGGGCGGCTCCGGCACCTTCACGATCGAGAATGTGGCGGCAGATCAGGAACTGGCGTTCTTCGTGGTGCGCGACGGCGCCGATGTGGTCGAGACCCTGAGCGACACGCTGATCTTCGACTTCTCCGGCGCCCAGCCGCAGCTTGAAGACATGGGCGTGGACGTGGATGTCGACATCTACCATTCGCTTGGCGCGGCGTTCAATCCGGACGGGATCGAGCACTTCCTCTCGGGCAGCGTCGACAACGGCGGCGCGCTTCGGGTCGGCGTCGAAGACCTGCTCGACGCAGGCGATGCGGACTACCAGGACGTGGTCTTTACCGTGACGCGCGACGAAGACGTGCCGCTGATGAGCTAACACCGCGACGAACCACTGGACGGCGCCCGATCATTCCCGGGCGCCGTTTCCATTTGAAGGTGCCCGGCCGCACAGGGGACGTTCAGGCGGGTCTACCTAACATACACGTCCTCGCGCAGCTTTCGGCGGCACGTGACTGGCGCTGGTGATTTGGCAGTGAAATGAAGTCAGCCGCTTCGATCAGACAACGCGGAGAATAGCTCTGTTTCCGCCGGAAATAGTCAAGCCATCAGCGGCGGAACAATGTGTCTGATCACCATGAAGGGCACTGGCCCAGTAACCCATTGTACCTACCGGCGTTACCGCACCACCTCGATCGTTTCCAGTGCGACGTCTCTCCAGGTTCGCAGATGTGGTTTCGCTCTAGCAACGCGAGATTTTACCTGCGCTTTGAAGCTTTGGTCCCTGAATTTATTCAGCATTTCCGCCAACTCGTCTGGATTGTCCGGGTCGAAATAGTCAGCTGTTTCACCCCCAACTTCCTTCAAAGCGGGTATGTCTGCAGCAATCCCTGGGGTTCCTTTCCACAGCGCTTCTCCTAATGGCAGACCCCAACCTTCCATCTTGCTCGGAATAATCAGTGCATCTGCACCAGAATACAGGGCCGAAAGCTCAGCCTCGCTGGGGTTGAAAACAAATTCGACAGACGGGCGTACGGGCGCGAATTCTTTATCTCTCAGCGTGGCAATTGTTCTTTTCCGCTTCGCGCCGGCCAGGACAATCCTAGGTATTGGAGATCCCGCCTGAGCGAGGCTCAACAACGCTTTCAGAATGACGTCGACGTTTTTCCGTCCCGTTTGTGTTCCCACACACAGAAAATACGGATCGGGTCGGTGCAGTGTTTCCGGAAGAGATTGGGTGGATCGCAACTCATGGGCCAATTGAACGGTAGAAATCGGAGGGCAATTCTGCCCGAAATATCCTTTTTCGGCAAAGGTCTTTATTTCCCTTTTGGTAAAGTGAGAGTTCGCGATAAGCCTTGACGCATTTTGCATGACGACCTGCGTGTCATGCAGGAAATTGCTCGCAAATTTTTGGGTTCCCGTTTTGGACATGTCGTGCAACGGGATAAGATCATGCACCATTGGATAGAATTGCCCGATCTTGTTGTCGTGCTGAAAATACGAGCTCAGGATTTTCGGGCGCGCAAAGGAAATAAGCGCGTTATTTTCAAGACTTACAGGTTTCCAGTATTTCCTGTTATACATCGCCCAACCAACACGATTGGCGGCGTTGACGACTGAACCTGCCACACTGCGGAGAATCACATCGGCAGCATTTTGTCCTTGGCCTTGCCTTATTTGCTTGGGCCGTGAGGCGCGTGAAAAGGTGAACGCTTCATCATATTGGAGATGCAAGGACGGTTCAAAAAAACACCTATGGGCCGGAGAGTAAATGACGAAACCTACGTCAGCTTTGACAGCCGATAACGCAATTGCAACTTCGCGCACAGTCCTGGCAATTCCATAATACGGAAAACGGCGACTTGAAGAGAAATATATTTCAGAAAGGTCAAAATATATGCCCGGCTCTTTTTTATTATTCATTTGCCAACCACTTTCTCATCAAGTGACATCATCGGATCGGGCTTTTGATTAAGATCAACGGTCGAAGCTGCGCATTGCCTCTGGCTACGGGTAAACGCGTTTGAAGATCCACATTCGGGTCTCGATGTGCTTTCATCTATTTGCTCAGCGTCGAAATGCCAATGAGCAATTCATCGGCCACCGGTTTGCGCCGCAGCGGAGTGGCCCGTGCAATAAGCGCTGCGTCCTGTCTCTCCGCGAGGGTGCAGAACTCGCACACTTCCGCGAAATGGGCTGAACTGTGCCCTTGTCGTGCCGCAAAGCGGTGACATCCCGTGCGTCTGTATCGCGTTACCAGGTGCCTTATGTCAAAGCTGCATGACCCCCAGAACCCACGCCACGCGCGGCTTTTCGAGCTGCTGCGCCAGCAAAACCGGGCGGAGACCACCGTGTCCCGCGGCAAAGGCTTTGTGATCCGCCGTGTCACGCCGCAAGAGGCTGACGCGATCAAGGCGGCGGCGCGGCACTCGCTGCAGGCGCCTTAGGCGCCCCCCGGCCCCTTAAACCCTGTGGCCACCACGAACTTTTCCGAACTGTCTGCGCGGCTGGCGGGCGGCTTGATGTTGGCGACCTTGGCAAAGCGCTGTTTCAGAACTTGCTGAAGCTGCCCTTCGGCCCCGCCCGCCAGCACCTTGGCGACAAATGTTCCGCCTTCAGCCAGCACGTCGAAGGCGAAATAGGCCGCCGCCTCGCACAGCGCGATAATGCGTAGGTGGTCAGTCTGCTTGTGGCCCGAGGATGCGGCGGCCATGTCCGACATCACCACATCCGCCTGCCCGCCCAGCCATTCCTTTACCTTCTCATCCGCGTCATCTTCCATGAAGTCGAGCTGGTAGAGGTCGGTGCCCGCAATCGGCTCCATCTCTTGCAGATCGACGCCGATGATCTTGCCCACCGCCTTGCCCGGCTTTTCCCCCAGCGCGTTCACCCGCTTCACCGCCACCTGGCACCAACCACCCGGCGCCGCGCCCAGGTCCACAACGCGCGCGCCCGGCACGAGGAAGCGGTACTTGTCATCCAGCTCCATAATCTTGTAGGCGGCGCGCCCCCGGTATCCCTCTGCCTGTGCACGCTTGACGTAAGGATCGTTCAGTTGCCGCTGCAGCCAGCGGGTGGAGGACAGCTTGCGCCCCCGCGCGCTCTTTACCTTGACCTTCAGCTCGCGCTGCCCGCGGCCAGAGGTGTTCTTGCCGCTTGGTGTCTTCTTGCCGCTCATCGGGCTTTGTCTCTTTTCTGGTCGTCCAAATTCCGAGGCCCCTACTCCGGCTCACCCGACAGAACCCCATCCGCACTCATCTGCGCATAGAGTAGCCCCTCGCGCAGCCCCCGGTCCGCCACGCTCAGCCGGTCCGTGGGCCAGCAGCGCATCAGCGCCTGAAGGATTGCCGCGCCCGACATGATCAGCGCCTGGCGGTCCTGCCCGATCCGCGGATCGGCCCGCCGCCCTCGCGGCCCCATCGTAAGGTAGGAGCGGATGACCGCGTCGATCTCCGCGCTGGTCATGCGCAGCCCGTCCACACGCGTGCGGTCATACCTCCGGAGCCCCAGATGCGAGGCCGCGACGGTTGTGACAGTGCCCGAAGTGCCGACGATCTGGAACCTCTTATGCTCGGACGGGGCATTGTAAGGTGAGAAATCCACGAGGCTTTCCTCAAAGAACCAGCTCATGAGGGCAAAGCGGGCCGCGTCATCCTCCACGTCGATGAACTGATCGCGCAGCGTCGCCACGCCAAGCGGTACGGAAATCCAGTCCACCACGCGCGCCTCTGCTGCGCCGCGCGCGGGCGTTTCAAAGCCGCGGCCGAGCTGCATGATCGCGTGGCGCCGCTGCGCTTTGGGCACCTCCGAGAGGTCAATCCACACCAGCTCGGTCGAGCCGCCACCGATGTCAACGACCAGCAGGTTGTGGGTTTTCGGGCTGACCAGCGGCGCGCAGGAAATCACGGCCAGCCGCGCCTCTTCCTTGGCCGGGATGATGTCCAGCGTCAGCCCCGTCTCCCGCCGCACCCGGTCCAGAAAGGCGGCGCCATTGTTCGCGCGGCGGCACGCCTCGGTCGCCACAAGGCGCATCTTGCGCACGTTGTGCTTGCGCAGCTTTTGCTGGCAAATGCGCAGGGCCTGGATGGTCCGCGTCATCGAACCCCTCGACAGGCGCCCGGAGCGTTCGAGCCCGGCGCCCAGCTGAACGGATTTGGAAAAGCTGTCCACGACGGAAAACCCCGCGCCTTCGGGGCGGGCAATCAGCATACGGCAACTGTTTGTCCCCAGATCCAGCGCCGCGTAAAGGTCACTGTTCCGGGGATCCGGCACGGGGCTCAGATCGTCTTTGTCGAGCGCGCCCGCACCAAGGGGACGCTTCGGCGCCATGAGATGCGCCTTTCATATCGGGTTAGCGGTAGCATAGGCGCGACGCAGCGCCCTGTGCAAGCCCGAAGCGCGCGCCACATTCGTCGCACATGGAACGGTTTGCGTCGAAATTCGGCAGGGGCTTTGCCGCCGCGTCCCGTACACCGCCCTAAAGCACGCAGGAGGCACCATGCCCGACGTCACCATCGTTTATTGGCGGGACATCCCCGCACAGGTCATCGTTGGCAAGGGCCGCCGGGGCGCCAAGCGGCAGCTCGCAGAACGGTTTGAGCAGGCGATTGACCGCGCCGCAATGAAGGTTGGCGCGCGGGACGCCGATGCCTACCTCGCCGAGTGGCGCAAGGCGGACCCCTACACCGTCGAAGGCGATCCCGCCGAGATCGCCGAGGCGGAGGCGCAGCGCCTTGAGACGGAATACGATCAGGACCGCCTCAAGCAACTGATCGACAATGAAGGCCGCGCGTAAGCCGCACGACACCTAAAGCTGCGCGCTACGCGCGCAAGGGAGAGACGACATGGGATTGCTGAACCTCGCCAAGAAAACGGACGCCCCCACCCCTGGCCGCCTGAGCGCGGAAGTAGAGGCGTTCCTGCAACGCTACTCCATCGAGGTCATGCCGCGCACCGCCGAGAAGGTCGAGGATTTCCGCGCGATCCTGCCCGAGGGCACCCGCGTTTACATCGCCCATATCGAAGGCACGCCGATCGAGGACATGGTGCGCACCGCCGCGCGCCTGAACGCGGGCGGCTTCCCGGTCATGCCGCACTTTCCGGCGCGCATCATCAAGGACCGCGCGACGCTCGCCGACTGGATCGCGCGCTACCAGGGCGAAGCGGATGTGAAACAGGCGCTCTTGCTCGCAGGCGGGGTGGAGACGCCCCACGGCGATTTCGACAGCTCCATGCAGCTGATGGAGACCGGGCTTTTTGATCAGGCAGGCTTTGAGCGCCTGCACGTCGCGGGCCACCCCGAAGGCAACCGCGACATCGACCCCGATGGCGGGATGGCCAACGTGGATGCGGCCCTGCGCTGGAAGCAGGACTTCGCGGAGCGGACGGACGCGCAGATGGCCATCGCCACGCAATTTGCGTTCGAGGCCGGCCCGATCATCAAGTGGGCGGACGATCTGAAGGCGGCAGGCATCGACCTGCCCATCCATATCGGCATCGCGGGCCCGGCAAAGCTGCAAACGATGATCAAATTCGCCATCGCCTGCGGCGTCGGCCCATCCCTGCGCGTGCTGCAACGGCGGGCGAAAGACGTGACCAAACTGCTCCTGCCCTTCGAGCCGACCGAGGTGATATCCGAGCTTGCCGCCCACAAGGCCGCGCACCCGGAGTTCAACATCACCAACGTGCACTTCTTTCCGCTGGGCGGCATAAAGAGTAATGCCCATTGGGCGATTGAAAACGGCGGGAGCGCAGCCGCTCCCGCCGCCTGAGACAGAGCGTAGGGTGGGCAATCTGCCCACCTTCCGCCTTAGTGCCGCTGGGCACTGATCGCGACATATAGTGCCGTCGCCACCTGCGCGACGGTCTCCTTGTCTACTAGGCCAAAACACCCCGCGCCATAAATCGCGGCAAGGCTGGCGTAGCTTACGCGGTGGCACCAGATGGCGGCAGCCACTTTGGTCATCAGTGTCTTCAGTCGTTCAATCATCGGGTGGTCTCCCACTTGAAGTTGAACAAGGTCCCTTGTTACGCTCCTTCGGAACGCACGGATAACCTGCGGGCCGGACGGCATTTTTTCGATCCGGCAGAGGTTTGAGGCAAAGTTTGAGAAAATTGATCGCAGGTTAGAGAGAGTTAGCGTGCCCGCCCCCGCACCAGACACCTTCGGCGCCGCCTTTGGCCGACTCGTCAAACGGCGGCGGGCGGAGCAGCGCATGACTCAAGGTCAGTTGGCCTGCGCGCTTTATCCAAACCTTGAGCCGGAGGTGGCGGAGGGGCGCAAAGGCGACATCTCGAAGCTGGAGACGGGGCGTGTGCACAACCCGACCGCGCAGACGGTGCACGCCTTGGCCACGGCGCTGGAGATTTCAGACGAAGAGATCGACCAGCTTGAACGCCGCGTGAAGATGAGCGCCAGCGAACAGCTGGACAACATCGCCGCCCTCGACCGGGACGCGCTGGAACTGCTCGCAGGGCGGTTCGACATCGCGGGCGCGCATTCGATGGGCGACGGGGCGATCCGCGAGGAGCTGACAAAGCGAGCCGAGGACTGGCGCAAGCTGCGCGCCGAGGTCGACGCGATCCCAGACACCTACCGCAAGCTGACCAACCTGAAGGCCGCCGCGCAGGATGCGATTGACCGGGTTGACCCGGACGAGGTCGAAACCCTGCTGTCACAGGTGCATTACACCGAACTGGATGAGGCGGCGCGGAGTGCCGAGCTGCGCGCCGACAACGCCCTCGCCCGCGGCGACCTTGATCTGGCCTACCGCGTCCTGAACAGCGCCGCGAACAGTTTCGAAGCGGTGGATACGCTGGAGCCGGTGCGGCGGAAGTTGCGGTATGACGGCGTCTTCTACGCCCACGGCCTGCGCTATGGCGGGGCGGGTCTGGCCCTGTCGGCGCAGATGATACGAGAGACGCTGACCGCCAATTTCGAAACCGACGCGCCGCTGCTTTGGGCAATGGCGCACAACAACCTCGCGGGCGCACTGCAAAACCAAGGCACCCGCACCACTGGGCCAGAGGGCGCCGCGCTGCTGGCCGAGGCAATGCAGAGCTACCGCGCCGCCTTACGTATGTACACCGAGGCGGAGCATCCGGTGCAATGGGCGATGACCATGCAAAACCTCGCCGCTGTGCTTCAAACCCAAGGCACCCGCACCGCCGGGCCGGAGGGCGCCGTGCTGCTCGCCAAGGCGGTGGAGAGCTACCGCGCCGCCTTGCGCGTGACCGCCGAAGCAGAGCATCCGGTGGACTGGGCGATGACCATGCAAAACCTCGCCATCGCGCTTGAAGCCCAAGGCTCCCGCACCGCCGGGCCGGAGGGGGCCGCGTTGCTGGCCGAAGCGGTGGAGCGCTACCGCGCCGCCTTGCGCGTGTACACCGAAGCGGAGCAGCCGAAGGACTGGGCGACGACTATGCAAAAATCTCGCAGGTGCGCTGGATGCCCAAGGCACCCGCATCGCCGGGCCGGAAGGGGCCGCTCTGCTGGCCGAGGCGGTGGAGGGGTACCGCGCGGCCTTGCGCGTGCGCACCGAGGCTGAGCATCCGGTTGACTGGGCGATGACACAAGAGAATCTTGCAATTGCGGAGCAGGCGTGGGCTGCGCATGACGCGACTGAGGACCCGCGAAAGCATCTGGAGGCCGCGTTGGAACATGTGGACAATGCACTCCGGTTCTATGATCCGGCGCATATGCCCTACAACTTCGAGAAGGCGACCGAGTTGCACGAAGAAATCCTCGCCGATCTCAAAGCGCTCGACTAGCCCCCCTCCCGCCGCTCCACGCGGACCTCGAACCGGCAGGGGATGCCTTTGCCCTGTGCGCCGCAGGTGGCCTCAAGGCACAGGCACGCGGTGTGGACGAGGGCGCGGTAGAGCGTCGTGAAGACCGCCGCGTGCCAGTGGCAGAGGCAGTGGTCGCTATGCTCTCCGGCGATCAAAGGATTCTCCCTGATCTCAAACGTCCATGCGTCCACAGCCGTGAACGTGCCCGACCCGGCGAAGGTCCATGCGTGCTGGGTGATCGCGCGGGCGAGCATGGGGGCGGCGAGCCATGCGGGGAGTGCGCGCAGGACGGTTTGGACAGGTTTCGGGATGCGGTGCGTGAGGATGTAGCGCCCGGTGGCCACGCCCGCATAGGCGGCGAGCGTCGGGGCCATCTCCGGCTCTTCGCGGCGCAGCACCTGGTGCAGGCGGGCCGCATCGCTCTCGGGGATCATCGCGCTGCCATCCGGCACCTCGAAAATGCCTGCCGCGGCCAGCATCTGCGTGCGCCGCCCCTCCCCGCCCAGCCGGTCCAGCACGGGGATCATTTGCAGGATCGCGTTTGGCCCGATCAGGCCGGTGCGGGTGCGGACGTCTTTAGACTTCCTCCATTGGTTTGGCGCCCCCGCCCATTTGCTGATCCCCGCCGCCGCAGGCCTTCACCTCCGCCCCGTTGGGCAGTTTGAAGCCCTGCTTGCGTTCGATCGTCTGCGCGCGCACCGCAGCCCGCCGCTCTGCGGCGGCGGCGGCCTTGTCGGCGGAGGCCTCCCAATCGGCCATCTGCGCCTCGGCCAGCTCGCGCGTCTCATCGAAGTGGAAATCGACGGAATTCTTCGTCTGCGGCCCCCAGTAACCCGCTTTGCCGAGGTCATAGAACGTGCGCTGGAACCCCGCCTTGAGGAAGGCATAGAGGCAGCCCAGCAGGTAGCGCCGCCGGAACCCTGTGCCGCGCCACGGGTAGTGGAAGAGCGCCTTGCGCGAGTAGAAGCGGCGGTAGTTGTTCATCACCCCGTCCAGCAGCTCCCCCCGCTCCATTGCGGCGGGTTTCATGATGGGGGTCACGAAGTTGTACTTGGAGAAGTCGAAAATCTCGACCTGGTCCTTAAGCTCCTGAAAGAGCGGCGTGAAGGGCCAGGGCGTGTACATCGACCAGTTGGCCAGGTCCGGCTGCCAGTCCCACGCCATGCGGAAGGTCTCCTCCAGCGTCTCGGGCGTCTCGTTGTCGAGACCGACGATGAACTGCGCCTCCACCAGGATATCGGCCTCGCGCAGAAGGCGGATCGCCTCCTTGTTTTCCTCGACCTTGGTTTCCTTGTTGAACTGGTCGAGCTTAAGCTGGGCCGCGGCTTCGGTGCCGAGCGAGACATGCACCAGCCCCGCCTGCCGGTAGAACTTCAGCAGGTCCTTGTCGCGGTAGATGTCGGTCACGCGGGTGTTGATGCCCCACTTGACCCGTTTGGGCAGGCCGCGGTCGATCAGTTCCTGGCAGAAGGCGACGAATTTCTTCTTGTTGATGGTCGGCTCCTCGTCCGCGAGGATGAAGAAGCCGACGCCGTGGTTGTCCACGAGGTCCTCGATCTCGTCCACAACGTCTTTGGGGTCCCGCACGCGGTAGTCGCGCCAGAATTTCCATTGCGAGCAGAAGGAGCAGGTGAAGGGGCAACCGCGGGCGAGGTTGGGGATCGCGACGCGGGTGCCGAGGGGGATATAGATGTATTTGGACCAGTCCAGCACGGTCCAGTCCGGTTTGATCTTGCTGAGGTCTTTCACGGTGGACGCGGCCTGCGTGGCGACGATGCGGTCCCCGTCGACAAAGGCCAGGCCTTTGATCATGTGCCGTTCGGCCGGGAAGCGGCCGTCGCGGATGGCGCACATCAGCTCAAGGCAGACCTCCTCGCCCTCGCCGCGCACGATCACGTCGACCCAGGGCGCCTCAGTCAGGACCTGTTTGTACATGAAGGTCGCGTGGACCCCGCCCAGCACCCGCACCGCGTCCGGGGCAACATCGCGGGCGATGCGCAGCACCTCTTCGGCGCGGTAGATGGAGGGGGTGATGGCGGTGACGCCCACCACGTCAGGTTTGATTTCGGCCATGCGGATGGCGAGATCTTCGTCGCTGACCTCATCGGTCATCGCGTCGATGAAGTGGATGTCGTCAAAGCCCGCCTGCCGCAAGTGCCCGGTCAAGTAAGCGACCCAGGCGGGCGGCCATGTCCCGGCGATCTCTGCCCCGCCGGAGCGGTAATTGGGGTGGACGAACAAAACGCGCATGACAGGACTCCAAGTGTGTCACGCTATGCTGTCACATTAAGTGTCCACTTAAATTGACACACATCAATCCAGCGACGTTTCAGAGCACCGCCTGCGGATGCACCAGCTTCGTGCTCAAAAACTGCGCGCGACTGCGCCACACACCTAAGCAGCCCTCGCCCACATCGTGGGCGTCGCACTCTGTGCTGCAACGCGCCGGCGCACATCCACGTCGCACGTACGCGTTGCCAAGCGGCGGTGGCGCTCTGTAAGCTGCACGTATTACATATCAGAAAGGAATTGGTACGATGCGGCTCCTGCTCACATTATGCGCGGCCCTCCTTGCCCTGCCCGTTGCAGCACAGCAGATGAACCCGGCCGGGTACTGGCGGTGTGTTTCAAACTCGCAAATTGTCTCAATTGATCTGGAATTGCAGATCGCACCAAACCAGCAGCTGCAGCACCGGGGCTCGATCATCTATGTGCAGACCAACCGGGTGTTCCAGGTGCAAGGGTTTGGGCGGTGGTCGCTGCTGCCGGATGATCAAACGGGCCAAGGCCCTGCCTTCCAGTTCCAGATGCAGCCTGCCGCGGGAAACCACGCGATCTTTTCGATCTTCGCGCGTCCGACAAATGATCCACGGTTTCTAAGCAACAGCTTTTACAATCCGCAGACCGGCACAACGACAAACACCTCCTGCCAACGTCTTGGGTGATCAAAAGCGCCCGCTGCGCCGCGCTTTAGGGACTGCGTCCAGCTGAACGGGATGGGGTGCGTTATGCGCAGACGCGGGTCACAGCGCCACATCGGCGAGGAACAACCTCAGGGCCTTTGCCATGTCATCGGGTGCATCGACGGCAGAGATGTGGCGACCGGGAAGCACGACAAGCCGCCCGTTCGGGGCCAGCGCTGCGGCCTTGGCCTGATGCTCCAGCGGGTACATCGCATCGTCCTTGCCTGCGATCACCAAGGTCGGCGGGATCAGCCACTCAAGGCGCGGCTCAAGCGGGTCTGCATGCAGCAGGACGGAGCGCACAGCCGCACCGAGCCTTGGACCGTCGCTGGCGCGCAGCATCGCGCGAAAGCTCTGCAAATGAGGGCCCACCGCTCCGGCTGAGAAGAAGCTGCGTGCGACGCCATCCTGAAAGCCCTTGGCCCGCGCGGCCCAGCGGGCGCCGAGGGCGATCAGCCTGGTGGCCACGGACGGGCGCCTTTGCCCGATCCGCGTCGGCGTGTTCGCCATAACAAGACCCGCGACGCGCTCTGGCATGGCAAGCGCCAGCTCGGCGCCCACCATGCCGCCCCATGACGTGCCGCCCACCACGGCCCTTTGGATATGCTTTGCATCCATGACCTGCGCCATCGCCGTTGCGCAGGCCTGCATCGAAAAGACCCGCCGCGGACCCGCGCTGCCCCCATGCCCCGGCCCGTCGATCAGGATCAGCCGCGCAGTGCCGGCAAGCTGTGGGACAATCGCGTCGTAGATCCGGTGATCCGTGAAGATGGAGGGCCAGAGAAGGGCCGTCACCGCCCCCTGCCCCACCTCGCGCACGGCAAGCCTGCCAAGGCAGGTCGGAACAAGCTGGGCGGCCCCGGCGTCGATCCGTGTCATGGCATTCATCGCAGGCTCCTGAAAAGTAAACGCTGATTACATACACAAGCTTGCGTCTAATGTAAACACTGATTACAAGTCGGAGCATGACCAAACCCCTCCCCCACGGCGCGCTGAAACAGGCCCTTTTGGACCATGCGATGCAGGCTGCGCGCTCCGGCACGCTGGACGATCTGTCGCTCAGGCAGGTCAGCCGCACGCTTGGCGTCTCTGCCGGGGCGGCCTACCGGCACTTCGCAGACAAAGACGCGCTGATGCGGCGCGTCGCACAACTTGGCTTTGACCAGATGGCCGACGCGTTTGAGGCCGCGCTGCCCTGGGCCAGCACCGCTGCCTCCGCAGAAGAGGCCATAGCCCGCTTCACCGGCCTTGCCCGCGCCTACGTGCGCTTTGCACAGGAAAACTACGGCCTTTGGCGTCTCATGTTCGGCCCGCACGGGCTGCCCGGAACGCCCGCGCCCGAGGCGCGCCCCTCGACCTATGACTGGCTGGGCAAATCGCTGCGGGAACTCGCGGATCAGGGCGTCATCGCGCCCCCGGACGCCGCGGCGCAGTTCTTTGCCTGGACCACAATTCACGGCCTGTCGGACCTGCAAGCGTCCCCAGCGGTAACAGGCACCAAGGCGGACGTGACCGCCGCCCAATGTCGCCTGATCCTCGCCGCCTTGCGCCCCGCTACATCATAATCATGAGAAGAAACGCGGCTGACGTCGCCCGCGTCCCCGTCTATGTCGCTTGCACGCCGCCGAACAAGGCACGGCCCGCTTACGGTCTGCGCTAACCGGCACCATAGCGCCTCAGGAGACCACCCGCCCATGACCCGCACCATCATCGAATCCAAGACCAAGACCGCCGTGATGGGCTTTGACCAGCCGTTCTGCGTGATCGGCGAGCGCATCAACCCCACGGGCCGCAAGGTGCTGAACGAGGAGCTGGAGCGCGGCGATTTCTCGCGCGTGGAAGCGGATGCGCTGGCGCAGGTGGCCGCGGGCGCGACAGTGCTCGACATCAACTCCGGTGCGGTCTTTTCGAACAAGATGGCCGAAGACCCCCGCTATGCCGACAACAACTTTGTCGAACCGACCCTGATGAAGGAACTGGTCGAACGCGTGCAGGCCGTGACCGATTGCCCGCTCTGCATCGACAGCTCTGTGCCCGGGGCGCTGGAGAACGGCCTTGCCGCCGCCGAAGGACGCCCGCTTCTGAACTCCGTGACGGGCGAGGAAGAACGGCTGGAGATGGTCCTGCCGCTGGTCAAGAAGTACAATGTGCCGGTTGTCGCGATCTCCAATGACGACACCGGCATATCCGAAGACCCCGATGTGCGCTTTGCCGTGGCCAAAAAGATCGTGGAACGCGCTGCGGATTTCGGCATTCCCTCCCATGACATCGTTGTGGACCCGCTGGTCATGCCAATCGGCGCGATGGGCACGGCTGGTTTGCAGGTCTTCACCCTCGTGCGCCGCCTGCGCGAAGAGCTGGGCGTGAACACGACCTGCGGCGCCTCGAACATCTCCTTTGGCCTGCCGAACCGGCACGGGATCAACAACGCGTTCCTGCCGATGGCGATGGGCGCGGGCATGACCTCGGCCATCATGAACCCTGTTGCTCTGCCCATTGGCCCGACGAAAATCGCGGAAAAGCGCGCCGCGGTGGAGGCCGCCGGTATCGTGCTGCCCGAGGGCATGGATGACGAGGCGTTTGTGCAGATGTTCGGCATGGGCTCCACCAAGCCGCGCGCAGGCAAGGAGATGGAAGCGATCCGCGCCGCCAACTTCCTGACCGACAATGACGAGGGCGGCGGCGCCTGGATCGAGTTCAACCGGGTGCCTTCGGCTGACGGCGAAGGCCGCGGGCGCGGGGGACGCGCCGGGGGACGCCGTCGGCGCGCCTGAATAAATATCATGGAAAATCAAACGCCCCGGCCCAACGCCGGGGCTTTTTCGTTTCAACCGCGCAGGGCGTAACCGCTTCTTAAGACACCGTCCGCTAGACCTTCGGGGAGTTAACCACCGAGGGGACCCTATGGCGTATCCGGAACCCAGCCTGATTGGCAGGCCGACATGAGCGATGCGATTGTCCTTCCCGAACGGCTTGACCTGTCCAGCGTCCCTGCGCTTGCCGCGACGTTGCGCGCCCGCCCCGCAGATGAAAAGCTGAGCGTGGATGCCAGCGCCGTGACCCATTTCGGCGCGCTGGGCCTGCAGGTGCTGATGTCGGCAGCGATCCGCAATAACGCGGCGGGCGGGGCCATCTCATTACACCGCGTGCCTGACCGTGTGTTGGGCCAGATGACCGCGATGGGCACCTCCCCCGCGCAGATCGTGGAGACACGGAAATGAGCCTCAGTATTCTTGCCGTCGACGACAGCCGGACGATGCGCGACATGATCCGCTTCGCGCTGGAGCCTGCCGGGTTCACCGTCACGACCGCCGATGATGGCGTGCACGGGGTCGAAGTGCTGGACGGCATGGCGCCCGATGCCATCATCACAGATATCAATATGCCGCGCATGGACGGGTTTGGCTTCATCGACGCCGTGCGCGGTCAGGACCGCCACCGCGCGACGCCAATTCTGGTCCTGACAACCGAAGCTGCGCCGGAGCTCAAGGCGCGCGCGCGCTCTGCCGGTGCGACCGGTTGGATCGTGAAACCCTTTGATCCGATCAAGCTGGTCAAAGCGCTCCACATGGTGGCGGGGTAAGTCATGACAACGCCAGATCCGATGGCCGAAATCCGCGCCTCGTTTTTTATCGAGTGCGAGGAGCTTCTGGAAGCGCTGCAAGACGGGCTGGAACAACTCGCCGACGATGCCTCTGACATCGAGACGATCAACGTCGTATTTCGCGCGGTGCATTCGATCAAGGGCGGCGCTGGCGCATTTGGGCTGGAGGCGCTGGTGCGCTTTGCCCACCGTTATGAGACGGTGATGGACGCGGTGCGCTCGGGCCAGATCGCACCCGATGACGCGATGATCAAGCTGTTCTTCCGATGCGCCGATCACCTGTCCGACCTGGTCCGGGGCAGCCGGGATGAAACCGAGCTACCCACGGCGGTGGGCGAAGCGCTGCTGGGCGAACTCGACAGCTATCTGGGCGGCACCCCCGCTGAGGAAACAGAAGAAGACATTGATTTCCAGCCGATGGGCCTCAGCCTTGATCTACCCGGTATTAATAGCGCCCCAACGGCAAACACTTTGCAGGTGACGTTTTCGCCGCAGACCGAACTCTACGCGACGGGGAATGAACCTTTCAAATTGCTCGGCAATCTGGCCGCGCTGGGCGCCTGCACGATCACCCTCGACGCAAGCGCCCTTCCCAGCCTTGAAGCGCTGGAGCCCGAAAACTGTTATCTGTCCTGGACCGCAGAGCTAGAAAGCGCGGCCGACGCGGCAGAGGTCGCATCGATCTTTGAATTTGTTGACGGGCTCTGCGCCCTCGACATTTCCGGCGGCGCTGCGCCGGGTTTTCCGGATCTGCCACCGCTCGACGATATTCCCCTCGGCGCAGAGCTTGATGATGTTGAAGCCGAGGCGCCTGTTGCCAAGGCCGAAGCACCATCCGCTGCGCCAGCTCAACCGCCCACGCCGGCTGGCGCGATGGCCGATCCATCGGGTACAGGCAAAGCGGCGCCTTCTGCAGCCAAATCCGTTGTGCGGGTCGATCTTGACCGGATCGAGCGGCTCGTAAACCTCGTCGGCGAGTTGGTGATCAACCAGGCCATGCTGTCGCAAAGCCTTGAGCAAGCTGGCCTCTCACCCCATTCGGACGCGATGAACGGGCTGGAAGAGTTCCAGCGGCTGACCCGCGACATTCAAGACAGCGTGATGATGATCCGCGCACAGCCCGTGAAATCGCTTTTCCAACGCATGTCCCGGATCGTGCGCGAAGCCTCCGCGGCGGTTGGCAAGGACGTTGTCCTGTCGCCGGAAGGGGAAACAACCGAAGTCGACAAAACGGTCATTGAACGGCTGGCCGATCCGCTGACGCACATGATTCGCAACGCCGTCGATCATGGCCTTGAAGACACCGAAACGCGGCGCGCGGCAGGCAAGTCGGCAAAAGGCACGGTCCGTCTGACAGCAGCCCACCGGTCCGGCCGCGTGGTCATCGAAGTGTCGGACGATGGCGGCGGGATCAACAGACCCAAGGTTCAGCAGATCGCAATCGACAAGGGCCTGATCCCGGCGGACGCCCCGCTCAGCGATACGGAGATCGACAACCTTCTTTTCCTGCCCGGCTTCTCGACCGCAAGCGAAGTTTCCGACCTGTCGGGGCGCGGTGTCGGCATGGATGTTGTGCGCACTGCGATCCAGGCCCTCGGCGGACGGATCACGATTGCCTCCGAACCCGGGATTGGCACCACGTTTTCCATCTCTTTGCCGCTCACCCTCGCCGTTCTGGACGGGATGGTCGTCAAAGTTGCGGGCGAAACCCTCGTGCTGCCCCTGAACCTTGTGGTCGAAACGCTAACCATTGATGAGACCAACATTGATCACGTTCGGCCGGGGCTCAACGTGGTGCGCGTGCGCGGCAGCTTTGTCCCCTTGTCCGACCTGGGCGTTGTACTTGGATATCGCCCGCACCTTGAGGATTACATCGACCGCGTCGTGCTGCTCATCGCACTAGAGGACGGTAACCGAGCGGCGCTCGTGGTGGATGAAATCGACGACCAGCGTCAGGTGGTTATCAAGGGCCTCGATGAAAGCTTTTACCGGGCGCCGGGGATCGCGGCAGCGACGATATTGGGCGATGGCCAAATCGCGCTCATCCTTGATCCCTCTGACATCATTTCTCAGGCCCAAAGTCACGAACACTCCGCCATCACCGCGCGCAAGGAGATTGCCGTATGAGCGAACATGTCAAAAACGCCCCTGTTGAATTGCTCACCTTCCGGCTAAGCGATCAGGAATACTCGCTCGACATTATGTCTGTGCGGGAAATCCGCGGCTGGACCAAAACAACGCCGCTGCCTCACGCGCCCAGTCACATGAAGGGGGTGATCAACCTCCGCGGCACGGTGCTGCCTGTTATGGACCTCGCCGAACGGCTCGGCCTGCCCCCACGCGAACACTCGGACCGAAATGTTATCATCGTGGTCAAACATGATGACCTGATGACTGGTCTGCTCGTTGACGCCGTGTCAGACATTGTGGCGCTGGGCGATGACGATCTGCAGCCGCCACCCGAAAGCACCCCCGGCACACAGCCTGCCGTCATCAAAGCGCTGACGCTGCTCGACGATCGCATGATCCGTGTTCTCGACCTGGCCGTCGTTGTGGCCAATGAGACCAGTGAAGCTGCATGAATTCAGCGGCACATATCCAGCCCGACATGAGTGCTGAGGCCTTCAACGCCTTCGCGCAGATCGCGTACGGGAATTGGGGGCTCGTACTCGTTCCTGAAAAGCGCGCAATGGTCGCCTCGCGCTTGCGCCACCGGGTGCGCGCCTGCGGGCTGAACGGATTTGACGCCTACCAGAAGCTGGTACAATCGGATGCGGGTGCAGGCGAGCTTGCGCACATGATCTCCGCGCTGACCACAAATGTGTCTCATTTTTTTCGCGAACCACACCATTTCGACCTTCTCACGCAGGAGGTGCTGCCACATGCGAAACGCGCATTGGCGGAAAACGGACGGTTTCGCATCTGGTCAGCGGGATGTTCGAACGGGCAGGAACCCTATTCGATTGCCATGCATTTGCTGGACGCCGCGCCTGAGCTGGCTTCCGCAAATTTCAGAATTCTCGCCACCGACGTTGACCCGAAAGTCATTCAATTTGCCCAGACCGGTACGTATGATGACGCGCTCTTGCGCGGTGTGCCTGATGATTTTCGCAAGCGCTTCACCACGCCCATGAATGGGGGGGCCAGTATGTCGGACAGCTTGCGCAACCTGATCACTTTCAAACGCCTGAACCTGCTCGAAGATTGGCCAATGACCGGTCAGTTCGATGCCATCTTTTGCCGAAACGTGGTCATCTACTTCGATCAGACAACACAAGACGCGCTTTGGCCGCGCTTCCATGCGGCCGTTGCGCCATTTGGTATGCTGTTTTTGGGGCACTCTGAGCGCATCCAAGACTGCGAAAAGTTTGGCTTCCGCCCCGCGGGTGCAACAGCCTTTAGAAAACCCGGTAGCTTGGCGCCGCACCCTAATGAGAGGACTGAAAATGGCGTTGCGTGATCAGATTCGGGTCATGGTTGTGGATGATATGTCGACCAGTCGTGGCTTGATCACACAGGCACTCGACAGTTTTGGCGTGCAGCACATCGCAACGGCCGAGGATGGGGCTGATGCGCTCGCAACGCTCGAGCGCGCGCCGGTGCATCTGGTGATCTCCGACTACAACATGCCCAATATGGACGGGCTGAAGTTTTTGCACCATCTGCGATCAGCACCAAAGACAAAAGGCGTTGGCTTCATCCTGATCACGGGTCGGGCGGAACAGCAAATCGTCGACTATGGGCGCAAGCTTGGGATGAACAATTATTTGAAGAAACCCTTCGAACCGGTTGATCTGCGCAAATGTATCGAAGCCGTTGTTGGCCCCCTCTGACATGAATGCACAGGTAGACTGCGCGCAAGCGGTCGCGGTTCATATCAAGGGACTCGCGCGCAGCGTTGCGCGGCTCGAAAGCCAAATGAGCGAAATGCTCCCGCAAGACAGCCAAGCCAAAAACCGCATCCTTGTTGAAATTCAAGTGCTTGACCGATTAAGGCAATCGCTTGAAGACCTCGCGACCATCGCAAACCGCGCGCGGATGGAGGTTACCCCCTCCACCGAACTCAAGGCCCGATTGCAACTTGAACAGAGCATGCGGCTGCTGATGGATGGCGCGCTGGGGCCAGCCGAACCGGTGGAAAAAGGCGAGCTCGACCTTTTTTGACAAAGCGACGAAAAAGCCTTGATGCGCCGCGATAGCTGGGGGTGCGGCGCAAAAACGCACGCGCAGGCAACGCAAATCTGCAACCACGCTGCCGCTGTAACACCTTTGCATCTTTTACCCACAGGCCTGATTGCGAACAGCAATCGGCACACACGCGCAGGCCAACCAAACCTGTGTCACAAAAGGAGCGGGCCGTCTCAAACGCAGGCTGTTTTTGAAACCATTTTGTACCGATAAGGCCCGCCTGCGCCGCGCCAAGCCCAGCTTATGCCTAAGACCTGCTGCACGGGCCCGGACGGTTGCGGATCGAGCGGCGCATCTCCACGTCTGGCGACTGAGGAGGCCCGCCAGTGCCCAACGCGACTTCGCAGGCGGCGTGCGGCGCAGGCCGCAGCTCGGCGTGACGCGGTTGCGCGTATCAGAACAACTCCGGTGCGTTCCCCGCGCTCTCCTCCAATACCTGAGGTTCCGGCACAACGGGCGTGCTGCTTGCTATTTTTTGAAGGACACGCCCTTCCGTCGGCCAGTACTTCAGCATCCGCGCGGAGACGCCGCCGAGGCTATGGCTTTCACAGGTGATACCTTCGCGCTCCAGAAACTCCAGGACGAAGCGACCATTCGATATCCCGATCTCCGACAAGCCCGATACCATCTGCGCGCCGCCGAAAACCTTTGCTTTCAAATTGCCGCGTACACCACCGAGCTTAATAATGTCATTGATCAGAACCTCCATCGCGTTCACCCCAGCGGTGTTGCAATGCGTGTACGAGGTGGTGCGCACCGACAGGAGCATGTGGTTCATGCCGCCAACGCGCGCCTCAGGGTCCCACAGGCAGCAAGCGACGCAAGAGCCCAGCAAGGTCGTGATCACCGTGCCTGGCTGATCGGACACCATATGCTCGCCTTGGGTGATATGAAATGTGTTGGCCCTCATGCGCGCGCCCCGGTTTCAATCGCACTGACAGCATCGACAAGACCACGGCCCATATCCGCCAGCGACACCTCAAGACTGCCACTTACCTCAGCCCGCACCGCGCGCGGCATTCCGTAGACAACGCATGTTGCCTCGCTCTGAACCAGGATCTGTGCGCCGCCTGCCGCAAGCGCCGCCGCGCCGCGCGCGCCGTCAGAGCCGATGCCCGTCAGCACAGCCGCAACCACCTGCGCCGCATGGGGCGCGGCGGCTTCGAACAGGCGATCCACCGACGGGGTAAAAACATCGTCAGGATGCGGATCAAGCCGCGTTGTCACCCACCCCTGCTTGGTCAGGTTCACGCCGGTTTGACGCCCATCCGCACGCGCGAGCGCAATCTCGCCCCGTGCAACGCTGCGCCCTTCTTCTGCAAGAAAGACCTTGTGCGGAAGAAGCCCGTCGAGACGGCGGACAAAGCTTGACAGGAAAGAGGCTGGCATGTGCTGCACGATCACCATAGGCGGGGTGCAGGCCGGCAGGTTGGTCAGCGTGCGTTCAATAGCCAGCACGCCGCCGGTCGAGGCGCCGATGAGGATCAGGGGCAGCGCGGTGGGGACCTCCGGCGGTGTATAGAAAACTGTGTCCTGGCGTGTCTGAACCCGTTGCGGCGCGGATCCTGCTGCGGCCAGTACCCGGCGGCGCAAGTCATTCACGACACGGGGGGACAAGTCCCCCGATTTATGGAAACAATCAACCGCGCCAAGCGACAGCGCACGAACGGTTTCCACTGACGTTTGCGTCGTATGGCCGGAAAACATGATCACGGGCATGGGGCGCAGACGCATGAGATGCTCAAGAAATCGAAGCCCGTTCATGCCCGGCATTTCCACGTCCAACGTCAGCACGTTAGGGTCCGTTGCCTTGATCACCTCCCGCGCTTCTTCAGCCGATCCGGCCTCGCCTACAACACGCAAGCGCGGATCCTTTTCAAGAACGGCGCGCAGCCAGCGCCGCCATGAGCGCGCATCGTCCACGATGACCACAGATTTCGGCAGTTCGGCCCCGGCAAGCGCGCTGATGACCGGCACCGGAGTGGAAGACATGCCCGTCAATGATCGTGCCTCTTGCTGCAGCGCCCAACTTTCAGGCGACACATTCGTGATGACACGCGCAGGTGAAGAACCGCTTAATCACGCCAGAAACACTCTTGCGCGGTCGGACCTGCGGATCATCTCGGCACAGCGGGTGAATTCGGCGCGCACCACCCCTTCAGACGTCACGCGCAGCATTGGCAAAAAAACACGCACGCGGCCGGTCGAGACTGCCAACCCGGCCAAACGCCGGCTACAAAAGCGGATGCCACGGGAATATGCCAGCAACGCACAGGGCACAGACGGTGTGAGCGCCTGTCGACACAGGCCTTCCAGATGCGTGCGCGCAGTCTTGGTGACAGCGGGGGTGGGCCGTCTGCCGCATCGAAAACACCCGCCGCATGCTCTCGCGCCCGCGACCCGGGTGTCGCATCGCGCACCAAAAAGATCACGACCCAGCCGCGCGCGGGCCGCTCCCGCGTCCTTGTTCCCCAGTCGCGCCCGATAGGAGGCCTAAATGGACCTGCCTAAAGCCTATTTCACCGAAGACAACAGCGCCGAGGTTGTGACCTCGCAAAACGTGAACGCGCAAGACGCGCGCCTGCGGGAAGTGATGGATGCGATCACCCGCCACCTGCACGCCGCGGTGAAAGAGATTGAGCCGACACAAGAGGAATGGTTCGCTGCGATCCAATTCCTCACGGCCACGGGCCACACATGTGACGACTGGCGGCAGGAATACATCCTGCTGTCAGACGTACTGGGCGTGTCGATGCTCGTCGATGCGATCAACGCGCGCCGCCCCGCGGGCGCGTCGGAAAACACCGTGCTTGGCCCCTTCCACGTAAGCGGCGCGCCGGAATACCAGATGGGTGACAACATCTGCCGCGACCACAAGGGCGAGGACATGGTTGTCCGGGGCCGCGTTCTGGACGTGGACGGCAACCCGCTGGAGGGCGTCAAGATCGACGTCTGGCAAGCCAATGACGAAGGCTTTTATGATGTGCAGCAAAAGGGCATCCAGCCCGATTTCAACCTGCGCGGTGTTTTCCGTACGGGCGCGGATGGCAGCTACTGGTTCAAGGCGGTGCGCCCCAGACACTACGCCATCCCGACGGATGGGCCGGTGGGCGCGCTGCTGCACGCGCTGGGCCGCCACGCCTGGCGCCCCGCGCACCTGCACTACATCATCTCGAAGGACGGCTACGACACCGTCACGACCCACATCTTTGATCCGGACGATCCCTACATTAACAACGACGCGGTCTTTGGCGTGAAGGAAAGCCTGATCGCTGACTTCAACCGCGTCGAAGACCCTGCGCGTATCGCCGAGGTCGGCTTTGAAGGCCCCTATTGGGACGTCGAATTCGACTTCGTCCTCGCCCGGCAATAGGCCTTCTCTGTTCAGAAAAATCCCGGGGTTTGGGGCAGAGCCCCAAGGCCCTCGCGGCCTGAGCAAAAAAAAATCAATCCCGCCGCAGGCGGTCCATTTTAATAGCCTACCGCTTCGCTATTTGAGGCCGCAGGATCACGCCGCGGGCTTTTTCCGGCGGCGGGGGCGGCGGCGCGACGGGGCGGCCCCGCCCGGGCGCGCGCGGCCCCTGCCCCGGCCACCGCCGCCGCGCTTGGCCGGGGCGACAGGCTCGGGCGCGGTGCCGGAGGCGACGGGGATGGTGATCTTCATCAGCCGCTCGATCTGGCGCAGGTAGTCCACCTCGTCTGCGGCGCAGAAGGCAATCGCTTCGCCCTCGCGCCCTGCGCGGGCCGTCCGGCCAATGCGGTGCACGTAATTGTCGGGCACCTCCGGCAGCTCGTAATTGATCACGTAAGCCACGCCCGGAATGTCGATGCCGCGGGCCGCCACATCCGTTGCGACCAGCACCGTGATCGTCCCATCCCGGAACGCCTTGATCGCCCGGTCCCGCTGGCCCTGGCTCTTGTTCCCGTGGATCGACGCCGCGTTATAGCCGTCGCGCACGAGGTTTTTCATCAACCGCTCCGCCCCGTGCTTGGTGCGCGCAAAGACGAGCGTCAGCGCGTCCATATCCTCGGACAGCACCGCGCGCAGTTTCGCAGGCTTGTCGTCCTTTTCCACGAAATGCACGGATTGGGTGATCTTGTCGGCTGCCTTGCCCGGGGGGCTGACCTGCACCCGGCGCGGGTTGTTGAGATACGCCTTCGACAGCTCTTCCATGTCCTTCGGCATCGTGGCGGAGAACAGCATCGTCTGCCGCGGCGTGCCAAGCGCGGGCGCAATGCGGCGCAGCGCGTGGATGAACCCCATGTCGAGCATTTGGTCCGCCTCATCGAGCACCAGGTGCCGGGTTTGGCTGAGGTCCACGGCCCGCCGCTCCATCAGGTCGATCAGACGGCCCGAGGTTGCGACCAGGATGTCCGTGCCCCGGCCCAAAAAGGCGATCTGCTTGTTGATGGACTGGCCGCCCACCACAGTCGCCACCCGCAGCTTGGAGCCCTGCACGAGCCCGCGCAGCGCCTCGGCGATCTGGTTGACCAGTTCGCGCGTCGGCGCAAGGATCAGCGCCTTTGCGGTCTTGGGCGCGGGCTTTCCGGGGGCCTTCAGCATGTGGTCGATCAGCGGCAGGCCAAAAGCCAGCGTCTTGCCGGTGCCAGTCTGCGCGAGGCCCATCACGTCATGCCCCTCCAGCGCCAGCGGTATGGCCTGGTTCTGAATGGGCGTCGGTTCTTTCAGGCCCGCGCGGTCAAGCGCGTCTTTTAGGCTGGGCGCAAGACCCAGCATATCGAAATCAAACATCGTGTTCCTTTGTGGCCGCGCGCACATTGGCGGCGGCGCCGTAGGGTTTCCGCACGCGCCCAGACGGCGATGCGACAAGAACCCTGCGTGATGGGGATCCGGGGAGAATTTCGCGCTGTTCGGGCCTTTTATGGCCTCGGGCATACTCACGCGGCAGCGCAGCGACGCCGCACACATGGGGCCTTTCGCCCCTGCTGTCAACGGCTCTTTGGCCGCGGTGTCGGTGGGCGATGTCTGGGGCCTCGCTGCAATTCACAGAAAAGACGGGGAAATTCTGGCGGGCGCGGACTAATCAGGGCTATCGCGCCGCGCGATGGCGCGCGGGACGCGCCATCTTCCTGCCGCTCAACGCGCTTCGATCTATCGCATATCCACATCCAGCGCGGGCTCCGTGCTGCCAACCATCGCCTCAAAGACCAAACGTGTCATCGCGCCAAGCCCCAGCAAGACCAGCGTATAGTTGACCACCCAGCCGACGAAGGGGATGAAATTCAGCAAAGCAATCGCAATGATTGCCAGTGCCAAGATGATGAGCCGAACAAGCATTCCCGGATCAGCGTCACCGCCCAGGCCAAACCAAAGGCGCGTCGCAATCGCGTATGCCCCCAAGGCATAAGAAAACGTCCAGGCCGCCACGATCAGCAAAAGGAGGATCGGCACAAGCGGCAGACCAACAATCGTCAATGCCACAACAGGAACCGCGCCAAACAGCAGGGACAGACCAACAACCCCCAGCAGCGCCGTCTGCCCAAACGCATCGGAAATGGACGCCCGCATAGCGTCAAGTCGCTGGGGAAAAAAGCCAAGTGCGATGGCTCCAAGCACCACAAAGAACAAAAGCGTGATCAGAAACCCAAAGAACATCGAGGCCAGTGTCGGCAGGACTGGCATTTCGTGGATGGTCTCCAGCTCGTCCCACACGCGCACGGCATCGACGGGTTCAAACCGCACGCGATCCGGGGCGGCCACGCTTGCCGGCACATCAAGCTTGTCTTCGGTGCTGTAAATCAGTTGACCCTCGACGCGGGCCTCCGGCCCAAACCGCAGCGATTTTGCGAAAATCTGCGCATCGCCAAGGACTTCTGCATTCAAATAGACATCGCGGCCGGTTGCGGCCAGTGAGCCGGTGATAGGCGCTTCGATGTTGAGCGTTGCCCCCAGCAAGCGCGCATTTTCCCCCACACGCGCACTGGGATCGAGCCGTACTGTAAAACCCGTGGCGGACAGGTCTTTGCCAACAGCGCCAGTTATCGTGACAGTCGCGCCTGCAGCGTAGGCATCTTCGGACACATCGGCGCTCATGTTCACGTCAAAGCCAGAGACATGCATGTCGCCTTGCGTCTTGCCCAGCACCGTCGTGCTGCGCCCTGCGGCAAAGACGTCCCGATCTGCATCAATCGTGGAAACGACCGTTTCTCCGGCGGTGTATGTGTCACCGCCGACCTCCGTCAAAACTGTTTCTGATGTGGCTGGAAGCGCAAGTGTGATGGTGATTGCGGCGGCAAGCAAACCGGAAGCTCTCATGGATTTTCCCTCATGAGGTGATTGGAATTGCGTGTGCTGATAACCCGCTCTGCTCTTTTCGATTTGACGCGGATCAAATTGGGCGCGGTCGAGCCGGCTGGCCCACGACGGGATACTGTCACTCCACGGCCCTTGATTTCGGGGTCGGAGCAACACTGTCGGCACGTCTGACATCACCCCAAACGCGGGTTTTGTTCAGGAAACAGCTGCGTCGTCAGAAAGACGGGACTTGCGCCGCAACTCGGGCGCGGGTCTCTTCGATTGTGCCGGTCGTGGAAACGACGGACCATGTCAACGCGTCTTTGGGTACGGGTACCTGCCGCGAAACGACTGCTCTGTCCGCATCCGAAGCATCATTCCGGCGCGTTGCGACGCGGGACAGCCTGTCTTCCAAGGCAGCTTCGAGCCAAATGCCAGCAAACGCGCACCCAAGGTCTGATGCCAGTGCCTCGATCATCTGTCTTTGCGAGGCTTCTGAAAACACAGCATCCACAATCACTGTTTGACCCGCCTGCAGGCAAGCCTCCGCCCGCGCGCGCAGGGCATTGTACGTTGTGTCATTAGCGTGCGGAGCATAGGCGCTTGCGGGAAGCCTTTCCAAGGGGTCAACCCCGGCAAGTCGCTTGCGTTCCACGTCGCTGCGCACATGGATGCCGCCAAAGGCGCCACCAACACTTGGTGCAAGCGCCCGGGCAATTGTTGTTTTGCCCGTGCCGGACAGACCGCCAATCGCAATCAGCCGCGGCACCGAAGGTGCAAGCATGGACTGCGCGAGGTTCAGGTAACGCGTCGCCTCTGCAAAATCCCGCGCTACGCCGTGTTGCCCAACCTCTTTTTCGGCGCTCACCATCGCGCGCACGGTCGCCCGCACGGCGCCGAACAAAGGCAGCGCACGCAGGCCTTTCAACGCATCAAGACTGTCTTCAAGATCGCAATATGCGTTCAGAATTCCATTTGCCGCGCGCCGCTGCGCGCACTGGATGACATCCATCAGCAAGAACGCCAAGTCATAGAACACATCGCAGGTTCCCAACCGCTCGTCGAATTCAAGCGCATCGAAAGGCGTCGGGACGCCGTCGAGCAGCACAATGTTTCTCAGGTGCAAATCACCGTGGCATCTTCGGACACATCCCATCTGGGACCGTTCGCGCAGCACGCCGGAAACGACGTCTAACGCCTGCCGCATACGCAACAGGACCGGAGCGGCCCCAATGTCGGCCCCCTTATGCGCGAGGGATCGAAACTCCCGTTCAAACTCGTCGAGAATTTCACCGATAAGCTCTGCCCCATCGGCGGCGCGCTGCGGGCAGTCCCGGTGCAAGTCGTACGCAACTTGGCCCAGCCGAACCGCTAAGTCTTCGCCAATCCCGTCGGTGCTGGCAATCACGCTTAACTCGTTCTGTGCGGGAAAACGCGCCATGCGCAGAACCCATTCAACAGGTTCGCCGGCACCGTCCACGGCCAGATGGCCACTGGCCTCTTGCGTGATCGGGATGACGTCTTTGTAAAGCGTTGGCGCGGTCTTTTTATTCAGCTCAAGCTCGCGCAACAGGACCTGGCGCCTATCGGATAGCTTGCGAAAGTCGAGGTAGTCATAATTGACCGCGCGCTTGACCTTCCACGCTTCGGTTTCAAGCAGATAGATGCGGGCAGCATGGGTTTCGATCACGCGGCCCTCGGCGTGTTCACGCAAAAACTTGTGAACGTCTTGCCGCGTCTCGTTCATTGTCACTTGGCTCCGCTCTGATCTGAGGAAGCCTTACCAGTCTCGCGCCCGCGACACTTGCGAATTATCAAGTTTGGTTTTCGTGACCTTGAGAAAATGGCCCGACTGAACCGAACGGAGTGCGACACGTGACATTTTCAGGATTTCTTCGCCCAAGGTCTATTGCGGTTTACGGAGCCTCGGAGCGTCAAACATCTCCAGCGGCCCATATTCTGCGCAACCTGACGGGACAGGGGTTTGAGGGGCGCGTCTTCGCAATCAATCCCAAGTACGCGGAAATCGCTGGGCAGCCCTGCTTGCCGTCTCAGGTTGCGGGCGCCGTGTCAGCAGATCTTGCCGTGATCGTGATCCCGCCCCGCTTTGTCCCAACAGCGCTGCAGGATTGCGAGGCCGCAGGCACCCGCTTTGCAATCGTGATCTCAGCCGGCTTTGAGGACGGGCGCGGGCCCGCAAGCCATGCACGTTTGGTGGAGACAGCCAAAAATGCTGGCATCCGGTTCCTGGGGCCAAACTGCCTCGGGTTGATCCGCCCCTCCTTGCGGCTGAATGCAACGTTCCAACCGGCACTTCCGCCCACCGGCGGCCTCGCCTTGATTTCTCAATCCGGTGCGATCTGCTCGGGCCTTGCGGATATGGCGGAGGCTGAGGGGCTTGGCTTCAGCTTGATGCTGTCTTTGGGAAACTCGGTCGAGTTTCACATCGCCGATGCTTTGGACATGGCCGCGGAGGATGCCGAGACACAGGTCATTCTTGTCTATGTCGAAGGGGTGCGCGACGGGACAAGGTTTCGGTCGGCACTCGCAGCGGCCTGCCAGAAAAAGCCGGTGATCGTGCTGAAGGCCGGACGGCATGCCGAGAGTGCGGCCGCTGCCACAACGCATACCGGCGCCCTCATCGGATCAGACCGCGTGTTCAGTTCTGTGCTCGCGGATTGCGGCGCGGTGCAAGTCTCCACGCTTGGAGAGATGATTGAAACAGCGCGGCTGCTGAACACAGCACCAGATATGACCGGAGACCGCCTCGCCATTGTGACCAATGGTGGCGGCGTTGGCGTGCTTTGTGCCGACAGGCTTGCGGATCGGGGCCTGCACCTTGCCGCACTACCGCAAACCGTCATCGACGCACTCGAGCCACAGCTCAGCGCGAACTGGTCACGCAGAAATCCAATCGACATCGTCGGCGATGCGGGCGCACAGGACTATCATGCGGCCATCAACGCGTGTCTCCAAAGCGATGCCTATGACGCGGTCCTCGTTCTGCTTTGCCCGCAATCCATGACCGCCCCGGAACTGGTTGCCGAAACGGTACTGGCCGCGCGGCACAGATCGCCCAAACCGATCATGACGTGCTTTGTCGGCGGTCCATCCGTTGGCTCGGCACGGGCCAAGTTGCGACGCCACGGCGTTGCTGATTTCACATTGCCCGAGCATGCCGTGCAGGCCTTTGCACGAACGACACAGGCGATGCAGGCAAGCCAATTTGCCCAAGGCGCAAAGCTGATCGAAGACAGGGACACCTCACCAGCCCAAGCAGCGATTGACGCGGTGTTGCCGCTCCCGTCGGGCATGCTCAGCGATACCCAATCACGCACACTTCTTTCAGTGGCTGGCATCCCCTGCCCGGTCCCAGCTTTGGCGGACACATCAGACACAGCGGTCCGCCTGTTTGAACAATTGGGCGGCGCCGCCGCGATGAAGATCGCGTCCCCGGACATCACTCATAAATCCGAGGTCGATGGCGTGCGCCTTAACCTTCAATCCAAGGAGGACGTGGCGCGCGCGTTCGACGATGTTTTGCAACGTGCCGGGACAATGCGGCCCGGCGCGCGGCTCATGGGCGTCACGATTGAGCCTATGGTGGCCTTGCCAGACGCGCGCGAGCTGTTGATTGGCGTAACGCGGGATCCGGCGTTTGGCCCGGTCCTTTCCTTTGGCGCCGGCGGAACGCTTGTCGAGTATCTTGATGACGTTGCAACGGCTACGCTGCCGATCAGCTTTGAACAGGCGCGGCGTCTTGTGGCAAAGACCAAGGTCGCAACCTTGCTTGGACCCTTCCGAAACTGGAAACCTGTCGATATCGACGCCTTGGCCAAATTGCTTGTGGCCGTGTCTGACCTCGCGCTTGCGCTCCCAAACCTGTCCGAAATGGATATCAATCCGCTGATCGCGTCACCGCTGGGGTTTTGCGCTGTCGATGCGCGTCTCAAACTGTCGCAGCCAAACCAGCCCCTGTTGCCCGCACACCCAGACTGATTTCAAGAGCGCAGGCACAGGTATCGGCGGCCGTGCACACCCGAAAAGCCAAAGCGATCCGTGGCACGGCGTGAAAAATCGACAGACAGAAAGACAGATATACGCCAGCCACTTGCACACCGAAGGTCAGGTTTGACGTCTTCGGGCCGGTCAGGCCGGATTGCGGCGTGTCTTTCACAGGCTGGCGAAATTGGTCTGCGCGGCGCGCGTTATTGACCAATATCAACCTCTGGTTTGGGGCGATTGATATCCTTTGAAGCATCTCAAACGGAGGACCCCACCATGAGCAAATCCAAAGAGCCCGCATCGACATCTCAACTGGCACCAGAAAAGATCTTTCGAACCCTCACGCACGCCCAAACTTCCGGCCTCGGGTCGCTATCGTGGCTCGGCAGCAAATGGGTTGAAACGATGAGCGATGTCGGTGCGGAATGGCTGAGCTTTGTCGCAGAGCGCGTCAAAGAGGACGTAAAGACGCAGCACGCCCTCTTGCACGCCAAGAACATCGGAGAGGTTCAGCACATCCAGGCACAGTTCCTGCAAAAAGCGATGGATGACTATCGCGACGAGACTGGCAAAATCGTTGAATTCTGCTCGCAAACGATGAGCGACATTCAGAATTATGCGGCCAAGCAAGATGAGGCGCCAGCAAACAAAAAGGCTCCGCCCAAGACGTAAGCGCCGGGCGCGTGCTCTGATCTGGGCCCATCGCTCTTGATCGCGTCTTGATCTGATGGAACGTGCAGCCGAGCCGACATGGCCCGTCGCCCACATCGGCTATTTCCAAAGAAGCATCCGGTCCAACAGCCGGGTGCTTTTTTCCCTTTCCAAAAGCACAGACAGGCCGTCCCTTGTGACCGGCATCAGACACGCCCCCGCGCGTGTCGCCACAATGTGTCAGCGCAAAACGCACATCTGCATCGGCCAAGGCGCGCAATCTGAAAATGGAACGGGACGGTGACACGCGCTGTCACCCGCCCGCAGATTGGCGCAGGAAGGCCCGTCAAAGGGGGCGCCGTCCGCCGCTTCAGAACCGCTCCCGCTCAGCCACAGTGCTGCCATCTCGCAGCGCATCGGGGGGATGGGTCACGACGCGGTCCCCCGCGTTCAACCCGCCCAAGACGATTGCCTTGCGACCATCACGCTGGGCCAGTTCGATCGGTGTACGCACAACAACTGAGGCGTCCGTGACCACAAACGTGAACCAGCCCTCGTCCGACTGAAAAACAGCGCTGAGTGGGACGAGCAGCGTGTCATCTGCCTCCCACTCTACAACCTTCACAAAAACGGAAAACCCATGCCCAAGGCCAACCCAGTCCTGCGCAGGTGACGTGATGTCGATCAGCAAATCCACACGCTGCTCTTCTATGCCGAGCGCGGATACAACCCTCCGCGCCGTCGGTTCAATCCTGCGCACAACACCCTGCAACGGGTGCGCGCCGCCCCAGCGTTCCAGAACCACCTCTGCCCCAACCCGGAGCCGTGTCGCATCAGCCGACAGAATATCCGCCACAATCTCAAGCGCGCGGGGATCGCCGATCACCGCCAGGTTTTCGCCAGCCGCAACAGGCCGCGCGCTGACATTCACCTGGCTCAAGATAACACCATCCGAAGGCGCCGTGAGGTGGACACAGCACAGACCTGACTCCGCGCCAAGCTCTGGCTCTTGTAGAACGGCTTCTGCGCGTTCTTTGGCCGCTTGTGCCATCGCCATGCGCGCTTGCGCCGACACGTTCTCGGCTTCGGAAATTGCCAACAGATTCGCGGCATCTTCCACGCGTGTGATGGTGACCGCGCCCGATCCGACCAGGGCCTGCGCCCGTGTCAACTGGCTGCTCGCATAGACCACGTTTGCTTCAGTTCGGGCAATTTCCGCATTCGCAAAAGCGATCTGTGCTTCGGCGTCGTTCAGGGCCGCACGGGCTTCGGCGCGGCTGCGGGCATCTAGAAGCGGTGCCGCCGCCGGCTCGATACGCGCAACAATCGTTTCGCCTGCAATAACCGGATCGCCGACATCCAAAGGCATGCGCAACAGCGTGCCGGAGATCGGCGCGTTGACGTCGTATCTTTCCCTGACCCGTGTTTCGCCTTCGGAATTGACGGTTACCCGAAGATCCCCCCGGGTAATCTCGGCAATATCCACTGGGATTGGATCACTGCGAAACGCTGTGAAAATCAAACCGGCAACAACCGCAAGGCCGAGACCAGAGATAACAATCGTGCGTGGGCTCAAAGACATCGGGTCACTCTCTCGTTTTCATCACGGAAATCAGGTCCAACCGGCCAAGCCTGCGGGCGACAATGAGGGTCGAGATCACCGCTGCCGTCAGAACAATCAGGCTGGCACGGGCATAGGTCGAAGGCTCCAGAACCAGCGGAATGGCATAAAGATCGGAAGAGAACCCCTCGGTCATCCAACGCGCCACTTCTGTCCCGAACCACCAGCCCAGGGGCTGTGCCAAGATGACAAGGATCATAATCTCGCCGACGAGAACTTTCCCGACGTCGATTTTTGAAAACCCCAGAATGCGCAGAGAGGCCAACTCGCGCGCCCGCTCAGACAGCTGAATGCGGGCCGCGTTGTAGCACACACCGACCGTAATGATGCTGCCGAGGATGGCGTAGATCGTTGTGACCACGAGGATGTTCTGGCTAATCGTCTCGACAAAACTCACGCGGTTTTGCGTCATATCAATTGTGCCCATGACGCCCGGCAGATCGGTGACACGACGGTCGAACTCCGCTGGGTCGAACGGGTTGGCCAAAGTGACATTAGCCGTCGACATCCGCGGGCTTTGCCGAAAAAGGGCGTTGAGGTGATCGTGACTGATGTAGGCCCCGAGCCCGAAATACTGGGTGACAACCCCTGAGACAGGGATTTCAAACGTTTCTCTCAGACCGGACTCGAATGACGTCGTGATCGTGTCGCCGACGCCAACATCGAGCGCAGCCGCCAAGCGATCAGAGATTAAAAAACCTGTCCCATCAGGTGTGACAGCCCGCCCAACATCGTCCACCACCCTCGCCAGATCGGACGCGCTGCCGACAGTTGTGATAGACACACGCTTTTCGAGATGCTCATGACGCAAGACAGCCGCGTGGTATTGTTGCGGCTCGGCTTGCAGCACACCGGGCATCGCACGCACATTGCTTAGCGCCGATTGCGGTACATCTGGATCAAAGAGCAGCAAGACATCCTGCCGGTTTGACTGATAAAAGCCTTTGTCGATGATGTCGTCCATCGCATCGGGAAAGAAGCTCGACGCCACCAAAGTCGACACCGCCAGCGCCACCCCGACAAGCGTCGTTGCCGCGCGAAGCGGCCACCGCGACAAGCTTCGCAGGATCATGCGGGACGGCTGCGACAACCTCAACGCAGCCGCGACGCGGTCAAAAATCGAACGCCGAAAATTCGGGGGCGCCGGGGGCGACATCGCGACCGCAGGGGCCAAAGACGCCGCCTTTACCGCGCTGCGCAGCGCGCCCGCGGAGGTCGCAGCCAGCGCAAGCAGGGCAGACAGGGCGTAAATGCTGGCCGGGACACCAAAGACAAGAAACGGAAAGTCATAATATTGCGCGTAAAGCGCCGCCATCGACTGCGCCAACCAACTGCCCGCAACGACGCCAATCAGGATCCCGACAAGCGCAATCAGGCCAGCCAACATGAGGTAGTGAAGGCAAATGTCCCAGCTGGAATAGCCAATGGCCTTCATCAGACCAATCTCGGACCGTTCCAGAAACACGATCCGGCCAACGACCATGTTGACAAGAAACACGGAGATTCCGAGGAAAACCGGGGGCAAAACATAAGCCAGAACTTCCAGCTGCTGGATCTCAGCATCCAGGAACGCATTCGATTGTTGCTCGCTCCGGTCCACGGCATCTCGGCCGCCGTAGGGCTCCAGCAAACCATCGACTGCATCGGCCACATCAACAGCATTTGCGCCCGGCAGCAACGCCAATGAGACATCATTGAACGCGCCCTCCATGTTGAACGTGGCATCCAAGACCTCTTCGGGCAGCCACAGGATGCCGAAGGTCTCGTTCTGCGGCATCAATGCGCCCGGACCGATCGTGTAGATAAACTCGGGTGACAGGGCTGTGCCGGTGATGTGGACCTCGCGTTTGCGGCCGTTCAGATTAACCGCGAACGTATCGCCAAGGCGGAATGCGTTTGCCTCGGCAAAGGGTTCGTTGACGACAACCTCGCCTGCGCGTTCCGGCCAATTGCCAGACCGCAAGATCGGTATGTTCAGCGCCGGCGGCTCTGCGGGATCATAAGAGAGCAGCAACCCGGTGGCCGGTTTCGTCCGATCAGGGATGTCCAGCGTTGCATATTGCCGAACCTGGGCCTCAACTTCCATAACACCGGGGATAGTGCGAATGTCCGAAAGCAGACCATCGGGCGCCCGGCGTGCACTTGCAAAAAGATGTGCAAAGCGGTTTTGCGCGTAGTAAGCCTCGCGGCTTTCGTTCAATGCGCGGCTCATACCCACAGACATGATAATGACCGTCACACCTGCGGCGAGGACCAGCGCGATCGCAAGGCCCTGTGCCCAAAGCCGGACGAAATCGCGCAAGAGTTTGCGGTCCATCGCCTGCATCGCACTCACCACGTGATCTCCGCAGGGGACAGGCGTGTCGCGTTCTCGTCGATGCGGTCGACGCGCCCGTCCTGAAAGCGGATGACGCGGTGGGCCATTTGCTGAATGGCCGCGTTATGCGTGATAACAGCCGTGCTTGTGCCAAAGGTGTCATTGATGTGCTTGAGCGTCTCGAGCACTTGGGTGCCCGTCTTGCTATCAAGCGCACCCGTTGGCTCGTCGCACAGCAAAACATCTGGCCGCTTCGCCACGGCGCGGGCAATCGCCACGCGTTGCTGCTCCCCGCCCGAAAGCTGTGCGGGGAAATGATCCATCCGCCCTTCCAGGCCGACAAGCGCCAGCGCCTCTGCCGGGGGCATCGGCGCCTTCGCGACATCTGTCACCAGTTGGACGTTTTCCCGCGCCGTCAGACTTGGCACCAGATTATAGAACTGGAACACGAACCCCACGTGGTCCCGGCGATACCGCGTCAAAGCGCGATCATTGGCGGTCGTCAGCTCTGTATCCCGAAACCAAACACGGCCCGTTGTCGGATGGTCAAGCCCGCCCAATATGTTGAGAAACGTCGACTTTCCAGACCCGGACGGCCCCAAAAGGACTGCAAGCTCCCCTTCAAAAAGCGACACCGACACATCGCGCAAGGCGTGTACTTTGACCTCACCGGTGTCGTAGATCTTGCAGATGTCTTCGGTTCGAAAAACCGGGGCTGCGCTTGCGTCCATCATGCCGCGGGCGCCGGAGTTGCAAGCGCGTCCGCAAACGCCGCGATCCGCGCAAGGCCGTCCGGCGTCTCCTGAGCGCTGTTCGACAGAACCATCTTGGCTTTCAAGGTCCGTCCCAACCGTTCCGCGATCTTGTTCAAAGGGTCGGTCTGTTCTTTTGGGTCGTTGCACGTCAGCAAAACAGCAACATCTTGCTGCCCGGCCGCCAAAAGATCGATCATTGCATTGAGCGGCCCGGCGGCGCCCCCCGCCCACACAGGCCCGACCAAGACAACCGTGCCAACATCGGGCACGTCAGGCGGCTGTTCCAACGCAGCCGCCCGCCCCCACATGCCGTCGCGCCCCGCTGCAATCAAACCGAGAACCGGCCATCGATACCTCTTGGTGGTTACCTCGCAGGGGGAGACACGCAAACGATTGCCAAGATGCTCCGCAGCCCGGCGCGAGTGCCCGGTTTTGGAATAGACGCAGATCGTTGTTGAAGACGGTGTCCGTAGCATAGGGCCCGAATACAGGGCCCGTGCTCAGACGATATTGAGGAATATCAATTCCTGTTGGCACCTTCTTGCAAAAGTGGCGGTGCGGAGCAGAGATCCGTTCTATCAAGATAAGGCGCAGCAACGCGGATGCGAACGGAGTTCCGGAGTTTCCGAAAACAATGACGAGTGAAATGGCCTACATGCGTTGGGGCAGCTCAGACCTACCAAAGAAATCAGCGCTGATCTCGGCACAAAGAAAGGGGCGGTGAAGGTTATCAAGCGTCTCGCGGTCAACACAGCGATGAGGGCAAGGCCTATCATTACCGTTTCTTCTCACCAAAAGGGGTGTTTGCAGGCCGGACAAGCATGGCGCCGGTCGTCCGGGTGGTGGCCAAAAGCTGCGCAATGCGCGTTGTTTCTGGGAATTCCGGCGTTTGGCTCCGGGTCGACCAACTACCGCTTCCGTTCCCATCGGCGCTATACTGCGGGATGCCTCAAACGAAGGCGATTGACGTGGGAATTTTCTTTGCTCTCGCGGCCCCAGAACCAGAGTTCTGGGGCCGTCCGATGAAGCGCATCCATGACGAGCGAAGCGACAACAGAACACCTTAAATCATGCTGGCGCCCGCGCGATCTCAACGATCGAGGTTTTGTGGGCCACCACCATGAAGAGCATTGCACATCCAGCGAGCGCGATGATCACCGAAAACGGGAGAGCGCAGATGATCATCGCGTCGCGGACGGCCGTGATCCCACCTGCCAAGATGAGACCCGAAATGATGAGCGTGACGCACAGGCTCCACAACAGGACGTGCGATGTTGGCTTCGGCCCGTTGTTGCCGCCAGCAACGATCGTGTTGATCGCCAACGTTGCGGCGATGAACGTGGAAGCCAGCAGCATGAAGACCAGCACACAGACAACGACACCGACAAGGAACCCCCAGGTGGATCCCAACATCACATCCAGAACTGCATAAAGCTGTGCCGGACGCGAGATCTCACCGAGTTGGGCTTCGCCAGACAGCTCAAGCGCGATGGCGGTGCCGCCGACATAGGCGTACCAAACCATGCAAAGCGCACAGGGCCCCAACATTGTGCCGAGGATGAATTCGCGCAACGTGCGGCCCTTGGAGACGCGGGCCAGGAACATGCCGACAAAGGGGGCAAAGCCAATCCACCAGGCCCAGTAAAAGATCGTCCAATCGGCCTGCCATGCAGCAAGGGCGGTGTCGGCATCCGTATCGCCTGGCTGGGCCACGAGGGTGGACATGGAGAAGTAATTTAAGACGTAATCGCTCACAGCATTTGCAAGCGCGTTGGTCGAAAACCCCGTTGCCCCGAAGAGGATAAAGAGGACAAGGATCCCAAGGAAAATCACCGTGCTGGCGTTGGACATCCATTTGATGCCGCGTTTCACGCCGGACACAATGGCGAGGCTGGCGACGGTTGCCACGCAGACCAGGGCAATCAGGATTGTCGTGGTGTTTGCGTCGCCGAAGCCCATGACTTGGCCAAGACCTGCCACGAATTGTGGAACGCCGATGCCCATAGAGACGGCCAATCCGGCAATGATCGCAAAGACGGAGAAGAAATCGACGGCGTGCCCAATCGCGCCCCCAAAGCGGTTGCCCAAGAACGGGGTGAGCGCAGAGCGGATCGTAAGGGGTGTGCCGTGGCGGTAGGAGAAGAACGCAATCGCCAGGCCCAGCACAGAATAGCAGGCCCAAGCCGACAGACCCCAATGCAGGAAAGTGTATTTCAGAGCGCTCGCAGCGGCGGCTTCGGTGCCCGCCTGGAGCTGACCCATCAGAATGTCGGGGTTGGTTCCAAGATGTGTAAGCGGCTCGCTCACCGAGAAGACAACAATCGCTACCCCGATGCCCGCGCAAAACATCATTGAGAGCCAGGAGAAGGTCGAGAACTCAGGCCGTTCGCCAGGGCGAGACAGCCGCAGGTCGGCAGAGCCGGGCACCAGAGCGAACGCGCTGGCCATCAGGAAGAAGGCCAATATCACGTACATGTACCAGCCGCGAAAGGCGGACAGCAGCGTGGAACGCGTTTCAGCCAACGAGTCCGCCGACAAGGTGGGCCACGCAAGCAGCGCGACGATCACAACAGCCACACAGGCCAAGGCCCAAAGGGTGACCGAGCGATTGTAGCCCTGCAGGAAGCCCGCGGCTTCGGTGTTTATGAAGTATTTCTGGTTTAAGTGTGTGGCCGACATCGGGCGCCCCCATCGTTCAAATCAATCAACAGGGCGGTTGTCGCGGGCGCGCGTGAAGCGAACGTCAGAAAGCCCGGGCGGACGCGTCAAAACTGCGTAAGAAATGCAAGCGTTGCGGTTTTTACGCTGAAAAACCCGCAAAAAAGGCCGCGGGGGTGCGCCGCGGCCTTCTTGGATTTTGGTCTGTGATTACGACTTCAGGCGCTGAACCCGGACGTCGGTTTGACCTGCTTGGCGGCCATGTGCCAGCGTGATCTGCCACGGACCGGCTTGCGTCATCACCTTGCTTTCAGCGATGCTGGATTTGCCGAAGGGCACAAGGTTTTCGTCCCGCAGATCGAAGGCACTGTAGACGTCGTCTTGCGATGCGGTCCCGCTCCAGACGCCGTCGTCGAGGGGGCGAAGATCAAGCGCCTTAAGGCCCCCTTCGACATCGCTTTGCGGATCTTCAAACGGGAAAGTTGTTGGTCCGTGATACGCTGGACCCTCGAGATCGGGAACCTGAAGGACGCCGCGGTAGGTGAAGCGCAGTTGCTGCAACCGGTCTTCGACACTGTTGAAAAGCAGGTGGCCATCATAACGGTGGTTGTATCTGCCTTGTTTGGTCGCGGCTTCACCTTCGGCCAGTTTGGCGTGCACTTCTCCGGCTGCGGCCAATGCCTTCAAGACGGGCGCATTACAGTCGTGGATGTAAGCGTTTTCCAGGAACATGCGCAGGGCAAACTCGGTCTTGCCGGTCAGGCCAAGGCCCGAGTAATGCGGCTGTCCCAGATAGTCTTTGCCCAGATAAACGCAGTTTTCGCCCCGCCATCCACCGTTACAAAGGTCGCTGTAATCGGCCTTGTTGCGGAAATAGAAGTAGTCGCCTGGCACGCCAATCACGGTGTCGCGCAAGTAGTCGGGATCAACGCTGACGACCTTGTTCAGCGCGCTCGCCGGTGTTGGCAGGTTCGATCTGGGGGTCTGGTGCCAAGGCCCCACGCGCAAGGGACCGAACCGGCGGACGAGGCGATCAAGAAGGTGATGGTCAAACGTCTCTTGAAAGCCGCGCATCACGCAAATCTGGAACGCCCCGGCGCATTCGCCTCGAAACGGGTTGGTGTGCTGGATGCATTCTGACGGGTTCGAACCGGGCGTTTGGTAAAAGGAATAGTAGTTCAGGTGCGGCCCGCCTTGTTGGTGCGTCCAGAACCGATCATCGTTTTTGAGGGCTTGCACACCAGGTTGCAGGTTGGGTTGTTCTGCCACCGACGCGGCATCGGGGTGCAAGACCCGTTCCATGATGTGGCGCAGGTTGTTGCAATCGCCCATGCAGGCCGGGATGATCGGCATCATCTCGTGATAGTCGGCGTCGATCACACCGGTCGACATGGCTTGCATCGCCTCAACCGTCAAAACCCGAAAGCGGATGTTCGTGCCGAGCCCATCTATTCCATAGAAATCATGGATGAATGTGTCGGCCATCATCGCCTCCAAGATCTCGTACAGGAGTGCGCGGCGCGCCGCGACCTTGGGGCGAATCTCGGGCCGTGCCCGTTCGATGGCCACGCGGATAGCTGGCTCAATGTACTTCTGCCGATCCTCTTCTGTTCCGTTGACGCGATGGTCACCCACAATCAATCCCGACTGCAGTGTCATCAAACCCTCCCGTTTTTGAATGTGCTGGCAGCCTAGGCGAGGTCGGCAAAAAGCCATCGTCAGAAAACTGTTAAAGTGGCCTGTACCTTGATTTTCGGAGGAATTGCGCGACAGTTCGTGCAGATAATTGGACCAATTTATGCCCGAGCAGCGCTTACATCTTAGACTTTTTAATGGGCCGTTGCTCACCTCGCCGACCGGTGAACCCGTCCGCTTCCCCACAAAAAAGTCCGCTGCTTTGCTGTGTTATCTGTCGCAGCGCGCAGGCGAGGATATCCCACGCGAGGTCTTGGCGGATTTGTTCTGGCCCAACGCGCAAGAAGAACAGGCGCGGGGGTCTTTACGGCAGGAACTAGCCGTCATTCGCAAGATGCTGAGCCCCTGGGGCGTGAACCCGATTGATGCGGATCGGCACGCAGTGACGTATCGCAGCAGCCCGATGCTCATCTTGGATACGGACGCGCTTTCAAGAAACGCAGAGGAAAGCCTCGACGTCTATACAGGACCGTTTCTGGGGCGGATGCGGCTTCGCAGTGATGAGTTTGAGCGTTGGTGCCAATACGTCCGGCAATCCTTCCACGAGACGGCTTTGGCTGCGGCGATTGCCGTGCTGCAGGCGTCCAAGGATGCCGAAGCGGTAGCGCACGCCGCGACGCGCGTCTTGGAAATTGAGCCAGCTTCGGAGGATGCGCATCGCGCGCTTATCCAGCTACACCTAGAGGCCGGCAACCGGGACCACGCCATCCGGCAATTTGATGCCTGCGAGGCCGCATTGGCGGCCCGTTTCGACGTTGGGCCGTCTCAGGAAACCTTGGCGCTGCGCGAGATGGCCCTGTCCGGCGCTGTGCTTCACGCGCCCAAGCCTGCGGCAGTCCAGCAAACACGCCCCACCCGCAAAGAACGCCGCGACCTCACCTTGTTGGTCGTTGGTTTGAGCGCAGAGACCTTGGAAAACATCGACCCCGAAGACTTCGAAGTCCTTGCAGAACAGATACAGGGCATTGTGACAGCCGAGGCTAAGCTGAAAGATGGGCGGGTCATCAGTTCTGAAAACTGCTCCGCCACCATCTGTTTTGGCGTGCCGCAGGCGTCGGAGTACGATGCTGACAATGCCGTGATCGTCGCGGAGCGCGTGATGGCCGCGCTTGATGCGCGTCTTGGAAAACAAGGATCGGGTGCCGCAGGCATCAGCCGGGGTAAGGCGCTCGCGACGCGTTTTTCGGACGGTCATGATCCGTTGGACGTGCGCGGCGCGGTTCAAAGTGCGGCAGCGGCGATGCAAGCTTTGGCAAAGCCGGGTCACGTTGCTTGTGACCAGAACATGCGGTCTGCTGTCTCTTTGGCGATCCAGTTGGATGAAGTTGGACCGTACCTGCGGGCCACGCGCACCAACGCCTTGGTGAAATCAGCCGCGCCGGGGGACGACCTCGCACTGGTTGGTCGAGAGGCCGAGCTTGAGCTTCTGTGGCAGCGTTTCAAAGAGGCGCAAGCCGGGCATGGGCAGGCGCTCATCGTGGAAGGTCCACCAGGGATCGGGAAGTCACGGTTGTCGCGTGCCTTGATGGGGCGCGCGACTGAGGAAAACGCAAAGATCATGACGCTGCAGGGCGACCCGCACGCCACCGGCGACGCGTTGCGACCCCTGCGCCATGCGCTTTTGGAGCAAATGTTTCAAGACGGCACGGACCTTGCGCATTTCCTCGCAGGCCTCGGATTGGCTGAGGCGCAAGCCTTTTTCGAAATGGTCCTTTATTCCGAAACCAGGCCGGCCGCTGAGGTTTCTGGCCGAGCCCGAAAAAAGGCCATGAGCATCCTGCGCCGCGTCATCGAACGCGCGTCCGTCCTGGGTCCAGTTGTTTTGGTCTGTGACGACGTACAGTGGTTCGATCCGACGACCCTGGAGACCGTGCTTCAGGTCGTTAACCACAGATCGCGCAGTTCGGTATTTGTGTTGTGCCTTGCCAGGGCCGCCGAGGTTCCAGACGTGCTTTCGGCTACGGGCATTCAAACGCACGAGTTGAAGCCGCTTTTGCAAACCAGTTCGAAGACGCTCGTTGCTCAGATTCTGCCGGACAGTGCGGATGTGCAAGAGGCCGTTGAGATCGTGTCAGCCCGCGCGGAAGGACATCCGCTGGCGCTGGAGGAATTTGCCAAGGCGCTGCGTGCTGAGATTGACGCAGGTGGCGGCGCGATTGAACGATCGAGGGTCCAAGCCCTTGTTGGGGCCTTTGAGGCACCTGCGAGCCTGGGCGCGATGTTTCTTAATCGGTTGGACCGTGTTCCGGAGGCGCGCCGATTGATCGAAAGCGCGTCTGTTCTGGGCATCGAAGTCCAGCGTGATGACGTTGCCTCGCTCACCTCAAGCGATCATCAACCCAGCGCGGATGATTGGGATGCCCTGGTGCAGGGAGACATCCTTATCGCAACCGGATCGGACACGTTCCGGTTCAAGCATGCGCTTTTGCAGGACACGATTTACAAGACCATCCTGAACGCGGAGCGACCGGGCCTGCACCAACGTGCCGCAGAGCTATTTTTGAACAAATCCGGCGAAGACGCGCTGGACGGCCGCATAGCTTTCCATTTCGCGGCGGCCGGGAACGAAAAGCGGGCCGCGGAACACTACGAGGCTGCCGGTATGCGCGCCACGCAGCTTGCGGCCCACCAAGAAGCCATCGAGCACTTCGAAGCTGCGCTGGAGATGTGCAAAAAAGTCGACGCGGATGGCGACACTCTGCCCAAACAGTTGATGCTGACGCGTTTGATCGGAGCCCAAACGATCGCGGACCGCGGACATCCGATTGGGGCAGCGGAGGGCGTGTACCGAAGGGCCCGTTCTCTCGCTGAAGCACTTGGAAACACCGAGGAAATCGTACGGGCCGATTGGGGCTTGTGGGGGGCGGCTCTCATCCAGGCCGATTTCAAAAGCCTTCCGCTGCACACAGCGACGCTGCAGCGCCAAGCTGCTTCAGAAAATGGAGGTTTCTTTGTGCCCGCGCTCCATTTCGCGCATGGGGTCCACAGCCTCTATGTTGGGAAGCTGCCAGAAGCCGAACAGATCCTTCGCAGCGGACTTGCCGCGTGCCGGACGGCGCGCAGGCTGGACTATGAACAGCAGTTCGGGATGGATTTCAACCTGACGCTGCGCAGCTACTTGGCGTGGGCATTGGCGCTTCAAGGTGACGTCAATGGTACTCTGGACGAGGTGGCGGCATCGCTTCGAGAGGCGGATGTCATCGACCATGACTTCGCCCACGCATTCGCCAATGTATTTGGTGCAACAGCGTGTCTTTTTGCCAATCATAGCATCGCCGAGGAACGGGTCGCGGCAGCACAATACTGGGCCAAACGCGGTAACCTTCCGATTTGGCGTGCGCAAGCCAATCTGTTGTCTGGGCGCGTGGCGGACCTTAACGGGGATGAAAGTGGGCTTGGGCGGATGCAAAAGGCGCTCGATCAATACCTTTCCGCAGGATCAGTCCTAGCCAAACCGTACGCCGGTGCATGGATCGTGGAGGCCTTGATGACGCGGGGAGACGTCACGTCCGCAGAGCGTGTCCTCAGCGATACTTTTGCGTTCACCCAAAGGACGGGCGAGGTCTATTTTGACGGCAGGCTTGACGCCTTGCAACGCGCCATGAACCTCAAAAAAGCAAGCGCGCGCACGACCTCTGATGAGCCGATGTGACTGAAGCATTTCACCTACTCTTGTCGCATGCTTCGGAACGGGGTTGGTCGCAGTTGTAAGGTGGCGCGGCGGTCCGGAGGCCCAATTTGTTCGACCCGCCAAAGGACTTGAAGACTGTTGACCTGCTCCCCTTTGAGTCCGCGTTTTTCAGTTAGCTCTGTTCAGGGTTTGGTCCTCTCTTGACCGTTGGTGATACTCCCGCGGGGTGAGCCCGTCGATGCTCGAGTGCGGGCGGTGGTGGTTGTAGTCGTCGCGCTAT
>JBCBVY010000008.1:0-32668 GCA_039817385.1 Pseudomonadota bacterium | reverse complement strand
GCCGTCAATCTGGTCATACGCCTTGAAATCCCCGAAATACTTCGTGATCGCCGCCGTCAGCGTCGTCTTGCCGTGGTCAACGTGCCCAATCGTGCCGATGTTCACGTGCGGCTTCGTGCGTTCAAACTTTTCCTTTGCCATGATGGCCTCCTTTGAATGTCATATCCGGGTCAGGTGACCTGGTAGGTTCTCTCTGTCTGAGCCAGAAACTTGCCGAAGACATCGTAGTCCTTGGCAAAGAGCTCCTGGATCCGCGCCAGCGTGGCGCGTGTGATCGTGCGGGCCTTCACAGCCGCGGCGCTGCGTTGGTCCCGTGGGATTTCGGGCAATCTGCCCACCCGGGTGCGCAGCATGTCCCAAAAGCCCGTGAGGTCCGCGCAGTCGAAAACCCCTGTGTAGCGATCCGCGCGCCCGCCCAGGAACCGCTCCAGCGGCAGGCTGTGATGCCGTATCTTGTCCGACAGCTGCCGGTAGCGGCCCAGATGGGCCACGAAAGTCTCAAAATCGGGGCGCGCGACCACGCCCTTTTCCACGTCCGCCTCGGTCAACTGGACCTTGTCCAGCTCGTTGAGCTCAAGCACCCGGTTCGCATGGCACGACAGCAGCCGCTCAATCGGGTCCCGGATCACCGCAAAGACCGAAGCGTTCCAGTCAACAAGCTCTTTTTCAAACTTGAAAAGCCGCGAGTGGTAAAGCTGGTGCACCTGCCGATGGCGGCTGTTGGCGTAGTAGGGCTCGAAAGGGCGACCATTCTCGATGAAGAAGGCGACATGCTTGATGGTGGTGCTGGCCGCCTTGGGCGCCAGCAACACCGACAGGTCATACTTCTTCAGAATGATCGCCACCCTTCTGTGCCGTCCTGGATCAGGCGTATTTGGCCTGAATCTCGTCCGAGATGTTCTGCGGGACCGGGTCATAGTGATCGAACTGCATCGTGAACTGCGCGCGGCCCGAGGACATGGAACGCAGCGTGTTGATGTAACCGAACATGTTCGCCAGCGGGACCATTGCGTCGATGGCGATGGCGTTGCCGCGGGTGTCCTGACCGGACACCTGGCCCCGGCGGGAGGTCAGATCGCCAATGATGCCGCCGGTGTATTCCTCCGGCGTGATCACCTCGACCTTCATGATCGGCTCGAGCAGCTTCGCACCGGCCTTGCGCATCCCTTCACGCATGGCCATCCGCGCCGCGATCTCGAACGCCAGCACGCTGGAGTCCACGTCGTGGAACTTACCGTCGATCAGGGCGACCTTGAAGTCGATGACCGGGAAGCCAGCCAGCGGGCCGCTGTCCATCACCGAGTTGATGCCCTTTTCCACACCCGGAATGTATTCCTTGGGCACGGCACCGCCGACGATGCGGCTCTCGAACGAGTAGCCTTCGCCCGCTTCGGTTGGCGAGATGATCATCTTCACCTCGGCGAACTGCCCAGAACCACCCGACTGCTTCTTGTGGGTGTAGGTGTGTTCCACCTCGTGACCGATGGTCTCGCGATAGGCCACCTGCGGCGCACCGATGTTGGCCTCGACCTTGAACTCGCGCTTGAGGCGGTCGACGAGGATGTCGAGGTGCAATTCGCCCATGCCCTTCATGATGGTCTGGCCGGATTCCATGTCCGTTTCCACGCGGAAGGACGGGTCTTCGGCGGCAAGGCGCGCGAGGCCCTGGGACATCTTTTCCTGGTCGCCCTTGGTCTTGGGCTCCACCGCGATCTCGATCACCGGATCGGGGAAGGTCATCGTTTCCAGAACGACCGGGTCGTTCTTGTCGCAGAGCGTGTCACCGGTGGTGGTGTTCTTCAGACCACCCAGCGCGATGATGTCGCCCGCAAAGGCCTCTTCGATCTCTTCACGGTTGTTGGAGTGCATCATCATCATGCGGCCAACACGCTCGTTGTTGCCCTTGGTGGAGTTCAGCATCGAGTCGCCCTTGGAGAGGGTGCCCGAATAGATCCGCACAAAGGTCAGCGAGCCAACGAAGGGGTCGTTCATGATTTTGAACGCAAGGCCCGAGAACGCCATGCCGTCATCCGCGCGGCGCGCGATGTTGCGCTCTTCCGTCTCGTCGCCCGGCTTGAAGCCCATGTAGTCGACCACGTCGAGCGGGCTCGGCAGGTAGTCAATCACGGCGTTCAGCAGGGGCTGCACGCCCTTGTTCTTGAACGCGGAGCCGCCCAGCATCGGAACAAAGGACATCGACAGCGTGCCCTTGCGCAGCAGCTTGCGCAGCGTCGGCACGTCGGGCTCGGTGCCTTCGAGGTAGGCTTCCATCGCGTCGTCGTCTTGCTCAACGGCGGCTTCGATCATCTTCTCGCGCCACTCGGCGGCCATGTCCGCGAGGCTGTCGCGAATGGGGGCCTTAATCCAGGACGCGCCCAGGTCTTCGCCCTGCCACAGCCACTCTTCCATCGTGACGAGGTCGATCAGCCCTTCCAGCTCGGTCTCTGCGCCGATCGGGATGCCGACGGGCACAGGGCGCGCACCGGTGCGGTCCGCAATCATCTCGACGCAGTTGAAGAAGTCAGCGCCAATCTTGTCCATCTTGTTGACGAAGACGATCCGCGGAACCTTGTAGCGGTCGGCCTGGCGCCAGACAGTTTCGGTCTGCGGCTCAACACCGGCATTGGCGTCCAGCACAGCAACCGCGCCGTCGAGCACGGCGAGCGAACGTTCGACCTCAATCGTGAAGTCCACGTGGCCGGGGGTGTCGATGATGTTCAGGCGGTGCTTGGGCGTGTCGGCGGTCTGACCATCCTCGGTACGCTCCCAGAACGTGGTGGTCGCAGCGGAGGTGATGGTGATGCCACGCTCCTGCTCCTGCTCCATCCAGTCCATCGTCGCGGCGCCGTCATGCACCTCGCCAATGTTATGCGACTTGCCGGTGTAGAACAGGATGCGCTCGGAGCAGGTCGTCTTGCCTGCATCGATATGCGCCATGATCCCGAAGTTGCGGTAGTATTCGAGCGGATAATCGCGTGCCATAATGGGGTTCCTTTGAGGAGCAAGCTTGCGCGGGCGGATAGCCCCCGTGCGCGAGATTTACAAGCGGAATGGCCCGCGACATACGGGCCATCCCGGTCTTACCAGCGGTAGTGCGAGAACGCTTTGTTGGCGTCGGCCATCTTGTGCGTGTCTTCGCGCTTTTTCACGGCTGTGCCGCGGGACTGAACCGCGTCCAGAAGCTCGCCCGCGAGGCGCTCTTCCATCGTGTTCTCATTGCGGCCACGGCTGGCGGTGATCAACCAGCGGATCGCGAGGGCCTCGCGGCGCTCGGGGCGAACCTCGACCGGCACCTGGTAGGTGGCGCCACCCACACGGCGCGAGCGGACCTCGACGGACGGCTTAATGTTGTCGAGCGCTTCGTGGAAGACTTCCACGGGGGCGCGCTTGATCTTGGCTTCGACCCGGTCGAACGCGTTGTAGACGATGCGCTCGGCAGTCGATTTCTTACCATCGACCATCAGGTTATTCATGAACTTGGTCAGCACCTTGTCGCCATATTTGGCGTCGGGCAGGACCTCACGTTTTTCAGCGGCGTGACGACGCGACATGTTGTGTTCCTTCTAGCGGGTGGTGGGGTGAAACCCCACCCTACGGATCGGGGCACCACGCCCCCGGATTACGGGTAGGGTGGGGTTCTACCCCACCGCGCCGTGTTATTACTTGGGACGCTTCGCGCCGTACTTCGAACGGCGCTGCTTGCGGTCCTTGACGCCTTGGGTGTCCAGCACGCCGCGCAGGATGTGGTAGCGCACACCGGGAAGGTCTTTGACACGGCCGCCGCGGATCAGGACAACCGAGTGTTCCTGCAGGTTGTGGCTTTCGCCGGGGATGTAGGAGATGACCTCGAATCCATTGGTCAGACGCACCTTGGCCACTTTCCGCATGGCCGAGTTCGGCTTTTTCGGGGTGGTGGTGTAGACGCGGGTGCAGACGCCGCGCTTTTGCGGGCACTCTTGCAGGTGCATCGATTTGGAGCGTTTGACTTTGGGCTGCCGCGGCTTGCGGATCAGCTGCTGGATCGTTGGCATTCGGTTATATCCCGTTCTGTTTCGGTATCAGGCGTGCGCCTAAGGTGTCCTTTGGGCCGGCGCCCGATTGGTGTGTCGCGCGGCTGTTCCCGCGCGCCTCTAAATCTCGTTGCGGGAGCCCCCGCGATCCACTTCATGCGTCCACAAAGCGAAAAGGCCGCAACCGTTCCCGTACCGAGGTGAACGACGCGGTGGGTTTCCAGAGGATCGGGTCAGCATTAGACCGGATCTTGACCACTGAAATGTCTATTTCCCGGCACCCTCGCGCCAGGATGGGCGGCGTATACGAGGAGTCGGCAGGGCTGTCAACCGCACGGCCCCGTTGCGCGTGAGGCGTGCATATGGGCATTTTGAGCCCGAACGTCAAAGGGGTTTACCCATGCAGATCATCGGATTGTGCCGCTTTTCCTACCCCGCCATCGGCGGCTTTCAGGTGGAACACGACAGCTATGAGGAGCGGATCAGGTTCCTGTGGGCCGAGGCGCGGCTAGAGGAACGCTTTCGCCTCTTTGAAACGGTCGCCCTGCCCTGCCTGCGCGCGCAAACCGATCAGAACTTTGACCTTCTTTTGCTGATTGGCGAGGATTTCCCCAAGCATCACGCGGACCGGCTACATGACCTTGTCGCCGATATCCCGCAGGTCCAGATCATCAAACGCCCGCCCCGCCCCAGCCGTGAGCTGAGCAAGGAGCTTTTGAACGCAGCGCGGCGCGATCCCAGCAAGGAGTGCATCCAGTTTCGCCACGATGACGACGACGCCTGCGCGGTCGACTTCATTGAAAAGCTGCGTGCGGGCGCGCGCGAGGTGCGGCCTCTGCTGAAGAACCACCGGGCCGTAGCGCTGGATTGGAACCGGGGCTATGTCGCCGAAGTTGGCGCGGAAGGCATCGCGGCCACGCCGATTTTCCGGCAATTCTACGTCTCCGCCCTGGGTGTGCATATCCAAGGCAATTGCGCGGTCACGATCCATAATTTCAACCACGAAAAGCTGCCGCAATTCCTGCCCTGCGTCAGCTTTCCGGACGCCGACATGTTCATGCGGACCCACAATGGCTACAACGACAGCCGCCAGAAAAAGGTTAAACCCGTGCCGGTCGCGCCGCTGACGGCGGAGCAGGAGCAGCTGTTCCGGGATCGCTTTGCGGTGGACGTTGACCGGGTGCGCGCGGTCTTTTCAGCCCCGTAACGCTTTGCGCTCGCGCCAGAGGGTAAAGAGGCCCGTCGCAACGACGATCCCTGCCCCCAGCAAGGTCACCCCATCCGGCCAGTCGCCAAAGACGAAGAACCCGAGGATCAGCGCCCAGACAAGGCCGGTATAGCGGAAGGGCGCGATAAAGCTGACGTCGCCCGTGCGCATCACCTGCACAGAGAAATAGTAGCCCGCGAGGATAAACACGGATGACCCGCCGATCAGCAGCCACAGCCGCGGGGTCACGGGCTGCCACGCCGTCCCGACGCTCAGCGCGCCAAAGAAGGCCAGCACAGAGACGGCCGCAATCACGGTGACGGTCAGCCCCGGCACATCGCGCGATATCCGCCGCGTGGCCAGATCGCGCAGGGTCACGCAGGCCACCGCGCCCAGCGCATAAAGCGAATAGATGGAAAACCCGTCCGGCCCTGGCCGCACGATCAGCAGCATGCCGCAGAACCCGATGCCAATGGCCACCGCGCGGCGCCAGCCCACCGCCTCGCGAAACAGCAGCGCCGAGCCCAGCGTGACCGTCAGCGGCAGCACCTGAAGGATCGCGGTCACATTCGCCAGCGGCAGGTTCAAAAGCGCCGTGATAAAGAAATAGGCCGCGCCAATCTCTCCCGCGGAGCGCAAACCGATAAAGACCCAATCCCGCCCCCCGATGTCCCAGCGCAGCGCGCCAAGCGTGCGGGCCAGCGCGTAGATCATCACAAGCGACAGGACACCGCGCAGCACCAACAGCTGCGCCAGCGGCAACGCGCCATCCGTCAACTTGATGAACGTGTCGTTCATCGTGAAGCTGAACATGGACGCCATCATCAAAAGCGCCCCGATCAGATTTGGCGACATGCTGCCCCTCCCCGGCTCAGGTCACCACCGGTGTTAAATCAATTGCCGCCCGTTAAAAATCCCGATTGCGCGGGCGGCTTCGAGACGCAAAAGGCCCCGCCAACATGGGGCGGGGCCTTCTTAATGCGCTATCGCGCAGTGCTTACCGCTCGTCTTCGCTCGGATCGATCACCGTGTCGAAAACACCGCCGCCGACCACATCGTCCCCGCTAGGCGCGGCAAGCGCGGCTGCGGCTTCGGCCTCTTCGCGGCGCGCCTCGATCACGACATTGTCGCGGTCGGAGGCGATCTTGCGCACGGCCTGGGTGGCCCCGCCGGTGCCGGCCGGGATCAGGCGGCCCACGATGACGTTTTCCTTCAGGCCGACCAGCTTGTCCTTCTTGCCCTGCACCGACGCCTCGGTCAGCACGCGCGTGGTCTCCTGGAAGGAGGCGGCCGAGATGAAGCTGCGGGTTTGCAGCGACGCCTTGGTGATGCCCAGCAGGATCGGCTCGCCCTGTGCGGGACGCCCGCCCTTGGCCAGCGCCTTTTCATTGGCTGCGTCGAATTCCTGCTTGTCCACGTGTTCACCCTTCAGCAGCGTCGTGTCGCCGCTTTCCTGGATTTCCCACTTCTGTAGCATCTGGCGCACGATGACTTCGATGTGCTTGTCGTTGATCTTCACGCCCTGCAGACGATAGACCTCCTGCACCTCGTTGATCATGTAATCGGCCAGCGCCTCGACACCCATGATGGCAAGAATGTCGTGCGGCGCGGGGTTGCCATCCATGATGTAGTCACCCTTCTGGACGAAGTCGCCTTCGACCACCGGGATGTGCTTGCCCTTGGGCACCATATACTCGACCTTGTGATCCGGATCCTCGGAGGACTCAATCGCGATGCGGCGCTTGTTCTTGTAGTCCTTGCCGAAGCGGACATAACCGTCGATTTCCGCGATGATCGCGTGATCCTTCGGACGCCGCGCCTCGAACAGTTCCGCCACACGCGGCAGACCACCGGTGATGTCCTTGGTCTTTGCGCCCTCACGCGGGATACGCGCGACGACCTCGCCCGCCGCAATCTCTTGGCCGTCTTCGACCGACAGGATCGCGTCCACGGACATCGGGTACGTCACCGGGTTGCCCGCATCATTGCGCACCGGCTCACCATCCGCGCCCACGAGGATGATCTCGGGCTTGAGGTCACCGCCGCGCGCCGCCGAGCGCCAGTCGATCACGATCTTCTGGGTCATGCCGGTGGCATCGTCGGTTTCCTCGCGCACGGCCACGCCGGCGGTCAGGTCCACGAACTTGGCCGTACCTGCCTTCTCCGCGATGATCGGCAGGGTGTAGGGGTCCCATTCGAACATCTTGTCGCCGCGCGCGATGTCCTGGCCATCCGTGACAAACAGCTTGGAGCCGTAGCCGACCTTGTGGCTGGCACGTTCCTCACCATTTTCGCCCTGGATAAGCAGCTTCATGTTGCGGCCCATGACCATCGTCTCGCCCGCCGCATTCTCAAGCAGGGACGCGTTTTCGAACACGACCTTGCCCGCCTGGGACGCCTCGAGGAAGGACTGCTGGCCACCTTGCGCAACGCCGCCGATGTGGAAGGTCCGCATCGTCAGCTGCGTGCCCGGCTCACCGATGGACTGGGCGGCGATGATGCCGACCGCTTCGCCAGTGTTGACCATCGTGCCGCGCGCGAGGTCACGCCCATAACACATGGTGCAAACGCCCTCTTCGCTCTCGCAGGTCAGCGGGGAGCGCACGCGGGTCGACAGCACGCCGGCCTCTTCGATTGCATCCGCCATCCGCTCATCAATCAGCGTACCTGCAGCCACCAGCACCTCGTCCGTGCCCGGCCGCAGGATGTCATCCGCCGCGACACGGCCTAGCAGACGCTCCCCGATGGAGGAGACAACCTCACCATCGTTGATCGCCGCCTCAACCGTAATGCCACGTTCGGTGCCGCAGTCCACTTCGCGCACAATGCAATCCTGCGCGACGTCCACGAGACGGCGGGTCAGGTAGCCCGAGTTCGCCGTCTTGAGCGCCGTGTCCGACAGGCCCTTGCGCGCGCCGTGGGTCGAGTTGAAGTATTCAAGAACGGTCAGACCTTCCTTGAAGTTCGAGATGATCGGCGTCTCGATAATGTCGCCGTTCGGCTTGGCCATCAGGCCGCGCATCCCGCCCAGCTGCTTCATCTGGGTGACAGAGCCACGCGCGCCGGAATGGGCCATCATGTAGACGCTGTTCGGCTCCTGTTCGGCGCCATCGACCACTTTGGCGGACGAGATCGTGTCCATCATCGCCTCGGTGACCTTGTCGTTACACTTCGACCAGGCATCGACCACCTTGTTGTATTTTTCGCCCTGGGTGATCAGGCCGTCCATGTACTGCTGTTCAAAGTCCTTCACCTGCTCGCGGGTCTCGTCCACGATGCCCCACTTGCTGTCGGGGATGACCATGTCGTTCTTGCCGAACGAAATGCCCGCGCGGAACGCTTCTTTGAAGCCGAGCGACATGATCTGGTCACAGAAGATGACGCTCTCTTTCTGGCCGCAATAGCGGTAGACGGTGTCAATGACAGTCTGCACGTCGCGCTTGCGCAGCAGGTTGTTGACCAGATCGAACGGCGCCTTGTTGTTCAGCGGCAAAAGCGCGCCCAGACGCACGCGGCCCGGCGTGGTCTCGAACCGCTTCATGACCTCTTGGCCATCGCTGTCGATCTGCGGGATGCGCGCGGTGATCTTGGCGTGCAGGTGCACCTCACCTGCGTCAAGCGCGTGCTGCACCTCGTCGATGGAGCCGAAGACCATGCCTTCGCCCTTCATCCCCTCGCGCATCAGCGTCACGTAGTAGAGGCCAAGGATCATGTCCTGCGAGGGGACGATGATCGGCGCGCCGTTCGCGGGGCTGAGGACGTTGTTGGTCGACATCATCAGGACACGCGCTTCGAGCTGGGCTTCCAGCGAGAGGGGGACGTGCACGGCCATCTGGTCGCCGTCGAAGTCCGCGTTAAAGGCCGAGCAGACGAGCGGGTGCAGCTGGATCGCCTTGCCTTCGATCAGGACCGGCTCGAACGCCTGGATCCCGAGGCGGTGCAGCGTGGGCGCACGGTTCAGCATGACGGGGTGTTCGCGGATCACCTCGTCGAGGATGTCCCAGACCTCCGGGCGTTCTTTCTCGACCAGCTTTTTCGCCTGTTTGACGGTGCTGGAGAGGCCCTTGGCCTCAAGCCGCGAGTAGATGAACGGCTTGAACAGCTCCAGCGCCATCTTCTTGGGCAGGCCGCATTGGTGCAGCTTCAGCTCGGGGCCCGTCACGATGACCGAACGGCCCGAGAAGTCGACGCGCTTGCCCAGAAGGTTCTGGCGGAAGCGGCCCTGCTTGCCCTTGAGCATGTCCGACAGCGACTTCAGCGGGCGCTTGTTCGCACCCGTGATGACGCGGCCACGGCGGCCGTTGTCAAAGAGGGCGTCGACGGATTCCTGCAACATCCGCTTCTCATTACGCACGATGATGTCCGGCGCGCGCAGCTCGATCAGCCGCTTGAGGCGGTTGTTCCGGTTAATCACGCGGCGGTAGAGGTCGTTCAGGTCGGAGGTCGCAAAGCGGCCACCGTCCAGCGGGACGAGCGGGCGCAGTTCCGGCGGGATGACCGGGATGACCGTTAGCACCATCCATTCCGGGCGGTTGCCGGATTCCAGGAAGGATTCCACGACCTTCAGGCGCTTGATGATCTTCTTCGGCTTCAGCTCGCCCGTGGCTTCCTTCAGCTCTTCGCGCAGCTGCTCGGCCTCGGCCTCGAGGTCGATGGCGGCGAGCATTTCGCGGATGGCTTCGGCACCGATATTCGCGGTGAACGCGTCCATGCCGTAGGCGTCTTGGGCGTCCATGAACTCTTCTTCGGTGAGCATCTGGCCGTAGGTCAGGTCCGTCAGGCCCGGTTCGATCACGACGTAGTTTTCGAAGTACAGAACCCGCTCAAGGTCACGCAGGGTCATGTCCAGCATCAGGCCGATGCGGGACGGCAGCGACTTGAGGAACCAGATGTGGGCAACGGGTGCGGCCAGTTCGATGTGGCCCATACGCTCGCGGCGGACCTTTTGCAGGGTCACTTCCACGCCGCACTTTTCGCAGACAACGCCGCGATACTTCATGCGCTTGTACTTGCCGCACAGGCATTCGTAATCCTTGATCGGGCCAAAAATACGCGCGCAGAAAAGACCGTCACGCTCGGGCTTGAACGTGCGGTAGTTGATGGTTTCCGGCTTCTTGATCTCACCGAAGGACCACGAGAGGATCCGCTCGGGGGAGGCGAGGCTCACCTTAATCTCGTCAAAGACCTTCGGCGGGGTGAGCGGGTTGAACGGGTTGTTGGTCAGTTCCTGGTTCATTAGGGGGAACTCCTATCAGCGGTTTGCTTCGAGGGCGTCGAGGCGTTTTTCAATTTCTGCAGGGCGCGTGTCCACGCCTTGATCCATAGCTTCGAGATGCGTGGCCAAGGCCCGTTCGATCCCGTCGAGATGCTGGTTCAGCGCGGTACGGACGCCGGACAAGTGCTCGGTCAACAGTTCTTCGATCTCGCCTTTTTTCATCGGCTATGTCCTTCAGTTCAGATGACGCAGCGCGCGCTCCACGCGTGCCACGCGCGTGGACAGATCGGCTGGTGTCGCATCGCTGCGAAGGGTGATGTCCATCAGCCGGTCGATCTTGCGCAAGAGCCGACCGTGGCTCTCATCTGCTTCGTCCATCCTGTGCTCGATCCCATCGAGACGGGCGAGGACAGTGCGAAGTAGTGTTTTGGTCTCATCGTCCATTTCGGGTCTCCTGGTTGGCGAGGGGCGGTGGATGGGCAGATTGCCCATCCTACGGGCGGTGTAGGGTGGGCAATCTGCCCACCGATCCATCCGGTTACTCACCTTCCTCCGCATCCAGGAGTTCCATGTTGAGGCCCAGGCCGCGGACCTCTTTGACGAGCACGTTGAACGATTCCGGCACGCCGGCTTCGAAATTGTCCTCTCCCTTGACGATGCTCTCATAGACCTTGGTCCGGCCCGCGACGTCGTCCGACTTCACCGTCAGCATCTCCTGCAAGGTGTAGGCGGCGCCGTAGGCCTCCAAGGCCCAGACTTCCATCTCACCAAAGCGCTGACCGCCGAACTGCGCCTTACCGCCCAGCGGCTGCTGGGTGACGAGGGAGTACGGCCCGGTGGAGCGGGCGTGGATCTTGTCGTCGACGAGGTGGTGCAACTTCAAGAGGTACTTGATGCCCACCGTGACCGGACGGCTGAACTGCTCGCCCGTGCGTCCGTCGAAGAGGATCGACTGGCCGGATTCGCTAAAGCCTGCGCGGGTGAGCGCGTCATTGACGTCCGCTTCCTTTGCGCCGTCGAAGACCGGGGTTGCGATGGGCACGCCGCGGGTGACGTTGCCCGCCGCCTCGAGGAGGTGCGCTTCGTCCATGCCGGTGATGCCTTCGTCGTAGACGTCCTCACCATAGGCCAGCTTCATCGCTTCGCGCACCGGGGTCAGGTCACCGCTGCGGCGGTATTCCTGAAGCGCGTCGTCCACGTTGAGGCCAAGACCGCGCGCGGCCCAGCCCATGTGGGTCTCCAAGATCTGACCGACGTTCATGCGCGAGGGCACGCCGAGCGGGTTGAGGCAGAAGTCTACCGGTGTGCCGTCGGCGAGGAAGGGCATGTCCTCCATCGGGACAACGCGGGAGATGACTCCCTTGTTGCCGTGACGGCCCGCCATCTTGTCACCCGGCTGCAGCTTGCGCTTCACCGCGACGAAGACCTTGACCATCTTCATCACGCCCGGGGGCAGGTCGTCGCCGCGGCGGACTTTTTCGACCTTGTCCTCGAAACGGGCGTCGAGGGCGCGCTTTTGCGCCTCGTATTGCTCGTTCAGGGCCTCGACCACCTGCGCGGACTCTTCGTCCTTCAGCGCGATCTGCCACCATGCCGACCGTGGGTAGGCTTCGAGCATGTCAGCGTCGACGGTGGAGCCTGCCTTGATGCCTTTCGGACCCTTGGCGACTTCCTTGCCCAGCAGCATGTCGCCCAGGCGGGCGTAGATGTTGCGGTCGAGGATGGCGAGTTCGTCGTCACGGTCGCGGGCGAGGCTTTCAACCTCTTCGCGCTCGATCTGCAACGCACGTTCGTCCTTTTCAACGCCGTGGCGGTTGAAGACGCGGACCTCGACCACGGTGCCGAAATCGCCCGGCTTCACGCGCAGCGAGGTGTCGCGCACGTCAGAGGCTTTCTCACCGAAGATGGCGCGGAGGAGCTTTTCTTCCGGCGTCATCGGGCTCTCGCCCTTTGGGGTGATCTTGCCCACGAGGATATCGCCCGGCTCCACATCGGCGCCGATATAGACGATGCCCGCCTCGTCGAGGTTGCGCAGGGCTTCCTCGCCGACGTTGGGGATGTCGCGGGTGATCTCTTCGGGCCCAAGTTTCGTGTCACGGGCGGCGACTTCGAATTCCTCGATATGGATCGAGGTGAAGACGTCGTCGCGCGCGATGCGCTCGGAGATCAGGATCGAGTCCTCGTAGTTGTAGCCATTCCAGGGCATGAAGGCGACGACCACGTTCTTGCCCAGCGCCAGCTCGCCCAGATCGGTGGAGGGGCCATCCGCGATGACTTCACCCTTGGAAACCTGCTGGCCGACCTGCACCAAGGGGCGCTGGTTGATGCAGGTGTTCTGGTTCGACCGCTGGAACTTGCGCATGCGGTAGATGTCGACGCCTGCGTCGCCAAGCTCGAGGTCTTCGGTGGCACGGATCACGATGCGGGAGGCGTCGACCTGGTCGATCACGCCCGCGCGGGCCGCCGTGATGGCCGCGCCGCTGTCGCGTGCCACGACTTCCTCGATGCCGGTGCCGACCAGAGGCGCTTCGGCCTGCAGGAGCGGAACCGCCTGACGCTGCATGTTCGAGCCCATGAGGGCGCGGTTCGCGTCGTCGTTTTCAAGGAACGGGATGAGCGAGGCCGCGACGGACACCAACTGCTTCGGCGACACGTCGATCAGGTCAACCTGGTCCGTGGGTGCGAGGGTGTAGTCGCCGGACTGGCGGGTGTTCACCATCTCGTTCACGAACTTCATGTCGGCGTCGAGGTTGGCGTTGGCCTGCGCAACCGTGTGGCGCATTTCCTCTGTGGCGGACATGTAGTGCACTTCGTCGGTGACGGTGCCGTCCTTCACGACGCGGTAGGGCGTCTCAATAAAGCCGTACTTGTTAACCCGCGCGAAGGTTGCGAGCGAGTTGATCAGGCCGATATTCGGGCCTTCAGGCGTTTCAATGGGGCACATGCGGCCGTAATGGGTCGGGTGCACGTCGCGCACCTCAAAGCCCGCACGTTCGCGCGTCAGACCGCCGGGGCCGAGGGCGGAGAGGCGGCGCTTGTGCGTGACCTCGGACAGCGGGTTGGTCTGGTCCATGAACTGCGACAGCTGGGACGAGCCGAAGAATTCACGCACGGCGGCGGCTGCCGGTTTGGCGTTGATCAAGTCCTGCGGCATGACCGTGTCAATCTCGACCGAGGACATACGCTCCTTGATCGCGCGCTCCATCCGCAGAAGGCCGACGCGGTACTGGTTCTCCATCAACTCACCGACCGAGCGCACACGGCGGTTTCCGAGGTGGTCGATGTCGTCGATATCGCCGCGCCCATCGCGCAGATCGACCAGCGCCTTGACGCATTGTACGATGTCATCGCGGTCGAGCGTGCGCTCGATGTCCGTCTTGTCGAGGTTCAGGCGCATGTTCATCTTCACGCGGCCAACAGCTGACAAGTCGTAGCGCTCGCTATCGAAGAACAGCGTGTCAAACAGGGCCGAGGCCGCTTCGACCGTGGGCGGCTCGCCCGGGCGCATCACGCGGTAGATGTCCATGAGCGCGGTGTCGCGGTTCATGTTCTTGTCCTGCGCCAGCGTGTTGCGCATGTACGGGCCGACATTGACGTTGTCGATGTCGAGCACCGGGATCTCGGTGATGCCCGCGTCGATCAGCTCCTTCACGGTGCCGCCAATCAGATCGCCGTCCTTGTCGTATTCCAGCGTCAACTCATCACCAGCTTCGACATAGATCGCGCCGGTTTCCTCGTTGATGATGTCCTTGGCAACAAACTTGCCCGCGATGTGGTCATAGGGAACCAGCAAATCGGTCACTGCGCCTTCGTCGATCAGCTTCTTGACCGCGCGGGGCGTGACCTTTTTGCCCGCCTCCGCGATGATCTCGCCGGAGGCCGCGTCCACCAGATCATAGGTCGGGCGGGTGCCGCGCACACGTTCGGGGAAGAACGGTGTGACCCAGCCGCGGTTGCCTTCCAGCGTGTAGGTCACGGTCTCGTAATAGGCGTCCATGATCGCTTCCTGGTCGAGGCCCAGGGCGTAAAGGAGCGTCGTGACCGGCAGCTTGCGGCGGCGGTCGATGCGGGCGAAAACGATGTCCTTGGCGTCGAACTCGAAGTCCAGCCACGAGCCGCGATAGGGGATGATCCGGCAGGCAAACAGCAGCTTGCCCGAGCTGTGCGTCTTGCCTTTGTCATGGTCAAAGAACACGCCCGGGGAGCGGTGCATCTGAGACACGATCACCCGCTCGGTCCCGTTCACGATGAACGTGCCGTTGTGGGTCATCAGGGGCATGTCGCCCATAAAGACGTCCTGTTCCTTGATGTCCTTGACGGACTTCGCGCCAGTGTCCTCATCGACATCGAACACGATCAGGCGCAGCGTTACCTTGAGCGGCGCGGAATAGGTCATGTCGCGCTGCTGGCATTCCTCAACGTCGTACTTTGGCCGCTCCAGCTCGTACTTGACGTATTCGAGCACCGAGGTCTCGTTGAAGTCCTTGATCGGAAAGACCGACTGGAAAACGCCATTGATCCCCTCGCCCACCTGCGGCTCTGGCTGATCGCCGGAGTTCAGGAACAGGTCGTAAGAGGATTTCTGCACCTCGATGAGGTTGGGCATATCCAGCACTTCGCGGATTTTGCCGTAATATTTCCGAAGACGTTTTTGACCAAGGAACGACTGTGCCATGTGTGCGATGCACTCCATCTTTGTTCGGGCGCGCGTCCGGGGGGGCGGTCCGGCGCGGCCCATCAAAGACCTGAAAATCTGGGATCTATACCTGCGCACCTGCCCTAAAGGTGCACGCCCGATCCGCATCTTTCCTAAAAAACCGCTGTGCTACTGGGGCGGCTTTTTGCGAAAGATGAAGGGGTTTTTGTGGGGTATTCTCCTACCGCTGCCTCAAGACGCAAAAAGCCGGGCGCGAATCGTCGCTCCCCGCGGAACTTCGGAGATAGAACTGGTTAAGGGAAAGTGCAACTGCCGCGCGCAGAAAAAAGCGCCGCGCCATCGGTGAAAGGTGACAGGCCGTCGCCCGTCTGGCAAGTAAAACGTCGACCGCGACCGGAAACGCCGCACCTGCCTTGAAAAACTGTGGCCCTTGCGCCAGCACAAAGCACGGCAACGCGGCGCGGCATAGCGATGCGCCCAAGCCGCCGCGACGGAGCCTTGCAGACCCATGACGGAACACACCGCGACCGCCTTGAACCGGACGCTCACCCTGCCACTGCTGACCCTTTATGGGCTTGGTGTGACGGTCGGCGCGGGAATTTACGTCCTTGTCGGGCAAACGGCAGCCGTGGCGGGCGCCTATGCGCCGTTTGCTTTTTTGGTTGCCGCCGTTGCGATGGGTTTCACGGCCTTCTCGTATACTGAACTCAGCACGCGCTTGCCCGTCGCCGCGGGCGTTGCGGCCTATGTGGACGCAGGCCTTCGGCAAAAGGCTTTGGCGACGGTGCTGGGCCTGACCGTCGCCCTGTCCGGTGTTGTGTCTGCAGGGGCTGTTGCGCTGGGGGCCGCCGGATACCTTGGCGCGCTGACAGGATTGCCTGCGCCGGTGCTTTGCGTGGCTGTGGTTGTCCTCATGGCCGTGATCGCGTGGTGGGGCATCACCGAATCCGTCACCATCGCGGCGATCATCACGGCCATTGAACTGGGCGGCCTCGTGCTCGTGATCTGTTGGGCTGCCTTTGTTGCCGATCCGGCGGGCTTGCCCCTGCCGCAGATGGTGCCCCCGCTGACCGGGCCGCACTGGACCGGCATCCTGATCGCCTCCGTGCTCGCCTTCTATGCCTTTGTGGGTTTCGAGGATATGGTCAACGTCGTGGAAGAGGTGCGCGCGCCGCTGCGCACCATTCCGCGCGCCATTGCGATCACGCTTGTGGTGACGGTTTTGCTTTATGTCGGGGTGATGGCCGCGGTGCTGGTCGCCGTGCCGCTTGCAGACCTGATCGCATCCGATGCACCGCTGCTGCTGGTCTTTCAAGATGGCCCGGAGAGCCTGCGCGCAGCTTTCGGGCTAATTGCCGTACTGGCGACCGTCAACGGTGTGCTGATCCAGATCATCATGGCCTCGCGTGTGCTCTACGGTATGGCGCGGCGGGGACAGTTGCCGCGCGTCCTTGCCCAGGTGTCACCGCGCACGCAAACACCGGCCATTGCCACAGCGCTGGTCGCGGCGGTGATCGTGACGCTGAGCCTCGCTTTTCCCATTGGCGCGCTGGCGGCGGGGACGTCGCAGATCGTCCTGACGATCTTTCTGTTCGTGAACGCCTCGCTGATTGCCATCAAATGGCGGGGCGATCCGGCGGGGCCGCATTTTGCGGTGCCGTTTGCCGTGCCCGTGCTGGGCATTGCGACCAGCGCGGCGATGCTGGCGTTCTCCCTGATGTAGAAAAAGCGCCCCGGTTTCCCGGAGCGCTTTGATGCCGTGCAAGGTGCGGGCGCTTAGGCCAGCTCGACCTCAGCGCCAGCTGCTTCCAGCTTGCCCTTGATCTCTTCGGCTTCGGCTTTGTCGATGCCTTCCTTGATCTTGCCGCCGGCCTCGACGAGGTCCTTGGCTTCTTTGAGGCCCAGGCCAGTGATGCCGCGGACTTCTTTGATCACGTTGATCTTCGAGGCGCCCGGCGATTTCAGGACGACGTCGAATTCGGTCTTCTCTTCTTCGGCAGCTGCGCCTGCGCCATCGGCGGGGCCAGCCATCATCACAGCGCCGCCTGCGGCGGGCTCGATGCCGTATTCATCCTTGAGGATGGTTTTCAGTTCTTGTGCTTCCAGCAGGGTCAGGCCCACGATGCTTTCTGCGAGTGCTTTCAGATCAGCCATTGTTCAGCTCTCTCTAATGTAAATGTGTTCCAACGTGCAGGGTGACTACACGCCAGCCAGTCAGGTTGCCGTTCAGGCCGCCTTCTCCTCGATGGTCGAGAGGATGGAGGCGATGTTGCTTGCAGGTGCGCCAATGGCACCGGCGATGTTCGAGGCGGGCGCGCCGAGCATGCCTGCGATGGTAGCGATAAGCTCCTCGCGCGACGGCATCTTCGACACGGCCGTAACACCGGCCCGGTCCAACGCGCTCTCACCCATTGCACCGCCGAGGATCACGAACTTGTCGTTGCCCTTGGCAAAGTCCTCAGCCACCTTCGCTGCCGCGACGGGGTCTTCGGAATAGGTCAGAACGGTCATGCCCGTCAGGTATTCAGCAATGCTTTCGCACGGCTTTTCCGACAGGGCGATCTTGGCGAGCCGGTTCTTGGCAACACGAACCGCAGCATCCGCTTCCCGGGCTTTCGCCCGCAGATCCTGCATTTCGGCAACTGTCAGGCCAGCGTAGTGAGCCACCACGACGACGCCAGAGCTTTCGAAGATCTGGCCGAGTTCCTCGACCACTTTCTCTTTCTGGGCTCTATCCACAGTTTTCTCCAGTTTTGGGGGTTTTTAGGCCCCCGGCTCAGTTTGCACCGGATCACTCCGGCAGTTTTGGTCCGCTTTGCAACGAGGTCAAAACCGCCAGAGGCTCAACGGTTGAGCTCTGGAGAGAAGGTCTGAACTCATCTCGGGCAGGAATTACGGGCCAAGGCCCACCCACCGTCTCGGACGAACTGAGGCTTGGCCCGAATCGAACCTGACACCTCAGGCGCAGCAGTTAAAGCCTCAGGAGGCGTCTGCCAAGCCAATTGCGCAAGGGTCCGTCAGGGGATGCGCGTGCCGGGCACATCTGTTACGCAGGGGCCATATTCGGGCTGTACCCATCCCGGGCGCCCGCACTGCGAATTTAGAAAAAGGACCAAGGCCATGACACCCACTGCTCCTGTCACCTATGTGTTCGGCGACAGCCTGTCAGATTTTGACAACGCGTTCTCCGCATTTGTCGCGTTCACCGAGCAACAGATTTTCGAAGAGCTGGTCGCAGACGGCGTTGACCCAGAAGAAGCCGCGCTTCAGGCGGCCTTGCTGGCCGAGGCGGAGGCACGCGCGCAGGTACCGGAATTTGGACCGCTCGGCGCGATCACAAACGAGTTCACCTATGTCGATTATGCCGCGCAACTGGGTGCGATTGCCCCGGTAAACTTCGCAGTTGCAAGCGCGCGCGCCATCGGGGTGCAGGAACCCTTTGGCGAAGGCAGCGGATTGGACGCAAATCTGGGCGGTCAGTTGGACCGGTTTGACGACGCCACCGCCGGAGGCGTGCCCGCAGGGTCCAGCGCGATTGTCTTTATTGGCGCGAACGATCTGAGCGATGCATTCGGCGACGCGCTCGCCGATCCAAATGCGTCTGACCTGCAACTGCTCCTCGACATCCTCAGTGCCATTGACGAGGTGAGCGATGCGGTCATCGACGCCGCCGAAGAGCTGGAAGCGGCGGGTGTCTCGACGCTGTACATCCCCAACCTGCCCTTGTTGTCGTTCTTTGCCGCCGCCGACCTCCTTGACGCGGAATCCGCGGCGTTGGCTGACGCGGCAGGCACAGTCTACAACAACAAGCTGGAACAGAAGGTTGATGACCTGCGCGCGGACGGGGTTGATGCACAGATCATCGACTTTGCCGCGGTTGCCAGCGCCATCACCGAAGACCCAACAGGGTTTGGCATCATCGCACCGCGCTCAGAGTTTCTTATCGATGGCAGCACGTTTGACACGGACCAGGTTCTGGCCTGGGATCTGATCCACCCAACGGAGGTCGCGCATCAGGCGTGGGGCGCTTATCTCGACTTTACACTCAATGGCGGAACGACCTCCGCCCTCAGCGACGCAGGGAACTTGAGCCTACAAGGATCGGGTGCAAACGCCGTATTTGCCAACGGCGGGAATGACACCGTGTTTGCTGGCCTCGGGGACGATGTGGTCTTCGGCGGGACAGGAGACGACTTTGTAACGGCGGGCGGCGGCGCGGATATCGTTTCCGGCGGGGCTGGCGATGACGCGCTCTTTGGCCAGGGCGGCCAAGACATTGTCGATGGCGATGGCGGCGATGACCTGATCCGCGGCGGCAGCGGCGACGACATCCTGCTCGACGGGTTGGGCAATGACACCGTGTTTGGCGGAAGCGGCGACGATACGTTTATCTTTGTGCAGGGCAGCCTCGAAGGCGATGCAAGCGCCACGACCGACCGGTTTGTCGGCGGCGGCGGTGATGACACTCTGCTCGTGGTGCTGGATGCGGCGAGCTTTAGCGCATTCGAGCTGGCCGACACGGACGACGTGTTGGATGCGCTTGGCATTACCGAATACGGGGTCGAAACCGTGTCGCTGCTCAATGGGCGCGGCGCGGTCGAAGATGTCCTGGGCGGCACAGACCGCTTTATGCTTGGTGATTTCTGGGGCTTGCTGCCCGCACCCACGGACGATCTTTTGGTCTGATCAAAAAAGGCACCGGGGATACCGGTGCCTTTTTCATTCTGGTCGGCGCTTGGATTACTCCGAAACGGCGTTGTCCACATCAACCGTCACGCCCGGACCCATCGTGGAGCTGAGCGCGATCTTCTTGACATAGGTGCCCTTCGCACCGGACGGCTTGGCCTTGACCACGGCGCCGACAAAGGCGCGGATGTTCTCGGACAGCTTGGCCTCGTCAAAGGATGCCTTGCCCACGCCCGCGTGCACGACGCCGGCCTTTTCGACCTTGAACTGAACCTCACCGCCTTTCGCGGCCTTGACCGCGTCGGCGACGTCCATCGTCACAGTGCCGACCTTGGGGTTCGGCATCAGGTTGCGGGGGCCCAGCACCTTACCCAGACGGCCCACGATAGGCATCATGTCCGGGGTCGCGATGCAGCGGTCAAACTCGATGGTGCCGCCCTGAACGGTTTCCATCAGGTCCTCTGCGCCGACGATGTCCGCACCGGCGGCCTGCGCCTCTTCGGCTTTCGGGCCGCGCGCAAAGACCGCGACGCGGACGTCCTTGCCGGTGCCGTTCGGCAGGCCGACGACGCCGCGCACCATCTGGTCCGCGTGGCGCGGATCAACGCCGAGGTTCACAGCGATCTCGACCGTCTCGTCGAACTTGGCGTTGGCGTTGCCCTTGATCAGGCTCACGGCCTCTTCGACGGTGATGTTGGTCTTGCCTTCAAACGCAGCTTTTGCGGCTGCGGCGCGTTTTCCAAGCTTTGCCATTACTTAACCTCGATGCCCATAGACCGGGCAGAGCCCAGGATGATCTGCATTGCGCTGTCGATGTCGTTCGCGTTGAGGTCCTTCATCTTGGCCTCTGCGATCTCGCGCACCTGCGCGGGGGTCACGGTGCCAATCGTCTCACGCGAGGGGTTGGTCGCGCCGGACTTCACCTTGGCCGCCTTCTTCAGGAAATAGGACGCCGGGGGCGTCTTGATGTCCATCGTAAAGGACTTGTCCTGATAGTAGGTGATCACGGTCGGGCACGGGGCACCGGGGTCCAGATCCGCGGTCTTGGCGTTGAACGCCTTGCAGAATTCCATGATGTTAATGCCGCGCTGACCCAGTGCCGGACCAACCGGCGGGGAGGGGTTCGCTTGTCCGGCGGGCACCTGAAGTTTCATGGTGCCAGCAAGTTTCTTGGCCATGAGCCAATCTCCTGTTCAATCCGCCGTTGGACGCGTCCGCGGGCGAGTATGTTGACGTGGTGCGGTCTGGACATCGCGATGCCCGCGCCTCCCACGGAGGACGTTCCGTTTGGGAACCGGCGCGGAATAGACGCACCGCGCGCCGAATGCAAGGGCGCAAACGCAAACGGCCCGCACCGATGGGCGGGCCGCGCGCGTATCGCCGGGGCGTCAGCCCTCTTCGAGGATCACGTCGAAATTCACCCGGTGCGGCGGCAGGCCGCTTTGGCTTGCGCGTTCGGCGGGCCAGGACGGGGCCGCGATGATGATCTGCTCGGGCGCAGCGCCGCGGGCCACCAGCATCGCCATCAGCGCTTTGGCGCGCAGCCGCCCGGTCAGCACCGTCTCGCGGCTGCCGACCCCGTCGCTGTAGTGCCCAACCACGCGCAGCCGCGCCTGCGGGCAGCGCATCGCCTGTTCCGCCAGCTCGAACGCGGTGTCCACATCATCCCCGCGCAGGGACACAGAGCCGGGGGAGTAGAACAAAACGGTCTTGATCACCGCGCGCTGAAGCTCCGCCGCGCAGCTTGCATCGGCCCAAGGCTGCGGCGTGATCGGGCTGCGCGATGCGGTACGCACGGCCTCATCGACCACCCTGAACTCCACCCGGCGGTCGTAAAACGCGCGCGGCTCCGGGCCGGTCAGGCCAGAGGGCTGGCTGCTGCCCATGCCTTCAGCAAAGAACATAGACGTGTCGATGCCCGAGGCCCCGATCCGCTCAATCACCTCTTCGGCGCGGGCACGGCTGAGGCGCAGGTTGTTCTGCGGGTTGCCAGAGGCATCCGAATGGCCCTCCACCCGGATCCGCACGTCACTGCAGCCCTGCGCGATGAGCCCGATCAGGCGCCCTTGCTCGATCCCCACCGCATCGGCGGAGGTGCCGCCGCTGGGAAAGTAGACGCGCGTCGCGTCCGCGATGCTGCGCAGGTCTTCGATGCACTGGGCGCGGGCCGTCTGGAAGGCCGCGCCCGAATCGAACGTGGGCGCCGCAGCGGCGGCGGCGGCTGCGGCGCGCTGGCGGTCACGGGCGGGGCTTGCCGGCGCCCCGGCCCGCGGTGCGGTCTCCAGATCGAGCAGCCCGGTCGTCTGGTTGCGGGCCACAGCGTCCACAGGTGCGGGCGTCGGCACAGCTAAGGGCGCAGGTGTTGGTGCCGGAGCAGGCACAGGCACCGCCGCTACGGGTGTTGCATCAGGTGTCTGCTGCCCGATCCCGAAGAACTGCCCGTTCAATACCCCCGATGCGCCAATCACGATGGCCACGGATGGCACAAGCCACGGAAGACTGTCTTTGAATGCCTTGAGCGCCATAATTTCCCCCCAGAATGTAGTGGTGCTGCTCTACTCCGGCGCCTATATGCCGCGCCCTGCGCTACAATTAGGCGCGATATGGAGCATCCGGTCAACATATTCTTGGAGGGTTTTTCCCGGCGCGCGGTCAAAGCCCGATGGCCAGATCGGCCAGCGCCATCCACAGCGGGATCGACAGGATCGCCACCGGCGTGCCCAGCCCCGTCGACGCACCCACATAGGCCGACGGGTTCGCGTCCGGCAGCGCGCCGCGCATCGTGGGCGGGCCGGAGATGTCCGAACTGGACGCCGCCATCACCGCAAGAAGCACGACCCCACCGGCGGAGAATCCGGCCAGCTCATGGGCGATCAGCCCCGCACCAAAGCCCAGCGCGCCATGCACCAGCGGCCCCAGCAACCCGTAGGCGAGGTAGGCATGGGCAACGCCCTTGAGCTCAGACAAGCGCTGCCACGCCTCCATCCCCATGATGAGCATCAGGATGGACAAAAGCCCCCGAAAGAGCGGCTCGTAAAAGCCGTTGTAAACACTGTCCGGTTCGGCAAAGAGGCCGATAAGCAGGCCCACGATCAGCGCAGAGATAGCCGCGCTGCGGGCCGTGTCTGTCAGGATGCCCCGGACAAGTCCTGCCTCCACCTTCGGCCCGCCCCCGCCCAGCGCGACCGTGCCGCCTGCAACCTGCCGGGAGGCGGCACGGGCCGCGCCTAGCCGCGCCAGCACGATGGCGGTGACAAGGGCGGCGACGTCCATGAACGGGTAAAGCGCCCCGATGAACCCTTCATAGCCGATGCCCTCATCATCGAGGATCGCCATGCCCGCCGCGAGGGTGGAGGCGGATACCGCGCCAAACAGGCCCACGGTTGCCAACGCGTCCATCTCCGACACGCCCCGCATCCGCACCAGCGTGACCTTGCCCAAGAGCACGATTGCAATGCCCAGCCCCACAGCCAGAATCGCGGGCAGGAACAAGTCCGCCGGATCGCTGCTGCGCACCGAAATGCCCGCGCCAAGGCCGACCTTTAGCAGCAGCAGGGCCACTACGAACTTGTAGACCGGCTCGGGAATCTCGAACTTGCTGCCAATCGCGGCGAGGAACATGCCCCCGATCAGGAAGGCAAGCGTTGGTTTCTGGAACTGGTCAATGATGGTTCCGGCAATGGGTGTCAGGATGTCCATGTGGCGCCTCCGCTTATGGGTTTCAGCGGAGATAGCGAGGCTGCCGGTTAAAGAAAAATATATCATTTAGACGCAATCGTTCTATTTTGATGAACTATGAGCCTGAACTATAACCACCTGCGTTATTTCCACGCTGTCGCGCGCGAAGGGCACCTGGGCCGCGCGGCGGAGCGGCTGAACCTGTCGCAATCGGCCCTGTCGATGCAGATCAAGGCGCTGGAGGAACGGCTTGGCACCCCGCTGTTTGACCGGGTGGGACGGGGGCTGGAACTGACGGAGGCGGGGCGAATCGCGCAGGACCATGCCGCGCGCATTTTTGGCACCGGCGAAGAGCTTCTGGCGGCGCTGGCGCAGCGCGGCGCGGTGGATCCGCCGCTGAAGGTTGGGGCGCTGCCGACCCTGTCGCGCAACTTTCAGATGCAGTTCCTCGCGCCCTTGCTGGAGGCGCCGCAGGTGCCGGTGATCCTGCGCTCGGGCGGGATGGCGACGCTGCTCGCGGGGCTCGACGACATGTCACTCGACGTGGTCCTGACGACAGAGCTGCCGCCGGGCACGGGCTTTGCAGCGCGGCGCATCGCGGATCAGGCGGTTGGCCTGCACGGGGTGCCGCACTTGCTTGAAGCGGGCAGCCTGGATGACCTGCTGCAAACCGCCCCGCTGATCCTGCCGACGGACCGCGCCATCCGCACCGCCTTTGACGATCTGGCCGCAGGTCTGGACCTGCGCATCGCGGCGGAGGTGGACGATATGGCGATGCTGCGCCTGCTGACCCGCGCGGGCGTGGGCGTGGGTGTCGCCCCCGGCGTTGTCCTTGCCGATGAGATCGCGGCGGGCCTTGTCGCCACTGCACCCTATGCCCTGAACATCGCCGAGCCGTTTTATGCCGTGACCCGTCCGCGCCGCTTTACCCACCCGGCGCTGGGGCGCGTGCTCGGCTCTTAGTGCACGGCAAAGTCGGACACCGCGTTGATCACGATGATCCCGGCCCCGATCAGGCCCAGCCCGATCACCGCGGCAAGGTCGAGCCGCTGGCCATAAAGCAGCAGACCCGCCAGCGCGACGACCAGAATGCCAAGGGCCGAGGACATCGCATAGGTGATCCCGACCGGCATGTAGTTGAGCGTGAGCGTGAGGAAGTAGAACGACCCGCCAAACCCCGCGATGATCAGCAACGACGGACCAAGACGGCGGAACGGAGTGTCGAGGTTGAGCGCGGCAAAGCCGATGGCCTCCGCGATCACAGATGCAAGCAGGTAGACATAATGAATGGGCATGGGGCTTCCTTGCGCTTGGTTTGCCAGCAGATGGGCCAGCGCTAAGCTGTTATGAAGGCGCATGAAAACCGCTTTGGCGTGAACGGCAGGGGAAACAGCGTGAACGACACGGCCTTTTCCGAAGCATGGGTTGAGGCGCGCGAGACGGCGGGTTCGCGGCGGGTCTGGGCCGGTCTTGCCCTCGCGGGCGCGGTGATCGGGCTTGCCGGACCGTTCGGCACGTTTGAGACGTTGGGCGTCGCGGCGCGGGTCGGCTACTGGCTGGGGATCACGGTCACGACCTACTGGCTGGGCTTTGTCGTGGCGATCGGCATCGCGATCTACGCGGAACGCCGCGGGCTGCGCCCTGCCCCCGCGCTGGTGCTGGGAGCGCTCGTGGCCGCGGTGCCCATCACCGGCTGGATTGCGGGGGCGCACGCGCTGATCTTTGGGCAGGCGTTCTGGGCTGATTTCGCGCGCTTGCTTCCTTACGTTTTGGTTCTGTCACCTGCCGCCACCCTGCTGAGCGCGGCGCTTGTGGACCCGCCGGGCACCGGGCCAGAGCCCGCACCGGACCCGTCTTGGCTGGACAAACTGCCACCAAAGCTGGGCCGCGATCTGCTGCTGCTGCAGGCGGAGGACCACTACGTGCGTGCCGAGACACTCAAGGGTGAGGCTCTGATCCGCGGCAGGCTTCAGGATGCGGCAGACTCCCTGGGCGGCACCGGCATCCGCATCCACCGCTCTTGGTGGGTCGCCCGCGATGCGGTCACCGCGCTCCGCTCCGAAGCGGGCGTGCCCGTTGTTGTTTTGAAAGACGGCCGCACGTTGCCAGTGGGCCGCACCTACCGCAAACGCGTTAGGGCGGCGCTGGGCCGCTAGCGCATCAGGTCTGCTTGTTGACCTGTGTGTATTCCAGCTCCACCGGGGTTTCGCGGCCAAAGATGGACACCGTAACCTTGAGGCGCTGGTTCTCGTCGTCGACCTCTTCGACCATGCCGTCGAAATCCTCGAACGGGCCGTCGTTGACCTTGACCTTCTCGCCCACCTCGAAGGAGATCAGCAGCTTCGGCGCTTCCTCGCCTTCCTGCACGCGGCCAAGGATCTGCTGCACCTCCGCATCGCGCATCGGCATCGGGCGGCCCTGCGGGCCAAGAAAGCCGGTGACGCGGTTGATCGAGTTGATCAGGTGATAGCCCTGATCGGACATCTCCATATGCACCAGCACATAACCGGGCATAAAGCGCCGCTCGGTCGTGACCTTCTTGCCGCGGCGCACCTCGATCACCTCTTCGGTGGGGACCAGCACTTCGTCGATCTGATCCTCGAGGCCCTGTTCGGCCACGGAGGTGCGGATTTGCTCGGCGATCTTCTTTTCGAAGTTCGAAAGCACACTGACCGAATACCACCGTTTCGCCATCTTGATCTCCTGCGCGGGGCGCACAGCCCCTCCTAGAAAAAAATCGGGCGCGGGGCTGATCGCCGCGCGCCTGAATCGTAGGGTGTGTTACAATCGCGACGTGCGAAGTGCAAGCCTAGCCGAACATCTCCAGCACGGCCTGCAGGCCGCCGCGGATCGCCAGATCAACCAGCGCAAAGAAGATCGCCGTGAGCGCAGCAAGGATGAAGACCATCACCGTGGTCAGCATCACCTCGCGGCGGGTTGGCCAGACAACCTTCGCGACTTCGGCGCGGACCTGCTGAATGAACTGAAGCGGGTTGGTCGTGGCCATCTTTGGGCTCCTGCGTTGGCGGCTTATCGGGCGAGATAACCGCCCCCGCCGCCGAATTCAAGCACGCGCGGCTATGCCTCGCTCCGCAGGCGGTCCAGCCGGTCGGCCACGGCGGCGTCATGCCGGTCTTCCGCGTCCATCAGGCTTTGCAGGTCCGGGAAGTACAGCCCGTCCACGGTGCCGTCCGGCATCAGGTCAAGCACCCGGTCCCAACGCTCGGCAAACCGGTCCACCCGCGCTGCAATCTGCGGCGCACGCGCGGGATGGCGCGCCATGTAGTGGCGCAGACCTGCGATGCAGAGGCCCCAGACCCGGTCGGAGCCGAGCAGAACAAACGCGCCCAGCACCGCAAAAAGCGACAGCACCACCGCAAGCACCACCCAAGCCGGACGCAACAGCAGCACCGCAAGGACCGCACCGCCGATCATCATCCGCGGCGAAGGGCGCCAGCCGCCAAGCGATGGCAGGCGCGGCAACCGGAACCGGGGCTTCGGCGCGGTATACACTTCCAGATGCGGCTGCGGCGCAGACCGGCGCTCGACAAACTCCGCGGCGTCGGGGTCATGGATATGGGCAAACCGCGCGGGGGCAGGATTGGACGCGATCTGTTCCTGTGCCTCTTCGTCCGCGAGCATTCCGCGGATCATCGACAGGGTTTCAGGATCGACATCGATCTTGGCAGCGTTCGTCATCTGGGCACACCATACCTTAACGTTTTCGAGCAGCTAAGGCGGTGTTACGTCGGTTTTGCGGCATGCGCAGGGCGGGAATGTGGCCAAATCTGGGCACCGGGCAGTGGTGCGGGTGGCAGGGGCAGCAGGGTTCGAACCCGCGACCTACGGTTTTGGAGACCGTCGCTCTACCAACTGAGCTATACCCCTATGGCCGAGACGGTGGATACGCCCGCCCGCGCCCCATTGCAAGGGGCCACGGGCGGGTTTGGCCGCTTACTCCGCCGCGAGGCCCGCGGCGCGGTAGGCGGGACTTTGCACGATGCCGGCATCAAAGAGCTGCGCGATTTCAGTGTCATCGAGGCGAGCCACATCGCTCAGGATTTCTTCGGTGTTCATGCCAAGCACCGGCGCCGCCGCGGGCGCCTGCCGCGCATAGGCCGAAAACTGCACCGGGCTGCCTGGGACCGGGAAGGTGCCCAGCCCCTGCTGGAGCAATTCGGTGAACATCGGGTTCTCCGCGCTCAGGTCCGGGTCCTCGCAGAGCGCTTGACGCGTCGTGCGGAACTCGGACCAGGTGAGGCCCGCCGAATTGAACTCGTCAGCAAAATCGGCCACGCGGCGCGCGGCAAACCAGGGCGTCAGGATGTCCGTGATCGCATGACGGTGGGTCCAGCGCGCCCCCTCATCCATCAGGGACAGGCCCAGCCGTGCCTCCAGCGCAGCGATCTGCGCCTCGGCCCCCGTCGCGCGGATCAGGCCGCGCCACTGGCGATCCGTCAGCCCGATGACCATCACGCGCCGCCCGTCGGCACAAAGGAAATCCTGCCCATAAGCGCCATAGAGCGCATTGCCCGCCTTGGACCGGTCGGTGGTGTTCACCGCCGCATCGCCGATCATGCCCAGATGACCGAGCGCAGCGGCGGCGACATCCTTCAGCGCCAGCTCAACATCCTGGCCCGTCCCGTGCCGAAGCCGGTGACGTTCTGCCGCCAGCAGGGCCGAGACGCACATGTTCCCTGCAATCAAATCCCAGGCGGGCAGCGCCGAGGCCACAGGGTCACGCGCGCCTTCCGGCCCGGTGATATGCGGAATGCCAAGCGCCGGGTTCACGGTGTAATCCACTTGCGGACGGCCATGCCGATCGCCGGTCAGGGTCACCATGATCAGGTCTTCGCGGTCTTTCGACAGCGTCTCATAGTCCATCCACCCGCGCACCCGCAGGTTGGTCAGGAACAGGCCCGCGTCCTCCCCCGGCGCGGTGATGATGCGCGAGATCAGCGCGCGCCCCTCAGGCGTTTTCATGTCCACCGCGATGGACTTTTTGCCCTTGTTCATCCCTGCCCAGAACAGGCTCTGCCCCGACGGCGCAAGCGGCCAACGGCCCGCGTCCAGCCCGCCGCCAATGCGGTCAAAGCGGATCACCTCCGCGCCCATCTGCGCCAGCGTCATGCCCGCCAAAGGCACGGCCACAAAAGCGGACCCTTCAACGACCCGCATCCCCTTCAGAACGCTCATTGCGTGCCCTCCCAAATGGCACCGGCCTGCATCCCCTGATGTCCCTCGGCGCCGGTATAAAGTGTCAGCCCCGCTGCATCCTCAAACGCGACAACGTCCATCGGCGTGCCCGCAAAGAGCGGATGCACCCCGCGGAAATGGAACTGATCCGGCGCGCGGCCCTTAACGGCAATCGCGTGCTGCATCAGGAGGCTCGCCTGAAGCGGGCCGTGCACCACAAGGCCGGGATAATGCTCGACCTCGCGCGTATAGGTCTGATCATAGTGAATGCGATGCGCGTTGAAGGTCAGCGCGGAGTAGCGGAACAGCAGCGTCTCTGTCGGATCAACGGTGCGCGTTGCCAGCGGCGTGTCCGGCATCGGCAGCTTTTTTGGCGGCGTATAACTGTCCGGGATTTCCAGATAGACAATGTCCTGCTGCTCCGTCACGGCGAGGCCGTGGTTGCCATAGATCGCGTGATCGACAGTCACAAAGACCATCGGCCCGCTGCGCCCCTCCTTGGTCGTGACCGAACGGATGGACGATCGCCGCTCCAGCGGCTCGCCCACGCGGATGGCACGGCCAAATTTCAGCGTTCCGCCCGCCCACATACGGCGCCGTAGCGGCACGGGCGGCAGAAAGCCCCCGACCATCGGGTGCCCATCGGCCTGAAGCTCGGACATGTGGACCGCAGGTGGAAAGGCGCACCAATGGACCAGAGGTGGCAGTACATCACCCGCTTTGGGCGTGGGACCACGAGGATCACCTAAAGTGGCGTGCCACATCGCAGCAGTATCCGCTGAAATGGCCCCGGTCTGCGTCTCCGACCGTCCCTCCCACGCAATCAGATTGACCTGATCCATTCCTGTTCCTCCCTTTGTCTCTTCTTTCGAATTGCCGGGGAGAGGATAAAAAATCAAGCAATTTTAATAGCTTAGCGGGATACCATCGTATACAGAACGCGCACCATGCATGCGCAGCAAAGGCCCCGCGCGTTGAATTCGAACCGAAAATTCCCGCACAGGATGCAGGCGCAGCATGGGCGAAGAGGACGAGATTTTTTGCCGGTCCTAAGGCGCCGCGGCCCGCAAGGCCGCGAGGTCGGCGCCGGTGATTGCGGCCTCGGCAGCCAGAATCGCGTCAATGGGCCAGTCCCACCACGCGATCTCCAGCAGCGCCGCGATGGTGGCAGCGTCAAAGCGCTGCCGCACGACGCGCGCCGGGTTTCCGGCCACAACCGTATAGTCCGGAACGCGCCCCGCAACCACGGCACCCGCCCCGACGATCACACCGCTGCCAATGCTGGCCCCGGGCATGACCGCCACATCCTTGCCCAGCCAGACATCATGCCCGACCACCGTGTCGCGCCCCTGGGGCAGGGTTTCTGCGTAGACCGGAAAGCGCGCCGGATCGTGCAGGGCGAAAGGATAGGTCGAAAACCCGTCGCGCTTATGATTGGCCGATTGCGTAATAAAGCGGGCACCGTCGGCGAATTGCCCAAACTTGCCGATGATCAGCCGATCGCGGGAGGTCGGGAACAGGTAAGGCGCAATGTGGCTAGCCCAGTCATCCGGGACCGTGAAAGCGTTGGCATAGGTATACGCGCCAATCTCCATCCGCGGATGGTCGATCACCGCCTTCAGGAAGACATTGTTTGGCAAGGCGCTGCCATCCGGGAGCGTGACGGGGTTTGGTGTGTTGGGCGACGGATAGGGCATTGTGGTCCTCGGCTCCGACGACAGGGACGCTCACACTTGGCCCCTATGCCGATAGCTGCGCGGCGTACAGCCGTAAGCGGCGCGAAATGTCCGGCTGAGGTGAGATGCGTTGGAGAACCCGCGTGCAAAGCCAATCTGCGTGATAGAGGCACTGGCCAGGCGCGGATCGCGCAAGTCCCGCGCGACGGCGGTCAGGCGCAGCTGCAGCAACCGCGATTGCACGGACGTATCGGTATCACTGTAAAGCGCGTGCAGATAACGCAGTGAGATCCCGACCGCCGCAGCAATATCCGGCGGGCCGAAGTCGGGATCATCATACCCCGCCTCCATCACCCGCTCGATACGCGCGCGCAGGACGGAGCGGGGCGAGATCAAAGGGCGCGGCGTGACCCGTGCCACCTGCGCCACCTCATCCGCCAGCGACAGTGCCAGCTTATCAAAACCATCGGCATCAAATCCGGGAAGCGCCGCGCCAAGCGATTGCAGGCGCGCGAGCAGGAGCTTGCCCCAGCCCTGCTGCGTGTCAATCCGCCCCAGCCGCAATTCGGACTGACCGCTCACCCGGCGCAGCATCTCGCGGCCAAGAAAAATGGTCGTCTTTTCAATCTGCTCAGGCGCCTCGAAGCGGCAGGGCTTGGAGGCGTCCCACACCATCATCTCGCCCGAGCGCAGCGCGGTGGACACGCCCGGTTGCTCCACATACTCACAGCCTGAATGCAGCAGAAGAATGCCAAAGAGCGCATCATCCTGCGCCGAGATATGCGTGCGATCCCGAAATCCTGAACAGGGATCGCAGCGGCACGTCACCACGGAAAACCCGTCCCGACCACGCGCCGTCACCGACGCTTTGAACCCTTTGACCGGAAGATGGTCCAAACCCCACGCCATGTGCGAGCCGGACAGCGCCTCTTTCCAGGCGTCCTGCTGCGCTTTCGGCGCAAAAGCCGACGTGCTCCATTGCTCCAGCACTGCGTTTCCTCCCCCGCAGTTCGCGCAATGACAAGGAATAATGCGCGCAAAGTCAAGCATCGCCCCGAGGGGTCCGGCACCTTGAAGCTCTGACAGGGAGGACGAAAATGAAAACTGATATCACGTTCAAGACCGAGGATGGCACCCAGCTCGCCGGCTGGTTCTTTCAGGCCGATGCGGACGGACCAGCACCGTGCATCCTGATGGCGCATGGCTTTTCCGCGACCAAGGAAATGCATCTTGAGGGGTTTGCCAAGACCTTTCAGGCCGCTGGTATGCACGTGTTGGTCTACGACAATAGAAACCTTGGCGACAGCGGCGGCGCGCCGCGCGGAGAGATCGATCCGGACCAGCAAATTGCCGACTACCGCGACGCGATCACCTTTGTGCAGGGCCTGGACCATGTCGATGCCGAGCGGATCGGCGTGTGGGGTTCGAGCTATTCGGGCGGGCATGTGCTGGTCGTGGCGGCCAAGGACAAGCGGGTGAAATGCGTGGTCAGCCAGGTTCCGCTGGTTTACGGCCTGCGCAATGCGCAGCGTCTGGTCAGGTCGGACCATTTTGCCGGTTTGCGGGCCGGATTTGCGGCAGATCGTGCCGCACGTCTGGCAGGGGAGGCGCCCATGCGGCTTCCCGTGGTGGGCGACGGGCCCGAAGATCCGTGCGCCTTGCCGACGGATGACAGCCGAGAGTTCTTCCACGGGCTGTCGGCTGAGAACCGAGGACGCTGGGAGAATGATATCACGCTGCGCTCCATGCAGTTGTTTACGGAATACGAGCCTGGCGATTGGGTTTCGAAAATCGCACCAACGCCGTTGATGCTGGTCGTCGGCCGGGACGACCATCTGACGCCGGCGGACTTGACGCTCGAAGCCTATGAAGCCGCGATGGAGCCGAAAAAGTTGCTGATCCTCGACTGTTCGCATTTCGAGGCCTACACGGACGGCCCGTTCGAGATATCGGCGCCGGCCCAATGCGCCTGGTTCGCGCAGCATTTGGGCGTGGGTTGAGCTGACATGGAAAAGGCCGCCCTTTTGGGGCGGCCTTTCGGGTTAGTTGCAACCGGGTGCTGCGTCGCTGCTCTCGTGACCTTTCTTGAACGCAGTTCAAGAAATGCACTGCCGCAGGTGACGCCCACGCGTCAGACTTGACGCCCTGAAGGGCGCCAAGTCGCCGTCTTACTCCGTAATCTTGGAAACAACCCCAGCGCCAACAGTCCGGCCGCCTTCGCGGATCGCGAACCGCAGGCCCTGCTCCATCGCGATCGGCGCGATCAGCTCAACACCAAAGCTCACGTTGTCGCCCGGCATCACCATCTCCGTGCCCTCGGCCAGCTGAACCGTGCCCGTCACG